>CBDUBQ010000010.1:0-145575 GCA_965365435.1 uncultured Flavisolibacter sp.
ACCATCTTGTCGTTAACTCTAACTTTGACCGGCCGAAGTTTGGGGGAGCTTACAAGGGTAGGCAACTATCCATCACAGCGCAAAGCAGGTGGCTGCTCCTTCTTTAACAACCCACAGATGCCGGTAGTGCACCTTAGCCATGCAGCTACATATAGGAGCTGGAGCGTAAAGAATCACAAAAGGAAAAACATCATTCCGCTTTGTCCCTGAACGATTGAACGGCAGCCTCAGAAAAGCTGCTCAACAGCAGGATATTCAATCGTTCAAGGCCAAAGCGTATCAAAAACAACTATGACGTAACTTTATCAACATATCAACCCCACTCTCACAACCGCTTTACATAGGAACTGCTGTTGCCTGTAGTTTTGCTTAGATGCACTCATTCCTTACTTTGATGTTGTGGCTCTCCAGTTTGTCTTTAAGTTCAAGCCATGTCCTGTCTCTGAGAGTACCTGCCGGATAGAGTTTATTCCGAAAATCCTTTGTAATCACTCTTAAACAATTTGGCATTTTTCCTTGTGTTTCGAAAACAATTTCTTTTATATCAGAAAGTCTATACGCTTTCTTCTTCCAGAAAAGGTTATGGTTTTTAACCACAAAGAATGACTGTGAGACTTCAAAGTAGTGCATGAGCCATGAATGAAACACAAACCAAAAAGTTCCAAACATCATAAGAAATATCCAGCCACCGTTTGACGGAGCTTTACCTTTTGTAAGTTGCATAAAAGCAAAAAAGCCAACCAATCCCCAAAGTGATATTCCCCTAAGAGACGTGAATTGATTGTCTTTGTAGGCGTCGTACAATTCACTTTGTAATTCTGATTTTTCAATTTGTTGTGTATCCTGTTCTGTAAAGCTTTTCTTGTCAATAATAACCTGCTTTAGATAGGATTTCAACTGCCAGGAGTTCTCATACATATCGTCAAATATGTATTTTGTTTGTCCGTCTTTGAACCGCAAAGTGGCGGCCTCCATAGGAAAGCTAAACAGATAAGGGAAATTCCTCTTGCCTGTAAGTTCAATATGTTGTAAATCATTTAATGAAAAAGTCTGATTATCAAAAGAAATCAGTTGGTTGTCTACTCGAATGTTAGGAGCGTTCCTGTAATATCTGTAAACTGTATAAAACGCCATAAAATAAACAGCAATGCTGAAGAGTGCCATCAGTGCCGTTTTTGGCTTTGTATTGCCAAGTTCTCTTTGGTCAAGGTAAGTGATGAAAAGAACTGTAGCTAAGGCAAAAAAGAATAATGGTACTAAGATTACGGTCAGATAGAACTTAGTCTTATGTCTTGCAGTAGTGATGGTCGTCATAAAATTACAGGCAACGTCTTAGCGCTTTAAGAGGGGCGGATATTTGGAAATCTGTCGCTCCACTTTTGCACTGCCGTTGATTGTTGTTTATTCGCTGAAAAATAGCGCTTCTGCCCGACTTTTTTATAGCGCCTGTTGTGCGCATCAGGAGTAAGAGAACTGTTTATGTCATTGTTTTGGAAAGTTCCTTTAGCTTGGCAATTGTCTCGCCGTCATCGCAGTTTTCCCTGATTTTAGTTTCGACGGTTTCCGCAAAAGAAGCCGCGGCCAGGCCATTATTTATTAGTTTCAATTCACTAATTAGCTGCCCAATCAGTGCCCACTCGTCTGCAGACATTTTGTTTCGTTCCCACCACCATGACCGACTTACCCAGGCGTCTCCATCCCCGTCATACTTTTTATAGAGTTTCAGCTTTTTGTATGTTATCATAAAAGAGTTGGTTACAGGAATATTCAATAACGCTTACTTCAGCGACGACCCAGTTGCGCACAACGGATTAGGTGTTGCTGTCAGTAGGTGCATTTGGAAAACTACAGCTTCACTTACTTCCTGTTGCTGAGTAAAGTTAATGAGTTGAATACATATTCTTCAGCACCTATTGCAGCAAAACCATGTTAGCGGTTCGGGCTATAATTTTAAGGATATTCAAAGCCAAATTCAAATTTTTCCAATCCGCCATTTCTTATTTTATACGAGGCGTAATAAATCGGCATGTTGTGTTTTGCAAGGAGATGTGTTTTGGTGTCTTGTGGAGCTTCGATCCTATAGTAAAGCTCAATATACTCTTTTGTGCTGTCAAGAGATGCATAACAGTTGCCTAATCTATCTATGATCTCACCCTTTGACATTCCCAGCATTATGCCTTTTTCTGTCTTGAGGGTGTCAACATCAAGTTTCCGGTATCCATAGTCATCCTTTTTTGCATGTTCAACTCTAAAAATGCTTACTTGATATTGCCCGTCTCCAGGGTGTTGAGTAAGTGACAACAATTGTTGAAAGTTATTTGAATAGTAACGATACTCGTCTTGACTTCCGGGCTTATCGTTTCTAATGAAGATCTTACCGCTTTCGGCATCCCGGATTTTGAGTGGGAGAACTGAAGTGTCTGGATTTAAAAATATGCAACCAGAGTTTCGCAGCCGTTGTAAGGCTTCATACCTTAAACGTTCAGCCCTGTCTGGCTCTGGAACAAGTTCACGGCTATTGTTTTGAGAAGTGTTATTTTCTTTCGTGTCACCACAGTTAGAAAGTAAAATGGTTGAAAATATGATCGTAACTATTATTCTCATAATGTAGGAGTGGTTGCCCAAGCCTGACCGCTAACAGTTGTATTTCCGTACTTCCTTGTACCAAATTACTTTAATGTTCAATCACATTCAGTACAAGGTCGTTCGTCAAATATAACTTGAAAGCCAAAGCGATCATTACCATCGCCAACCGAAATGAGGCAAAACCTTGCTAATAATCAAACAGCAAAACACCGATAACGCTCGACTCCGTTTTTCTTTTCAACCGCCCCTTTTCCACTTCCCAAATATCTTTATCTTCACGGTTAGTTGTTTAACTAACTAATTTTCTGGCTATGAGCAAACGTATCATCAAAAAGGTGGCAGTTCTTGGGAGCGGCGTTATGGGTTCACGCATCGCCTGTCATTTTGCGGGCATTGGACTACAGGTTTTGCTGCTGGACATTGTTCCGGCCGGGGCAAAGGAAAGTACCGACCAGGCGGCCCGGAACAAGATCGTCAACAGCTCCCTTGAAGCGGCCGTCAAAAGCAATCCCTCGCCGGTCTATACAAAAGACGTTATCAGGCGCATCACCACCGGCAATTTTGATGATAACCTCAAATACATCGCTGGTTACGATTGGGTGATTGAAGTGGTGGTGGAACGCCTCGACATTAAGCAGGCGCTCTACGAAAAACTGGAGCAGTTCCGCAAGCCCGGAACGCTCATCACCACCAATACATCGGGCATACCCATTCACCTGCTCACACAGGGCCGCAGCGATGATTTTAAAAAACACTTCTGCGGTACGCACTTTTTCAATCCGCCCCGCTACCTGCGGCTGCTCGAGATCATTCCTTCGCCCGATACCGACAAAGCCGTTGTTGACTTTTTGCTGCACTACGGCGACCTGTACCTGGGTAAAACAACCGTGCTGGCCAAAGACACACCGGCCTTTATTGCCAACCGCATTGGTGTGTTTGGCATCATGGCCATTTTTGGGCTGGTGGAGAAAATGGGCCTGACCATTGACGAAGTGGATGCCCTCACTGGCCCCATCATCGGTCGGCCCAAATCAGCCACCTTCCGCACGGCCGATGTGGTGGGCATAGACACGCTGGTAAAAGTAGCCAAAGGCGTGGCCGACAATTGCCCCGGTGATGAACAAAAAGCCGTCTTTCAAATTCCTGCATGGCTCGATAAAGTGGTGGAAAAGGGCTGGCTGGGCGATAAAACCGGCCAGGGATTTTTTGCAAAGAAAAAAGGGGAGAAAGGAGAGAAAGAGATTTATACTCTTGACCTGCAAACACTCGAATACAAACCCCGTCAAAAGCCAAAGTTTGCATCGGTAGATGCGGCCAAACCCGTTGACGACCTGAAGCAGCGCCTGAAAATGCTCGTGGCCGGTCAGGATAAAGCCGGTGAGTTCTACCGTCATTTTCACTACAGTCTATTCTCGTATATCTCTCACCGCATTCCCGAAATCAGCGAGGAAGTGTATCGTATTGACGATGCCATGAAAGCCGGATTCGGCTGGGAGATTGGCGCGTTTGAAAGCTGGGATGCCCTGGGCGTGGAGCGAACGGTAAAGGCCATGAATGAAGCCGCCTACAGCATCGCTCCCTGGGTGGAAGACATGCTTGCCGCCGGCAAAAAATCGTTCTTTAAAGTAGAAAACGGTAAAACACTCGCTTACGATCCTTCGGCGAAAGATTACAAAGAGATTCCCGGCAGCAATGCTTTTATTATCCTCAGCAACTACCAGGACAAAACGGTTTGGAAAAACAGCAGCAGTCGGGTGTATGATATTGGCGACGGCGTGCTGGGCCTGCAGTGGAGCACCAAAATGAATTCCATCGGGGGCGATGTGCTCAGCGGCATAACAAAAGCCATCGAGCTGGCGGAGAAAGATTACAAAGGGCTGGTGATTGCCAACGAAGGCGCCAATTTCAGTGCCGGCGCCAACGTGGGCATGATCTTCATGCTGGCCATAGAGCAGGAGTGGGATGAACTGGACATGGCCATTCGCCTGTTTCAAAATACCATGATGCGCTGCCGCTATTCTCCGGTGCCGGTAGTGGTGGCCCCGCATGGCCTGGCCCTGGGTGGCGCCTGCGAAATGAGCCTGCACAGCGATAAGATTTGTGCTGCTGCGGAAACGTACACTGGCTTGGTAGAACTGGGCGTAGGCTTGATTCCCGGCGGCGGCGGCACCAAAGAATTTGTGCTGCGTGCGGCAGATGAAATGCACGAGGACGAACCGGAGACCATCACGCTGAAGAACCGTTTTCTTACCATTGCCACGGCCAAAGTGGCCACCTCGGCGCATGAAGCCTACCAATTGGGTGTTTACCGCAAAGGCCTTGATGAAGTGGTGATGAACGCCGACCGTCGCGTGGCGGAAGCCAAAAAATCGGTCATTGAATTGTACGACAGCGGCTACGTGATGCCCACGCAGCGCTCCGATGTAAAAGCCTTGGGCCGCGGTGCGTTGGGTGCCTTGTACGCCGGCATCAATGGCATGTTGAAAGGAGGCTATGCTACCGAACACGATGGCCTGGTGGCCCGCAAGCTTGCCTACGTGATGTGCGGTGGCGACCTGAGCGAAGCCACGCTGGTAAGCGAACAATACCTGCTGGACCTGGAGCGGGAAGCGTTTCTTTCGCTTTGCGGCGAACGGAAAACGCTGGAGCGGATTCAAAGTGTGTTGAAGGGCGGAAAGCCGGTGCGGAATTAACCGATCCGTGTATTTGTTTTTGTTGATGGCCCCAGCCTTTTACCGGATGATCGTTTGCGTTTTGGTAGCAGGGGCGTTATAAATGCGTTTCCATCAGAATATTTGTTTTGCCGGGGCCCGCTTCATCGCTCCCGGCTTGTTGCGTCACGTATTCACCGTCTTTGTAGCGCACCGAAAACGATCCGTTCAGTTTTTGATGACTGTCTAAAACCGGAAATGCTTTTTTGATGACAACGGCATTGCCTTCCTGCGGAAAATCGGTGAGTTTGCGGGTGCTGAACGTGCTGTCCCAAACAAGCGTCATTTCACCGGTTTTATAATTGATGATGCGTGCCTGCAACCGTAGTTCCACCTGGATGCCGGCATAAATGGGTTCCGAATAATCTTTTGTCGCAAACACCCGGTACGTCACGTCTTTTATCACCGGTGGCTCCGCAGGAGCGGCAGCTTTGTCTTTCCGGCATGCAAGCAAAAAAGTCGCAATCAGCAGCGGATGAATAATGGTCCCTTTCATTGTTTTGCAAAAAAACAAGGTGGCCTTGTTAAGAAATTTCCAAACTGTATCGGCTGCCGAATGCCGTACCTAAATGGCAAAAAAAAGAGCCGGGATGGCCGGCTCTTTTTTTTTGCAAACAGGTCATCTCTTTATCGCTGCAGAACTACCTGCTGCGTCATAACCGATCCGTTGGTCGTTAACCGCAAAAAATAAGTGCCGTTTGGAAAGGCTTGCATCTCATTAAGAAGGAGTGCGGTTGTGCCAGCCATGAGGCGAATGGATTTTGCCACCAATTGTCGTCCGGCCTGATCGTACAGGGCAAGGCTGCCATCCGCCGCTGTTGTCTTGCTCACCATTACCGTTACGGGCCCTTTTGCAGGGTTTGGCGTTACCTGCAGTTGCAGGGTTGCGTCACCAGAAAGCCGAACCGATGCAATAGCGCTGTAAGCGGCGCTGCCGGTTTTTTCTACCGCTTTTAACCGGTAGTACATCCGGCCCGATGTTAGGCCCTGCAGATCATCAACAAGGGTATAGTCATTGGATGCTGCTCCGTTTGCGGCAACAGTTGCCAGTGGGCGGAACAATGCGCCATCAATACTTCTTTCCACCACATATTCCTGCATGGCCGCCTCGTTAGCCGTTTGCCATTTTACCCTTGCCTGTAAACCGTCTTTTTCCACCCCAAAGCGCACAAGGGTCACTGGCAGCACGCCCATCCAGTTGAGCGTATAGGAGGCCGGCGCCGGGTCCATGATGCCCGCCGCATCTACAAACGCATAGGAAAACGAGCTGGAACTGTAGCCCGTGCCCGTAAACTTCAATCGCATTTTCGAAGGATCATAGGCAGGAATGCGGTAAGGGTTGCCGGCCGAAGGTGGTGTAAGGTTGTCGGCGCCGGTGGTGAGTTTGATACCGTTGTACCAAAGCTCGCCGTTGGTGGGCAACGATGTAATGGCCACCATACGTCCGGCAAGGCTGCCATTCACCAACTGATCTTCGGGATCGGCGCCGGCAAATGCCGGCGGGTTGGCGCCACCATTAAGGGTAATAAGGCTGTTGACGGCCGGGTTGCCGATGGTGACGCTGAACGGGGTGGTGGTGGGTGTTTGCTGAATGCCAAAATGAACACTGGTTTTATCGGCCGACACAACGCCCAGTGCATTCACCAGGTTGGCGGTATTCAGTCCGGTTGCAATGGCGCCGCTGTTGTTGGTACTCACACCCACATACCGGGTGGCCAGCGCCGGTACCACGGTTGTGCCGGCAGCACCGTTGAGCGGTACAGCGGCCAGTGAGGCAATACGCACCGAGTAGTCATTGCCGGCCGGCACATTGTCAAAGCTGTAGCCAAGGAAGGGCAACACAGCTTTGGTGGCCAGGATGGTCGGAAGGCCCGAGTAGGTATTGGTATTTTGAATCAGCAAAGCGTAAAGTGTATGTCCCGCCGATGCTGCTGTCGTCAGGAGTTCGGTAACCTCCTGCACACCGTTGCCGTTCGCATCATTCCACACCACTCCGCTGATGCGGTAAGGCGTGGCCGGTACGGTAAACGGAAGCGTTATGGTTGTTGGTGTGCCATTGTTGCTGTTGAACCCACCGTTGTCGGTAACGTAGTACGACAGGGTCACTGTGGTGTTAACGTCGGATGAAGGATCTACCGAAAGCGTGCCGGCCGCGCTGCGGGGAATGGTGAGTGTTCCCGGCCAGGCCGTGCACGACGACTGTGGCGGACAGGTGCCGCCATTGGTGTAAATGGTGCTGCCCACTTTCAGATAGTTAGCGCCCGTTGGAAACGAGGAGATGGTCAATGTTTCCACGGTGCCGTCGGCATCGGCTGTAACAAAAGCCGCCGCCGGAATAGCGTAGTGATTATAGCCGCCCGGGTTGGCCAGGTTGCCGGAAGTATGGTTGGTGGCTGTGGGCGGAATCTGGATGCCGAAATTGGCACTGCTTACGGTTACCGTACCTAACAGAATCGTCATTTTGCTGTCTATCAGCCCGTCGTGGCCGGCGCCGGCGCCCAGCTTTTCGCCAACGCTTTTATAGTTGCCGGGCGGAAACGAGGCCGCTGTAACGGTGGCACCCGGTGTGGCCGTATGGCTGACAAACAGGTTGTAGGTGCCGGGGTCGCGGCGGCCAAAGGTATAAGCGCCGCCAGCCGCTACCGGCGTCGTGGCCAGCACGGCATTGGTCAAGGCATTGGTCAGTACAGCGTACACCTCGCCGGCCCCAAACTGTCCCATGCTTCCATTGCCATTTACGGTATTATCGGTAAGGCCATTGGCATCGTGGTACACGTTGCCGGCAATGGACACACAGTTAAGGCTAGCCGTAAATACGGCATCGGGACTGATGTACTGTGTATTTCGCACGTTGACGGTAAAGCTGCGGTCTCCGTTGGTGGGAGAAGCGGCGCCATTGCTGTATTGCAGGGCGTCGAGCAAGGCTTCGGCCTGCGCCACCGTAAACGTGCTGCCGGTGGTGAAGGCAATGGTATTGGTTGATCCCGAAACCGCTTTGGTGATGGTGTAGGCCACGCCGCCGACGGTAACGCTGCTGGTGCTGCCCGAGCCAAAATTTAAGGAATGGCTGGCGGTGCCCGCCGTAGCCCCGGCTATCACCAGTTGTTCCAGCGATCCGTTTGGCAGGTGAGCTGGCGTATTCTGGTAGGTCAGCTTTAGCTCATTTAAATCGGTGCCGGCAGCAACGTTTGTTTGGCCCGAAGCGCTGAACGAAAGCGCACTGGCGCAGCCCCCTGCGCCATTCCCAGTGCCCGCCAGGGAAGTGTTCAGGTCAAGGCTTGGCGCAAAACTTTCGAGCGGAGTGGTAAAACTGGGGCCTGCGCTAAAGTCAAAAAAGAAATAGGCAAGGCCACCGCCGGCAGCACCCACCTGAATGCGAAAGCTGCCCATGTTGTTGAACGTTAGCCGCACCCTTGTAGCGGGCGAGGTGACGGTGGCGTTGTTGGAGTTGGTGCCCGACATATACCGTGTGAGGCCAAGCGTGGCATCATACGAAGGGGCACTCAGCGTGGTGGGTTGTCCCAGTTCGCTTTTGGAAAAACCGGCAATGAGGTTGTATTGCTGCGATGGGTTGTTGTTGTTGCCGTCAATGTCGTAGCTGTTCAGCACCACGTTTTGCAAGGTAATATTGGTGCCGGTATGGGTGCCGTTGTTATAGCTTCCGCCGAGGATGTATTGAAAATCGAAGATGACATTGCCTGCGCTGCTGAAATTAAATTGCGGCGAAAAAAACTTATCGTCGTTGCTATTGAAATAGGTGCCCGTAGCGGCCTGCTGGTCGTAGGCATCCCAGGTGGTGCCGGCCGATACGCTGAACGTTTTTACAATACAGTCAATGCCCTGGCCGCCGATGGTGGTGACATTGCTGTACAGGGCAATGTCGCCGGCGTTTTGCCCGTTTCCAATCTTGAATGTCCGGTTGGCCGATAAAAAGCTCACTTGTCCAAGGGCGTTGTTGAAAAAGCTGTTGGTCACGGTAATGATAAAGCTGGCCGCCGTAGAGCCCAGGCCGTTGGTGGCTGTTACGGTGTAGGTAGTGGCCGCACTGGCGGCGGTGGGCACGCCCGAAATCACACCCGTGCCGGTGTTGAGAGCGAGGCCGGCCGGCAGCGCTGGCGAAATGCTGTACGACAAACCGGTGGTGGAGCCCGAAAGGGTGGGCACCAGGTAAACGCTTGAAGCATTTGTCAAAAAGCCACTGTTCGACGGGTATTGCAGCGAGGTCGGTGCCTGGGCCTTTGCCGCGAAACCGGTGCACAAAAAAAGAACGGCAAAAAACAGAATGGTTGGTCTGACACGGCTGCGCAAAACGGTGGATAACTGAATAGGGCCCGAAGAATAAAAAGAATGCATACAGGTGGTTTTACAAGATTTGGATTGCCTCAAATAAAAAGGGAAAAAAGGCCGCTATGCAGCAGAAAGAAACAGGGGCCGGCGTTGGCAGTGGTTCTTTACGTTCAGGATAGTGGACTGATTCCGGTCACAAAAATAACCGCGGCCCGCACATACGCAATTACTCTTAGGGAAATAAGGCGGCCGGGCTAAAATGCGGTACCAAACGGCTGAGTTTGCCGTTGGGCAAGCCCCGCACAGTGGCCAGGTAACATCAATAGGCGGCAATGGCAAACTGGCAAGAAGAAAGTGTTTGATTGTTGGCGGAAACACGGGAACAATTGCGCCGCAAGAAAAGAGGGGGCAGGTTACGGTAGCAGTATCGGACAGCGATAGGTTTGTTAAACTCAGCCTCCATTGAAGTGCGCTCATTGTGTCAGCCGCCGCCGTAAGCGTTGGCTATCTGTAGCAAAGCAGATTTAGAAAGGGCCCCGACTCCGTTAGGATTCGAACAGCGACGATTTTGAACGGCGGCTTAGTAGTGCACCCGCCATACGAAAAAGAATACTTCTGCACCCCTCAGTGGACAACCAATACATGTCGAAAGCGGTGTGGTGTTATTCATCAAAAAGCGAGGGGGGCAGTCGCCGGGCCAGCAGGAGAAACAACAACAACTGTTCGCCTAACTTCCACTCTTAGCTGGCATCTTTTATCAAACCTCTTTGTTTTTTGCAGCAAAACAAACGTTGTGGCCACCTGCCACGGAACAGGTCTGCTTTTCTGCCCGGTGGTGCCGGTTGTTTTACCGTTTTCGGTAACTCAGCCGGCACCGGCAGTGGTCTTTTTTACCATCAGTGCTGCACGATAAATTGTTGCGTATTCACCTGCCCTTCCTTCCCTACACTCAGCACATACACACCGTTGGCCAATGTGGGTGGATGGATGGGTACAATACGGTTAACGCCGGGCAGAAGATTTACGCTCTGAACAAAGATCGTTTGCCCCGCCGAGCCGGTAACACGAATCAGCGCGGCACCACCGCGGCGACTGTAAACATTGGCCACCACTTTTTCTTTCGCCGGGTTCGGCACTACCACAACAGACCATTCGGCCGTGTCGTCGGCGGTAAGGGCAACAATGTGGCTATAAAAAAATCGTCCATCGCGGTCCACGGGTTTCAACCGGTACTGAATTTTTGCGCCATGAAGGCCGGCCGCCGCATCCAGGCAACGGTATTCACTCACCGGTTCATGCCTGGCCTCCAGGTTTGCGATGGCCTGAAACATTCCTCCGTCAATACTCCGTTCCAGCACATAAGCTTCTACGGCTGTTTCCTCCAAAGTGGTCCATCGAAGCTCATTTGCCGTACCGGTGTTTTTGCCGGTAAACGACACCAGCTTTACCGGAAGCGATGTGATCCAGGTAAGAATATAGGGAGCAGGGCTGGGGTCCAGCAGGCCGGCAGCATCTACAAAAGCGTAGGTAAAACTCATGAGCGTGTAGCCCGAACCGGTAAACCTTACCTGCATTTTGGCCGGGTCGTAATTGGTTAACACAAACGGGTTGTTGGTAGAAGGGGCATTGGCATTGTCGTTGCCGATGGTGATGGGAGCGCCATCATACCAAAGCTGGCCGTTGGTGGGCAGCGAGGTGATCGCCACTGTTCTTCCGGCCAGCGAACCCGGTGATGCCTGGTCTTCCGGGTCCGAGCCGATCAACACCGGCGGATTGCCGTTTGTTCCGTTCAGCGTCAGGAAACTGTTGACCATCGGCGGTGCAATCATCGTCATTTGATTGTAGCTGTCCGGAAAGCGTTCAATACCGAAGTGTACGTTTGTTCTGGTGGTATTCACCAAACCCAGGGCATTCACCTGATCATTGGTGTTTTGGTTGGCCAGGATAATGCCATTGTTGTTGGTGCTGACACCGGCATAGTTGGTAGCCAGGGCAGGTGCCACACTACTCTTTGCCACGCCGTCAACCGGTGCTGCCGGTCGGGACACGATGCGTATTTCGTAGTTGTTGCCCGAAGGCACATTACTGAAGGTATAACCCGTGAAGGCCGATACCGGGGTAGAGGCGAGAATGGTGGGCACACCCGAATACGTGTTGGTGTTTTGAATCAGCAGCGCAAACAACGTTTCGCCCGATGAAGCTGCGGCGGTATAAGGTTCAGCCAGTTCTTTTATTCCATTTCCGTTGGCATCGTTCCACACAGTGCCGCTGATGTTCACTGCCGGGTTTTCCACAATGAACGGCAGCGTGATGGTGGATGGAACATTGTTATTGCTACGGAAATTTCCGTTATCCAGCACAGTGAAATTGATGGTAACAGAGGTATTGCCGGGCGATGTTGGATCAACGGCAATAGACCCGACGGTAGTGATGGGAACCGTGAGGGTACCCGGCCAGGCCGTGCACGAAACCTGTGGCGGGCAGGTGCCGCCGTTGGTGTAAAACGTGGGCCCTACTTTCAGGTAATTGGCTCCTGCCGGGAAAGCGGTGATCGTCAGGCTTTGCACCGTGCCATCTGCATCGGACATCACAAAATGATTGGCCGGTACGGTGTAGTAGTTGTAGCCACCGGGATTAAAACGGTTGCTGCCGGAATAGTTGGCGGTAACGGGCGGTATTTGTGCACCCAGGTTGGCATTCACCACCGGCACCGAGCCCAGAATAATGGCCAGTTTGCTGTCTATCTGTCCGTCGTTGCCGGCGCTGGCACCAAGATTTTCGCCCGTGCTTTTATAATTGCCGGCCGGCAGCACCGACGCCGATACATTGGTGCCGGGCGTTGCGGTGTTGGTGATGTAAAAATGATAAGCGCCGGGCTCCTGCCGGCCAAAATTAAAGGCGCCGCCGGCGGCTATGGGCACGGTGGCAATCACGGCATTGGTGGCGGCATTGGTCATTACCACGTACAAGGCCGATGCGCCAAACTGGCCCATCGTGCTGTTAGGGTTTACCGTGTTATCTGTTAGCCCGTTGGCATCGTGGTAAACATTGCCCGTGACGGTAACGCAATTGAGCGTGGCTGTAAATAAGGCGTCGGGACTAATGTACCGGTTGTTGCGGATGTTGATGGTAAATTTCCGCGAACCGGACGTTGGCGAATTCAGGGTATTATCGTATTGCAGGGCATCAATCAACGCCTCGCACTGGGCTACCGTAAACGTGCCCGACCTGCTGAAAGTAATAGAGTTGGTGGAACCTAATACCGTTTTTGAAATTGTAAACGACACACCGCCCACCGTTACACTGCTGGTGCTGGCGGAAGTAAAGTTTAAGGCATGCGTGGTGGTGCCGGCAGTGGCGCCGTTGATGAGCAGCCGTTCAGCCGAACCGTCGGGCAGGTGTGCCGCTGTATTGTTGTAGCTGATGATCAGTGCCGTTAATGCTGTGGGCGACGTGATGTTGGTTTGGCTACCATTGGTAAAGGGCAGTGTATTGGCGCAGCCCGATGTGCCGTTGGCGATGCCGGTGATGGACGTGTTCAGGTCCAGCAGTGGCGGATCCGAGGCAACCGCCGAAGCAAAAATCGGCCCGCCGCTAAAATCAAGAAAATAATAAGCTGCTCCTGTGGCGCCGGCGCCAACTTTAATATGAAAAGCGCTCATGTTGGCATAGGTCAGGCGCACCCGGGTTTCATCGGCGGTCACCTGCGGAATGTTGGCCGATGTGCCGGACAGAAACTGAGTAAGGCCCGTGGTAGCGTTAAATGTTGGTGTGTTGATGGAGGTGGCGGAGCTTAGCTCCACTTTCGAAAAGCCGTCGAATTCGTTGTATTGATTGGAGTTGGAGCTGCCGTTGCCGTCAATGTCGTAGGTGTTGAGCATCACGTTCTGGAGGGTGGCATCTACACCGCTCTTGGTGGTGTTGTTGTAGCTGCCGCCAAGGATAAATTGAAATTCGAAAGTAACGCTGCCGCCGCCGTTGTTGAAGAATACCTGGGGCGAAAAATAGCTGTCTGCATTGTTGTTAAACCCACTGCCCGCCGTTGCCGGCTGGTCGTAAGCCGCCCAACCGCCCACATTTGTTACCTCCACTGTTTTTACAATACAATCAATGGCCTGGCCACTCAGTACCGTCACATTGGTGTAAACGGCAATGTCGCCCACGTTTTGGCCATTGCCAACCTTGAAGGTGCGGTTGGCGTCCAAAAACGCTACCGGTCCGTTGGCATTATTGAAGTAAGTGCTGGACACGCTGATGTTGACCGTGGTATTGGTGGAACCAAAACTGTTGGTGGCTGTAACGGTGTACGTCACGTTGCTCGCCGTTGTTGGCAATCCGGATATCACACCAGTGCTGCTGTTGAAGCTGAGCCCCGTGGGCAGCGCCGGCGAAATGGTAAACGAAAGCCCGGAGGTGGAGCCCTGAAGGGTAGGCGCCAGGTACACGTTCGACACGTGCGCCGTAAACAAATTGGTGGCCGGATATTGCAAAGAAGTTGGTGCTTGTGCAAAGGCGGAGGAAAACGAAAAAAGAAAAACACCAATGAAAAAAACACCTGGCTTATATCGAAGCAGATCGAAGAAATCGAAAGCATGTGCTTTCGACAGGCATTGAGTACGAATCATGCTGGTTGTTTTTATAGGGTTCAGATAAACTAACGGACAAACATAATGTTTGCCACCGGCTTTTGCAAACGGGCAGGTCTTTTTACTACGGAAAAATACGAGCCCGAAGACCTTGCCGCAACAGTAATCCTTTGGCACTGTTGTGCTTCCATTTTTTTTGCACCTGAAAAAAAATTTTTTACCGGAACGCAAATTTTTTCGCCCACAGGAAAGAACTAACACGATAGTAAACGGCCCGAAAAAAAGCGTACCGGCCTTGCAGCGGAGCCGTGTAATGGCGGATAAAAGATCCGTTGGCGGCAGCATTCGGGAAAAGGGCGAAGGCGGGCCGGCATCTTGTTTTTCGCCTGATCGTAGGGGCAACCGGCGGCAGTAATCACCGGGGCCGGCGCCTGGCAAATGGGTGGGAATATTCTAATTCGCCCGTTCATAGTTTTGTGGAATGGGAGAGGCTGAACTGTATCATTCCGAAAAACGAATCCTTATATCGTCGCATATTATTACTTACGGCTCGGCTGCTACGGCTGCCCTTACCGAGCAAATACGCAGCGAAATTGAAGAGGCGTGGAACGAGCCGGCCGGCATGGTGCTCTATTGTAATGAGCGTTACCGCGTACAGTTTCGCATAACGGCTCTATGGCAGCACGACCTCACCGAATTGGAGGTCATTCAAAACACCGACCCCCGCAACAATTATTTCCGGATAGAAGAATTTGCGCACGGCAATATTTCGTTTGTAGATGGCCTGGGCTGCAACACCGGTTACCTGCTCTTGCAAAACCTTTACAAAGGCTCTACCACGGCGGCGCACGAATACGGCCACACCCTGGGCCTCGACCATCCAACAGATCTCGACCTCCGCGGACAGGGCGTTCCGGGCATCATGTACCCGAGAGGCACGTTGGTAGATCCACCTTACCAGTACGATCCTTCGGCTCCGGCCGGCCAAACCGGCGGCACCATGCACCCGATGAGCCGGCGGGTAAAGCAGCACGACATTGAGCAAATCAACCTGCATAAATTAACGTTCCGCAACAGCAGGGCTGTCGTGGGCGAATTCACGAATGTTTTTCACCTGGATCACCGGCAGGGTGATGCCGGTGATTTTTTTCTGCCGGTGGTCATGGGATGACCTTACGAACAGGCCCGGAGTAAGGCGGGTTGTACTTCTTCAAAAGGCAATGGAAAATTTTACGGTGGCGGCTACTTTTTTTCCAGGTCCGACACCGCTTTGCCAATGACCGGGTATAAAAACTTAAAGCCCCGGTCTTCTGCTTTTGCGGCGCTGAGCGTGACACTCTTTAATACTTCAATGCTCATTTGGCCCAGTGCCAGTTTAAGCGCAAAGGCAGGCACATGAACCGGCACCGAAAAGCCGCCTTTGGCCTTGGCTATTTCGCTTACCAGTTCTTTATTGGAAACCGGGTGCGGGGCTACTGCATTATAAATGCCCTGCCATTGATCGTCTTCAACAGCGGCAGTAAATAAGCGTACGAGATCGTCTATATGAATCCAGCTAACAACCTGCTGGCCGCTGCCCAATGCCGCCGCCGTCCCAAACCGCAGCGGCTTTTTAAACTCCTTGTAGGCGCCACCCTCATTGCTTAGCACAATGCCAATGCGAAAGATAGCCAGCCGCTTACCCAATTCAACAACCGGTTTAATAGCTTCCTCCCAGGCCTGGCAGGTGCGGCCCAGAAAAGAATCGTCGGCTCCGTCGGTTTCGGTAAATGGCCGTGGGTTCGGAATCACCGGATCCTCGCCATACCAACCCTGTGCCGAAGCGCTGACAACGGCTTTTATCTGGTTGGGGTGGTTGGCCATTGTTTTCACCAGTAGCCTGCCGCTGTTTACACGGCTTTCTACAATTTCTTTTTTTCGCTTTTCCGTCCAGCGGCCGTCTGCTACGTTGGCGCCGGCCAAATGAATGATAGCATCTGCTTCGGTGATGGCGGAAACATCAATGGTGCCCTTGTCAACGTCCCACACTTTGTATTGTACATTACCGGTGGCCGGTTTTGCTTTGCGGGTTAAGATGATCAGCCGATGTCCCTTGCGGGTAAGATGTTTTGTCAATGCCGATCCAACCAATCCTGTGCCGCCGGTGATGGTAATTGTTGCCATAGTTTCTATACAATCAAAGATGCAATTTGTTGGCCGCTTTCGCACCGGGCAAAAGGCCGTTCATCAAAAACCTTTGCTTCGCGAAACGGAAAAGCTATCTTCCGCAAAATTTACAACCACGCATGGCTGCTGTTTTATCGGTGCAGAACCTTACAAAATTCTACGGATCTATCCAGGCGCTAAAAGCGGTAACATTTGAAGTGCCGCAGGGAAGCGTTTTTGGTATTTTGGGTCCCAACGGAAGCGGAAAAACTACCCTCCTTGGTATTGTCATGGATGTGCTGCGCCCTACCTCCGGATCGGTTCAGTTTTTTGGAAAAGAACCGGATGCCGTCCGGCGGCGCCAGATTGGAACACTGCTGGAAACACCTAATTTTTATCATTACCTGTCGGGCGAACAAAACCTGCGCATTGCCGCCGAAATTAAACAACGGGGCGCCGGGCAGATTGACGAGGTGTTGCGGAAGGTAAATCTTTACCAGCGCAAAGGGAGTAAGTTCAGCACCTATTCGCTGGGCATGAAACAGCGGCTGGCTATCGCCTCGGCGTTGCTTGGTAATCCGGATGTGCTGGTCTTCGACGAACCCACCAACGGCCTAGACCCGGCCGGTATTGCTGAAATCCGCGACCTGATACGGCAATTGTCCACCGAAGGCAAAACCATTATCATGGCCAGCCATATTCTTGATGAAGTAGAGAAGGTTTGTACGCATGTGGCAATTATTCAAAAAGGCGATTTAAAAACGGTGGGTACGGTGACGGAGGTCTTGTCGCAAAACGGCGGCCAAACCAATACCATCGAGGTGGCATCGGACAACCTAGAGCAACTGGCGGTGGTGATAAGAACCCTGCCCGGCGTGTCGGCAGCGGTGGTGGCAGATGGCTGTGTAGAGGTGACCTGCGACCAGACTGTTACCGCCCGGGAGCTGAACCGGCAGCTATTTGAAAACGGCATTGTGGTGGACCGCCTGCTGCAGCAACGGAAATCGCTTGAAAAGACTTTCCTCGAAATTACCGGCAACGTCAGCGACCGGTAAGGACAAACGATGTTGATCAGTTGACAGGTAAAAAAGTTGACCGGCACATTGGCATCATCCCCCGGCCTTCCTTCTTCTTTTCTCAACAAATCAACAAATCAACAAATCAACAAGTCAATTAATCAACTAATCAACCAATTAACCAGTCCCTCAACATGCTCCATCTTCTTAAAATCGAATGGCTGAAAATTAAATCCTACCGTGCTTTTTGGGTGTTCAGCATTTTGTACCTGGCTTCTATTTTTCTGATCAACTACATCGGCTGGACAACGCAGCAGCGGGCCTTTAATTCGGCGCCCGGCAGTGAGCAGATGTTTGGCAACGCGTATGCTTTTCCCCGCGTTTGGCAAACCGTTGGCTGGATGAGTAGCTGGCTGCTTTATTTCCCGGGCCTGCTCGTCATAATGCTAATGACGAATGAATTTAATTTTAAAACTCACCGCCAAAACATTATTGACGGCCTTAGCCGGCGGCAGTTCATCGGCGTCAAGATCGTGATGGTGGTGCTGCTTTCTGTGCTGATCACGCTGCTCAATTTTATCACAGCTGTGATTTTTGGGAACATGACCACCGGTGAATTCAGCTCAAAAGGAATGGAATTCATGGGATATGTATTTCTGCAGTCGCTGGCCTATATCTTTTTTGCCTTGCTGCTTGCGGTGCTGTTTCGCCGAAGCGGGCTTGCTATCATCGTCTTTATTCTCTACGGCCTTATTTTCGAATGGCTGATCACCGCGCTGCTTACTTTCCAGGCAAAGCTGGCGCCTTACAGTTATTTTCTGCCGCTGCAGACATCCGATGTGCTCATTCCTTTTCCGTTTGGCAAGGAAGTGTTTTACCCCAACCTGCCGGCGGTAGGCGCACTGGTGGCCGGCATTGCCGTGTATATTTCGCTGTACCTGTTTTTTACCCGCAAAAAATTTGTTACCGACGACTTGTAGCCGCCGGGCCGGTGGCCGCTGTTGGTTTTGCTGCCGGTGACGCAACCGGGAATAGGTATGGCCAAAAATAGGGGCCGGGCCAACTGGCCGGGTACGGTTTAAAGTTGTATTTTCCGCGCCGAAACGAACGCATTATGAGTAGCAGCCACAGTATTTTGTTAGTAGAAGATGATGCCGACGACCGGTACATAATGCACCTGGCTTTTACCGAACTGAATTATGCCGACAGGGTAAAGGTTTTCAACAGCGGCGAAGACATTTTGAGCTATCTGCAAAACCTGCCGCATTCGTCTCTCCATCCTGCCCTGGTGGTGCTCGATTACAACATGCCCGGCATGAATGGCGGCGAAGTGCTGATGCGCATGAAAATGGATGATGGACTGCGGGATATTCCGGTGGCCATGTACTCCACCGGCATGCGTACCATGGAAGCCAAGCTATTGGGTATGGGCGCTGCCTGGTGTTTTGAAAAAGGCCGCCAAATCACCGAGGTCGTCACTTTGGCTGTTCAGCTCAAGCGTATTGTGGAAGGCGAAGAGAAGCCCTCTGAAGTGTAAGCTTTGCGGTTTGCCATCCACTATTAACGGAACCCCCAAAACTGAAACTTACACGATCAACACCGGTATCTTCAGCCGGTGCCGCACGGCATCAATCGTTTCGCCGTAAAGCCAGTCTTTCATACCCTTATGCCCGTGTGCACCAATGATCAGCAAATCGGCGCCCGCCTCTGTTACCAACCGGGCTATTTCGCGGCTGCGATACCGGAAGCCCAGGTGTGTTTCCACCTGCAGGTCAAAGGTTTTGAGGTGGCTGGCATAAGCCTCCAGTTTTTCCTTATCGGCCCGTGTTTCAAAATCATCGGTATCGCCGCGTAAAATTTTTGCCGAAGCGCTTTCCACCACATGGATCAGCACAACCGTAGAGCCTTTTGCGGTTTGCGCCAGGGCATGCGCCAGCACCTGTTTGTCGCGTTCGCTGAAATCGAGCGCCACAGCCACCTTTCGGTAGCCGGGCAGCGTAACAGCCTCGAACGGCGTTTCTTTTTTGTGAACCCGGATGGAGGCGCCCACCGGCGCCCGTTTCAACAGCGGATAAAGAATGGCGGTCAGCAAAAGCGCCACAAAAAGCAGGGCGGAAACCACGATGAGGCTTTTCCAAAACAGGCTGTTGCTGCTGTTGAAAAATTCCACGGCCTGCTCCGTCACCATGCGCATGTTCAGGTACACCAAAACGGCGGTGATAAGCCAGGCCAGCACCTGTACGTGGCGCTTAATGACAAAGGCGCCCATTGTTTTTTTATCGCTCACGAAGTGAATGAGCGGAATCACCGCAAAGCCCAACTGAAGGCTTAGCACCACCTGGCTCATCACCAGCAGGTTGTCAATGTCTTTTTCGCCGTTGATTAAAATAACGATCACCGCCGGAATAATGGCAATCAAGCGGGTGAGGAGCCGCCGCATCCAGGGATTGATCCGCAGGCGCAGGTAGCCTTCCATTACAATCTGGCCGGCCAGCGTGCCGGTGACGGTGCTGCTTTGCCCGGCAGCAATCAAGGCAATGGCAAAGAGCGCCGGCGCCAGGCTGGTGCCTAGAAAGCCGCTGAGCAGTTCATGCGCCGTTCGGATCTCCGCCACATCGGACCGGCCGGCCTTGTAAAAAACGGTGGCTGCCAAAATAAGAATGGCGGCATTGACAAAAAAGGCGGCGTTGAGCGCAATGGCGCTGTCAATAAAATTCAGCTTCAGGGCCCGCCGTATGCCTTTTTCATCGCGGTTGATCTTGCGGGTTTGCACCAGTGCGGAGTGGAGGTAAAGATTGTGCGGCATCACGGTAGCGCCAATCATGCCAATGGCAATCACCAATGCTTCTTTTCCCGGCAGCGAGGGCACAAGGCCGGTCACCACTTCGCTTAGCTGTGGTTTTGCCAGCAATATCTCCACTAAAAAGGAGAGGCCGATGATCACCACCAGGGCAATAATGAACGCCTCCATTTTGCGCATGCCCAGGCGCTGCAGCACCAGTAGCAAAAAGGTGTCGAGTACGGTGATGGCAACGCCCCAGATGAGCGGCATGCCGGTGAGCAATTGTATGCCAATGGCCATGCCCAGCACTTCGGCCAGGTCGGTGGCGGCAATGGCCACCTCGGCCAGCAGGTATAAAAAAAAGTTGATGGTTTTGGGATAGGTTTCGCGGTTGGCCTGTGCCAGGTCGCGGCCGCGGACAATGCCCAGTCTTGCCGAAAGGCTTTGCAGCAGCAAGGCCATGATATTGCTCATTAGCAGCACCCAGATAAGGGCATAACCAAAACGGCTGCCACCCTGAATGTCGGTGGCCCAGTTGCCCGGGTCCATGTATCCTACACTCACCAGGTAAGCCGGCCCAAAAAAGGAAAGCAGCCGCCGCCATTTAGGCTTGTTTTGATTGGTGGTATCAACGCTTTGATTCACCTCGCTCAGCGAGGCGTCATTTGGAACCTTCATCATACGTGACAAAAATATTTTTGGCTAACTGTTCGCTAATGGTGATGGTTTGCCGCCTGATGCGCAGCTCCACCGACTGATCGAAAGGAAAATGTTTTTTTACTTCGATCGGCGTGCCGATGCCGATGTTTTTGTGCTTGAGCAGCTCCAGCATGTCGGCCGATTGATTGGTGACCTGGCAAACGGTAGCGGCCTTGTTTCGCGGCAGCAGGAGCAGCGCAATTTGTTTTTGAGCGGCTAGCCGGCCGCGGCTGTCCGGAATTGGGTCGCCATGCGGATCAAAGGCAGGGAAACCGAGGTATTCATCCAGCCGGTCAATCAATTTCCTGCTGCTCACGTGTTCCAGCTCCTCGGCAAGCGGGTGCACCTCTTCCCAGGTAAAGCCCAGTTTTTGCGACAGAAAAAATTCCCACAGGCGGTGCCGGCGAATAATAAAAAGGGCGGCTCTACGCCCATCGGCGCTCAGCGAAAAGCCGTAATAAGGTTTGTAGTGCAGCAGCTTTTTTGCGCTGAGCTTCTTCATCATCTCCGTTACTGATGCTGCTTTGGTGGCGAGTTTATCGGCCAGCGCATTGGTGGTAACGGTACCGCTTTCTTCCTGCAGGTGAAAGACGGCCTTGATGTAGTTTTCTTCGCTGGCGGTAAAATTCATGCGGCCCTAATTAAAAATTTAGGCAAAGCTAAAAATTTTTACGAAAATACGCTACTCTATGTTTCCCGGATTTTTTTCTTTCTTTACAGAAAGATTGAAGTATGCACCGGATTGGCCTTGCTGTATTGATATGTTTTGTATGGGGATGCAATGGAAAGGGTGGGAGCGAAGCGGAAAATGAAGGGGGTGGGTCAAATCAAAACACGGCTTTCAGCCGCCGCTTTGTGGCCGCGCCGCTGCCGTATCAGCTTACCGACACGGCGCTGCTTAGCAATAAAGACACCGCCACGCTGCCGGCAAGCTACCTGGCCACCGTGCTGCCCGATTCGGTTCTGGTAAAACTGGTGGGAAAAAAAACAGGCATCCGATACACGCCGCTGGCCAGTGTGGGCCGCGACGGCAGTGAAACGTATTACGTGGTAAAAGCGACCGCCGGGGCAAAAAAAGCGGCGCTGATAATGGCCTTTGACAAGGAAGGTATCTACGGAGGCGCAATGCCTTTGCTGATTCCCGACAACAATACCGGTACAACGCAAACGACCACCATTGATAAGTCGGCCGTGATCACCCGGCAGGTAACGCAGCGCAGCAACGGTGCCGTTACCGGCGAGGGAAAAGAAGTGTGGTCGTGGGATGCCGGCGAAAAAAAATTTACGCTGATCATGACCGACATGTTGAATGATAATCCGGCCGTTCTGGTAAATCCATTAGACACATTTTCGAAAACCAACCGGCTGGCCGGCGATTATTACTTAAATAAAAAAAATTTAATAGCTGTGCGTGACGGCAGGCACGCCAACCAAATCCTTGTTTATATTCATACCGAAAACAGCGCCGGCGATTGCGTTGGCGAACTGAAAGGGGAATTTATCCTCACCAGTTCTTCCACCGCAGTGTACCGGCAGGGCGGCGACCCCTGTGTGCTGGCCCTGTCATTCAAGGGAAATTCAGTATCCATGAACGAAGAAAGCGGGTGTGGCAATTACCGGGGACTCGATTGTCCGTTAACCGGTTCATTTACCCGCAAAAAGGAGGAAAAACCAAAAGAAACGACGAAAAAGCCAAAACAGGCGAAACGTGCCTGACTGTGTAAAACTTACACAATAATTTTAAAATCCTTTATTTTGTGCACCTGAAAAAAAAACCGCATGAATTTTACGTCTTACCGCATACCGTACCCAATTGATAAACGATTTACCAAAAGGGTTGCTTATTTCTCCATGGAGTTTGCCATTCACCAGCCGCTCAAGATTTACAGCGGCGGCCTTGGTTTTCTGGCCGGCTCTCACCTCCGCAGTGCTTACGAGTTGCGCCAAAACCTGGTTGGTGTTGGCATTCTCTGGAAGTATGGCTACTATGATCAGGCCCGCAACCAGGACCAGTCGCTGCAGGTGACCTGGATGGAAAAAATCTACAGCTTTCTGGAAGATACCGGCATTAAATTCTCCCTCACTATCCACGACCATCCGGTATGGGTAAAGGTGATGTACCTGCCGCCTACCACTTTCTGTTCGGCACCGCTGTTCCTGATGACCACCGACATTCCGGAGAACGATTATGTTTCGCAAACGATCACTCACCGCTTGTACGATGCCAACGTGTCAACGAAAGTGGCCCAGTTTATTTTGCTGGGAGTTGGCGGCGCCCGTTTGCTCGAAGAAATTGGCTACAACCCGGAAGTTTATCACCTGAACGAAGCGCATGGCGTTTCGGCTGCGTTTCACCTGTACCAGAAGTACAACAAAAATATTGAAGAGGTGCGCAAGCGCCTTGTCTTCACCACGCATACGCCCGAGGAAGCCGGCAACGAAAAGCACGATATGTACCTGTGCCAGAAGATGAGCTATTTCTGCGGCCTTCCCATGGACGAAGTGCGCAAACTCACCGGCATCACCGACGATCAGTTTAACCACTCCCTGGCGGCGCTGCGCTTTGCCCGTATTGCCAACGGTGTATCGCAATTGCACGGCGAGGTATCGCGGCGCATGTGGGCGAAATACGAAGGCATCTGCCCCATTCTGTCCATCACCAATGCACAAAACTGGCGCTATTGGGCCGACAAACAATTGTACAAGGCAAAAGAAGAAAATGACGATGTTATTTTCGACGACCGCAAACGCTGGATGAAGAAGCGGGCCTTTGAGATTGTGGCCGACCAAACCGGCAAGGTATTCGATCCGAATGTGTTTACCATTGTATGGGCACGCCGTTTTGCCGGTTACAAGCGGGCCGGTATGATCGCTTCCGACAAAGAACGTTTTGAGGTGCTCCTGAACAATAAAAAATACCCGGTACAAATTATTTGGGGTGGCAAACCCTACCCGGTTGATTATCCCGCCATCTCTGAATTTAACCACCTGGTGCACCTGAGCAAGGCGTATAAAAACGTGGCTGTGGTGATTGGTTATGAGCTGGCCCTGTCGAAACGACTGAAGCAAGCTGCTGATTGCTGGCTTAACAACCCCCGCGTACCCCGCGAGGCATCGGGCACCAGCGGCATGACCGCCGCCATGAACGGCGCCGTGAATTTCAGCACCAATGATGGCTGGATTCCGGAATTTGTTGATCACGGCAACAATGGTTTTGTGGTGCCGCCAATTGATTACGATGGCGTCAGTGTGCAGGAGCAGGACCAATACGACCTGGACCAACTTTACAAAATACTGAACGAAGAAATTTTGCCGCTGTATTACGAAGACCACAACACCTGGCGCCAGATTGTGAAGAATGGCATGCGTGATGTGCAGTTCCGGTTCGATAGCAACCGCATGGCCGAGCAATATTACGACCTGCTGTACAACCGCGAGTACACGCCGGCCATGAAGCCAGTATTGGTAAAGGACATGGCTTCCTGATAAATGAGCGTTTCGAAACATAAAAAAAGACGCTGCCACAAGCAGCGTCTTTTTCGTTTTTACCCGTCATTGTTCAAGCTGTCAGCGATGACGCCATCTGCTCTATGCTTTTGCTTTGCGGAAAGAAACCGGCCAGCTTACGGATCACGGCCTCAACGATGGCATCGGGGCACGAGGCACCGCTGGTGACCAGGATCGTCACCGGCTCTTTGGCCGGCAAATAATCTTGCGTGACCAACTCCTGCTGCGTGTGGAAATTGTAGTGCATGACCGTTTGCGGCGAGAGAATTTTTTCTTCGCTGCTGATGTAAAATGTCGGCAGCTTTTCTTCGCACAATTCCACCAGGTGCGATGTGTTTGATGAGTTGTAGCCGCCCACCACTACCGCCAGATCAGCATCCGTTTGCAGCATTCCGGCTACCGCTGTTTGATTGTCGCTGGTGGCGTAACAAAGGGTGTCCCTGGTATCGGCAAAACGGTCTTTTACCGTAGCCTCGGTTAGGCCATATTTGCGCACCATCACGTCGCGCAGGTAGTCGGCAATGGCCTGTGTATCCGAGGCCAGCATGGTGGTTTGATTTACCACGCCGATGCGGCCAAGATCCTTGGCTACATCAAAGCCATCCGAATATTGACCACCGAATTCCGTATAAAACTGCCCGGCCGGTTTCTCACCCAAAATATACTTTGCCAGCTCAATGGTTTGGGCCATATCTTTTACCACCACGGACGGTGCACTGGCGGCTGCATGCGAAAACGTGGCCCTTGTTTCTTCGTGGGTGGGCTTGCCGTGGATGATGATAGTGTAGTCTTTTTTGGCAATGGCCTCGCTGCGATTCCATACCTTTTCCACAAAGGGGCAAGTGGTGTTGTATTTTTCTACCTGGATGCCGATTTGCCGCAACTTTTCTTCGATCAGCAGGGTAGTGCCAAAAGCGGGTATCAGCACAATGTCATCAGCGGTCAACGATTCAAACGGAATAATTTGTTTGCCATAATTGTCTTGCAAAAATTCAACGCCGCTTCGCTTCAGGTCGGCATTCACTTGCGGATTGTGAATCATTTCGCTTAACAGGAAAATGCGTTTTCCTTCATTTTCTTCAATGGTACGAAAAGCAATATCAATGGCGTTTTCCACCCCGTAACAAAAACCAAAATGACGGGCCAGGTAAATCCGTACCGGACCAAAGTCGAGCAGGGTGGGCGAAAAATCTTTTTTCATGCGGTCTTCTTCTTTCCGCTTTTTTTTAATAGCGGAGATCAGCGGACTGCGGTAAACCAGCGGAACGTCGAAGCTTTTCATGCGGGCATAAAATTAAGCCGGGAAAGTTGATAAGTTGACAGGTTAACAAGTTGATAAGCACGGATGCTTCGGCTTGAGTCCTCATCCTGTCAACTTATCAACCTATCAACTATCTTCACCCCCTATGCAAGACTGGATAAAACACACCAACATATACGAGGTAAACCTGCGGCAATACACACCGGAGGGAACCATCAACGCTTTCGCGGCCCACCTGCCGCGCCTCAGCGACATGGGCGTGGAAACCCTTTGGTTTATGCCCATTACACCCATCGCTCAAAAAAATAAAAAGGGCAGCCTGGGTAGCTATTACGCCTGCTCGGATTACACGGCAGTGGCCGGGGAATTTGGTACTCTCGATGACTTTAAAGCCTTGGTGGAAAAGGCGCATTCGATGGGTTTTAAAGTGATCATAGACTGGGTGGCCAACCACACCGGCTGGGACCACCGGTGGACGGTAGAGCATCCGGACTGGTATGAGCGGGACGAAGAAACAGGGGATTTTAAGAAGGCTTCCGGTATGGATGATATTATTGAGCTGGACTTTAAAAATCCGGCGCTGCGCCGGGCCATGATTGATGCCATGGCTTTCTGGATCAGGGAAACCAACATTGACGGCTTTCGCTCCGACCTGGCATTTTGGGTAGAGCTGGATTTTTGGCTGGAAGCAAAACCGGAACTCGAAAAAATAAAACCGCTGTTTTGGCTGGGCGAACTGGATTCGATGGATAATCCGGAGTACATGCAGGTGTACGATGCCGCCTACACGTGGAAATGGATGCACAAGGCCGAACAATTTTACAAGGGGCAGACCTCGTTCCGCGACTTGTGGCAGGTGCTGCACCATTACCAGGAGATACCCGGGCTGAAAGCCTGGTTTACGGCCAACCACGATGAAAACAGTTGGAACGGCACAGAGTATGAAAAATACGGTGAGATGGCAAAGGCGCTGGCTGTGTTTAGCTGTACCTGGCCCGGCGTGCCGCTGCTGTACAGCGGGCAGGAAGCACCCAATCACAAGCGGCTTCAGTTTTTTGAAAAAGATGTGATTGACTGGGGCGCCGGGTGTTTGCTTCACCAATTTTATCAAACGCTGTTTCGCCTGAAAAAAGAAAACCAGGCGCTGGCAACCGATGCGGCTGTGAGTGTGCTGCTGACCGACGAAGAGCAACGGGTGTTTGCCTTTCGGCGATGGGCCGGCGAGGCCGAAGTGGCCGTGATCCTGAACTTTTCGGGCCAGGAACGCACAGCCTACCTCAATGGCCGTATGCAGGGACGATTGACAGAATTGTTTGACGGCCGTACCGCCGATTTTTCAGCCAATGAAGGCGTGTTGTTACCGGCCTGGGGCTTCGCTGTTTTTACGCGGTAAACCCGGCGTATTTTTGCCGTTCAGCATTGTCGTAATCCATGCGTTTTTTTATTCCATTTTTTGTGGCGGCGCTTCTGGTGATTGCTTGTTTTTTACCCTGGCTGACGTTCCGTGGGGCTACTCTCACCGGCGTTGACAGTGCGAATTTTCCATTTGGAAAACCCGCTTATTTTCATTTTGCTACAGTAGGTGGCTTTGCGCTGTTTTATTCCATCAATGTGGTGTGGACACGGATTGTTGCCTTTGCCTTAACAGCGTTTAACCTCATTTGGGCCATAAAAAATTATTTGTCGCTGCCGGCCTGTTCATCGGGCAATGCCGCCTGCCCCGAACGCGAAATTGGTTTAAACCTCGTTCTTATTCTCTCGATATTGTTGTTTTTTGCTGCCCTGCTTGCGCCGGCAAAACAAGCCAGGGCCAAAAAAACTGTTTAGCCGGCGGTGCGAAAAAAGACGTTGAGGGGCTGTTGCCAAATGCCAGTATATCCGCGCCAATGTAGGCGGCAGTTACAAAGCAGCCGGCAGCCAGATACCTTGCCGCTTATTGATTAATGCAAATGGCCCAGGCAGTTCTCAATGATGTCAACGCATTCGTCCAACTGTTCCTTTGTGATCACCAATGGGGGCGCCAGGCGAATTTTATCGCCATGAGTGGGTTTGGCCAGCAGGCCGGCCTCTTTAAACAGCAGGCATAGCTCCCAGGCGGCTTCTTTGTTGGTGTGCTCAATCACAATGGCATTCAGCAGGCCTTTTCCTCTAACTGTTTTTAAATAAGGCGACCGGATGGCCTGCAGGCGATCCCGGAAATAAACACCCGCAGTAGCGGCTTTCTCCGCCAGGTTTTCGTCCTCCAGCACCTGCAGCGATGCCATGGCCACTTTACAGGCCAGAGGACTGCCGCCATACGTGGAGCCGTGTTCTCCCGGTTGAATGGTGAGCATGATATCATCGTTGGCCAGCACGGCGCTGATTGGCAAAAAACCGCCGCTGAGCGCCTTGCCCAGGATCAAAATATCAGGCTGAACGCCTTCGTGGTGACAGGCCAGCATTTTGCCGGTGCGGGCCAGCCCGGTTTGTATTTCATCGGCTATAAAAAGCGCATTGGCCTTTTGGCAAAGTTGGTAGGCCGTGCGGAGGTAGCCTTCGTCGGGCACCACCACGCCGGCTTCGCCCTGGATAGGCTCCACTAAAAAGCCGGCAACCATCGGGTCTTCCAGCGCTTTTTCCAAAGCGGCCGTATCGTTGTAGGGGATGGAAACAAAACCGGGTGTGTAAGGGCCAAAGTTGTTTTTGGCGCCGGGATCGCTGCTAAAGGAAATGATGGTGGATGTGCGGCCGTGAAAGTTGCTGTCGCAAACAATGATTTTTGCCCGGTTTTCCGGAAGGCCTTTGCGTTCGTAGGCCCACTTGCGGCAAAGTTTAATAGCTGTTTCCACCGCCTCTGCGCCGGAGTTCATAGGAAGCACTTTGTGGTACCCGAAAAGCCGGGTAATGTAGCGGGCATACTCGCCCAACTGATCGCTGTGGAAGGCGCGGCTGGTGAGGGTAAGGCGCTGCGCCTGTTCTACCAGCGCCGCCAGTATTTTGGGGTGGCAATGCCCCTGGTTGACGGCCGAATAGCCGCTTAAAAAATCGTAATAACGCCTGCCCTCCACATCCCAAAGGAAAACGCCTTCGCCGCGGGTAAGAACGACCGGCAGGGGATGATAGTTGTGGGCACCATGTTTTTCTTCGATTTCCAGATAATATGACGTGCTTTGCGCAAGCATGGTTGATGGCATAAAAATGAGTTTAGCGTGTGAAAGAAAATTCGGAAGAGGCGGTGGCGGCAGTAGGGCCATGCAAACAGGGCCTGCTTTGTCAGTGATTGAGCAAGTCTAAGTTCTGCGAAAGAAAAATGGTGATGAAGGGTTTCATATCCGGCAGCAAAAATAATGATTATGTCTTACAAAGTTCCACCGGCCGCAGGTATTGGCCACGTTCATCTAAAGGTGGCTGACCTGGAAAGGGCCCTGGGCTTTTACCGCGATCTTCTTGGCTTTGCCATCACGCAATGGTATGGCAACAGCGCCGTGTTTCTATCGGCCGGCGGCTACCATCATCACATTGGCCTGAATACCTGGTACAGCAAAGGTGCTCCGGCAGCGCCGCAACGATCGGCGGGACTGTTTCATGCCGCTATTTTATACCCTACCCGCAAAGACCTGGCGGCTGTGCTGAAACAGTTGCTCAACGCCGGCTATCCGCTCACCGGCGCATCGGACCATGGCGTGTCGGAGGCTTTGTATCTCAACGATCCGGATGGCAACGGCATTGAATTGTACTGGGACCGGCCGAAAGAACAATGGCCGCGGGATGCTTCCGGTAACCTGCAAATGATAACCGAACCATTGGACCTGGATGAGTTGCTGAGCCTCTTGGACACCGGAGAGGAAACGTAGGCGGCATGAACTGTTTTGGTACTGCAACCTACCAGTCATTTAAGCTTTTTGCCAGGCAAAAGGATAAGGAAAATAAATGTCCACCCGCTTTGTACCTGCAGCCAACTCCCTTGTTTTCTTTTGTAGGTGAAGCCTATGCACTCCTTATGTGCCTTTGTGGTGAAAAAATCAGAAAAACGAAATGCAAGTGACTGCGATAATGCCTGCCGCAACCGGCTATTTTTCGCGTACGGTTGCCGGCATACAGTAAGCTGTCAACCCTAAGGCTCCGAATAAAAATTAGTGTTAATCGCAGCCGCAGCTCCCTCGCGGCGCAGAACAGAATCATCCCGAATAAATCACGCCTGTTGTCGGCGTTTCGTACAACTCCACTTTGCTTAAATTGGACAGAAGCGGCTTTATTTTATTCCAGATCCAGATGGTGATGTTTTCGGCCGTAGGATTTTGCAGGCCTTCAATATCATTAATAAGCTGATGGTCGAGCAGGTCAATCACCGGGTTAACAATGTCTTTTAGTTCCTTAAAATCCATTACCCAGCCCAGGTGCGGATCGGGTACACCCTTCACAAACACCCGCAGTTTGTAGGTATGGCCGTGCATGTTTTTACACTTGTGCCCATCGGGCACATGCGGTAAAAAATGCGCAGAGTCGAACGAAAAATCCTTGTAAATCTCCATCAGGCGGCAAAAGTACGAAGGCGGCAAAGCATTTTTTTAAAACTAAAGGCCAAAATATAGCTCCCAGGAAGAAGGCCGCCGCTGATGGGTGAGGCGGAAAGGGAAAAATAAACCAGCCGGCTAAACCGTCCGGACAAAATAATTTTCCGGGAACGACAATGCCGGCGGTTCGCCACCCGGGAAAATTCCAAAAACAGTAGATCCACTGCCGGTCATGGAGGCATAAATAGCGCCCTGTTGGTACAACTCTTCTTTCACCTGTGCAATGCTGGGGTGATGTTGGCAAACGGGATCTTCAAAATCATTAACAAGCCGGCCCTGCCAATCTGCCACCGGTAATTGTATCACATCTTTCAGCGATGGCCGGCCGGCACTGGGCTTTATTTGCGAAAACGCCCAGCCGGTGTTGACATGAATGCCGGGATTGACCACAACAAACCGGTAGGCGCTCAGGTCTATCGCCAGCGGCACCATCTTTTCGCCGCGGCCGGTGGCAAAACAAGGGGTGTTCCGGATGAAGAACGGGCAGTCGCTGCCCAACTGCAACGCGTAGGCAAGAAGCTGGTCCTCGGTAAGGCCGAGGCCAAACTTCTTATTCAGTAAAAGCAGGGTGAAGGCCCCGTTGGCGCTCCCACCGCCAAGGCCGGCACCCAGCGGAATGGTTTTGTGAAGGTGCATTTTTACGGCCGGCAATTCGGGGTGATCCTTCTTCAGCAGGCGATAGGCTTTTACGCATATATTGTCCGAGGCAGCGCCATCTACCATCAATCCCGTAGTGCTAAAATCTACTTCACTTGCTGGCGCCGGCTGCCGAACCACTTCCAGCGCATCCGTCAGCGGCAGCGGATAAAAAACCGTTTCCAGGTCATGAAAACCGTCGTTCCGCCTTTGGAGTATGTGTAATCCAAGATTGATTTTACAGTTGGGAAAAAAGATCAAGAGGGTTGGTGGTTAGTGGTTTGTCGTTTGTAGTTGCCGTGGCGTGGATAAAAATCCTTTCGAAGAACTAGTTAGCTGCAACCGGTGTTTTTCGTCCGAACGATCCACCGACTGCCAACCACAAACTGTATTTATTTTTTCCGGGCATTGATCTCATCGCGGATGGCAATGGCGCGGATGTAGTCTTCCTGTTCCAGCACTTCGTTCAGGAGGGTGTTAAGCTCTTCGAGCGACAAGGTCTTCAGGTCGTCTTTGCCACCGCCGCCGCTATGTTCTTCAGTGGTAACGGTAGAAGTGCGGCGCTTTTTACCGGCTGTGCCGGTGTCTTCCATCAAAATGCCGGCGCTTTCCAGGATGTGTTCGTAGGTGTACACCGGGCAACCAAAACGAACGGCCAGGGCCAGGGCATCGGAGGTGCGGCTGTCTATCTCAATGGTGTCGTTGTCGGACGAACAAATCAGCTTGCTGTAAAAAATGCCTTCCTGCAGGTCGGAGATTACCACTTCGTGAAGCTCGATATTGAAGGCGTTCATAAAATTCTTCATCAGGTCGTGGGTCAGCGGCCGGCTCGGCTGCATTTTTTCCAGCGCCACGGCAATAGCTTGCGCCTCAAATCCGCCAATCACGATCGGTAACCTTCTTAACCCGTTCACCTCGCCCAGCACCACCGCATAAGAATGAGTTTGCGTTATACTATGCGAAAGTGCCACAATTTCCAGTTCTATTTTTTTCATACAAGCTTACTACAAGTGTCCGATAAGCGGCAAAATTAAGCGTAAAATGCTATACAAATGCAATTTGACGGATTAGGGCAGCTTGCGCCGAATGGCTTTTCCTTTAGCAGGTGGCAACATCTTTTTGCGCTTGTTTCCTTCTTTTTTTAGAGGAACCGTGGGGCCAATGGCGGCGGTATCGGTGGCAATGGCCAACGAGTCTGTATCGTTTGGAGAAACGGTGCTGTAACCATACGGCTCCTGCCGTTCCAGGCCCTGCGGCAGGTCAAATTCCGCGGCGCCAAACTCTTTGGGTGTAATGCTCGTTGCTTCGGCGGTGACCACAAACAAATCGGTTGCCGGCATCATTTCATTCGTATACCGCTCCGCAAACGTGAGTTCGGCTCCCAGCACAATCCTGTTTTGGTTCACTACCATCAGCTCCGCCACACGGCCCCATTTTTCCGGAATAGGGAAATAAAGATCGTTGGCCGTGTAAAGGACTGTTTCTTTCGCGGCGATATTGCCCATAATCGTTATTGCTCCGGCCTGCTCCAAAAACGAAACCGAAGTGCCATGCCCGGCAATAGGCCTGGCGGGTGGCAGCGGCCGATCCGGGGCTTTGGTGGGCAGGTTGCGAACGCCATAGGTGCGGCTTTTGGTGGCAATGGAAAAGATTTTCCCCGAGTCCAACATGATCAGTATATAGTTAGAAGCGGTGACGCTACGGGGTTCCAGAAACTCCAGCTTAATCCGGTTGGCACCAAAATGGACCCGGAGCTTGGCATCTTCTTTTTCCTTGTCGGTATGCAGGCGATAGTGAATGCTTCCTTCGAACGCCGTTTGTGCTCCCGAAGCGAGGCAAAGAAAAACTGCCAAAGCAGTCAGTATGGTCTTCATCTAATAAAAATAGCCAAATGGTGGCATTTGGCTATTTCAGGAAAAGGGGCGAAATATGTTCTAAGAAGTGCCTTTCAGCTTTTTAACGGCTTCTGTAAATTTCGGAAGCACTTCAAACACATCGCCTACAATACCGTAGTCGGCTGCTTTAAAGAACGGCGCTTCGGCATCTTTATTAATCACCACAATGGTTTTGCTGCGGTTAACGCCGGCCAGGTGCTGAATGGCACCGCTGATGCCAACGGCAATGTACAGATTGGGTGCAATGGCCACACCGGTTTGGCCCACGTGTTCGTTGTGCGGACGCCAGTGTGCATCGGCCACCGGGCGGCTGCAGGCAAGGGCGGCGCCCAGCGTGTCGGCCAACTCTTCTACAATGCCCCAGTTTTCGGGGCCCTTCATGCCGCGGCCGGCACTAACCACCACATCGGCTTCAGTCAGCGCTACCTTGCCGCTGGTTTTGGTGCTGCCGGTAACTTTTGTTTTTGGCGCCTCAACGGTTGCCTGGAAAGGAACCACTTCCGCCGTGCTTTCGCCCTGCGTGATGGAGTAGGCGTTTACGTTCAGCGAAATCACTTTTCTTTCGCTTTTAATGGCCACATTGGCGATGGCTTTGCCGGAGAATACGTTTTTACGTACAACGAAACCGTCGCCGCTTTGAGGCAGGGCCGTGGCACCGGCAATCAGTCCGGCTTTCAGCCGAACGGCCACCCGGGGTGCCAGGGCTTTGCCGCTGGAGTTGTTCGAAAAAACCACCACGTTGGCGCCAGTTTGTTCGGCTGCCTGGGCAATGATTTTTGCAAACACCTGGCTATCGAGTTGCTGCAGGCCATCGGCCTGCACATGATGTACTTTTTTTATACCGTGCTGGCCAAGCGCGGCCAGGTCTTCGTTCACGTTTCCGAGCACGATGGCTTCGGCGGTATCGCCGGTTTGTTCGGCAATTTTAGCACCGTAAGAAAGGGCCTCGTGCGAAGCTTTTTTTATGTGTCCGTCGAGGTGATCAACAAAGATTAAAACGCTCATGAGGTTAATTTGAAAATTTGACAATGTGAAAATTTAAAAATGAGGGCCTCATTCTAAATTTTCTTTCTTGCTCAATACTGTTCTGAACGTACAAGAGTGCGACGCAACAGACGATGATAGTAGCATTGCCGCTGGTCGCATAAAAAAAAACGCGATTGTAAAAGAACTGTTTTATGCAAACGCAGCCCGGTTGTGTCTTGGTTCCCATTTTCGGGGGGACAGGGGGCTTAAATGGCTCTCGCCTCTTCGTGCAGCAGCCGCACCAGTTCCTCCACATTATCGGGCGAAACCAGCTTGACACCCGCCTTTGCCGGCGGAAGCTGAAACTCTTTAAACTCCGTTAGCGGTTCAATGCCGGCAGGCTCCACCACTTTCAGTGGCTTGGTACGCGCCGCCATAATGCCCCGCATATTGGGGATACGGGCTTCGGCCATTCCCTTCTGGCAACTGATGACCATCGGCAGCGGGCACTCAAGGGTTTCTTCGCCGCCTTCTATCTCGCGTTTTACCGTAGCGGTAGTGCCCGACAGTTGCAAGCTGGTGGCGTTGGCTATGTAGGGCAGGTCCAGCGTTTCGGCCAGCATACCGCCAACAGCGCCGCCGTTGTAATCAATGGTTTCTTTGCCCAGCAAAAGAAGATCATAGTCTTTGGCAATGGCTGCCAGTTCGGCGGCTACCTGGAAACTTTCCAGGGGCTGTGTGTTGATGCGAATGGCTTCATCGCCGCCCAGCGCCAGCGCTTTGCGTATGATCGGTTCCGCATCGGCACCGCCAACGGTAGCCAGGTGAATAACGGTAGAAGCGTCGGCTTCTTTCAGCTCAATGGCACGTACCAGCGCATACCATTCGTCGTAAGGGTTGATGATCCATTGTACACCTGCTTCAGCGAATTTCGTGTTGTTATCGGTGAAGGCTATTTTTGCCGTGGTATCAGGTGTTTTGCTTATGCACACCAAAATTTTCATATAGCTAATTTAAGGAGAAAACCGATTAGTTGCTTATGCAACTAAGCGAATTGTCTGCAAATATAATTGCAAACCGGTAGCGAAAAAACGAGGGCAGCATATTATGGAGCGAATGGAGAAATTAAAGGCGATGCTGGCGCAAAATCCGGGCGACAGTTTTGTGCAGCATGCCATGGCGCTGGAGCATGTAAAATTGAACGACGATGGGGCGGCAAGGGCCGCATGGGAAAACCTGCTGCAGCGTGACGAAGATTATGTAGGCAGCTATTACCACTTAGGAAAACTGCTGGAGCGGCAAGGCGAAAGGGAATTGGCGATAGCCACCTACGAAAAAGGCCTGCAAATAGCCAAAAAGGCCGGCGATGACCATGCCTATAACGAACTGCAGGCGGCATACGAAGACCTCATTTATTAATTACAATTCCATCTTTTGGTTGATCAGTTTCTGTTCTTTTTCAGAAGAAAAAATATTCCGCTGAACGGCCGGCGTTTTTTGCTGGCGGTGAGTGGCGGGCTTGACAGTGTTGTGCTCAGCCGGTTGTGTGCCGATGCAGCGGTACCTTTTGCTATGGCGCATTGCAATTTTGGTTTGCGGGGCGAGGAGAGTGAAAGAGATGAAGCGTTTGTGAGGGCATTGGGCGGGCAGTACGGCGTGGAAGTATTTGTAAAGAAATTTGATACCGAATCTTTCGCTCGGGAAAATAAACTATCCATTCAGGAGGCGGCCCGCAAACTCCGGTACCAGTGGTTTGAAGCAGTGCGGAACGAACAGGGTTTTGCTTACACGTTGCTGGCGCATCATGCCAACGACAATCTGGAAACGATGCTCATGAATTTTTTTCGCGGCACGGGTTTGGAAGGCCTGACCAGCATGCCCGAGGAAAAAAAAGAGGCCTTTTGCCTTCGGCCGATGTTGTCATTGAAACGAAGCGAGATTGAAGCATTTGCCCGGGAGAAAAGCCTGCAGTGGGTGGAGGACAGTTCGAACAAAACGGATAAATACACCCGGAATTTTTTTCGGAACGTCCTGCTGCCGCAGGTGCAAACCATGTTTCCGCAGGCCGAAGAAAACTTATGGAAGAATATGCAGCGGCTTGGGCAAACAAACCGGCTTTACAAAGAATTGGTGCACAGCCTTAAGCAGAAAATTTGTGAAAGGAAAGGTGAGGAACTGCATATTCCAGTACTGAAATTAATGAAGTACCGCGACACGTCGCTGCCGTTTGAGATCATTCGGGATTTTGATTTTGGCGAAGGGTATGTGGACGAATTGATCAAGCTGACGGCGGCGCCGTCGGGGCGTTACATCACCAATGGAAAATACCGCATCATTCGTCATCGGGCCTGGCTGATCATTGCCCCCGTGGCAACAACTGCCCAAACAGTTGTACTGGAAAAAGAAGAAGAGGCGGTTCGCTTCGACAGCTACCAGCTTTTGGTAAAATCGTTTGCCATAGAAAAATTCAGCCTGAACAAATCGCACCTGGTCGCCCAACTCGATGCGAAAGACATCCGCTTTCCGTTGCTTTTGCGCAAGTGGAAACGCGGCGATTATTTTTACCCGTTGGGCATGCGCAAAAAGAAAAAGCTTGCCCGTTTTTTTATTGACCAAAAGCTGTCGCAAACGGAAAAAGAAAAGATTTGGGTGGTGGAAAGTCACCAACGCATAATCTGGATAGTGGGCCACCGCATTGACGACCGGTTTAAAGTAACCGAACGGACAAAAGAAGTTTTGCAGCTTAGCTTGTCCAGCCTTTAAGCTGCAAGTAGGCCTTTATGCGTTCGATGCCCGCCGCTACCACGTTGTAATCTATCACCCGTCCCATTACAATAACAAATGCCAGGCCGTAGATAGCCCCCCAAATGTGCGCCGAATGGTTGATGTTGGTATTGCCTTTTCGGTCCATAATGGCCGAAATAAGCAGGTAGAGTGGGGCAAAAATGAAACCGGGAATGGGGATGGGAATAAAGAAAATATATACCTCGGTTTCGGGTGCCAGCATCAGGCCGGCGAAGATCACGGCACTGACAGCACCGGAAGCGCCAAGGCTGCGATAGTGGTAATTTTCTTTATTCTTAAAATACGTGGGCAGCAGTGAGATTATCAGCGCCGAAACATACATGAACAGGTAAACGTAACGTCCGGAGGGGCCAATAAGATCAACAAAGCCTTCCTCCACGCCTTTGCCAAAAAAGTACAGCGCCAGCATATTTAAAATGAGGTGGCCCCAATCGGCGTGGATCAATCCGCACGAAAAAAAGCGGTACCACTGGTTGCGGTGCGTAACGGACGGCGGGTAAAAGATCAAATCATCAATGATCTTTTGATTGCTGAAAGCGCCAATGGAAACAAGCGCAGTAATGATAACAATTACGATAGTGATGGATAATGCCATGCCTGTTCTTAGTTTACAAGTTCACGAGTCCACAAGATTTTTGTTCGAGGTTCGTTTCCTTCTACATTCTTTGTTCCTTGTTCTTCTGTTTTATATTCACCTGTGGTGATATTTTTCGTTGCGCAAAATAGTGCAGGCCCGGTAAATCTGTTCGGCTAATATCAGCCGCACAAGGTGGTGCGGGAAGGTAAGTTGAGAAAGCGACCACTTTAGTTTTGCGGCTGCCAATACTTTTTCATCCAAACCAAACGCGCCGCCAATTAAAAAAACAAGGCTTCGGGTGCTTTCATTGGCTCTTTGCTGGAGAAAAGTGGCCAGCCCTTCGGAGGTAAGTTCTTTGCCGCGTTCGTCTAAAGCAACCAGGTAATCATCGTCCTTGAGTAGGTTCAGGATCATCTCGCCTTCTTTTTTCTTCAGGTCGGCTTCTGATAGCAGGCCGGCATTTTTCGGCACCGGAAGAATCTGCCATTGCACTGGAAAATAATTGGAAATCCGTTTGGTAAATTCTTCCACGCCGCCTTTTACGTAGCCTTCGTGTGCTTTTCCTACCGACCAGAAAGAGAGTTTCATATTGTTTGTTGGGAGGAACCGGATGAATGCCTCACTGTCGCCTAAACGATGTCTGAGGTTTTGTTCTGCTTTGCTTTTTTCCGTTCCAGGTATTTAGCATGGATGACGTCCTGCACTTTTTGCCCGCTGATCTTGCTCTCGAGCCAGGAGATGATGTCGAGGTAGGCAAAGGCGCGGCTTTCGAATTTATTGCTTTCGATCTTTTTCAGCTTCGCCAGCAATTTTTCAAACTCCGGCTTAAGCTGTTTTGGCGAGAGGTTGAACGACTTTCTTAGAAACAGGAAGATCTCTTCTTCCACGCCGCTAAGATTCTCCATCTTGGCCATAAACCGGTACACCGATTTTGTAAGGTACTCGAGCAGTTCGTAGTTGCCCAGTTCGTAGTGGGCAATCAGGTGCAATAGCCGGGCATAACACTGCAGGTCGTTGCGCAGGTTAACCTTCCAGTTGATGATGCGGGTGAGATATGTGACGGTGTTATCGTAATCGCCGCTGCCGAAATACAGCGAGGCAATTTTGTAATAAAACACCAGCACCCGGTGGGTATCGAGGTACAGTGAATACTCTTTTAATTTTTCGGTGAGGGTAGGTACCAGTTTCAGGCCTTCATCAAATGTGCCCTCCATAAAATGGCGATTGATCTGCGCTGTATAGAGGTACACAAAAACAAGGATGTTGTTGTTGGCGTTGTTGCGTACAATATCCGAGGCCGCAAACGTTTCAAACTGATGGAGCATGGCATCAAACTTGTCGTAGTTGCGCAGGTCAAAATGCGCCGACACAAGGTTGTGCAGGCCACGGATGTAGTGGCTTGTTTCCACGGCTATCATCTCAGGTTCCTCATGAAAAATATCCACCCACTTTTGCGTGTAGCGGTAATACATCAGGTAGTCGAGCCGGATGAAAGCATACCAGCAATAGCTCTGGTAGAGGTACAGTTTCTGGTAAAAGCTCCTGGCGTAGGACGGGTCGGCCGGTATGTTTTGCTGAAAAAAACGGGTGAGCATTTCTTCATCGGCCGCGCTGCGGGCATGGCCGTAGTTGATAAACCAGCCGTACAATTCCAGTGAAAGGTTGGAAAGCTGATTGGTCAGCGCAATTTCCTGCATCAGCGCCGTGCTTTCCTCGGCCAGTTGGCGTGACCGGTCTTTGAGGCTGCGGGTAATATGCAGCCCCTCGATCTTTTTTTCCATAAAAATGGCCTGCAGCCAAATGGTATTCTGGTACCTGGCTTTTGCGTTGTCTTTTAATTTTTCCAGCGCTTTCAGGCTTTGCAGGTACAGCCCTTTGTTGTACAAAATGCGGGCATAATCCAGTTGCTCACGGAGCTGTATGTCCGCATTGTCGTTGCTTTCGAGCAGGCGGAGCGAGGCCAGTATTTGCTTGTATAAATGGGTTTTCCGGTTGGCCAGTTGTTCTTTTTTGGTAAACTGGAGTTTTTTCAGCAACGCCGCTTCGTCATAATCCTGCATTTTGTCAATGGCATCAAAGAGTTGGATGATCTTCAGGTCTTCGTTGGAAGAATTGCGTTTTACATAAAGCTTGAAGTTGCGCTTTTCGCCTTTCTGCAGAGAGTGTATCAATTGGAAAAGTGTATCGGCCGACCGGCTAGGCATCATATAATGTTTTAGACCAAATGCAGCGTGGGTAAGGGTTTCAGAGGGGCCTCAACCCTTTCATGGCTGCAAAATAGGTTATAAATTGTTTTCATGACCCACTGGGCCAAAGGTACTTTTAAAGACGGTTTAAACAGAGCCCAAACGCCGCAAACCGGCATTTACAACAAATATCTTATGGCCGATAGCAAGATTTTCATTTTTGATACAACGCTGCGGGACGGTGAGCAGGTGCCTGGCTGCAAGCTCAATACTTCCGAAAAGGTGGCGCTGGCGCTTGAACTGGAGCACCTCGGTGTTGATATTATTGAAGCCGGTTTTCCCATCTCCAGCCCTGGCGACTATGAAAGCGTGAACCAGATAGCCAAAACGGTGCACAACGCCACTATTTGCGCCCTGAGCCGTGCCGTTAAAAAAGACATCGAAGTGGCCGCACAGGCGCTGAAATATGCCAAACGCCCCCGTATTCACACAGGCATTGGCACATCCGATTATCACATCAAATCAAAATTCAACTCTACCCGCGACAATATTCTGGAAAGAGCCGTGCAATGCGTAACCTGGGCCCGCAACTTTACCGACGACGTGGAGTTTTATGCGGAAGACGCTGGTCGCACCGATAACGACTTCCTGGCCCGTGTAGTGGAGGCGGTGATTGCCGCCGGTGCCGCTACGGTCAATATTCCCGATACCACCGGTTATTGCCTGCCTTCGCAATACGGCGAAAAAATCGCTTATTTAAAGAACAACGTCTCCAATATAGACAAAGCGGTGATCTCCTGCCATTGCCACAACGACCTTGGGCTGGCCACGGCCAATTCCATTGCGGGTGTCATGAACGGAGCCCGGCAAATTGAGTGCACCATCAACGGACTTGGCGAAAGAGCAGGCAACACTTCGCTGGAAGAAGTGGTGATGATCCTGAAGCAGCATCATCACCTGGGTTTGCATACCAGTGTTAACGCCAGGCTGCTCAATCCTATCAGCCGGCTGGTAAGCGACACCATGCGGATGCCCGTGCAACCTAACAAGGCGATTGTTGGCGCCAACGCTTTCTCGCATTCTTCGGGCATTCACCAGGATGGATTTTTGAAAGATGCGCAAACGTATGAGATCATCAACCCCGATGAAGTGGGCGCCGAGCAAAGCAAGATTGTGCTGACGGCCAGGAGCGGCCGCAGTGCGCTGGCCTACCGCCTGCAAAAATTGGGTTTCAGCTTTACCCGCAACGATGTGGATGTCCTGTACCAGGAATTTCTGAAAGTGGCCGACGTAAAAAAAGAAGTAAAGGACGAAGATCTTTCGCAGCTAGCCAATCAATACCAGCCGCAGGCTGAAGTAGCATAAACAATGGAGAAGCAGATTGCCGTGATCAATGGGGATGGAATAGGGCCGGAAGTAACGGCGCAGGCCATCAAGGTGCTCAACGCCGTGGGCGAACGATTTGGCCACAGGTTCCATTACGTTTATGGCCTGATGGGAGCCGATGCCATTGACAAAACGGGCAGTCCGCTGCCGGAGGAAACCCTGGCGATTTGCGGCGAAAGCGATGCGATCCTGTTTGGCGCCATCGGCCACCCGAGATTCGACAACGACCCGTCGGCGAAAGTGCGGCCCGAACAGGGCCTTCTGCAACTGCGCAAGTCGCTGCAGCTTTTTGCCAATATTCGCCCGGTAAACACCTGGCCTAGCCTTCACCACCTGTCGCCGTTGAAACGGGAAAGGTTGGAAGATGTCAACTTTGTGATTTACCGCGAACTGACCGGCGGCATTTATTTCGGTAAAAAAGAAACAGCGGCCGACGGGGCAGAAGCTTCTGACCTGTGTATCTACAACCGGTCGGAAATTGAGCGGATAACCCACCTGGCTTTTAAGGCCGCCGGGCAAAGAAGAAAAAAACTGACACTGGTAGATAAAGCCAACGTGCTGGAAACTTCCCGTCTTTGGCGCAAAGTGGTGCAGGAAGTGGCGCCGTCTTACCCGGACATTACCGCGGACTATATGTTTGTGGACAATGCCGCCATGCAAATCATCGTCAACCCCGCACAGTTTGATGTGGTGCTGACGGAGAACATGTTTGGCGATATTTTATCGGACGAAGCCAGCGTGATAGCCGGTTCGCTGGGCATGCTGCCGTCCGCCTCTGTCGGCACCCACACCGCCATGTTTGAACCGATTCACGGTTCGTACCCGCAGGCCGCCGGAAAAGACATTGCCAACCCAGTGGGTTCTATTTTATCGGCAGCGCTGCTGCTCGATTACCTGGGACTGACCACTGAGGCCGCTGCCGTTCAGCAAGCCGTTCGCTGGGCACTCGATACCAAATTTGTTACAAAGGATATTGACCCGATCAATTATTATTTCACCTCCACAGTGGGTGATCTGATAAGCGACTATGTTGCCGGCCGGGTACCGAACGATATTAACCAGATTAACGTTGAGCTGCGTAAGTCAACGCTGATTTAGGCCCATCCCGACCTTCCCGGTGGGAAGGCCATCCGATGCACAAACCCCTGCTTTGCGGTGACTCGGGAAAAAATGCAGCCATTCCGAAAAGCGAGGGCTGTGGGAAGGGTGGCCCTCTCCTGGTGGAGAGGGTCGGGGTGAAGTGACGCTGACATTGCTGCTATTGAATGCTAACGATTGCTTGCTCCATGGAAGAAAGGCTATCCATAAAAAATAGCCAATACAGGTTCGTTAGCTGCACAGCCCCGGCTCTGCAGCCCGAATGAAGTGAAATTGACCCGCCGAAAAGCAAGGGCTGCGCTTGGGTCACTCCCCCACCGGGGGAGCCGGAGGAGGCCCACGATTGCTTGCTCTAACGAATTCGTTCTATCAATCAAAAGAAACGTATGTACTACAACGAGAATACGATTGTTTATTACAATGGCGAGTTTGTAAAAGCCACGGAGGCAAAGGCGAATGTGTACGACCAGAGCCTGCATTACGGTTACGCGGTTTTCGAGGGAATCCGTTCGTATAACACGCAAAACGGCACCCGCATTTTCAAGGCAAAAGAGCACTACGACCGTCTGAAGTTTTCAGCCGAAAGCATTCGTATTCCTTACCCTTACTCCACCAGCGAACTGATTGACATTTCGTACGAGCTGCTGAAGCGGAACCAATTCACCGATGCTTACCTGCGCCCGCTGATCACCTGTCCGCCCAACATGCAGCTTACCAAAGGCAAGGATGCACAAATCTTAATTGCCGCCTGGGAGTGGGGCGCTTACCTTGGCGAGCAACTGCTCCGTCTCGGCACCTCTTCTTACCGCCGAATTACGCCGGCCTGCTTTAAGGTCGAGGCCAAAGTGTCCGGTCACTATATCAACTCCATCATGGCCTCGCAGGAAGCAAAAGACCTGGGCTACGACGAGGCGTTGCTGCTGGATGTGAACGGCTTTATTGCCGAAGGCCCCGGCGCCAATATCTTTTTTGAAAAAGATGGGGTGCTGCATACGCCGCAACTTGGGTCTATTCTGCCCGGCATCACCCGTGCCACCGTACTGGAAATTTGTGACGAGCTGGATATAGACGTGATTGAAAGGCTGATCAAACCCGAAGAAATCAAGGGCGTTGATGGCGCATTCATGTGCGGCACAGCGGCCGAAGTCATCGGCATTCAGTCGCTTGACGGTGTTGCCTTCACTAAACACTGGAGCGAAACATTGGGCGCCACCATCCAGAAAGCCTACAAGAATTTGGTTTTGGAAAAAGAATACAGCACGGCATTAAAAGTAGCATGAACAGCCTGAACAAATACAGCCGCACCATTACGCAGGACGAAACGCAGCCCGCTGCCCAGGCCATGCTGTATGGCATTGGCTTAACGGATGATGACCTGAAAAAAGCCCAGGTAGGCATTGTGAGCATGGGCTACGATGGCAACACCTGCAACATGCACCTGAACGACCTGGCAAAGCTGGTGAAACAAGGTGTTTGGGATACCGATTTGGTGGGCTTGATCTTTAACACCATTGGCGTTAGCGATGGCATCAGCAACGGCACCGAAGGCATGCGTTTTTCGCTGGTGAGCCGCGATGTGATTGCCGATTCGATTGAAACCGTTTGCGGCGCCCAATTTTACGATGGGGTGATTGCGCTGCCGGGTTGCGATAAAAACATGCCCGGCTCCATCATAGCCATGGGGCGGCTCAACCGGCCGGCCATTATGGTGTATGGCGGCACCATCGCCCCCGGCCATCATAACGGGCAGGACCTCAACATCGTTTCGGCATTTGAGGCACTGGGCCAGAAAATTGCCGGTACCATCACCGAAGAAGATTTTCGTTGCATTGTAAAAGCATCCTGCCCCAGCGCCGGCGCCTGTGGTGGTATGTACACGGCCAACACCATGGCGGCGGCTATCGAAGCCCTTGGTATGTCTTTGCCGTATTCATCGAGCAATCCGGCGCTCAGCCAGGAGAAAAAAGACGAATGCCTGGCGGCCGGCAAGGCCATTCGCTTATTGCTGGAGAAGGATATTAAGCCAAAAGACATCATGACCCGCCTGGCGTTTGAAAATGCCATCACGGTCATTATGGTCCTGGGCGGATCCACAAACGCCGTGTTGCACATGATTGCCATGGCTAAAAGCGTGGACGTGCAGCTATCGCAGGATGATTTTCAAACCATCAGCAACCGCGTGCCGGTGCTGGCCGATTTTAAGCCAAGCGGCAAATACCTCATGCAGGACCTGCATCAGCACGGCGGCGTTCCGGCAGTGATGAAATACCTGCTGAAGCAGGGAATGTTGAACGGCGACTGCCTGACGGTAACCGGCAAAACCATCGCGGAGAACCTGGCGGATGTTCCTTCCTTGGATTTTACCTCGCAAAATATTATCCATCCTATCACCGATCCCATTAAACCTACCGGCCATTTGCAGATCCTGTACGGCAACCTTGCCGAAGGCGGAAGCGTGGCCAAGATCAGCGGAAAAGAAGGCAACCGTTTCGAAGGCCCGGCCCGGGTTTTCGATGGCGAATTTGAACTGATTGATGGCATTCGGTCGGGCAAAGTAAAAGCCGGCGATGTGGTGGTCATTCGTTATGTGGGCCCCAAAGGCGGGCCGGGCATGCCGGAAATGCTGAAGCCTACATCGGCTATCATTGGTGCGGGTTTGGGTAAATCGGTGGCCCTGATTACCGATGGCCGCTTCAGCGGCGGCACCCACGGATTTGTGGTAGGGCACATTGTGCCGGAAGCCTTCGAAGGCGGCACCATTGCGCTGGTAAAGGATGGTGATACGATTGAACTGGACGCCACCAGCAATACCATTTCGTTGAAAGTAGATGATGCCGAATTGGCAAAACGAAGGGCGGCCTGGCAACAGCCGGCGCTAAAAGCACAAAAAGGCATCTTGTTCAAATATGCACAGCAGGTGAAAAATGCAGCACAAGGCTGCGTTACCGATGAGGCCCATAGCTGATGGCTCAACAGAACAAACACAATGGTCATGCGGCTTAACTAAAATGATTTTTATGCAAACGATCGCAACACAACCCGAGAAGCTAACGGCCGCACAACCCGCCCCATCTGCGGCGGCCGGTGTGCAGGAGGCACTTCAAATTACCGGTGCCGAAGCTTTGATGCAGGCTTTTGTGGAAGAAGGCGTGGAGACGATTTTTGGGTATCCCGGTGGCGCTATCATGCCCATCTACGATGCGTTGTACGATTATCAAAATAAGCTCGAGCACATTCTGGTTCGTCACGAACAAGGTGCTATCCATGCGGCGCAGGGTTATGCCAGAACATCGGGCCGCACGGGTGTGGTGTTTGCCACCAGCGGTCCCGGAGCCACCAATTTGGTTACCGGTTTGGCCGATGCCCTGATTGACAGCACGCCGGTAGTTTGCATCACCGGCCAGGTGTTTGCCCACCTGCTGGGCACCGATGCTTTCCAGGAAACGGACATCATCAACATGACCACGCCCTGCACCAAATGGAACTACCAGGTGACAGACGCCACCGAAATACCCGCTGTTTTAGCAAAGGCATTTTTTATTGCCGGCAGTGGACGTCCGGGTCCGGTTTTGATTGACATTACCAAAAACGCACAGGTACAAAAGTTCGATTATAAAGGCTACCAGAAATGCCAGTTCATTCGCAGCTACCGGCCAAAGCCGATTGTGCGGAAAGAATACATTGACGAAGCGGCAAAGCTGATCAACGAAGCTAAAAAGCCGTTTGTGATCTGGGGCCAGGGAGTCATCCTTGGCAAAGCCGAAAAGGAATTCAAAGCCTTTATTGAAAAAGCAGGCCTGCCGGCTGCCTGGACCATCATGGGCCTCAGTGCGCTGCCTTCGGATCATCCGCTGAATGTAGGCATGCTGGGCATGCACGGCAACTATGCGCCCAATGTACTCACCAACGATTGCGATGTGCTCATTGCCGTTGGTATGCGTTTCGACGACCGGGTGACCGGAAGACTGGATAAATACGCCAAACAGGCAAAAGTGATTCATCTGGATATTGATCCGGCCGAAATAGATAAGAATGTAAAAACCGCTGTTCCGGTTTGGGGCGATTGTAAAGAAACGCTGCCGCTGCTGACGGAGCGTATCGGGTTTCGCAATCATGCCGCCTGGTTACAACGCTTCAAGGATCTTGAGGCCGAAGAAGTGGCCCAATGCATTTTTCCGGAGCTCAACCCGCAAACAGAAGAGTTGACAATGGGAGAGGTGATCCGGCATTTGAACGAACTTACCGGCGGCGATGCCGTGCTGGTGACCGATGTGGGGCAGCACCAGATGGTGACCTGCCGTTATGCACAGTTTACGCAATCAAAAAGCAATATCACTTCCGGCGGACTGGGTACCATGGGTTTTGCCCTGCCGGCGGCTATCGGCGCCAAGTTTGGCGCGCCGGAGCGTACGGTGGTAGCCATTATCGGCGACGGTGGTTTTCAAATGACCATCCAGGAACTGGGTACCATTATGCAAACCGGCATCAATGTAAAGGTGCTCATTCTCAACAATGCTTTCCTCGGCATGGTGCGGCAGTGGCAGGAGCTGTTTCACAGCAAACGGTATTCGTTCGTGAACATTGAAAGCCCCGATTTTGTGCAGGTGGCTAAAGGTTATCGCATTGCCGGCAAACGCGTTGATCAAAGAACTGATTTGCGGGCGGCCTTGCAGGAAATGCTGGAGCATGAAGGCTCTTACCTGCTGGAGGTGATGGTGGGCAAGGAAAACAATGTATTCCCGATGGTGCCTGCCGGAACCAGCGTGAGTGATATACGCCTCAAATAACCCCCAACCTTGACGCGGCTTTGGCAGGGTGCTACGACCTATGTAAACAGTTCTTTTCAATGGAGTGTTTTTTTTTGACGCCGGCACAAGTACTACTATAAGACTTTCGTTGCGTCGCACTCTTGTACGTTCTTATCGCTATTCTGCCGGAAGGCAGATAACAACATAACTGTATTGTAACATGGCAGAAAATAAAAATGACAGCATAAGCCCAAGTGCCCCCTTCAGGGGGACAGGGGGTAAACAGGAGTTTACCGTAACGGTTTATACAGAAAATACAGTGGGCTTGCTGAACCGCATTGCCATCATCTTCTCCCGCCGCAAGATCAATATCGAAAGCATGAATACGTCACCGTCGGAGGTGGACGGCATTCACCGCTTTACCATCCTGATCAACGAAACCGAAGAAGTGGTGGGCAAACTGGTGCGCCAGATTGAAAAGCAGGTGGAAGTGCTGAAGGCGTATTACAATACCAGCGACGAAATTGTATGGCAGGAGCTGGCCCTGTACAAAGTGCCCACCGATGAAATTGCCGAAAAAGTGAAAGTGGAGCGCCTGCTGCGTGAATACGGTGCCCGGGCGGTGGTGATCCGGAAAGATTATACGGTTTTTGAAACCACCGGCCACCGCGAAGAAACCGACCGCCTGGTAAAAGTGTTGGAGCCGCACGGCCTGATCGAATTTGTACGAAGCGCCAGGGTGGCCATCATTAAAAACAGCAATGGCTTCCACGAAAAGCTGAAGGAATTTGAAGAGCTGAATCCGGGCGCTGAGCTGGTGCAGAACGAATATCTCAACCAGCACGAGGAAGTGTTTGATATGTAAAGAGAAGCTTCAAGCTGTGAGCCATCAGCTTTCGCAGCTCAAAGGACACGGCAAAAAAATAAACAATCAATTCTTAACATCCTCAAATTTCCCTTTGGGGGATGGGGGCAAAAACAACAACAATGGCAAAATTAAACTTTGGTGGTGTAGAAGAAAATGTAGTGACCCGGGAAGAATTCCCGCTTTCAAAAGCGCAACAGGTATTGCAAAACGAAGTGGTGGCCGTTATCGGTTACGGCGTGCAAGGTCCCGGCCAGGCATTGAACCAAAAAGAAAACGGCATCAACGTCATCGTGGGACAGCGTAAAAACTCTAAATCATGGGACAAAGCCGTGAAAGACGGTTTCGTGCCCGGCGAATCCCTGTTCGAAATTGAAGAAGCGTTGGAAAGAGGCACCATCATTTGTTATTTGTTGAGCGATGCCGCCCAGATTGCCATGTGGCCTACCGTAAAAAAACACCTGACACCCGGCAAGGCCCTTTATTTCTCTCATGGCTTTGGCATCACCTACAACGATCAAACCGGCATTATACCGCCGGCCGATGTAGATGTGTTCCTGGTGGCCCCGAAAGGTTCCGGCACCTCGCTTCGCCGGATGTTTCTGCAGGGCCGCGGCCTCAACAGCAGCTTCGCCATTTTCCAGGATGCCACCGGCCGTGCCTGGGAAAGAGTGGTAGCGCTGGGTATAGCAATTGGTAGCGGGTACCTGTTCGAAACTGATTTTAAAAGGGAAGTGTACAGCGATTTGACCGGCGAGCGGGGTACCCTCATGGGTGCCATCCAGGGTATCTTCGCGGCGCAATATGAGGTGTTGCGTTCGAAAGGGCACACACCGTCAGAAGCTTTCAACGAAACGGTGGAAGAACTAACACAGTCGCTGATGCCGCTGGTGGCCGAAAATGGCATGGACTGGATGTATGCCAACTGTTCTACCACAGCCCAACGGGGTGCCCTGGATTGGTGGAAGAAGTTCCGTGATGCCACGGCGCCGGTGTTTAATGAATTGTACGAAAGCGTAGCGGCCGGCAAAGAAGCTGCCCGTTCCATCGAAAGCAACTCAAAAGCCGATTACCGCGAAAAGCTGGAAGAAGAGTTGAAAGAGTTGCGGGAAAGTGAAATATGGCAGGCCGGTAAAACGGTGCGCAGCTTGCGGCCCGAAAACCAAAAGCCCGCCGAAAAAACAACGTTGCCAACAGCCGATGATAAGCGTCACCAGAAGGTGAAGTTTTCTTCGCCGCTGTACCGCGATTGAGCCATAGCCCAATCATCTTCATAGAAAAAGCCGGCTGGTGATTTGCACCGCCGGCTTTTTTTACGATAGTTCTTTTTCACACCCCTCAACTATCGTCCCTCCCTGTTGTTTTTTTGGCGATGGCAAGGAAAAGAAACCCAATCGAGAGCTGGTGGCACGATACCCAAGCGGCCGCCTCGTTTACCCGGCGATTTACCTGCGCACATTTATTTCGCGGTCGGTGCGGCACGCCTCCCGCAGGCGGCAAAACCGTTTCCATTAACCTATGAAACAAATCAGCCTTGTTTTTCCGCATCAGTTGTTCAGGCACCTTGTGTTCGACAAAAAACATCCGGTATTGCTGGTGGAAGAATACCTTTTTTTTCGCCAATACTCTTTTCACAAGCAAAAGCTGGCCTGGCACCGGGCCACCATGCAGTACTACCGCCAATACCTTCAGGAACAAGGATACAAAGTGCGGTACATCGAAAGCTCCGAAGCGGAATCGGACGTTCGTAAGTTGGTAGCCTGGCTGCACAAGGAGGGCTGCACCCGCATTGTTTACCAGGACCCTACCGATAACTGGCTGCAAAAACGGCTGACCAAAGCATGCGGTAAAGCCGGGATAACATTGCACCAACTGCCCACGCAACTATTCATCAATTCGCTGGAAGAACTCGCCGCTTATTTCGGCGAAAAGCAAAAATTCTTTCAAACCGATTTTTACATCCACCAGCGGAAGCGGCTGGGTATTTTGCTGGAAGTGAACCGGCAGCCGGTCGGTGGCAAGTGGTCATTCGACACCGAAAACCGCCTGAAGTATCCGAAAGGCGCAAGGCCGCCGAAGGTGACGGCACCACCGGAAAGCCCCTATTACCACGAGGCGGTAAAATATGTAGGGCAGGAGTTCAGCAGCAATCCCGGCAAGCTTTCGGGCAAGCCGGTTTATCCCCTCACCCATGCCGATGCCGAAGCATGGCTTAAAACGTTTGTCAACGAACGGCTGAAAGGATTTGGCCCTTATGAAGACGCCATTGTAGCGGCCGAACATTTTCTTCATCACAGTGTGCTGACGCCGGTGTTGAATGTAGGTTTCATTACACCCGGGCAAGTGGTTGATGTTGTACTCCGTCATGCCGGCACACATCCGGTGCATCTGCCTTCTTTGGAGGGATTCATCCGGCAGATCATTGGCTGGCGGGAGTTTATGCGGGCCATGTATGAGTTGAAAGGCACAGCGGCAAGAACAAAAAATTTCTGGGGTTTCACCCGAAAAATACCGGCCAGTTTTTGGAACGGCACAACCGGGATCATACCCATTGATATCACTATTAAAAAGGTGCTGCATACCGCCTATGCCCACCACATTGAACGGCTGATGGTGATGGGCAATTTTATGTTGCTGTGCGAGTTTGATCCCGATGAGGTGTACCGCTGGTTTATGGAGTTGTTTATTGATGCTTATGATTGGGTGATGGTGCCAAACGTGTACAGCATGAGCCAGTTTGCCGATGGTGGACTCATGGCCACCAAACCTTACATCAGCGGAAGCAACTACCTGACGAAAATGAGCAACTATGCAAAAGGGGAGTGGCAGGACGTGTGGGACGCCCTGTTCTGGCGCTTCATGCATGTGCACCGCGACTTTTTCCTCGGCAACCCGCGGATTGGCATGCTCGTTCGCACCTTTGATAAAATGCCGGCCGGCAAAAAGGAAGCCCTATTGACCACCTCCGAAAACTGGCTGGCGGCATTGGATGCAGAGGTGCCGGCAACAGAAAAGCAGTATCCCGGCGGCGGCAAGCTGTTTACCGATTAATTTTCGAAAACGACCGGGACCGTTCGTCAAACAGATTTTTAAAGCCCATGGACGCGGCAGGTAACCTGTTGCCTTGCAGTTGCCAGCATGGACAACGCAACCTATCGCCTGAAAACCAACTGAAACTGCCGCCACGGAATGGTTGCCGTCACCCAATCTTCCGCTATATTTACCGGTATAAGTTTTTGCTATGTCAATTTTGAATAACAACAATAAGAAAGGAAACCAGAAGCAATCCGGAGGCAGCCAAAAAAATGCTGCGGGTAATTCAAAATTTATAAAAGGATCTTCCAAGTCGCCGAACGTGGCCAAAAAGGTACGTTCCACCGGTGCCAACCGGGGAAGCTGACCGGCGGTTGTTGGTACTGAAATGCATGACGTTGTAACGGATGGCGCCGGGCGGCTAAGGCAAACCGAAACCTTTGTCAATAGCTTCGGGCGTTGCCTGGCTAGCGGCGACGGTGCAAAGCGGGCAGCGGCGGCCGGGTACTGCACTTAGCTTTTGTTGGGTTAAGATTTATTCTAGATCCCCAATCCGCAGTGCCACCAACTATGGAAACAACGATCGCCGCACCGGTTCAAACCAGTCCGGACGCCGTCAGACGGCAGCCCGCGCCGGTGTTTTTGCCTCTCATCAACGGTTTGCGGGCCCTTGCTGTAATCCCGGTGATTTTGTTTCACCTTCACCTTCCGGCTTTTCGTGGTGGCTTTTCAGACGTGGATGTTTTTTTCGTCTTCTCCGGCTACCTCATTTCTGGCAACATCTCAAAAGAGCTGCGGCAGGGACATTTCAGCCTTTTCAGGTTTTATGTAAAACGTATTCGCCGGATCATGCCGGCCTACTTTGTGCTGTTGCTGGCCTTGTTGCTGTTTTCGGTGGTTTTTTCAGCTACCTGTACTTAAAAACATTCTCGTGGCCAGCCCTGTCCAGTGGTTTCTTTTCTACCAACATCCGGGGCGGCCGTTTGATTTTTAATAAAGAAGCAAATGCGTTGATCAACGAAACAGGGTGCAGGCCGCTCAAGACCTGGCGAAACGTGACGCTTTGGACAAAGAACAATCTGGCAAGGCCTGGACCATGGGCAGCTTTGTGGCGGTCTGTCATTGCGGAGCGCCATCGTGGTGCAAAAAAAATCCCGCCTTTTCAGCGGGATGACTGATGAAAAGAGGTGGGGAGCAACTTATCCAACCATTACCGCCGACCGGTCTTTGCTTTCCAGCACCGAAGGTTTATTGGTAAGGTATTCATCCACTGCCTTGGCGCATTCACGTCCTTCGGAGATGGCCCACACGACCAACGACTGGCCGCGGCGCATGTCACCGGCCGCAAAGATTTTCGGGATGTTTGTTTTGTAAGCCGTTTCGGTTGCTTTTACGTTACCGCGTTCGTCTTTGTCCACTTCCAGTTCATTAATAAGTCCTTCGTGCTGCGGGTGAACAAAACCCATGGCCAGCAGGGCCAGTTCGCAGGGCAGCTCTCTTTCCGACCCCGGACGCTCAACAAATTGTGCCGGCCGGCCGTCGGGCGACGTCTTCCATTCCAGATCCACAATTTTCAGGGCCTTCAGGTTTCCGGCTTCATCGCCAATAAATTCTTTCGTGGCAATGGCCCAATGGCGGTCGGCGCCCTCTTCGTGCGAGGAGGTGAATTTTTCCAGCATTGGGTACGATGGCCAGGGCATGTAGTCGGTTCTTTCTTTCGGCGGGCGGGGAAGCAGTTCAAACTGCGTGATAGAAGCAGCGCCATGCCGGTTGGAGGTGCCCACACAGTCGCTGCCGGTATCGCCCCCACCAATGACCACCACATTTTTACCTGAAGCAAAAATATCTTCCTCTGTAAACGGTTCGTTGCTGACCCGCTTGTTTTGCTGGGTTAGAAATTCCATGGCGAAATGAACACCTTTTAAATTTCGGCCGGGTATGTCGAGATTACGGGGAATAGTGGAGCCGCCTGCCAGCACAATGGCACTGTATTCCCGCAAAAGATCATTGATGGAAATGGTGACACCCACATTGACGTTGCAACGGAAAACCACGCCTTCTTCTTCCATCAAGGCAATACGGCGCTCGATGACCCATTTTTCCAGTTTAAAATCGGGGATGCCGTAACGCAATAAGCCGCCGGCTTGCGCCGACCGTTCGAAAACGGTAACCGAATGGCCGGCATAATTCAGTTGCGCCGCCGCAGCCAGGCCGGCCGGACCAGACCCGATGACGGCCACTTTTTTGCCTGACCGATAAGCGGGTTTATGTGGCTTTACAAAGCCTTTATCGAAAGCGATTTCAATAATATGCTTTTCTATTTCTTCGATGGTTACCGCCGGCTGGTTAATGCCCAGCACGCAGGCGCTTTCGCAGGGCGCCGGGCAAATACGGCCCGTAAACTCCGGGAAATTATTCGTCATGGAAAGAACGCTGTAGGCTTCTTCCCAATCCTGCCGGTACACAGCATCGTTGAACTCCGGAATGATATTGCCCAGGGGGCAACCGTTATGGCAGAACGGAATGCCGCAGTTCATGCAGCGGGCCGACTGCTGATTGAGCTGTTCGTCGCCATAGCGCTCTACAAACTCTTTGTAATCGTTCACCCGTTCTGCCACCGGCCGCTTTGCCGGCAACTCCCTGGTAAACTCTAAAAAACCGGTTACTTTACCCATAAAGTCTATGGTTTGTCGTTTGTTGTTTGTGGTTACTGATTCACGGTTACTGCTTCCAGTTTTCTGGTCTGAAGCACTTTCTTATAATCTCTCGGGAACACTTTAATGAAATTCTTCAACTGGTTGTCGAAGTCATTCAGTACAAATTTGGCAACGGTGCTGCCGGTGTAGCGGAAGTGTTCTTCAATCATGCTGCGCAGTTCCGACGCCTCGCCATTTTCCACCGGGTCGAGGTCCACCATTTCTTTGTTACAAAGCGAGTGGAAGCTGCCTTTCACATCGTACACATAGGCAATGCCGCCACTCATGCCGGCCGCAAAATTGCGTCCGGTGTCGCCAAGCACCACCACCCGGCCGCCGGTCATGTACTCGCAGCCATGGTCGCCCACGCCCTCTACCACCGCATTGGCGCCGGAGTTGCGAACGGCAAAGCGTTCGCCGGCTTTGCCGCGTATGTAGGCGTGGCCCGATGTGGCGCCGTAAAACGCCACGTTGCCGATGATGATGTTTTCTTCGGGAATAAAACTCGCCTGTGCCGAAGGATAAGCAATCAGCCTGGCGCCCGACAGGCCTTTCCCGAAATAGTCGTTGGCATCGCCTTCCATTTCAAGCGTAACGCCTCTGGTGTTGAAGGCGCCAAAGCTTTGGCCGGCCGTACCCGTGAACTTAAAATGAATAGTATCGTCGGGCAGCCCGGTAGCCCCGTACTTTTTTGATATTTCGTTGGAGACGATAGTGCCAACCGTGCGGTCTATATTCAGGAGATGGAATGTGCCGGTCACCTGTTCGCCTTTTTCCAGTGCGGGTTTGGCGGCTTCCAGCAGTTCCCAGTCCAGCACATTGTCAATGCCGTGATCCTGCTCTTGTTGCTTATACAGCCCGGTGTACAAGGAGTTGGGCTCTTTGTAAAGGATGGGCGAAAGATCCAGCTTACTGTACTTCCAGTGTTTCAGGTCGGGTTTTGCTTCCAGGCAATCTACCTGGCCCACCATTTCGTTCACGGTGCGGAAACCCAGTTCGGCCATGATTTCGCGAAACTCCTGCACCACCATCTTAAAATAATTCACCACGTGGTCGGGATCGCCTTTGAATCGGGCCCGCAGTTCGGGGTTTTGTGTGGCAATACCCACCGGGCAGGTGTTCTCATGGCATTTGCGCATCATGATACAACCCTCTACCACCAATGCCGCCGTGGCAATGCCCCATTCTTCCGCACCCAGCAGCGTGGCGATGGCAATGTCGCGGCCCGTGCGTAGCTGTCCGTCGGTTTGCACCACTACACGATTGCGCAGTTTATTTTTTACCAGGGTTTGATGCGTTTCTGCCAGGCCTAATTCCCACGGCAGGCCGGCATGCTTGATGGAAGAAACCGGAGAGGCGCCGGTGCCGCCATCGTGGCCGGCGATCAACACCACATCGGCTTTGGCCTTGGTAACGCCGGCAGCGATGGTGCCAACGCCGGCTTTCGAAACCAATTTAACCGAAATACGGGCGGCCCGGTTGGCGTTTTTCAAATCAAAAATCAACTGCGCCAGGTCCTCAATGGAATAAATATCGTGGTGCGGCGGTGGCGAAATCAATCCTACACCCGGTGTGGAATGACGGACTTTTCCAATCCAGTCATCTACTTTATGCCCGGGCAACTGGCCACCCTCGCCGGGCTTGGCGCCCTGGGCCATTTTTACCTGTAGTTCATCGGCCATGGTGAGGTAGTAGCTCGTAACTCCAAACCGGCCCGAGGCCACTTGCTTCACGGCCGAGCGCATGCTGTCGCCGTTGGGCAATGGGGTGTAGCGCATATCGTCTTCGCCGCCCTCGCCGGTATTGCTTTTGGCGCCAATGCGGTTCATGGCAATGGCCAGCGTGCTGTGTGCTTCGTGCGATATCGAACCAAAGCTCATGGCACCGGTGGCAAAGCGTTTCAAAATAGTCTCTGCCGGCTCCACTTCATCAATCGAAATGGAAGACCGGTTGCGCTTAAACTGCAGCAGGCTTCGCAACGTGCAGGCTTTTTGGTCCTGCTCGTTTACCAGCTTTGAATATTTTTTAAACGTGGCAAAATCATTCCGGCTGGTGGCGTATTGCAACAGGTGAATGGATTGCGGGTTAAAAAGATGGGCTTCGCCTTTGCGCTTCCACTGGTAAACTCCGCCCACGGGCAGACGATCAACCGGCACGGTACGCTTGGTGAAAGCGAAGTTGTGTTTGGCGAGTGCTTCACGGGCAATTTCATCCAGCCCCATGCCCTCAATGCGGGAAATAGCGCCGGTGAAGTATTGGTCCACCACTGACTTATTGATGCCGATGATTTCGAAAATTTGCGCACCCTGGTACGATTGCAGGGTGGAAATGCCCATCTTCGAAAACACTTTCAGCAGGCCGTCGTTCACGGCCTTTATATAATTCTTTTTCAGCACTTCTTCGTCGTATTCCACACCTTTCAGCAGGCTGCTGTGCTGCAGGTCTTTTATGGAATGCAAAGCCAGGTAAGGGTTGATGGCCGTGGCGCCAAAGCCAATGAGGGTGGCAAAATGATGCACTTCCCATACATCGCCGGCTTCTACCACAATGCCTACCTGCCCCCGCATGCCTTTGCGGATCAGATGGTGGTGCACCGCCGCCGTGGCCAACAAAGAAGGTATCGGCGCATGTTCGCTGTCAATGGCCCGGTCGGAAAGAATAATCACCTCGAAGCCATCTTCCACGGCATCTACCGCGTAGCGGCAAAGCCGGTCCAGCCCTTTCTTCAGCGAACCCGGTTTGCCATTGGCGTTGAAATAAGTCTGCAGGGTTTTGGCCTGGAAGATACCGGTGTCTATCGAACGCAGTTTTTCCATTTCAAAATTGGTGAGCACCGGATGCTTCAGCGCCACACTGTGGCAGGCCAAGGGATCTTCGTTCAGCAGGTTGCCGTTGTTGCCAACGAATGTGGTGAGCGACATCACCATGCGTTCGCGAATAGGATCAATGGGCGGGTTGGTGACCTGCGCAAACAGTTGTTTAAAATAAGAGGAAATATGTTGCGGTTGATCGCTCAGCACCGCCAGCGGCACATCCGAACCCATTGAACCAATCGGCTCTTTGCCATCAATGGCCATGGGGGCAAGGAGAACTTCCAGGTCTTCTTTTGTATAGCCAAATGCTTTTTGATAAAGCTGTACCTGCTCGTGATGCAGGTCGGTAAACATCACCCTTGGTTCCGGCAATTCTTCAAGGCGTATTTTATGGCGGTTGAGCCAGTCGGCATACGGCTTTCGCGAGCAGATGGTCTGCTTCAGTTCCGTATCGGAAATAATGCGTCCCTGCTCAATGTCCACAACAAACATTTTTCCTGGCTGCAGGCGGCCGGTTTCTTTAATCAGCCGGGGGTCAACCGGCAGGGCACCGGTTTCGGAGGCCATGATCACCCGGTCGTCGGTGGTAACACAATACCGCGAAGGGCGAAGGCCGTTCCGGTCGAGCGTGGCGCCAATAATTTTGCCATCGGTAAATGAGATGGAAGCCGGGCCGTCCCAGGGCTCCATGAATGAAGCATGATATTCGTAAAACGCTTTTTTTACCGGGTCCATCAGGTCGTTATCATCCCAGGCTTCCGGTATCAGCATCATCATCACATGGGGCAATGAACGGCCGCAAAGGGTGAGCAGCTCCACCATATTGTCCAAACAGGCCGAATCGGATTGCCCTGCTGTGACGATTGGCGTCAGCAGGTCTATTTCTTCTTTGGTGAAGTAGGGGGAGGTGAAATTTTTTTCGCTTGTTTTCAGCCAGTTCAGGTTGCCCTGCAGCGTATTGATTTCACCGTTGTGGGCAATAAAGCGGAAAGGCTGCGCCAGTTTCCACGAAGGAAAAGTATTGGTGGCAAAACGGGAATGTACAAGGCCAAATGCCGATACCAGCCGCTTGTTGTTCAGATCGGGGTAGTAACCACGCACCTGCAGCGAGGTTAGCTGCCCTTTGTACACGATGGTTTTGTAGGAAAAAGAGGCAATGTAAAAACCGATGCTGTCGCGTTTTACGGTTTCGGCCACAGTGTGTGTAGCATAGTTGCGAAGCAGGAAAAGCTTGCGTTCAAAGTCGTCGCGGTTGGTGATGCTGTCGGGGCAGGCCACAAACACCTGCTCAATTTCCGGCTCCACCGAAAGCGCTGTCAACCCTACCTCGTCGCCGTTTACCGGCACCTTTCGGTACAGCAAAATTTCCAGGCCCAGGCCTTCGGCACAGCGGTTCAAAATATCGCGGCATTCTTCGCGAAGGCGAATGTCTTTGGGCAGGAACAAAACGCCCACCCCATACTTGCCAAAGGGCGGCAGGTGTACGCCAAGTTTCAGGCATTCGTCAAAGAAAAATTCGTGCGGCATCTGCAGCATAATGCCGGCGCCATCACCCGAATTGTTCTCGCAGCCACAGGCCCCACGGTGCTCCATGTTCTCAAGAATCGTGAGCGCATCGGATATGATCTGGTGCGATTTGTTGCCTTTGATATTGGCCACAAAGCCAATGCCACAGGCATCGTGTTCAAAAAGTGGAGAATACAGTCCAGCATTGCTTGCCATAGCGTTCAATTGATAAATTAGAATATGAACAATTTCATATTCGCAAGCAACTCTGGTGAAAATAACTAAAATATCATTTCAAATGCCCATGTTTACGGCCGGTGGCACTGGCCGGTTTTGCTTGGCGGTCATAAAATCTTTTAACCCAAACCCTTGGCAGCAAAGGCTTTGGCGCCGGAGCCCGGTTTTTGAAGGCTAGCTCGAAACAAGAAATATGTGGGTTGGTGACGGTCATTTCCATGGCGGCAAAAACTAATTTGACGCGGCATTGCAAAGCGCAAGGGGAGAAGCCGGCAAATAGAGAAGGGATGCGCTTTGCGCGGCCAATTACCCGGTTTTGTGTACTGCGCGGACAGGCCTGCCACCAGCACCAGTGTGTTTTGCCGGCACCGAAGATTTCTCTTTCAGTTAACTTCACACCCGGCACACCAACAGTATCAGTAATTTTTTTGTGTATGAGTTCTGCTTCCAACCGACAGCTTGAAAATTTTAAAACAACCGTAGGCCTGAAGTTCCAGTTGTACAACAGCCTGTTTACCTCCCTGCCTTTTCACCGCATTGAAAAAACCGGCATTATGTTGTCGCTTTTTCTGAATCACTGCGAGGAAAGCTATAAGAAGAAGCTAAGTCCGAAAGAGATTATCGTCCAGTTTTTTGAAAAATATACCACACTCAAAACGGAGTCTGAGCAAACGGACCTGCTGTTCCGGTTTATTCAATATGCCGAACGGCAAGTGGTGCTGTTTGATGCCCTGGAAGATGCGGCCTTTCGCGAAATACACGACACCGTGGGCGTGGGTACGCTGAAGCATCTCGAAAGCAAAGTGCTGCAGCAGGGCCAGGAAATGGCCCTGACGGAAAAACTCAACGAGTTTGTGGTGATGCTGGTGCTCACGGCCCACCCTACGCAGTTTTACCCGGGCTCAGTATTGGGCATCATTAACGATTTATCAAAGGCGCTGAAGGAGAACAATACGCCGCTGATCAATTCGTACTTGCAGCAACTGGGCAAAACCCCGCTTTTTAAAAAAGAAAGGCCCACGCCTTACGACGAAGCGGTGAGCCTGATCTGGTACCTGGAGAATGTGTTTTACAATGCTGTAGGGAAAATTATTTCGAATCTGAAAAGCAGCTTTCAAAATATTGACCTGGGCCGCAATCCCATCATCAAAATGGGCTTCTGGCCCGGCGGCGACAGGGACGGCAATCCGAACGTGACGGCGGCCATCACGCTGAAGGTGGCGGCCGTACTCCGTTCAAGCATCATCAAATGTTATTACCTGGACGTACGCCGCCTGAAGCGCCGGCTTACGTTCAAAGGCATTGAGCATATCCTGGCCGAACTGGAAACAAAGCTGTACAACAACATTTTTATCCCCGACAGCATTACCGAACTGTCGAGGGCGGAACTGCTGCAGCCCTTGTTACAGATCCGCGAAATTTTGATCTACCAGCACAACAGTCTTTTCCTGCAGATGCTGGACGATTTTATCAACAAGGTGCAGGTTTTTGGGCTGCACTTTGCTTCGCTGGATGTGCGGCAGGAAAGCACCGTGCATGGCACGGTGCTGGAAGAGGTGGCATTGAAGCATGGCGTAATGCCCGGCAATTATGCCGAAATGAGTGAAGAAGAAAAGATCAGCACGTTGACGAGGCTTCAGGCCGATATAGACCTGGACAGCCACGAGGGCCTCATTCGCGACACGCTGGAAACCATGCATGCCATTGCCACTATTCAAAAGCTCAATGGCCCCGAAGGCTGCAGCCGCTACATCATCAGCCAGTGCAACAGTGTGCTGAACGTAATGGAAGTGTACGGGCTGTTTATGCTCACCGGTTGGAAAAAAGAAAGCCTTTCAGTGGACATTGTCCCGCTTTTTGAAACCATCAACGACCTGAAAAATGCAGCGGGTATCATGCGGACGCTGTACACCAACGAGGTGTACGCCGATCACCTGAAACGGCGGGGCAACAAGCAAACCATTATGGTGGGCTTTTCGGACGGCACCAAAGATGGGGGCTACTTTATGGCCAACTGGAGTATTTACCGGGCCAAGGCCGAACTGACAGCCATTTCGAAGGAGTACGGCATAGACGTGGTGTTTTTCGATGGCCGCGGCGGTCCTCCGGCAAGGGGAGGGGGCAAAACGCACAAGTACTATGCTTCCATCGGCAACCGGATCTCTACCAAAGAGCTCCAGCTCACCATACAGGGGCAAACCGTATCGTCCAACTTCGGCACCCGGGAGGCCGCACAATTCAATATCGAGCAGTTGCTGCATGCCGGCATCAGCAACAGCCTTTTCCCGGAAAACCAGTTTTCGCTCAATCCTCACCATCTAAGGGTGCTGCAGGAGCTGGCCGATAAAAGTTACCAGAGCTACAAGGAGCTCAAAGAGCATCCGCAGTTCATGGCCTACCTAACCGAAGTCAGCCCGCTGAAATATTACAGCGAAACCAATATCAGCAGCCGGCCGGCAAAACGCGGAAAAACCTCGCGACTGACCCTGGCCGACCTGCGGGCCATTCCGTTTGTGGGTGCCTGGAGCCAGATAAAACAGAACGTGCCCGGCTTTTATGGTGTAGGCGCTGCGCTGGAAACCCTGGAGAAAGAAGGAAAGCTGGGAGAGATTATTACCATTTACCAACAATCGCTTTATTTCCGCACGATCATAGACAACTGCGAGATGGCGATGAAAAAGACCTTTTTTCCCCTGACGGCCTATCTCTCCGACGATCCGGAATACGGCGAATTGTGGATGACGATTTACGAAGAATACGAACGAACCCGGAAATACCTGGCAAAACTGTCGCGGCACAGCGACCTGATGGTGCAGTACCCGGTTGACCAGCTTTCGATTCAAATGCGGGAAAAGATCGTGCTGCCCCTGACCACCATCCAGCAATATGTGCTGGCCCGGTTACGGGAGGAAAAAGAAAACGCCAATAAAGAAGTCCTGGAAAGGCTGATCGTACGGTCGTCGTTTGGTATTATTAACGCCGGAAGAAACTCCGTTTAAATATATTACAAAAATTTAAATATAATACTTTTCGCTTCAAGAATAAAAATTCCGGATAGCCATCCGGAATTTTTATTTTGAATGCGTCCTGATTCTCAATGGTTTTAGGCGTCAATCCGATAATGAAATACAAATTAATTAAAAAAATATTTGTGTTTTTTGAACCAAACGTCCTATCTTGGACCAACAATAGCCCGAAAGAATTCGATTTTTTTGACTGATTATGTGAAAAGCGGGTTAGCGAATGAGCAAAGTCTGATTTTAACCGGTTAGATCACAATCGTAGATAACAAAAGGTATTGCTTGCGAAACTAAGGCTTCTGGGGAGGAGGCTTAGCACGAGCAATACCTTTCTTTTTTTCAATTAAAAACCAGAACAATGTTACAAAAATTTCTTTTTGCGGCTACCGCTATGCTCACCCTTAACACCGCCTTTGCACAAGACTCTGTTGAAGTAAAAACTTCTTCACTGGCCATTACCGGGTCGGCGGATATGTACTACCGATACAGTTTTGGAAAAACCAAATTGGGCGATGTCTGGTCGCCGACCTCCTTTACCAACTCGCACAACAGCTTTGAACTGGGTATGGCCTCGCTCAAGTTCGACTACAGCGCCGGTAAAGTGGAGATGGTGGCCGACCTCGGATTTGGGAAAAGAGCGCAGGAGTTTTCTTACAACGATGAGGGCATTCTGGCCGCGGTAAAGCAACTCTATGTTTCGTATGCCGCCACCGGCTGGCTGAAGCTGACGGCTGGTAGCTGGGCCACCCACGTGGGTTACGAGTTGGTAGATGCCTATGCCAACCGCAATTACAGCATGTCGTACATGTTTACCAATGGACCTTTCTTCCACACCGGGGTGAAGGCCGAAGTTTCTACGGGTAAAAGCGGCTTTATGATTGGCCTGGCAAACCCAACCGATTACAAGTATATCCCGGACGGGGTTCTCAACAAAAAATTCCTCATTGCACAATACAGCTTCTCTGGTGGCGACATCTTCAAAGGGTACCTCAACTATGCCGGAGGCCAATGGTTCGACACTTCAAAGGCAAAGCAGTTTGACCTGGTGGTAACGAGCAAAGTCAGCAACAAAGTAAACCTGGCCTTCAACGGTACAGTCAGCAACATGAAGGCCTACATGGGTAAAGACGAATTTGAGAGCAACAAAAGCTGGTGGGGTTCTGCTGCTTATGTCAATTACGATCCGTCTGAGAAACTGGGCTTCACCCTTCGCGGCGAATACTTCAGCGATAAAAACGGCCTGAAATACGGCGCTCTTACGGGCAACGGCAGCATTTTCGCCACCACGCTTTCCGCCCAAGTCAGGGCTGGCAACCTGACCCTGATTCCTGAATTCAGGATTGATGCCGCCAATAAAGAAATCTTCACGAAAGGCAGTGGCGCCTCTACCAAAACATCCGCCAATGCCCTTGTGGCCGCTGTTTACCAGTTTTAAACACCGTCTTTGAACAAACATTTTGCATAACCAAAAACGTAGAAACATGAACAAACTCAAACTAAGAAACCTGCTGCCTTTCCTGATCCTGGCAGGCGTAGCTACCGCAGCGATTTTTATCCCCACCCTGCCCAACTTCGACGATGGAAAGTACAATGGTGCTGATACCGCCTGGATTTTGATTTCCACCGCCCTTGTGTTTTTAATGACACCCGGCCTGGCCTTTTTTTATGGTGGCATGGTAAACCGGAAGAATGTGCTGTCCACCATGATGAAAAGTGTGGTGGCCGCCGGTATTGTAGGTGTATTGTGGATTGCGGTGGGTTTCAGCCTTTGTTTTGGTGATAGCATCAATGGGTTTGTAGGGAATCCGCTGACACACCTGTTTTACAAAGGCGTGGCTTCCGGCGAACCCTGGTCCCTGGCCGCCAGCATTCCAAAGCCCCTGTTTTCGATGTTTCAGTTGATGTTCGCCATTATCACACCGGGCCTGGTGGTAGGCGCTATTGCCGAGCGGATGCGCTTTCAGGCTTATGTTTTGTTTACAATCCTGTTCAGTTTATTGGTTTATGCACCGCTGGCACACTGGAGCTGGCACCCCGAGGGATTCCTCTTTAAAATGGGCGCTCTTGACTTTGCCGGTGGCACCGTGGTACACATTTCGGCCGGTTGCGCTGCACTGGCAGGTGCTATTGTGCTGAAGCGTCGTAATTCGCATAAGCTGGGTTCGTCGCACGAACCTGCCAATATTCCTTATGTTCTTATTGGTACCGGCCTGCTGTGGTTTGGCTGGTTTGGTTTTAATGCTGGTTCGGCTTTGGGTGCCAATGCCCTTGCCGTTTCGGCCTTCTCTACCACCAACACAGCCGCTGCTGCCGCTGGTTTGTCGTGGATGTTTTTTGATGTTCTGCGTGGAAAAAAGCCATCGGTTGTAGGCTTTTGCGTAGGTGCCGTTGTTGGCCTGGTGGCCATTACGCCGGGTGCAGGTTTTGTGGGCATTCCGCAAAGCATCTTCATCGGGTTTATCACGGCGGTTGTATCCAACATTGCCGTGCAGATTAAATCAAAGTCCTCACTCGACGATACGCTGGACGTATTTCCCTGCCACGGCTTAGGCGGTATGGTAGGCATGCTGCTGACTGGCGTATTTGCCACCAAGGCAGTGAATGCTGCCGGAGCCGACGGCTGGGCCTTAGGTAACATTGACTTTTTCCTGACGCAGGCCAAGGCCATGCTGATTGCGGTGGCCTACAGCTTCGCCGTGTCGTTTGTCATCTTCAAATTCATCAACTTCATTGTTCCGCTGCGGGTAACCGACGTGGAGGAAGCAGAGGGATTGGATGCCAGCCAGCACGACGAAAAATATGTTCAGGGCACCCTGCTTGTGACTACCAAAACCGGCGAAATCATCGAGAAAGAATCTTTCGTGGAAGAGGTAGAGCGAGTGGCTGTCAGAAGAACAAATGGCGTGGAGAGACAAAACGTTTAGTTTGTTCATTGTTCCATAGCTACGATGAAAGCCCGCTTGTCTAAGCGGGCTTTATTTTTTTAGCCAGGGTTTCCTTCAATCAAATAAATAACCGAATGAAGGGCAATGCGCCCTTAGCCGTCCATCAAAGAGTCATCATCGAAGAATTGCCGGGAAACAGGGTAGTGGACAGGGACGGTTTCTTTTGCTTTTTTGCCTTGAAATGCTGCACATTGGGGAAATGATTTTTGCCTGCTGTAATTCGTCTTCTACTGATTACGCAACTGTCAACGAACAGCGCTTTTTGTCTTCTACCGGACATCGAATGACGCAAGGCGAGGCCTTCAGGGGGCCGAAACATTTTTTTCTAACAAGACGGATTTCAAAACTTCCTGATCTGGCTTCATCCGGATGCTGTGCTTTTGTTTTTGCAACAAAACAGCAATGCTTTCAGGAACGGCTATTTTTTCGCCAATTACCGGTTCAATGGCATCGAAGAATTTTACCGGATGGGCCGTTTCCAGGAAATAGCCGGCGTTAGCTGTGCCTGATGCCAGGTAGCGTTGCAGGGCAATGTAACCAACGGCACCGTGCGGGTCAAGAAGATAGTTGTACCGACGGTAAACATCGGCGATTGTCTTCTTTGTTTCTTCGTCGGTTATGCTATAACTGGTCAGGCTTTTTTGCAAAGACGGCAGATGTTGGCCGAACAATTCCATGATCCGCACAAAATTGCTTGGATTGCCAACGTCCATGGCATTTGATAACGTGGAAACAGATGCCTTGGCTTCATAAATACCGTTCTTTAAAAATTGCGGTACGGTATCGTTGGCATTGCAGGCCGCCACAAAATGGCGCACGGGCAGCCCGGAACAAAAAGCCAGGAGCCCGGCGCAAATATTGCCAAAATTGCCGCTGGGCACACTCACCACCGGCGGTAGTTCTTTCTGTTGCCATTGCTGGTAAGCAAAAAAATAATACAACTGTTGCGGCAGCCAGCGGGCCACGTTAATGGAATTAGCCGAGGTGAGAAACAAAGACCTTTTCAGCTCGTCATCCATAAAGGCGTTTTTCACCATCTGCTGGCAGTCGTCGAAGCTGCCCTCTACTTCTATGGCGGTGATGTTGTTGCCGAGTGTTGTCAGTTGCACTTCCTGCGTTAGGCTAACTTTACCGGACGGATAAAGTATCACGACGTTTACGCCTTCCACCCCGTAAAATCCATCGGCCACCGCGCCGCCGGTGTCGCCGGAAGTAGCAACTAACACCGTGATTTCTTTGTTGCGATTTTTGACAAAATGGCCGAGGCAGCGGCTCATAAACCGGGCGCCGACGTCCTTGAACGCCAGCGTTGGCCCATGATACAGCTCAAGGCTGGAAATGCCTTCGCTTACCGGCACCAGCGGAAACGGAAAGGCAACAGTTTCGGTCACAATCTGCAGCAGGTCGGCATCGGCTATGGCATTGCCAACGTAGGGTTTCATTACCGTAAAAGAAAGCTCCTCTTTCGACAGCGGGGTTAAACTTTCCACAAACCCTTTTGGCAACGCCGGTATTTTTTCCGGGAAATAAAGCCCTTTATCCGGCGCCTGTCCTTGTATGGCCGCTTCGCGAAAACCGGCCACCAGCGACCGGTTGTTGGTGCTATAATAGTTCATGTGTTTTTTGATTGGTAATGGTACAGCCCTGGTGGTTGAGTGTGGTGACATAGGTGTAGTGATCCAGGCCAAGCGCCACATAGGTTTCTTTCATGATGCTTTCCACCTCGCGGGCCGTTTGCTCACTGCGGCTGAGCATAAACAGCGAGGGGCCCGAACCGGATATGCCGCCGCCAAGGGCGCCGGCTTCCCTGCATTCGTTCTTCACTTTATCAAACCCTGGAATCAGTATGCTTCGCACTGGTTCGATAATGATATCTTCCAGCGAACGGCCAATAAGGTCATAGTCTTCTTTCATCAGCCCGGTAACGAGGCCCGCAATATTTCCCCATTGTTTAATGGCGTCTTTCAGCAATACTTCTTTGCGCAGAATTTGCCGGGCGTCCGATGTTTTTACTTCGATCTGCGGATGCACCACTGAAATAAAAAGGGGAGGCGAATGAATAGACACGATATCGAGGGGAAAAATGCAGCGAATGAGCGTAATGCCGCCGTAGATGCCCGGCGCCACATTGTCGGCGTGCTTTACGCCGGACGCCACTTTTTCGCCAAACATGGCAAACTGCACCAACTCTTCCTGGCTAAAGCGATCGCCCAACAGAGCATTGGCCGCCACCACGGCACCGCTGGCGCTGGCTGCACTCGATCCCAGGCCGCTGCCGGGTTTAATGTTCTTTTTGATCAGCACTTCAAATCCAACTTCTTCATCTACATTTTTCAGCATCTCCAAAAGCGGGGCTCCGGCCGTGTTCAACGCCGGGTCTTTCGGCAGGTTATAGCCGTCGGCACTTTGTATCACCACTCGTTTTTCGCCAATCAGCTTCACTTCCATTTCATCATAAGGCTCGTGCAGGCACATGCCCAACACATCAAAACCGCAAACCAGGTTGGCCACAGTAGCCGGTGCTTTTATTTTGACAGCATTCATTTTCTTTCTTTTAACGTTCACGAGCTCACGAGTTCACGAGTTGTTCGCTAAGCGTTACATCGTGCAAGCGTTACTGGTTTACATCAAACGTCAGGCCTTCAACTTGTGAACTCTTGAACAAGTGAACTTGTAAACTTCACTCATCCCCTCAACGTACGGATAATATCGGCAAACACACCCGATGCCGTTACCTCCGCACCGGCACCGGCGCCTTTCACCACCATCGGCTGATCGGTGTAGCGGTTGGTATAAAAGGTGACAATATTATCCTTGCCATAAAGGTGATAAAAATCGTGTGCAGGGTCAATGTGCTTCAAGCCCACGGCGGCTTTGCCGTTTTCGTAAGTGGCTACAAACTTCAGCTTTTTGCCGGCTGCCGCTGCTTCGTTGTACAGGGCTTTAAAATGGGCCTCCTGCTTTTCCATTTCCACATAAAAATCATCCACACTGCCGGTCATGCAACTCTCCGGCATAAAGCTTTGGTTCGATATGCCGTCCATCTCCAGCGGTTCGCCGGCCTCACGGGCCAGGATCATGATCTTGCGCATCACGTCTTTGCCGCTGAGGTCAAGCCGGGGATCGGGTTCGGTATATCCTTCCTGCTGCGCCTGGCGCACAACGTCGGCAAAACTTCGTTCGCCGTTGTAATTGTTGAAGACAAAATTGAGCGTACCACTCAATACCGCCTCTATCCTGGTAATGCGGTCGCCGCTTCGCAACAGGTCGTTCAGCGTGCCGATGATGGGCAAGCTGGCGCCCACATTGGTTTCAAAAAGAAAAGCAACGTTGTGGTCTCTGGCGGCCTCTTTCAGGCGGCGATAATAAGCCAGCGAAGAAGAGCAGGCAATTTTGTTGCAGGCAACAATGGAAATGCTCCGCTCAAATACTTTGTCGTAGGCCATGGCTACCGACTCGTTGGCCGTGATGTCCACAAAAACCGAGTTGCGCAGGTTTTTGTTTTGCATGATCTCAATAAAGCGGGAGAGGTCAGATGTATCGCCTTCTGCCAATTGTTCGCGCCAGTTTTCGGGGCTGATGCCTTCATCGTTGAAAGCCATCTTGCGGCTGTTGGCCAGGCCCACCACCCTTACCTGCAGCAGCAGGTTTTGCTGCAGGTAGTCCTGCTGCTGGGCCAGTTGCGCCAGCAGGCGGCTACCCACATTGCCCGTGCCGGCAATAAAGAGGTTTACCTGCTTGTAGGTGGTTTCAAAAAATTCTTCGTGCAGCACATTGAGCGCTTTTTTGATATCGGCGGTGGAAATAACAGCCGAGATATTGCGTTCCGAGGAGCCCTGTGCAATGGCTCTTACGTTCACGCCATTGCGTCCCAGGGTACTGAACATGCGGCCGCTGATACCGGGGTGGCTTTTCATTTTATCGCCTACAAGGGCCACAATGGAAAGCTCCCGTTCGATGCTTAACGGATTGACTTTTTCTTTTTCAATTTCGGCACCAAAGGCAGCGTCAATGACAGCTTTTGCTTTTGCGGCCAGCGGCTCCTCCACACCCACACAGATCGAATGTTCCGACGAAGCCTGAGTAATGAGGATGACGTTGATGGCATTGGCGGCCAGCGCCTCGAACAAGCGGCGCGAAAAACCGGGTATGCCCACCATACCGCTGCCTTCCAGCAGCAGCAAGGCAATTTTATTGATGCTGGAAATGCCGGTAATAATGTCGCCGTTCTGATGCGTGGAATAAACCTCGGTGCCCTCGTCGTCGGGCCGAAAGGTGTTTTTTATCCAAACCGGGATGTTCTTTTTCATCAGCGGCTGGATGGTGGGCGGATAGATCACCTTCGCACCAAAATGCGACAGTTCCATGGCTTCGTGGTAAGAAATATGCGTAATGGCCTTGGCATTTGGTACCATTCGCGGATCGGCCGTCATCATGCCCGACACATCGGTCCAGATTTCCACCACCGTGGCATTCAGCGCCGCACCGGCAATGGCGGCCGTATAGTCCGATCCGCCCCTGCCCAGCGTGGTCGTGTTGCCTTTTTCGTCGGAGGCAATAAAACCCGGCAGCACAAAAACTGTTTCGGCGGCCGCAGCAAAATAGCTTTCGAAAGCGCCGTCGGTTGTGTCGAAGTCCACCGCCGCTTTGGTAAAATCGGCATTGGTGCGAATGAGTTTTCGTGAGTCCACCCATTTGCTGTTCAGCCCTTCGGCCGCAAAGCAGGCGGAAATAATCTGCGACGAAATCAGCTCGCCAAAGCTCAGAATGCGGTCTTTGGTGCGGTCGGTGAAATCCTGCAGCAGGAAAATCCCGTTGCAGATGTCTTCCACCTCGTTGAACTGCTGCATCACAAAACTGAGCACACTGCTTTGGTTGGTGATGGGCAGCAGTTCTTTTACAGTGGTCAGGTGCCGTTCGGTAATCTTTTGCAGCGATGTTTTGTAGCAGCTTTCGCCACGGGCGGCCATTTGTCCGCATTCGAGCAACAGATCGGTGACACCGCCAAGCGCAGATACCACTACAATCAGTTTGCCGCTGCCTGCCTTTGACCGTACAATGGCAGCAACGTTTTTTATATTGGCTGCATTGGCAACAGAAGTGCCGCCAAATTTAAGAACCTGCATAAGGAAAAGAATGTTTTAAACAATGAAGGAATAAACAAAACCCGGTTGATTGCTGCAAGCCTGAAGCCCACGGTGTGATATGGTAAGTGACAATCCGCTTAGCGGATTGTTGTGGTAGTGGTGGCGGTGGTAGTGCCCACTGCCGAAGCTGTTGCCGATAAACTAGCGATATGAAAGGTCTTGTTGTTCACGTAGCTGAATGAGTGCACAAAATAGTCCAGCGATCTCACATAAAAAAATCAGCACACCCGTTTTGCCGTAATTAGGTCACTGATTTGCCGGCAAGTTTAGGCCTGTTTTATGCCGGGCAACGACAGCGGTCAGGGGTTTTTAGCCTTTAGCAAAAGGCAGACAGGCCGGAGTTTCTTATGACTGCCAAACCATTTTTCAAAATCACCGGCAGGGCAGGCGGCAAAAAAAAACGGTATCTACCAGGAGAATAATCGCCAATGCAAAGCCTGCCTTTGGCGGCGGTGCGGGAAGCCAGCGGCAGCCTGTACTCCATTCAATTAACGTTTACCAGCCTTGTTCATCTTTTGCGGTGCATCCGGAACATTTAGCCTGCTTTGCGATATAAATGGCCGGGCAGCGCTGGTAGCCGATAAACGACAGCCGCTGTTTTACGGCCCCGGCAATGCGTTTTCAATCGCTGGCAGCATCGCCGGTTGGTCAAATCCGCCGGTTAAATAGTTGGCGCCAGTGCCCTTGCCCATTGGTGCAAAAAGCGGTTAGTTCAGGTGCAGTTTGATTTTACTTTCGATCAGGAACGGGCTCACTGTCTTGTCCCAGAGCTGGGCTTCTTCTTCCACCGTGTAATAAAAAAGGAAAGCCTCCAGAAGGGTGGGAAAGCTGCGCACGTGAATCGTGTTGTAACGGACTTCAAAGACGCCCCGGTCTTCGTTGTAGTACTCGGCACTGTCGGACATGCGAAAAAGGACAGTGCCTTCGGTGGAAGGAATCAAGCGGTTCATTGGATATTGGTTTGGACAATAAAAATACATGTCCAATCGTTATCCGGCAACCTGAAAAAAACGGAAATTTTCAGTAGAATTACGAATTCGCACAAAGCCGTTACACCAGACCCGCTTTTTTGGGCTCGTACACATAGTAACGGCCGTTCTTATAATATTGAGCTTTAATGGAAGCCGGCTCGTGCCAGTCCATTTTCACAATATCGTTCAATGCTTCAATGAGGTCGGTTATGTTATTGGGTTTGCGGAAATAAAGCGCTGCTCCTTTTTCGTAGGCTGACGAGAGGTCTTTCGGCAGTTCGGAACTGCTATACATAACCACCGGTATGGATTCGTTCTCCGCCTGTCGCCGGATTTCGTTGAGGCATTCAAGCCCGTTTACCCGCGGCAGGTTGATGTCGAGAAAAATAAGGTCGGGGCGTTCCTGCTGCAAGGCCTCGGCCATGCCATCGCAACTGTTGCGGTACATAAAGTGTACATCGGCGGCGGTTTCATCGAGCGCCATTTTAAAGACCAGGCAGTCGTCCTCGTCGTCGTCAATTAAAAGCAGTTTTCCAATTTTAAGCTTGCTCACTTTGTGTGTTTTTTTAGTTAGAAATCGGTTCTCCTGTAAAGCTGACAAGCCGCTATTAACGATGCCTTTTACAAGCGACAACGAACTTACTGTAAATGAAAAAGTGGGTGCACCGCTATGCTTTCAGTGGGGATGATGTGTAGGTGAACAGAGAGAATGGCAAGTTAAATGGTTGCATAAGCAACCAGCAAAAAAGCCTGTGTTCTCATTGGCAGGCAAAAAGATGAAGCTGCTTGGGGTGCTAAATAAGTTAGTATTTTGGTACGGTTATGGCAGGTGTTAGTTAAAACAGAAAGCCATGGATAAAAACAAAGAGCATCAGCAAGAGGAAAACCCCGGGCAGAACGAAGCTATAACCGGCAATGCAATAAAAGACCCATCAACGTGGACGACCGGGGATGAGCAAATGACAGGCCCTCAGCAATCTTACCTGAATACCCTGGCGCAGGAAGCGGGCGAAGAAGTAGAGGCCGATTTAACGAAAGCGGAAGCATCGCAAAAAATAGAAGAACTGCAGCAGAAAACCGGTCGGGGCATTGACCATTAACGATAAAAAAGGTGGGCTTAAGGCCGGCCTTTTTTTTACGAATGCCTACCTTAGTTAGATGAATTGCATCATTGTTGACGATAACAAAATTGCCCGGGCCACATTGCAGCAACTGGCATCGCAAATAACCGACCTCACGGTGGTGGGCGAGTGCGCCACTGCTATGGAAGCGTACAACCTGCTGAACGAACAGCCGGTTGACCTGCTATTGCTCGATATTGAGATGCCTGGCCTTTCGGGCCTTGAGCTTACCCGGAACTTAGGCGCCAACCGGCCGCTGATTATCTTCACCACATCGAAAAAAGACTATGCGGCAGAGGCATTTGACCTAAACGTGGCGGATTTTATGGTGAAGCCCATTACACCATCCCGCTTTTTGCAGGCAATAGAAAAAGCAAGGGAAATTTTGCTGAGCCAACGCGAAGAGGTCAGCGTAAAAGAAGACGAGTTTATTTTCATCCGCGATTCCAATGTGGTAAAGCGCCTCAAGCTCGACGACATCCTGTATGCCGAAGCCATGGGCGATTATGTGAAACTGCATACTCCACAGCGCTTTTATGCCGTGCATTCCACACTCAAGGGAGTGGAAGAAAGGCTGCCGGCCAGCCGGTTTTTCCGGGTGCACCGGTCATATGTGGTGGCGGTAGATAAAATTGACACAGTTCAAAATGGCGTGCTGATCGTTAACAATAAAACCATTCCTGTGGCCGATGCCTACCGTGGCGCACTCAACAAACGCATGAACATTTTGTAACCTGCCGCTTCTTACGGCTTCTTTTCATTTGATTGCAACCGCTTTGGTCAATAGCCTAAGCGGTTTTTTCATCCATTCTCCCGTTTCGATTCACCGATAGCAATTGCCTTCCGGCCGATTGCCGCTGACGGCGGCTGGGGCCGGACTTCTACTTTTGAAGCAAAGTTTAATCCACAACTATTTTTTACTGATTCGCTGTGATGGCACCACCTTGGTACAGGGGCTTTTAAAAAAAGACGGGAAACATGAAAACACTGCTCACAATTCTGTTCTTTACCGATACGCTGGTGCTGATTGTTCTTTCTTTTTTTCTGTTTAAATGGATTGACAATGGCACCGGCGGCAGCGCCTTTATTTTTTTTCTTATTGCTTATGGGGCCTGCATATTTCTGCTCGGTTTTTTGCTTATGCGGTATATCAACCTACCGGTGGACCAAAATATGCCGAAGCTGCTCAACCAGCAGGCTGACGGAAATCAGCAATAGAACCGCCGGTCGGCGCTGAATTTCTCATTTTAGAGCTCTGGTTATACCGGACCGCAATCGAGCAGTATGGGTCATGGCCTGAAGGGTGCAGAGTTATTTAAGGGATTCGTTTCTTGTGGTTGCTGTCATACCAAGCCGACGTCCAGAATCGTCGCTGCTCGGTTCCTACTGGAGTCGCGTTGACGCTGCCAGTTCTTTCCTTCAACTATTCGACGCCAAGGGCGTCGGCTAAAGCAACGAACGCACCTTGATGGCGGTTTGGTATGAGGCACCACTCAACCGTTGTGCAACATCAATCATAATGACGCCGAAACTTTTTTCCGGGGAGAAAGGTCACGAAAGAGGCTCTGGCCGGGGCGGATTGCCGGCAGGTTTCGATTTGTCGTTGGGAAGTGGAATAAATTCGTGGTTGTCGTTGGGTGGAAGTATAATCCGCCCTTGCTTCCAGTCTTCTTTTGCCTGTTCTATGCGGTCGCGCCGCGACGAAACAAAATTCCACCAGATGAAGCGTTCGCCGAGCGGCTCGCCGCCCAAAAGCATCAGGGTAGCCGTTTCCCTGGCTACAATCAGCGGATCAACGCCTTTGCTGAAGACCAGCATTTGCCCCTCGCGGTAAAGCGTGCCGGCCACCTCCACACTGCCTTTTGCCAGGTAAAAGCCACGTTCGGTGGCCTCCTTCGGCAGACCAAAATGAGCACCCGGCTGTAGCACTACATGCAGGTAAAACAAAGGCGAATGGGTGGCCACCTGGCTCCGCAGGCCATAAGCATCGCCGGCAATGAGCCGCATCCAGACACCATTTTCGGTGAATACGGGCAACTGTTCGGGCTGGTAGTTACTGAACGATGGCGCTGCTTCTTCATCTTTTTCCGGTAGGGCTACCCAGGTTTGGATCATCTCCAACTGCCCGCCGGCAAGGGCGGCCGGGTCTTCAAACCGTTCTGAATGGGCAATGCCGCTACCGGCCGTCATCCAGTTCACTTCACCCGGCCGGATCACCTGCTCCACGCCCAGGCTGTCGCGGTGGGTAACGGTGCCGCCAAAAAGATAGCTGACGGTGGAAAGGCCAATGTGCGGATGTGGCAACACATCAAGCGATGAAACAGTGGAAGGGACTTTATCCACTGGCCCCGCGTGGTCCATGAAAATGAATGGCCCCACCATGCGCCGCAGGCGGAAGGGAAGAATTCGTTTCACTTTCATGGATTCGCTGATGGCAGCCTGGCGGGCTTCAATAACGATTTCAAGCATGGGAGGATGTTTTTTTTCAGGCCAACCAAAGGTACGGCGCTTTAGCCCGGCACCGCTATTGGCCTCAATCGCCATTTGCAAAAACGAAGGCATTACGGTTATTGGCCAGCGTTTTTGGTTGCCGCTTCCCATGTATATTTTTTCGGCCCAAAAACGTTTGTAAAGCCTCGTTAGGCAGCATCGAAGTTTTGGAAAAAAGTATTCTTTCTTAGCCAAGCGCAGTTACGACCCGGCAGATCTTTCGTTCACCGGGGTGCCGGTTTGTTGAACGCTGTGCACGAAACCAAATAAAGGGAAACTAAAGGTGCAGGTGGCTAAACGGAAAGCAGCATCAGCAATACAAAATATTAGCGATAACCCAGGGTTACTTTCTCCGGACCGGTTGTATCAATTACAACAAACTTGCTACAATGAAATCCCTTCGAAACATCCTTTATCTCTGCTTTGTTCCGGTTTTGTTTAGCTGTCGAAATAATGATTACCGCGACAGTAAATACCAGCCCTTGTCTGACTCTGTCTCCATGTTTGGCTTTACCGGTGATTCGGCAAAGCTGGTAAAAACAGCCGGTATTGATTTTAAGGTGAAAGACGTCATGCAAACCGTCAAAGCCGTGTCGGTGCTGGCGAATGGGTTTGGCGGTATCATTCATTATCAAAACACAACGGCGCATGAAGAAGGCCAGAAAGAACTGCGCCTTTCAACCGACTCGTTGCTGCTGATAACCGCGTTTTCGCCGCAGGCCGAGATCACTGCCCGTATTCCTTCGGCCAACCTCGAAGCCTTTTTATTTGACGTACCAGGGCTGGGTTATCATACCGGCAGCAGCCGTTTGCAGGTGGATGACAGGAGCCTGTTGTACCGGCAGAATGTGTTGCGGCAAAAAGCCCGTGATGAGGTATTGGCCCGGGCGCCGCTGGTAGCCGGTAAATCGGCAGCAACCAAACAACTGCTGGACATAAAAGACCAGCAAACCGACCAGCAGATTGCCAATCGGCAAATCAATGCCGACGTTGCGTACAGCACCGTCAATCTACGCCTGTATCAAAACCCTGTTGTTCGCAGGGAAGTGGTTGCCGATACCGATATGAACCGGTACGCCCTGCCATTTGTGCAACGTCTTACGCAGGCCCTGGCCGGGGGCTGGCAACTGTTCCTGAACCTCCTGATTGCCTTCGCTTATTTGTGGATGTTTTTGCTGGCGGGAGTAGCCGTTTATTTTGGCTACCGGTTTTGGCAGCGAAAACAGGGACCGAAGTTGGCGCCTGTTGGAAAAATCACAAGCCATTAAAAAAACTGATCGTTTATCGTATCAGCATCACTGTGCCTTTGGCCGTGTATGGTTTATTTACAAAGTCGGTGCCTTTTAAAATCCAAACGTACGGGCCGCTTTCTGCAGGCTTTCCGTTGACGGTACCGTCCCAGGCCGCGGCCGGATCAGTGGAGCTAAAGACTTGCTGTCCCCAGCGATTAAAGATTTTAAAATAAGCTACGTGTTTCATGCCGCCCTGGGCGGTTATGCGGAAGCGGTCGTTCCGGCCGTCGTTGTTGGGTGTAAAGGCGGTTGGCATATTTAGCCGCGAGCTGATTTTTACGTCCACCGTCCGCACAATGGCACATTGGTTTAGATTGGCGCCCCGGATATAAAACGTGCCGCTTTCGGATACGGCCTGGGGATTTCGCACCGGGCGGGAAAGGTACTGGTCTTCCCAGTACGTGTAGGCCAATTGCGGGTTGTCGGTGACGGTGGATAAGTCAATGGTTTGCGGGTATTCGGCCATTGGCGGGTGGGTGACATTGAACACCGGCAGCGTGTGCACGGTAACGTCAACCGGCTTTATCCGTACACAGCCCGCCGGGTTGATGGCCCTGATGTAGTACATGCCAGACGTTGTTATTTGCCTCGCATTGGGTACATAGTCTGTTGCGGCCGAATCGGTAAAGTATTCCAATTGAAGGGAGTCGCTGCTGCCGGTGGTAAGGGACGGATGGGTCAGGTCCACACCGGCATCTTCGCAACCGCTTGCTTTTTCTTTTATCACCAGATGGATGGGCGAAAACGCGGAGATGATCGTGGTACGAAACGTGTCGCGGCAGCCTAGGTAGGCATAAGGCAAAAGCACCACGGCAAAGCTGTCGCCGATTGAGGCGCCCTGCACGGTAAATGTATTGCCGGTACTCAGGCGGCGGCTGAAGTCTTTGTTGTACCACTCGTAGCCGGCAAAACCCACCGGCGCATGCAGGGTTACATTATCTGTGCCCGGGCAAATGATGTTACCGGTAACGGAGTTGGTGCATTTCTGCATCACATCGAAATAAGCATAGCCGAAATGGCCGCCGCGACTGCAGTCGTTCACCGAAAATTCCAGTCGCAGATTTTCGCCCTTAAAGGCGCTAAGGTTGATGGCCGCAGAAGACCAGGGTTTGTAATAAATCGTCCGCGACACAGAAGATGGAATAAAATCGGGTTGGTTATAACCTGCCACAAAATCAAATGAGCTGCATTGAATGTAAGAACCCTGCGACTCGTTATACACTTTTACCGTAAAGCGTGGCTGTTCATGTGGGGCATGGCCGGGGTCTTCCAGCACCACCGCATAATTGAATATAATGCTGAAGCCGTCCACGGCAGCCGGTACCGTGAAGGAATAAGCCACCTGGCTCACATTCCGCCCCGGAATATTGTGGCCAATCTTGATAGAAAACTGGCTGCCGTTTGGCGCCACCACCGGAAAATCGCCGTACGGATCCTTTTCTACGTAAGTTCCGTTTTTGTACACCTGGTGGTAATTCAAACCTTCATTTACGCTCAGCGTGCCATCACCGGCAATGGAACCGGTGGATGGCTTCCAGGGCTCTAAGCCTCCGTTTTCGAACCCAATGTTCGGCGGGCAAACGTTTTGCGCCGTTGCGCAAAAAGAAAAAACCAGTAATAGAAAAAGGAAAACAACCTTCATGCGGGACAGTCCATTTTCGGCAGCGATGAAAAATCACCGCCATTAAAGCTACTGAATGTTTTTGGGCAGTGATCCGAATGGTTGTTGATTGTGATAAACGGCTTTTACGTTGTATGATTGTGGCGCATGTCTCTTTTGCCATTATCAATGGAAGGTCTCTGGGAGATGCTATAAACGGCCTGGTATAAACTTTTCTTGTTGGTAGGGCAGGGGTGAACAAAAACATGAGCGAAAAATTTTTGTGGTGGCAAACAGGGATTATTTATCAAATCTATCCGCGGTCGTTCCAGGACAGCAATGGCGATGGCGTGGGCGATCTGCAGGGCATTGTGCAACGGCTCGATTACCTGCAATGGCTGGGTGTGACGGCGCTGTGGATTTCGCCCATCTTTCCTTCGCCGATGGCCGATTTCGGCTACGATATTTCCGACTACCGGGGCATCCATCCCCTGTTTGGTTCCATGGCAGATTTTGATGAGCTGCTGGCGCAGGCGCACCGCCGCGGCTTGCGCATTATTCTCGACCTGGTTCCCAACCATACTTCCGATGAGCATCCCTGGTTCCGCGAATCGAGGTCGTCGAGGCACAATCCCAAACGCGACTGGTATATCTGGAAGGATGGCCGTGAAGGCGGCCTCCCGCCCAACAACTGGCTTTCGGTTTTTGGCGGACCGGCCTGGGAGTGGGACCCGCAAACCGAACAATGGTACTACCATGCTTTTTTAAAGGAGCAGCCCGACCTCAACTGGCGCAACCCGGCGGTGCAGGAAGCGATGCTGGACGTGATGCGGTTTTGGCTGGACAAAGGTGTGGATGGCTTCCGGGTGGATGTGATGTGGCACATGATCAAAGACGAACAGCTTCGCGACAATCCTGCCAACCCCGATTACCAGGAACACCTGCCTACTTACGACCGGTTACTGCCGTTTTACTCCACCGATCAGCCCGAGGTACACGGCATTGTACAGCAAATGCGCCAGGTGCTCGATGGGTACCCCGAACGCATGATGATCGGCGAAATTTACCTGCCGGTTCACAAACTCGTGAGCTACTACGGCGCCGCCGGCAACGAAGCCCACCTGCCGTTCAATTTTTTGCTTCTTTTGCTTCCCTGGGAGGCGCAGCGCATTGCCGCTGCCATTGACGAGTACGAAGCCGCCTTGCCGGCCGGCGGCTGGCCCAACTGGGTATTAGGCAACCACGATCAGCCGCGCATTACCAGTCGCGTGGGGGCGGAACAATCGCGGGTAGCGGCCATGCTGCTGCTTACGCTCCGCGGCACGCCCACCATCTACTACGGCGACGAACTGGGTATGCGGGATGTGCCGATACCAGCCGAAGAAGTGCAAGACCCGCAGGGCCTTAACATGCCTGACAAAAACCTCAGCCGCGACCCGGCCCGTACACCCATGCAATGGTCGGCCGAAAAAGCGGCCGGCTTCACCACCGGCAAGCCCTGGCTTCGGCAAAGCGGCAGTGCCGGACGGGTAAATGTGGAGGCGCAAAAAAATAATCCGGCATCGCACCTGGCGCTGTACCGCAAGCTGATTGCGCTGCGGCAAAGCGAGCCGGCTTTGCAGTACGGCCATTACCGCCTGTTATATTCCGGGCGGCAGGCCCTGGCTTACGTACGTTCTATGGAGGGCGAGAAATCGTTTTTGGTGGTGCTGAACCTCAGCCACCGGCCCTGCTATCTTCACCTCGATTCGTTGAAGGTGAGCGGCACGGTGGTCGTGTCGGCTTCGGCGGAGTTGGAGGGCACACTGGTTACCGAACGCATACAGCTTGGTGGCGACGAAGGCATTATTGTGGCTTTGGACGATGCGAAAACCCAGTAGGCGGGCCTACTGGGTCCAATACAAGCTACAAGCAGGGTAAAATTTTCTGGTAAGTGTAACGCTATGCCTATGTTTTGACCCTGAACCAGCGATAGCCATACGAGTCCAGCGCAATGGAATAGACCTGCTGTTCGTTCAGCACTGTTTCTTCCCGTTTCATCAGGTCGCTGAGAATGCCGGCATCACCGGCTGTGGCCGGCAAATCTACCGCCACCGGTTCGTTGCCCAGGTTATGAAGAGTCAGTAGCGTGCAGCCTTTCCAGCGGTAGCAAAGACAAATTACCGGTAGTTTTTTGGTAGGGATAATTTCCCATTCGCCAAGCCCTATTTCCGGACATTCTTTACGTAGCCTTACAAGTGCCGTCATCCAGTTGAGGAGCGACTGCGGCTCGCGGCGCTGGTCTTCCACGTTCACATGCTCGTGCGAAAAATAACCCTTTTCAATAACCGGGTGCACCAGTTTTTCCGCCGTGGAAAAACCGGCATTACGGTCGGCCGACCATTGCATGGGTGTGCGTACCGCTTCCCTTTCTTTCAGCGTCAGGTCATCGCCCATGCCAATCTCATCGCCATAGCGCATCACCGGTGTACCGGGCAAAGAAAATAGAAGACTGTAGGCTACCTCCAGTTGCGTCCGGCTGCCAAGCATGGGCGCCAGCCGGCGGCGAATACCACGGTCGTAAACCTGCATGTTTTTTTCCGGTCCAAATCGGTCGAAAACAATCTGCCTTTCTTCGTCGGTAAGGCGGCCAAGATCAAGCTCGTCGTGGTTGCGCAGAAAATGGGCCCATTGCGCCGACGGCACCGCCTGGCGGGTTTTTTCCAGGGCCGTTACCAACGGCCCGGTATCGCCGGTGGCCAGTGCATAAAAGAGGTACTGGTTGACAAAAAAATTAAACATCAGGTGAATGCCCTCACCCCGCTCTCCAAAATAAGGTTGTGTTTCTTCCGGTAATACATTGGCTTCGCCCAGCAACACGGCATTGCCGCTGCGCCATTGCAGAAAACGGCGCATTTCGGCCAGGTATTCAAACTTCATTTCCGGCTCTTTTTTATCCTGCCGCGGCGACTCAAGGATAAACGGCACGGCATCTACCCGAAAGCCCGACACACCCAGTTGCAGCCAGTATCCCATGATCTTTTGTATCTCACTTCGTACTTCCGGGTTATCGGTGTTCAGGTCGGGCTGGTGTTTGTAAAACCGGTGAAAGTACCAGGCGCCGGTTTTTTTGTCTTCCGTCCAGGTGCTTTCCTGCACGCCGGGAAAAACCATTCCCTCATTCCAGTTTACCGGCCGCTTGTCGGCCCACACATACCAGTGGCGGCGCGGCGAATCTTTGCTGCGGCGGGCCTCTGCAAACCAGGGATGCTGATCGGAGGTGTGATTCACCACCAGGTCAATGATGACTTTAATGCCCAGCTTTTTTGCCTGGTGGATAAACGAAACAAAATCGCCGCCGGAGCCATGCCGGGCATCTACGCCGTAATAGTCGGAAATATCATAGCCATTATCGCGGTTTGGCGTGGGCTGAAAAGGCGCCAGCCAAATGGTGTCCACACCCAACGCATGCAGGTAGTGCAGCTTATTGCAAAGGCCTTCAAAGTCGCCGGTGCCGTCGCCATTGGCATCCATAAATGTTTCTAAGTCCAGGCTGTAAATAACCGCGTTTTTGTACCAGAGGTCATCCGTCATAATTGGTCTTTTTTCTGCGGGCACCATGGTGGTGGCAAAGCCCGGCAATGGAATGGCTGGTACTGGCACAAAAGAAATGCCACCGGGACAGGGTGGGGAAGAGGAGTGCTCATCCAACTTCCTATTGTTGAAAGGGAAGAGTCTCGAGTGCGGCAGATGCGCTGCCTTCCACCAAATTAATTTTGTGTGATGCGATGGCGGCGCACCAGTTTTCTCACTACTTTTCTCACCGTAAAACAAGCGAAGCGGGCATCTGCGTAGCCATGGTATTAGAAGAGGTTAATTTATGCCACCCACAGCCGCGAAGAAAAAGAACGGTTCCGCGAGGCGAGGGCGCAAACGGCTGCCTTGTACGAAACCAATTTTGGCCCGCAGCCCGGCGTGATTTGGCAATAGGCCACCATAGCCGAAAGCCTGCACCTGCCCAAGGCAAAACTACCCCTGAACAAATTTGTGGTGGGCGGCGTAGCTTCCATTTTCCATGTTTCTTTTCCTGCATTTTTTCCTCCTTCGGCCGGTTTATCTTCAAATAGGCAACCCTTTGTTTCTGCAAATTTTTATTGGTGGTTTCCTGATGGCGTTACTGGCGTTGGAGGCGTATAACCGCCACCGGTTGCGTTGCCTTTTACAGCAATTCCGCCAGGCAGCGTATGTTTTTCACCTGCGGCCGCTCGAGCTGGTTTAACTGAAAACAAGATCGCTGCCCGCCGTGATGAACGGCGTGGTGGATGTGTTGTTGGAGAAGGGAGCGGTAAAGGCTCACAACGAGTACATGCTGGAAAAAACCCTGATTCAACCTCCTTGTCGCAGGAAGAATACCAGGTGATGGATCTGCTGGCGGCCGGTGGAAAAATGCCTTATCCGGCCCTGCAAAAGCGGTTTACAGCAAAGCCGGCGTTTACCAACATTGCGCGGAGCATGGAAGGGTATTGCCAACAGGTATTGGCATCAGCCTCCTTCGGCCGCTTGTTTTATTTCAATCTCGGTGTGCTGTCAGTGCTTTGCCTGGGTGGTGCCATCCGGCTGGCCACGGGCTGGCTGCGCCACAAGCCCGTGGCCCAGATCGCCATCGTGTTACTGCTCTTCTTGATCATTACCACCATTTTTCTTGTCCGCTTAACCAGTCTGCTTTTTACCACGATTATCCCGGCTTATTACAAGCAGGTGGTGCTGCCGGCCAGCAGCCCGGAAGCCTCCTGGCAATGGCAGTATTTTCTGCCCGGCATGGCGGTGTTCACCACGTCGTTTCTGCCCCTGATCAACAGCAGCGACCGGCAGCGGACAGGTGCCGATGCGTCAACCGGCGCATCGGACAGTTGGTCGTGCGGAAGCGGCAGCTCCTGTGTTAGCTGTGGCGGCGGCGATTGATAGCGTCAACCGTGAAGTGCCCAAACAGTTAGCGCTTTTTGAAGGCCGGTGAGCATTAATTCGTTCGCAGCCCAAAAGGCAAAAAGATATCCACTATTTGGCGCCCACCAACTGTGCAGAAATTGTTTGAAACTTTTGCAAGCGTTCGTAGTTCACACGGTAGTACACATTCTTGCCATCGCGTTCGCTGATGACCATCCCGGCCCGGCGAAGAATGGCCAAATGTTGCGACGCTACCGATTGTTCGATGCGCAGCTTGGCATAAATCTTTGAAACCGTCATGCGACTGTTTTTGTGCAAAAGCGAAATGATTTGTTGGCGAAGCTGATGATTCACAGCACGGTAGAGGAGGGCAGTTTTCTTTAGCAGCAAAACGTCAATTTCGAAAGGACGTGAGTCTTTTGTTTTCATTGAGTCGGGTTTAGGGCGTTAAAGAAAACAATTATAATTGAGCAATGCAAACTGTTAAGCCAGTGGTGTCAACCATCTGACGTTATAAATAACAAAATAGCCTTATGTTAATCCGGAAACATGGTGCATTCCGCCGGGTATTTTATTCACTCTGGTCAGATGCTTTTTTTGTTACATGCAAAATGGAATGAAACTGCCATTGCAGGAAAAAAAAAGGTAATGGTTGCTTTCGCCCAATGAACACAAACGTTTTCGCGAACAACCGGCAGTCGTTCATTGCCGCTGCAAATTCAAAGAAGGATGTTTAAAAAGAAAATTGCACCTGGTAAATTTTCGCCCAGTTTTTTCCGGTGATGTAAACCTTGCCGGTGACGGGATTATAGGCGATGCCATTTAGAAATTCCGCATCGGGATTGGCCAGCTTTTCCTGCTGCGCCACCGCCGAGAGGTCCATTTTGGCAACAACGTTGCCTGTGGCTGGGTCAATTTTTAAAATGTAATTCATCTGCCATTGATTGGCGTACACAAAACCGTTGATGTATTCGAGTTCGTTGAGGTTCACAGCCGGCACATCATTTTCGGTCACTTCCACTTTTTTCAATAGCCGAAAGGTGCCGGGCTCGTAATAATAAAGACTGTTGCTTCCATTGCTGGCAATGAGCGAGGTGCTGTCGTTTGTCAGGCCCCAGCCTTCGCCGCTAAAAGGCAATTCTTTGATTTTTTTAAACTCATTGATGCCGTAAACATTCACCTTGCTTTCGCGATAGGTGAGCTGGTAAACCGTGTCGCGAAAAACGGTCACTCCTTCGCCAAAGGAAGAAGCCGGCAAGGCGATTTGTTTTTTTACGGCGCCCGACTCCAGGTCGTACTGCACCAGTTTTGATTTTCCTTCCAGGCCGGTGCTTTCAATCAGGCTGCCCTGGTAAAACTCCAGCCCCTCGGTAAAAAAAGAGGTATCATGCGCATGGGTGGCTACTACCGTATAGCTGATGAAAGGAATGGCAGGGGTGCCGGTAGTAGCGCCATCTCCGGGAGTATCGGTATTGCCGCAGCCAACGAAAAATCCGTTTGAAAAAACAAGAAGGGCCAACCATGAAACTGTCTTCATACGTTTCAAAAATACGCGTTGCGCCTCTTGTATTTGTTAACGACATTCGAATAAAATTTGCATCTCTGTCGCAGGCTGTTTATATTTGGCCACCCTCCGGTATATCCTGTTTAAGATCCGTACAAATCCTTTTTCCTCGCCGCCTTCCAGTATCATTTAAAAAGCTGATCCGTTTTGCCTTTATCCCTATGGCTTCCGCTAACCGGAAACAATGAAGCTTTTTATACTTCTGTGCGTTTTATTTACCAGCGCTACCAGTTTTGCCCAGGAACGGTGTGCGGCGCTGCTTATTGCAAAGGCTAACACCCTACGGCAGGATGCAGCATCACCCGCCCTGGCAAATGGCGAAAAGCCCGTACCGGAAGAAGGCGTGATTCACATTCCGGTGGTCGTGCATGTGCTTTATCACAACACCCAGCAATCGATTTCCGACGCACAAATCAAAAGCGGCCTGCAGGCTCTCAACCGCGATTTTCGCCGCCGCAATGCCGATACCGTCAACACGCCGGAGCCTTTCCGTCGCCTGGCAGCCGATGTACAAATAGAATTTTTTCTGGCCCGTTCCGGCCCGCAGGGACAGCCCACCACGGGCATCGAACGCAGAGCCTCCATGCGTGAAGTGTGGCTGGCCGACGACCGTATGAAATATGCGTCGCAGGGCGGGCTCGATGCATGGGACAGCCGCAGCTATCTCAATATCTGGATCTGCAATCTGGCCGGCGGCAGCGGCTATGCATCGGCGCCGGGCGGCGATGCCGATACCGACGGGCTGGTCATTCATTACAATGCCTTTGCTCCTTCCAACACCCCATCGCCCTTTAATATGGGGCGCACTGCCGTGCACGAAGCCGGCCATTGGTTAGGGCTGAAGCATATCTGGGGCGATCAGCCCTGTGGCGACGATGGAATAGACGACACGCCGCAACAAGGATTTTTCACCAAGGGTTGTCCCACCACCCTGCGCAGCTCGTGCAACAACAGCGGCGCCGGTGATATGTTTATGAACTATATGGACTACACCGACGACGCCTGCATGAACCTGTTTACTGCCGGCCAGCGGCAGCGCATGCGTTCGGCTTTTTACCAGGGTGGTTCACGGGCTTCGTTGCTTTCCAGCCGGGGACTGGAAGAACCCTGGATTTCGGAGCTTCCGCCGCCAGCGCCAACTGCCGCGCTGTACCCCAACCCGGCCAGCCATAGCATCACCCTCCAGACCGATGGCGGGCAAATTGGAAAGACGTTTACGCTGGTCAACAACCAGGGCCAGCTTATCCGGACGGAGCGTATCACAGCGCCATCGCAAACCATCGAAATACAAACATTAAAGCCGGGTGTTTATTTTTTGAAAGGAGCCGGTTTTCAGCACAAATTCGTCAAGCTTTAGTCCATCAGGGCCGCCACTTTCTCTGCCACCACTGGCGCCAGGGCCACGCCCATGCCACTCATACGTACAGCGCAGAAAAGATTGTCGGAAAGCTTTTTTACAATGGGCTTTTTTTCTTTGCCAAACGCCATAATGCCGGCCCAGCGGTGTTCTATTGTGTATTGCTGGCGAAAACATGGTAAAATCACATCGGCCAGGTAGCGCTCCAGCTCCTGCTGAACAGTGGCCGATGTTTCCATAGTGGTAGAAGTTTCTTCTTCAAAAGCTTTGTTGCGGGCGCCACCCAGCAGCACCCGGTTGCCGAGGTTTCGGAAATAATAAAAACCTTCATCGGCATGGAAGGTGCCGTCGAAGGGGAGGTTTTTAATGGGCGATGTTAGTAGCACCTGCCCGCGGGCCGGCACAATATCCACCTCGGGCACGAGCTGTTTGGTGAAGGCATTGGTGCAAAGCAGCACCTGGTTGGCGGTAAAGCTGTACCCATTGGCCGTTTCGATTTTTACGCGGTTGTCGCCGGGATCAACAGATGTTGTTTCAATGCCGTTTAGCACGGTGACGCCGCTAGCCTGCACGTTCCGCAACAGGGCCCGCAGCAGCTTGCCCGAATGCAGGTAACCTTCCAGCTTGTTTTGCACCAGGTGGGCCGTGTGGCCAAAGCCGAAATCGGCAATTTTTTTATCGGTAAGGCGGTACGTCTTTTTGGCGCCTGTTACCGGCCGCAGCAGGGAGTTGAGGTAGCTGATATTCTGCTGCAACTGAGCCTCCGTCATGGTGCCTTTTTCGTACAATTCGTAGCCGCCGCAGAGGCGAAAATCAATTTCTTTTTTGCTGAAAAATTGTTGGATTCGTTCCAGGCCCTTAAAGCGCATCTCCGCTACTTTCAGCATCTCGTCGGTGCCCATGGTTTGCGCATCCCAAACTAATTCGCTCAGGCTGCCAAAGCAGGCAAAGCCGGCGTTGCGGGTAGAAGCTCCGGTTGGAATCAGTCCGCGTTCGAGTAGCGTGATTTTGTAACTGGGATGTTTCTTTTTTAAGAAGATGGCCGCCCATAAACCGGCAAAGCCGCTGCCAATGATGATGACATCCTGCTGCGCAAAAAAGGTTTCCTTTTCCCAAATTGAAATGTTGTGCAACATGGCACAAAGCTACTTTAACACATCCCTAAGTTTGCGCCGCTTATTTTCACTGGCAAACGATTTCTATGAAAAAAATATTGCTGCTTTCCGTGCTAACGGCAACCGTTCTGGCCGCAGATGCCCAGGGCCTGAAAGGCCTGATTAAAAAAGCAACGAAAGACACCACGGTTAATCGCCTCATCGGTGGCAAAACGCCTGGTGCCGGCTTAAGCAATAGCGAGATCATTAACGGTTTAAAAGAAGCCCTCAGCGTGGGAGCAGGCAAGAGTACCCAAAAGCTTTCTTCGGTAAACGGCTTTTTTGCCGATGCGGCGGTAAAAATTCTAATGCCGGCCGAGGCAAAAAAAGTGGAGCAAAAGCTCCGGGCCATGGGCCTTGGCAAGCAGGTTGACAATGCCATCCTTTCCATGAACCGGGCAGCGGAAGATGCGGCCCAATCGGCGGCGCCCATCTTTCTCAATGCCATCAAAGGCATGACCATCCAGGATGGCCTTGGCATCTTAAAGGGCGGCGATCGTGCGGCCACCGATTATTTGCAGGGAAGAACAGCCAACGAACTGACCGAAGCCTTCCGGCCGGTGATTGAAAAGTCGCTGCAGAAAGTGGATGCCACCAAATATTGGAAAACATTGTTCAGTACGTACAACACCTTCAGCAAAGAGCCGGTGAACACCGACCTGACCGCCTATGTTACCGAACGGGCATTGGCCGGCATATTTTACCAGGTGGGCCAGGAAGAACAAAAAATTCGCAAAGACCCAATGGCCCGCACCACTGATTTGTTGAAGAAAGTATTTAACTAAGAGAGGGCCGAAGGAGAAAAGGAGAGGAAGAGTGATATTGCCTTTCGGTCGGCCCTTTTCGTCTGTTTGATACGTTTGACTATCGCCGGTAAAAAGGAGGAAGAGAGAACCTTGCAAAGTTCTCTCTTCCTCCTTTCCTCTTTTCCCTCTTTTCCCTCAAAAAGCTACCCCAATAGAAAAGCCTGTTCGTACACCGGGCAACGCCCCTTTAAAGGCAGCCCGTACCCGCTTCAGGTCTTTATCCGCCATCACCTTCGTTCTATTGCCAATGAAGGGGAAACGGTCTAAAAAATCGCGGACCGAAGCTGCTGACTCGCGGGCTTCTGCATCGGTCCAGGGCTGGCTGTCAGAAATATCCACGGCCTTTAGTGTATTGGTGGCGGAGTTTATTTCAAGCCCCAGAAAAAACAAATCAACGACAATGCGTTTGCCAATGAAAAATTGCGTTCCCAACTGCACGCCCACGCCGGCTGCGCTGTAGTTGTTCATTAAATTGAACAGCGTCTTCCGGCTTCCGGGTGTTAATCGTCCCGATCCTTCGGCGGTGTGGTTGACATATTTAAAAAACGGTTCGAAGTAAAGGCCACGGAGGTGTTTTGTTCTGGAAAAATAAGTGCGGTAGCCGGCAAGGAAGGAGGTGGCTTTTGCATTGAAACCAAGTGTTTCTCCGTTGTGGTCAAAATTGTATTTCCCATTTACCGGGAGGCCAATTTTTGCCGTCAGCGAGTTTCGTCCGCCGAAATTGTATTCGCCCTGCAGAGAAAGGCTGCCCACCAGCAGGCCGGTAGGGGCCCATTTAACGGCTACGTGAGCAGGGTTCGATTCTGTTTCCTGTTGTGCCCTTGCAACCAACCCAAACAGCGCCAGCACCAAAAACAAAGGTGTTTTTTTCATGGTTATTGTTGCTATCCAAGAGCAACAAAACAGGCCGAACGCTGCATACAAAAAAAGCCTGTCATTGCTGACAGGCCTTGCATTTTCGCCAAAAAAAATTTTACAGGTGAATGGCTTCGCCGTAGGCCACCTCTATGGCATCTTTGATGCTTTCGCTTATGGTGGGGTGGGGGTGTATGGCATCCAGCACTTCGTGGTAGGTAGTTTCCAGCTTGCGGGCCACCACCGTTTCGGCAATCATTTCGGTAACGTTGTAGCCGATCATGTGCGTACCCAGCCATTCGCCGTATTTGGCATCGAATATCACCTTTACAAAACCTTCGGTATGGCCGGAGGCCGATGCTTTGCCCGATGCGCTCAGCGGAAATTTGCCCACCTTCACTTCGTGGCCGGCTTCTTTCGCCTGCTTTTCGGTCATGCCAACGGAGGCAATTTCTGGCGTGCAGTAGGTACATCCCGGCACGTTGGCATAATCCAATATTTGCGGCTGGTGGCCATATTTCTTTTCGCCAAAGGCAATGTTCTCCACGCAGATGATGGCTTCTTTCGAGGCTACGTGGGCCAGCGCCTGCCCGGGCGTGCAATCGCCAATGGCATAAATACCCGGCTGGTTGGTTTGATAATATTTGTCGGTAACAATGCGGCTTTTGTCGGTTTTAATGCTCAGCTCTTCCAGGCCAATGCCTTCAATATTGGGCTGAATGCCCACGGCGCTCAGCAGCACATCGGCTTCCAGCGTGGTTTCGCCGCTTTGGGTTTTAATGGTAGCTTTGACGCCATTGCCCGACGTGTCAACCTTTGTCACTTCGCTGTTGACCATTATTTCAATACCGTTCTTTTTAAAGTTCTTTTCCAGTTCTTTCGAAATTTCTTCGTCTTCTACCGGTACAATCCGCGGCATAAACTCAACGATGGTGACTTTGGTACCCATGCTGTTGTAGAAATAGCCAAACTCCACGCCGATAGCGCCGCTTCCAACCACAATCATGGATTTTGGCTGCTGCGGCAACACCATCGCTTCGCGGTAGCCGATGATCTTCTTTCCGTCAACCGGCATGGCGGGTAATTGCCGGCTGCGGGCGCCGGTGGCTAAAATGATATGCTTTGCCTCCACCGTTTGCTTTTTGCCATCGGCGGCGCTGACTTCTATCTTGCCTTTGGCCACCAGTTTGCCAAAGCCCATCACCACATCTATTTTATTTTTTCGCATCAGGAACTGAACCCCTTTGCTCATTTTATCGGCCACACCGCGGCTGCGTTTGATCACCGCTTCGAAGTTGTGCTGGCCGGTGGCTTCAATGCCGAAGTCTTTTGCGTGTTTGATGTATTCCATCACCTGGGCGCTTTTCAGCAGGGCTTTGGTGGGAATACAGCCCCAGTTGAGGCAGATGCCGCCGAGGCTTTCCTTTTCAATAATAGCCGTTTTAAAGCCAAGCTGTGCCGCCCGGATGGCAGCCACATAACCGCCCGGACCCGAACCAATAACAACGACATCGTATGCCATGATGATTTCGATTTAAGATGGTTGATTTAAGATACAAAGCGACGGGTTGGCCGCTTTTTTTGCGTGGCGAAGCTAAAGGAAAAACAGCTTACTGGCAAAAGAGGAGAGAGCCCGTTGGATGTAAGATAGCCGGCACCGGAAATCCCGGGCGGGCGGCAGGTTTTTGCCCTTTATACCAACAGGGCGTGTAGCTTTGCCGCAGAAAAACAGCAGTGATGGATTTGTTGAAAGATTACCTGGAGGAGCAGCTCGACCTGAAACGTGCCTGTCACATCACTTTCCGGGCGGTAGATGGGGGTGTCAGCCATATCAGGGGGCATATTGTGAAAATTGAAACCGTATCGGGACGCGACATTGTCGAGACGGACGCCGGCATGGTGATCGGGGCCGATCAGATCCTGGAAATCAATGGCCGCCGGTTTGCCGCCAATTGCTAAACTTTTCTAAAGGGCAAAATTTCTTCCTGCTTCTTTCCCGATTCTGGTAGGTTTTCCCTACCTTCGCCGTCCAAAATTTTCCAAGTCATGGCACGAGTATGTCAGGTAACAGGTAAGGCGCCTATCGGTGGACACAAGGTGTCGCATTCGAATATTAAAACAAAGCGTCGCTTTTTGCCGAATTTGCAAACAAAGAAGTTCTTTTTAGCGGAAGAGAATAAGTGGATCACCCTGAAGCTGAGCACCGATGCAATCAGAACCATCAACAAAAACGGCCTTTACACCGTGGTGAAAGAACTGCGGGCACAGGGGCAACATATTTAATTAGCAAATGTGCAAAGATGAAAATGTGATGATTCAGCTCCATTTTCAAATTTGCTAATTTTCAAATTTTCAAATTAACAAGCAATGGCAAAGAAAGGAAACCGCGTACAGGTTATTCTGGAATGCACCGAGCAAAAAAACACGAGTGTACCTGGTACCAGCCGTTACATTACCGAAAAAAACAAAAAGAACAATCCTGAGCGGTTGGAGCTGAAAAAGTTCAACCCCAACCTGAAGAAGGTGACTGTTCATAAAGAGATAAAGTAATTAGCAAATGTGCAAATGGGAAAATTTGAAAATGGTTTTCGTCATTTGCTGATTTTCAAATTTTCTAATTTTCAAATTATTCCGTCATGGCAAAAGCAGCATCGAAAAACGCGAAAGTAAAAGACCAAAAGGCGGCCGCCGAAGCAAAGAACTGGTCGAAAGTGATCAGAGCTGTGCGCAGCCCCAAGACTGGTGCTTATACCTTCAAAGAGCAGATCGTTCACAAAGACAAGGTGAAGGATTTTCTGGCCCAGAAATAAGCATGGCCTGATAAAATTTTTGAAAAGCTGTCCCGCAGAAAGCAGGGCGGCTTTTGTTGTTTTTGGCCCGAAACAAGGTCTTGCGGCGTTTGCCCCTTTCCGTAAAGTGTTTCCGCCTATTTTTGGACAAACAGCCAACGATGCGACTGCTAACACCCGAACCGTCTCTTTTTGTGTGGACAGCATTTTGCTTTTTATTGCTCTTTTTGTGGTATTGGGCCCTGCGGGAAATTGTGCAGAGACGGTTTGCAGGTGGCAACGATAAGCTGATCTGGGTGCTGATTGTCCTGTTCATGCCTGCTCTGGGTATTCTCCTTTATTTTTCCATTGGCCGGAAAAACCGGCTCACCGACAACCTGAAATAAACATGGGATTTTTCAACAAATTATTTGGCAAAAAGGAAAAAGAATCGCTTGACGAAGGCCTCCAAAAAACCAAAGAAAACTTTTTTTCAAAAGTAAGCAAGGCCATTGCCGGCAAAAGCACGGTTGATGAGGAAGTGCTCGACAGCCTGGAGGAAGCCCTGATTACAGCCGATGTGGGCCTTGACACGACGGTGCAGATCATTGAACGGGTTGAGCAGCGGGTGTCAAAAGACAAATACGTCAGCACCGGCGACCTGAATAAAATTTTGCAGGCCGAAATTGAAGCGACACTGGTAGATGCCCCTTCTTCAAATAGCTATGCTTTTGACTCCGAGCTGCCTTCGAAGCCTTATGTAGTATTGGTGGTGGGAGTAAACGGTGTGGGCAAGACCACCACCATCGGCAAGTTGTCGTACAATTTTAAAAAAGCCGGGAAGAATGTGCTGCTTGGCGCTGCCGATACCTTCCGGGCGGCAGCCGTTGACCAATTGACCATCTGGAGCGAACGGACCGGTGTGCCTATTGTCAAGCAGGCAATGGGTTCCGATCCGGCTGCCGTGGCTTTCGATACCGTGCAAAGTGCGGTAGCCCGTGGCTCCGATGTGGTGCTGATTGATACCGCCGGCCGGCTTCATAACAAACTATACCTGATGGATGAGCTGAGCAAGATCCGGCGCAGCGTACAAAAGGTGATTCCGGATGCGCCGCACGAGGTGTTGCTGGTGCTTGACGGCTCCACCGGCCAAAATGCGCTGGAGCAGGCCAAACAGTTTACCGCCGCTACCGACGTATCGGCCCTGGCCATTACCAAGCTCGATGGCACGGCCAAGGGCGGGGTGGTGCTGGCCATTGCGGCGCAGTTTAAAATTCCGGTGAAATTCATTGGGGTAGGCGAAAAGATGGAAGACCTGTTGGTCTTTAACAAGCACGAGTTTGTGGACAGCCTTTTCAGCCTTAAAAACGATTAAAAAACGGGAAGCGCCAGCCTTCCGTTTTCTTCTAAGCCCTTGCGGCCCGGCGCATCCCCTGCCTTTCTTTTAGCCGGGCGGTTTCCATTTCGGCTGTATATCGGCGCAGCGCATCATCAAGCGGCGGCAGCAAAATTCCCCGCTGGCTCGTCAGCACGCTGTACAGCGGCCGTTTGGCGGCAAAGCCAAATTCGCTGGTGTTGATAGGCGAAATGTATTTCCGGTTTAGGCCAAAGCGGTCGGCTACTTCGTTAGCAAAATCGGCCCAGGTCAGTTGGCCGTTGCTGGCCAGGTGCCAAATGCCGCTTTCTTCATCAATCAGCAGGTCAAGGGTGGCGTGTACCAGGTCGGGCACGTACGTGGGCGATACGGTGGCATCTTTCGCCACTGGGATCGTTTCCTCCATTGACAGGCTGCGCCGAACGGCGTGGGCAAAATTGTATTCGTCCCAGGGCCCAAAAAACGCGGCGCTGCGAATGACCAGCGCATCCGGGTTGGCCTGCAAAACCAGCCGTTCCGCCTCAGCCTTTGTATAGCCATAATAATTTAAAGGGTGTACGGGGTCTTGTTCGGTTAACGGTGTGGTTTGACGCCCATCGAAAACAAGGTCGCTCGAAAACGTCACCAACCGGATGCCGTATTCGGCGGCCAGTTGCGCCAGCACCTGTGGCCCTGCTGTATTTTCCGCAAAACACCGGTCCTGTTCCGTTTCCGCATCATCTACCCTCACAAATCCGGCAGTGTTTACCAGGGCCCAGGGGCGATGTTGTTCGATAGCTTTCCTCACGGCGGCACTATCGGTGATATCACATTCGGCCCGGCCCAGTAGCCGGTAATGCAGGAAACGATCGTGACAAACCCTGGCAAAAGCCCGCCCAAGCGTACCGTTGCGGCCAAACACCAGCAGCGGTGCACCACATTCCGCCACCGGCTGAAAACGGTTTTGCAGGAGCAGAGGCTTATGGAAAAAACGAGTTGGCCGGTGCCACCATCCTTTGTCAGCCGCCAGGTGATGGGGCGACTCCTCCTTACGGGCGAGGGATTTTAGATAAGCCGTGAGGGCCGTGGGCCGCAGGCTGCCGTTACGTACGTCAAACACCCCGGGTTCATAGTCACCGTCCGGCGCTGTCAGCAGTTTATTCCAACCAAAAGAACCAAGCATGGCCCAGGCTGTTACCGCTTCCAGTTGCACGCCTTCGGCTTTCAATGCAGCACAGCTTTCCCACACATGCCGAAACCACCGGAGTTGTTCTTCGCGATGGCAGTGAAGGTGTGCTTCGGTAACGGCCATCGGCCTGCCATAACGCTGCCAGGCTTCGCGAAGCAATACGTGAATGCCGGTCGGTTCTTTCACTTCCACTCTTACTGCTTCCACATCGGCGTAGGCATGCACACCGTTACCACCATGGGTTTGTTTTGGATAACGATGAAGGCGTCCGTCTAAAAACCGTTCGGACGTGAGGTAATGGTTGAAGCCGAAAATATCGGGCACACAAGGGTTCTCCCAAAAAAAGGAAAGCTCTTTTTCAGTGAGTCCTTTCTTTAGCAGGTAGGTCCAAAGCGGGTGGCCCTTTGTTACCCGACCGCAAAGGAGATCGTAGGTCAGCCAACGGCGCTCGTTTTCAAAATCGGCCTGGTATTGCAGTCCCTTCGTGCTGTAGGTCTTGCCCAGGTCTTCGGTTTGCACCAGCCGGGCCGCCGGGTTTATTTTGCGGATGGCCTGCATGGAAAGCACCGTGCCTTTCAGCTCGTTGACCAGCATTTTTAAAAAAGGCTGGTCGCTGTTTTTGTGCGGATACCAAAGGCCATAGAGCCCGCTGAAACGGGCGGTGGTGAGTGGCTCGTTTACTGGCGTGTACCAGGTGAGTTGCGGAAACTGCCTGGCTACCTGACCGGCGTAGGCCGCCAGCAGGGCCGGAAAGTTTTCATCGAGGAGATGGGTAAATGCAGGGCCGCTGCCATGATGCACCAACCCAGCTATAACCCCGATGTTTTTTTCCTCTAGTTGCCGAAGCTGATGGCTGGTCCAGGTCCAGTCAATGACGGCATCTTTTTGCGGCTGATGTTTTTCCCATAAAATGGGATAGCGGATCCGGCTAATGCCGACATCCGCTAGGTGCTGAAGATCGCCGGGCCGCTGATAATGGCCCGACCAATTCAACTGATCGAAAAAGGTATTATGAACCCGGTTGATTGTACACTCGATGCCACCCCATAATTCGGGACTGTTGTTCTTCTGTTCTGTCTGCATAATAATCGTCTGTCTTGCACCGTTGTGCCGGCGGGCTTATCTCGTCACTCTTTCGCTTCCGTCGGTTCATGCAATCAAACGTAAACGCCGCTTTTGGCTGTTTTCACGGTGCTGCTTTGTTCTATGGTTGATTCAATCAGGCGAACCATCTGGCTCCAGGTTCTGTCCCAGGAGTTGCCATCCAGAAACTCATCCACTTTTTTTACCCAGGCCGACCTTCTTTTCTTTGCCAGCTCACCTTCTGCAGCCGCTATAAATTCTTCTGCATTTTTAGCAATATGCACCAGCTTGTTGTGGCCGTATGGCGACACCACATCCCGAATGGGCGTGGAGATAACCGGCTTGCCGGCCGCCAGGTATTCGGGTGTTTTGGTGGGGCTGATAAAACGCGTGGATTCATTAATGGCAAAAGGAATCATGGCGATGTCCCAGCCTGCCAGGTAATTTGGTAACTCCTCGTATTTTTTTCCGCCGAGGTAGTGGATGTTGGGATGGGCGGGCAGGGTTGCCGGATCAATCTTCACCACCGGGCCCAGTAGCACAAACTGCCAGTCGGGTTTTGCTTTTGCTACGGCATCAATCAGGTCTATATCGAAGCGTTCGTCTATCACGCCAAAAAAACCGAAACGCGGATGCGGAATGGCCTTTTGATCTTCGGGATCCCGGCGAATTTTTCTCGCTCTTCCAAAATGCGCCTTGTCAATACTGCTCGGGAACGCATGAATGTTGTGGTGTGCATTCTTTTTACTTTCATAAATGCTATGGCCACCTGTAAATACGATGTCGGCCTTTGCAAATAATTCTTTCTCGAGAACTGTCAGCTCAGGCGGTGCAAATTTAAAGGCCGATAATTCGTCCATGCAATCGTACACCACCAACTCCGGCGACAGATGACCCGTGAACGGCAGCGCCATAGGTGTGTAATACCAACTGTAGTAGCGTTTGATTTGCATCTGCAGCAAAAGGCTGCTGATAAAACTCTGCTGCTGCCGCAGTACTTCTTCGCCCGATGAACGGTGCCGGATGTGCGGTGTCACCACATAAAGGTTGTCGTTGTAATTTTCAATCTGCAGTTTGTCTTCCGCATCATGAAACACAGGTTCCTCAATAAAGAACACTCGCTGATGCTTGGAAAAACGTGTCAGCAAGTGGTTGGGGCGCTGAAAAACAAACCCCCATCGGAGGTGCGAAAAACAGAGCAGGTCCACGTCATGCAAAAAAGCGCATGATACTTCTTCAATGTTTTTGATCATGCCGCTACTGATGCTATTTACATGCCAGCAATTTCTGGCAAGAAAAAAATATTTCGGGTGATAATGCCTTCAAAGGGCTGTAGAATTTCATCCTCAACCGCACATTTTTGGCATAGATGAGTTAGTGTTTGTTTCAAAGAAAAAAGGCTGTTGTTGAACAGCCTTTCATGCATATGTTATTTTTATCATCAGATTTTAAAGCCAACCGTCAGCAGCACCCGCCCGGTTGTGTTACGAAGGTCAGCATTGAAATAAGGTGCCGTTTGCAGGCGATAGGCGATGTTCACATCTTTTGTAGTCGCGTGAACATAGGTGGCATCAATAAAGAAACCTTTGTTGCGGTAGCCAAGGCCGCCGCTGAGATTCAACCGGCTGCCTTTTTCGTTGTGAATGTTTCGATAGGGGCTTCCGTAGTAAGCTACACCGGCCCGCACCATCAGCGTTGTAAATTTCAACTCACCGCCGGCGCGGAAATTAAAAGCGCCTTTGTAGGCATTGCTGATGGCCTGGTTGAGGGAGGCGAAGTAGTCTTTCGTCTCCTGGTCGGCAGGACCATTTTCACTGTCGGTGAAATACCGCGACATGCCGTACGGCACATACTCAACGTCGGCCGTAAGGAAGCCGCGCTGCCGGGTTACATCCTGAATTTCGCGAAGCACGTACGACGCACTGGCCAGCAATTTCATTGGCGTCATGTGAATGTATTTAAACTCCGATGCAAGGCCGGTGACCTCATCGAGCGATTGCGACAGTGTGCCCTGGTAGTTTTCTGTGTTGGTGGTGATCTCGGCGGTGTTTTTATCCACCAGGCTGTAAAAGCTGGGTGAGTGAAAGGCAAAGCCCAGCCGCCAGTATTCCTGTGGGCGGTAAATTAATCCGCCCTTCAGATTGATGCCGGCGCCACTGGTGGTTAAGCCTTGCCGGTAGATGGCGTAGTCAAAATTGTTGTTGGTGTTCGTGGTGGCATCGGCTTCTACAAATTCGGTTTGTTTGTCGTAACGCATGAGAGGAATGCCGAGGGTGCCACCGATCATCACTTTATCGCTGATGGTGGAACCAACCCCAATGGCAAATTCGGTAATACCACCCGTTGACGAAACGGTGTTTTGCTGCAGCAGCCCGGTGCCGATCGGTGCCCTTGTTTTGAACTGGTAGTTTGGCTGCGAGCCACCAACCGTATCAATCCAATACGTGTTAAACGCCAGCGACGTGCCAAAGGGAAAATCTTCTGCTACCCGGTTGGGATTACGGGCATTATTGCGGTTGATTTCTTCCAGGAAATATTGCGAAAAAGAACTTTGGTTATTTTGACCGCGATAGAAAAAACTGGTTTTAAAATCACCCATCTGGTTCAGCGCAAAACTAACGCTGGTGTTGCGGCGTTTGTTATCGCCGGAACCGCCGATGACAACGCCGGAAGTGCCAATGGCAAATTTGCTGGTGGTGGTGTCTTGGCGGCGGCCCAGGTACGACGCTTTTGTTTTGCCAAAGCCAAAGCCCGGCGAAAACACCACATCTCCCGTTCGGTAAAAAGCCAGGCCGGCCGGGTTTACAAATGTGGCAGTGATGTCGCCACCCAGCGATCCCATGGCGCCGCCGATAGCCTGGTTGCGGGCCGTGCCGTTTTGTACATTCCACGAAAAGCGCAACGCATCTTCAGGCGTTTGAGCCGAAAGGCGGCAAGCTGCGATAGCGGCAAATAAGAAAAGAAAAATTCGTTTCATAAATGTCTTTTTGAAGCAATGGTCGGGGCAAAAAGAAAGCAGGGGATGTAGGGTTACATCCTGTCCTGCTTATGGTGTAAAAAATGGGAAATAACAATTAAAATTTCCGGACCGGTGCACGGCTGCTGCCGCTGTTGCTGCTGCCGGACGAGGAACTGCTGCTGTTGCTATTGCTGCTGCCTTTTGCGGAATTGGAGCTGTTATTGTCGCCGCCAAAAACATTGCGGAGAAAACCACCGGCATTGGAACCGCTGCTGCGGTAGTTCTCATTCCGGTCTGTGCCGAAGCTGAACGTGCGGTTGTTTCCTTTCTGCATGTTGCCGTTGTAATTTCCGTTGCGGTCAAAGATGCTCATGTTGCCGGTGCGGGGCCGGTTGTAGCGTGGGCTCACATTGCCGTACACAACACCGGAGTAATACGGGTTGCAGTGGTACGGGTTGTAGTAATACGCATTGTAGAAAAAGGGATCGTAACCGTTAAAGCCACCAAACCGCATGTTCCAGTTCCACATGGCCGGATTATACCGAAACGCATTCATCCGGTAATAATCGTTGTAACGGTAATAATTGCTGCCGTTATAGGCATACAGGTCAATATCTTCTTCGAGCAAACCATAGCGGCGGTTGCGGGTTTTCATCCGCAGATACCGGTCTTCACGCGACAACTCGTCGTATTGCTGATACTGGGGTTCGCGGCGCTCATCCACACGCACGTATTCATCACGCTGCCGCTCGGGCGAGTAATAAACATCGTCGGGTGTTTGGCCGGATTTATACACGGAAGAACAACTGGTAAGAACAAGCACGAACATTAGCAGGAGTAGAAAAGATTTCATGGCATCTGATTTTGAGGTTAATGTTACTTTTGCCATCGCTCAGTAAATTTCACCCATTTTGCTGTTAAACAAAAACTAATTAAAGGTACAGGTTTCTGATGTGGGTATCGTACAAGTTTGGTTCCACTTTATGTGGCGACGGCTACCGGTAAACGCAGGCATCGGGCCTTAAAATTTCAAAAAAGAATCATGAGCAAAGAACTGACGTCCCGTGCAGAAGATTATTCGCAATGGTACAACGACCTCGTTATAAAAAGCGGCCTCGCCGACTATTCGGCCGTGAGAGGCTGCATGGTTATTAAGCCTTACGGTTTTGCCCTTTGGGAAAACATGCGTGACCAACTCGATCGGATGTTTAAAGACACCGGTCACCAAAATGCCTATTTTCCGCTATTTGTTCCAAAAAGCCTTTTTGAGGCCGAGGAAAAAAATGCCGAGGGTTTTGCCAAAGAATGCGCAGTGGTGACGCATTACCGGTTAAAATCCGATCCTTCGCAAAAGGGTAAGCTGATGGTGGACCCCGACGCAAAACTGGAAGAAGAGCTGGTGGTGCGCCCTACTTCGGAAGCAATTATCTGGAATACGTATAAAGATTGGATTCAATCGTACCGCGACTTGCCGATCCTGATTAACCAATGGGCCAACGTGGTGCGCTGGGAGATGCGCACCCGCCTGTTTCTGCGCACGGCCGAGTTTCTTTGGCAGGAAGGCCATACCGCCCATGCCAGCAAAGAAGAGGCGGTGGAAGAAACGGAAAGAATGCTGGAGGTTTATGCCAGCTTTGCCGAGCAGTATATGGCGCTGCCGGTGATCCGCGGTGTAAAAACGCCAAGCGAACGATTTGCCGGCGCAGAAGAGACGTATTGCATAGAAGCGCTCATGCAGGATGGCAAGGCGTTGCAGGCCGGCACCTCCCATTTCCTGGGACAAAATTTTGCCAAAGCATTTGATGTTAAGTTTTTGAGTAAAGAGAACAAGCAGGAGTACGTGTGGGCCACCAGTTGGGGCGTCAGCACCCGGCTGATTGGTGCGCTGATCATGGCACACAGCGATGACAGCGGCCTGGTGATGCCACCGCGGATAGCGCCCCTGCAGGTGGTGATTGTACCCATTTTTAAAGGCGAAGAGCAAAAAGCGCAACTCAACGAAAAGGTACAGGCGCTGATGGCAGAGTTGAAAAGGGCAGGCATCAGGGTGAAATATGACGATAACGACAATGCAAGACCGGGCTGGAAGTTTGCCGAGTACGAACTGAAAGGCGTGCCGGTTCGCATTGCACTTGGCGCCCGTGACCTGCAAAACGGTGTGGCCGAAGTAGCCCGCCGCGATACGAAAGAAAAAGCATCGGTGCCGCTCGACGGGCTGGCCGGCCACGTTGCGTCTTTGCTAGAGGAAATTCAGCAGAATCTCTACAACCGTGCATTGTCTTTCCGCGAGGCCAATACGACGGCTGTTGATACCTGGGAAGATTTTGTGCGGGTGCTGGACGAAAAGCCCGGTTTTGTATCGGCACACTGGGACGGCACGGCCGAAACAGAGGACGCCATCAAGGAAAAAACAAAGGCGACGATCCGCTGCATTCCGCTGAACAATTTACAGGAAAAAGGCCGCTGTGTGCTTACCGGCAATCCGTCCACGCAAAGGGTGCTGTTTGCAAGGGCGTACTGATGCGGTAAACAAAGAATATCAAAAGGCCATTGGCAACTGTTGGAAAAAACGGCGGAAAGGCCGTCAAAAAATTTTCCGGCAGTTGCCTGTTTCTTCCGGTCGCATTATCTTTAGTTCAAATCAAAACTAATGGAACAGAACAGCGCCATCTTTACGCTTACAATTGATCCCGTAACCAAAGCCAATCTTTCCGAAACTGCCCGGTGGGCCCGTTTCCTGGCCATCGTTGGATTTATTTTTTTGGGACTTATCGTGTTGTCGGGTCTTGTGATGTCGGCCGCTATGTCGCAATTGGGAATGGCCGGCGATACTTCAGGCTTTGGTGCCATTGCAGGCCTTGCCGGTATCGGCGTTGCCGTAATGTATCTGATCATTGCGCTGGTGGCTTTTTTTCCGTTCCTCTTTATTTTCCGTTTCGCCAACCAAATGCGCCGTGCACTCAGCACCGATGACCAGGCGCTTCTCAACACATCGTTTCAAAACCTGAAAGCCTACTTTCGCTATTTGGGAATTATCACCATTATTTCGCTGGTGTTGATGGCGCTATCGGTACTGCTTGCCCTTGGCGGACTGGCACTCAGTTAGCCGAAAGGTAATTGTAGTCTTTCAGCAACACCTCCAGAAACGCTTCCGGTTCCATTGTTGTTTCAATCTTCAGGTGCGCCTTGATTTTTTCGGCGGCCAGCCGCGCCATGTGCTGATCGCGGTGTTTGTAGGTGGCGTCCATGATACCCTTCATGGCATTGATATCGCGGTCGCTCAACTGCATGATTTGCGGAAACTGTGGTACATACTGTTCCGGTATATCCAGAAAGACGGTGTCGGCCAGGCTTTCGTTTTCGCGGGTGTTGATGAGCACTGTGTGCGCCAGGATATCGCCAAGGCGTTGCTGGCGGCGGGTGTTTACCAGCACCAGGTCGGCAGCCAGCAGTGCCAGGGCGCCGGCCACACCCCAATACAACTGCGGCCCAAGCAACTGGGCGTAGGGGATCAGCACAATGATCACAATGACGGTGTAATCGGATGTTCGCATCAGCCAGCGAATAATAAACTGCCCAATGGAAGGTTTTCCGCCCGTTTCGCTGATGACTTTTATACCAATAATTTTTTTGCCGATGCTTTGCCCGTCCATGGTAATTTCCATCAGCACATGGTAGAGCAAAAAAGGCAAAAAGAACAGCAGGGTAATGGCCCACATCTTCATGCTTCCGTCATCGTCGCGGCGGAAAAAAAGGCTGTTTATCCGGTTAAGCATGCGTGTGGCCACCACAATGTAAAAAATCTGGATCACGAGGTCGAGCATCCACGCAAACAACCGCCGGTGAAAGGGCGGCGCCGTAAACTCAATATCAATATTGAAATTGGTTGGAATGCGAACAATGCTCATGTTTCAAATATAACGGCGAATAAGCCTGAAAAAAATAGCCGTATGATGCCCCTTTATCCCGACGCCTTTGTTTTGCGAAAGATCGTCTGCAAGGGCGAAACCTTTGTATAAGTTTGAAGAGGAGCCTGACCGGCTTGCTGCGCCGGTGCCAAAATAACCGCAATTTTGTGCACAGGCTGTACAAAAGCGTTCTGTTTAAAATACCAGTGTATGATGCAATTTAAAAAGGGTGAGCTCCCCGATTTAGCCTTCCGCCAGGCGGTAAAAAAACCGATTCCTGTTCGTTGCTTTCAAATGACGGAACCGTTTCGTGTGGAAACACTGGAGGGCACGCTGGAAGGAAAAGCCGGCGATTATTTAATGGTGGGTGTAAGAGGCGAGATGTACCCCTGTGCCAAAGAAATTTTTGAAGAAACCTATGACCTGATTTAGCGAATGAAAAGGCCTTTTTTCCCGAAGGTGGTGATTGATGATTGAAAGCCGTGGTGGGAAAGGCGGGTGTTTACCTGCTGGACGAAACCCTTCTTCAGGACAATTGGTTTTTGCTGCAAAGCTGTATGAACAGGACAAGGCTTACGTCGTCTAACTCATTTTTTCATTTCCCAAAAACTATTCAGTCGCTGCAGTGGAGATTTTTATTGCCGATACGTACGAAGCGCTTTCGAAGCGGGCAGCCGAAGACCTGTATTCCTTCTTACAGCCGCTTCAGGCGCCGGTTGTTTGTCCTGCTTCCGGCGATACGCCGGCAGGCCTTTACCGGCACCTGGTACAGCTTGTTCGGCGCGAAAATACGGATACGACCGGCTGGCGTTTTGTGGGCCTCGATGAATGGCAGGGAATGAACGGAACGGATGAAGGCAGTTGCCGCTACATGCTCGACCGTCAACTCTTTTTTCCGCTCCGGACGCCAGCTGCAAACATTTGCTTTTTCGATGGTCGTGCCGGCGACTGGCAAGCCGAATGCACCCGTTCAGAAGCCTTTATTGCAGCACAAGGCGGCATTAGCATCGCCATTGTTGGCATTGGCCTCAACGGGCACGTTGGCATGAATGAGCCCGGCACGCCAAAAGAAATTCGCAGCCATGTAGCCCGGCTGCACAAAGAAACGCAGCATACCGGGCAAAAGTATTTTTCCGGCCCGCGCCACTTGTCTGCCGGCCTCACACTTGGACTGGCCACCATACTGGAAGCAAAGAAAATTTTCTTACTGGCCAGCGGCCCATCCAAAACGGCTATCGTGCATCAATTGCTCAACGATAGCACCAGTGAGGCACTGCCGGCTTCTATTCTTCGCCAACACCCGGCCCTTTGCATTTATCTGGACAAAGCAGCAGCAGGAAAAAATGCCTGATATGTTTTTCACTCATTCGGTGCGGTATCTAAACTGTTCTTTGTAACCAGTTGACAAAGCCTGTCGAATACAGGCTTGCACTGTCATCCGTCATCTGTCATCCATTAAACCGTCCTCGTTTTGAGAATAGCGTACAAAGACGGTCGGATACAACGGCGCTCTACCGAAGAAAAAAGCCCCGCACCGGCGGGGCCTTTACTGATAGGACTTGAACAAGCGTTATTGCAGCATTTTTGCGATGTCCTGTATCGGCAGGCTGTTGGCGATTTGCGCCACCTGCTCTTGCGAGAGGCCTGGCGCTTTCACGGTAATCAACGAGTTGCCCAGCGGCATCTGAAGCTCATAGTTTGTTTCGTCGTTGTACCCGCTGGTTTTTGATATCAGTGCTTTATACCCGGAAATTTTCACCACTTTGTTGTCGCCGGTGTTGCCGATCATCGGCAGCGAAAGCAAGGCATTAACGCTGGTGATGAGGGGCGAGTTGCTGATAATCTCGATGGCGATGTTGCGGCTTTCACCGTTTTCGCTGTTGCTGTTTTCTTTACCGTACTCCCGGTGAATCACCACGCCCAAAAAGCCCGAGGCACCACTTACATTGTCCAGTTTTGTTACGACAGGTTTGTCAAGCAGATTTGCCGGCATGGCCTTCAGCACTTCTTTGCCGATAATCATATCCAGTTCGGCCAGCATTTGCTGCAGGGCAAAGCGTGAGTCGTCGAGTTTATTAGCGTCGTAGTGGCTGCGGGCTTCGCCAGCCAGCTTTTTAAAGGCATCGGGGTTGCCGGTGGCAATAAACACAGGCTGCGCCGAACTGGCTGCTGAACCGCCGGTTTTTTGCACGGCGGGTGTGGCGGTGGTTGCCGGGGTGGTGGCTGCTTTTGCCGCCGGCTTTTTGGTCTGCGCCTGCAGTGTTGCCAGGCTCAAAAGGGTCAGGCCCAAAAGAAAAATGTATTTCATAAAATGCGTTGTTTTTGGTGGTGATTATTTTTCGCCAAGTTTGGTTTTGATGCCATCAATGTCAATGGCTTCGCAGGCTTTTATAAATTCCTGCTCGCCGGCAAAGTTGACACCTTCGTAGATCAGCAGCGAAGTTTGTCCTAACGGAATGCTGAGTTTGTAGCCGGAACCGTCGCTGTACTCAATTACGGCCCGGTAACCTTTTAAGCGTGTCTGTTTCCAGTTTTGCTGCCCGCCGGTTTGCTGTGCATAACCCACATTGTTGAAGTAAAGGTTAATCGCCTGCATCCATGCGGCATTGTTGGCAAGGCTGAAGCGGAGTTCCTGATCGTCTTTATTGTAATCGCGTTTGATGGTGAGGCCTACCCATCCCCAGCCGGTGCTGGTTACCTGGTCCGATTTTGCGTCGGCTTTTAAATCACCAATGGCGTCCGGAAGCGATTTTAGTATCTGTTGTCCAATTTGCATTTCCACGCCCAACATAGCCTGCTGCACGGAATACCGGGCTTCGCTGTACTTGCCCTGATTAAACACCGTTTCGGCCGTGCCAACGTTTTCTTTTACATCGGGCGGCGTTGTTACCAACCCGGCACCGCCTTTATTGCCGGGATTGTTGTTGCGGGAACCGGCCGACCCCTGCGACCCGCCGTTGCCCTGTGCCTGGCTGTTGTCGGTGCCGGCGGCATTGTCAATAGTTTGATCGGCTTTTTTATCAAGGGCCTGTTCGGCCTTTTGCTTTAACTTTTTCAGCAATTGGGCTTCGGCAGTGCTGTACAGCAGGCACCCTGCCAACAGCATGCATAGAGATAAGATTCGCATAGTGTGTAGTATTTAGGTTAAGACAAATTGGTTAGCAGCAGTGAGAAACATCTGCAAGGGCAACAGGCGGTTTCGTTAGGAGCGGACAGGTCATTAAAGTTACATTTTTTCTTTTTGCGCCAGCTCCTGGTTTTTCGGCCAAAACGCGGCCGGGCCTGGTTTTTCCGGCCCCTGTACAGTCTATTAAAATGCACAAGGCTCTTGTCATTAAGGGCCTGGGTTTGGGCTTTCTTCCCTACCGCATAATCGTTTGCTCTTCCGTTACTAAAGCAATGTTACACCCCCTGCTGCAGGGCTGAAGACATGGCTGCATGAATTGCACATTGCCGTGCATGTATTGCAAAAAAGAGGAAAGCGCCGGTGCCCGAAAACCCATTAAGACAGGGAAGGATGGGGGCCGCCGGCTAACGGCGGTGGAACAGGTTTTATTTTTCGAAGCAGCCGGCCCGTGACAACAGCTTTTTTTCCATTGGCAAACATCACCAGCATGGAGCCGTTGCGGCCACGAATGCATTTATAGTTGTGCCGCACCGCCGAGCAAGGCTGCTTTTTCAGTGCCTGGTCGGTGTGGCGGTCGCCTATGTAAATGTATTCCATCAATTACCGAAGGTATAGCTGTACTCTACCCGGCCGGTAAGCTCTTTTTGCTTGTTGAAAATTTCTTCTCTTGTTTTAAGCCCCTTATCATTGAAGCGATAGCGCCACACCAGGTAGTTGTCGCTGTTGGGCGCTACCGTGGTGCGTTGAATGAGGTTGTTGCTCACGGCGTAATCAAACATCTGTTCGGGCAAAAGTCGGCCTGCTTTTTTGTTGAAGCGCACAATATCGGTAAGGCGGTTCTTGGCATCATAGTAATAATAAAACGGCTCTTCCTTTACAATACGGCGGGTTTCCTGCTCTTCAATCACATTGCCCGCATTGTCGAGAGTAAACAGAACCACCGAGGTGTCGCGGCCGTTCTTAATGCGAAGCATTTTACTGACACGGTTTTGTGCATCGTACTGCCAAAGGTGTTCGTCGGTGCGGAGCGACGCCAGGCTGTCGCCAAACAGGGTGCTAATGGAACGCACCTGGCCGGTATTACCTACATAGCTATAATTGGTGGTGTTGACGATGCCGGGGATAGAGTCGGTTGTTTTGACAACGCGGCCATCCGCATCGAACCAGGTACGCAGGTAAGACGTAGGCAGGTAACCCGAACGGGTGATGGTTAGCAGCGATGCCGTTTGCGGCGAAAAAACCTGTTCTACCGAAAGGTTGTCCACCGGTGTATTATTCACGGTGAAGCTTTTCATGGTGACTGTTTGCACTCCGGCAGCCCGGTATTTCGCAATCAGGTCGGTGCTTTCTTTCAGGCCTACAATGTCTTTGTAATAATACTGGGCCGAAGCGCCAAAGCAAAGCACGCAGGCAAAAAAAGTAAACAGGCTTTTCATAGAAAATTGTTTGGCTTCAAAAATAACGGAAGCCGGCGCCGCTCTGTTTCAACATTCGGCGAACTGACAGGTTTGTCGCTATTTTTAAGAAATTTTTTTGCGTGAGCCATCAGCCCGAAAGAAAGGAAAAAAATTGCCTGAATTGCGGCACCGAAGTGGTGGGCCGTTTCTGCCACGTTTGCGGGCAGGAAAATATTGTGACGCACCAGGGCTTTTGGTCGCTGGCAAAACATTTTGTTTATGATGTGCTGCATTTCGACGGCAAGTTTTTTCATACGCTGGGTTATCTGTTTACCCGGCCGGGTTTTGTGGCCAGGCAGTACAGCCAGGGCCAACGCATGCGGTATCTCGACCCCATCAGGATGTACCTGTTTACGTCGGCTGTTTTTTTTCTGATCTTTTTTTCGTTCGGCAATCTTGATTTTAAAAAGCAGGAAGCAAGCCCCGAGCTGACGATGAACGACCGCCGCGAAATGGCCGCGGATTTTCAGGAGCGGGCCGCACGAAACCCGGCCGATTCCCTGCTGCTGCAGAAAATACCGGTGCTGCTCGATTCCACGAAAACCGTTGACCCGGATTCGCCCGGCATCCGGAATGAACTTTCGTTTTCGGGCCAGGAATCAGCCCGCACGGTGGCCGAATACGACTCTGTGCAGGCATCGCTTCCGACCGACCAGCGCGACGGTTGGCTGGAGCGGCAACTAACACGAAAAGCGATAAAAAGCAAAAAACAGCACGGAGGCATGAAGAAGGTGGGACTGGTGCTGATAGACACCTTCGCTCACCAATTGCCTTACCTTTTATTTGTTTCCCTGCCTTTCTTTGCCCTGATCCTGAAATTGCTCTACCACCGCCGGAAGCAGTTTTTTTACAGCGATCATGCCGTCTTTACGCTTTATCATTACATCTTCAGTTTTCTTTTGATGTTGGTGTTGCTGGGCATTACAGGCTTGCGCCGCCTCACGCATTGGGAGATATTCCGGTACGTGATGCTTTTGGTTGTCCTTTCCTGGCCGGTTTTTCTTTTTATCGAAATGAAAAATTTTTACCGGCAGCGTATGGGCAAAACGGTGGTGAAATTCCTGCTGTTGAATTTTGCCGGTTTTTTTGTTTTACTGCTGCTGTTTATTTTATTTCTCTTACTCTCGTTTTTTAAACTTTAAGCGATGAACAAAACCGGCGAAGCCTTTGAACGGCTGGTGAAAATTATGGATGAATTAAGGGAGCAGTGCCCCTGGGATAAAAAGCAAACGATCCAAAGCCTGCGGCAAATGACGCTGGAAGAAAGCTATGAACTGACCGATGCCATCACGGAGGAAAACTGGAAAGGCATCAAAGAAGAATTGGGCGACCTGTTGCTCCACCTGGTTTTTTATTCCAAAATCGGCACCGAGCAGGGACAGTTTACAGTCACCGAGGTTATTGACGGCGTTTGCGAAAAACTGATTGCCCGGCATCCGCATATTTATGGCGATGTTAAGGTGGAGAATGAAGAGGACGTAAAACGCAACTGGGAAAAGCTGAAAATGAAAGAAGGAAAAAAATCGGTGCTGTCGGGTGTGCCGAAAACATTGCCGGCTTTGGTAAAGGCCATGCGTCTGCAGGAAAAGGCTAAGCAGGTGGGCTTTGAGTGGGACAATCGCGACCAGGTGTGGGAAAAAGTAAAAGAAGAGGAGGCGGAAATGCACGAAGCGATGGCCGGTGGTGAGCAGGATAAAATTGAAGAGGAGTATGGCGACCTTCTTTTTTCGCTGGTGAACTTTGCACGGTTTTTGAATGTTGACGCCGAGAACGCTTTGGAAGTCACCAACAAAAAATTTATTAAGCGTTTTACCCGGATGGAAGAGGCTGCGCAAGCCACCGGCAAGCCGCTGGCGCAAATGACACTGGAAGAAATGGACGCCATCTGGAATCAAATCAAACGCCACAGGGATTGAAGACCTTCCGACTCCATAACCGCCGCCTGCGCAGGCAAAGCCTGCTACTGTATGCATTGGTTTTAGTGGCGCTTTCGCTTCTCACTTCCTGGTATTTTAACTCCACCCTTTCGATAGAGTACCAGCAAAAAAAGCTGCAGCGTTATATCAGCGAGCAGGTGGCCGATGCGCAGCAGGTGCTGAACGATACGGCGCTGATGCGGCGCCTTGTTAACCGGCTTGAAACAAAGGAGGAGTTTGACCGGCTGGCCGCAAAACAATGGGGCTTGTTTCTTTTTGCCGAAACACTCACCGATCAGGATTTGTTGTTTTGGAACAGCCAGCGGATCGTTCATCCGCCGGTCACCTTCGATTCATCCTACGGTACCCGGTTCGAAAAACTCGGCGAGAGCTATTATGTAACGCAAAAAAAGCTGGTGGTCCTTCCGGGCATGTCCAACCATAAGCTGGCCTACGTCATGATACCGGTGGTAACGGGTTATTATTTGGAAACCGAAACCCTCCGCACCGGTTTTGCCCACGATCCGTACGCGGTGCAAAAAATAAAAATTGCCGCTTCGCCAACGGCTTTTCCCATTCGTTCGGCCGAAGGAAAGACACTTTTTTATGTGCAGGCCGCAGAGGCGGAGACTTATGTCGTTACCGATGCGGTGACGATGGTGTTCCGGCTTACGGCTTTATTGCTGCTGCTGCTTGCGTTGTACCTGCATGCCGTTTCGCTGGTGCGAAAGAAAAACGCCGTTACCGGCGCCGTTTTTCTTTTTTGTTCATTTGCGGTCGTACGCTTTTTGCTGCATCTTTTTCCATCGCTGGCGCTGCTCCGTCAGCTTCAGTTGTTCGATCCAACCATTTACGCTTCGGGGTTAAACTCCTCCCTGGGGGCGCTGTTGCTGAATGCTATTTTACTTTGCTGGATTGTCCTTTTTGCCTGGGACCACCTGGCTCCGTTAAAGACCTTACCGCGATTTTTGAAGGGGCGGGGTATTCTGGTGGCCGGCGCAGCCGCCGTCTTCCTGCTGATGATGGTGACTTTTCAGTTGGCACTGCTGGTAAACCGCATGGTGGCGGACTCGAAAATCTCGTTCGAGGTGACCGATTATTCCAAGCTATCAGTTTATACGGCCATCAGCTTTTTGATACTGGCGCTGTTTTCGCTCAGCTATTATTACTTCTCCCGGCTCTTGTTCAGGTTTATACTGTTGGCCTTTCCCAACCTGCTGCAACTTTATTTCACGGTGGCATTAACCGGCCTGGTGTTTTTAACCGTCATCAGTTCTACCGGCAAACATTCGCACAAGGAAGTTTTGTTTTATTTGCCTGTGCTGGCATGGCTTGTGGCCTTTACACTGCTGCTCTCCAAAGAGCAATCCATCATCAACCGGTTCCGCATCACCATCGCCGGCCTGCTGTTTTGGGTTTTTGTGTTTTCGGTGTCGCTGGCGGCGCTGATCATGCAGGGCAACCGCGAACGGGAGATAAGAGACCAAAAGCAGGTCGCCAGCAAACTGGACCAACAGACAGACCCCACAAAAACCAAGGTGCTGGCCATTCCGCTGGTTTATCTCAACAACCAGTTTTTGCTCAACAATTTTCACCGTTTTCGCCATCACACCGAAAGCCGCCAGCTTCACGACAGCATCACCGGCATTTCGTTGCTCGACAACAGCAAAGCCTACTCGGTGAACATGTATGTGTTTGACAGCAGCGCTCAACCGATCATGGTGAGCAATAACGTGTCGTACGAGCAACTCAACAATGTCTATCAGACACACCTCCGGCGCGACCGCAAAAGCCAAAGCGGGGCCAAAGACCTGGTGTATTACGAAACCTCGCCAACGCAGTTTGTGTACCTGATCCGGCGAACTGTGTTGGACAGCTCCCGCCTGGTGGGAACGGTGTTCCTGGTGGCAACTCCGCTAAAGTTCGAAGGCGTTCAAAAACTGAATCCCGATATTTTTTCAACTACCGAACGGCCGCCCGACAACCCATCGCTGTTAACGGCTGTTTACATAGACAACCGGCTGCATTACTTCACCGGCAATTATGCCTTTCTGCAGCAGTTGCCGCCTGGCCTGCTCCCGGGCAATGAATACCATCTGCGGGAGTCGGGCAACTACGAAGAGGTTTGGTATCAACCCGGCAACAACCGGGTGATTCTGGTGGCGCAGAAAAAAGACACTTTTATTGAAAGCATCACCCTCTTCTCTTACCTTTTTTGCGCCTTCCTGTTTATGGTTGGCTTTATCCGCCTTTCGGGGATCGTTGGCCGCCTGGCCCGCACCTGGCCGCGCATTGACATTTTTTCGCGTCTCAGCATTCGGTCGCAAATCCATGTCACCATCATCTTTATTTCGGTGCTTTCGTTTGTGGTGATTGGTATTGCCACCATTGGCTTTTTTGTGCAGCGAAACAACAGCAACAATACGGAAGATCTGTACCGCACGGCGCACAGCACGTTGAATGAGCTGGAAAAACAGGCCGCCGAGGACAGCCTGCTTTTCAATGATCGAAACAGCTTTGCCGACACCGTGAACCTGGCGGCGCTCGCGAAGGTGGTGAACGACATTTCGGAAGTACACAACCGGGTAGTGAATATTTTTGATACCAACGGCGTATTGAAGATCACCTCCAGAGAAGACATTTACGGCCGTGGCATATTGAGCAGGAAAATGGATCCTGTGGCTTTTTACCACATGACAAAAGCCGGACAGGTGCAACGGTTGCAGGATGAGTACCTGGCCAATTTCGACTATCAGAGTATCTACCTCGCCATCCGCGATTCTTCTCAGCGGCCTTTTGCTTATCTCAATATTCCATACTTCGAATCGCGGGGACAACTGGACCAGGAAATCTCCAACTTCCTGGTAACGGTGATCAATCTCAATGCGTTCATTGTGCTGATTGCAGGCGTGATTGCGTTATTCATCACCAACCGCATCACCCGTTCGTTTTCGGTCATTGGCGACAAGATGAAAGAGATCACTCTGGGCCGCACCAACGAGGAAATTGAATGGAACAAGGATGACGAAATCGGCGAGCTGGTGAAGCAGTACAACAAGATGGTGCATCAACTGGAAGAAAGCGCCACCGCCCTTGCCAAAAGCGAAAGGGAAGGGGCCTGGCGCGAAATGGCGCGGCAGGTGGCCCACGAGATCAAAAACCCGCTGACGCCGATGAAGCTGAGTATTCAGTACCTGCAAAAAGCCATACAGGCCAATCAGCCCAACGTAAAAGACCTGACATCGGCAGTGGCCGGTACGCTCATTGAGCAAATTGACCATTTGTCGAAGATCGCCGCCGACTTTTCGCAATTTGCCAACATTGGGCATAAGCGCACGGAGTACATTGACCTGCACAGTGTGGTGGGGTCTTTACTCGACCTTTATGCAGCTAATCCGCGGGTAACCCTGAAGTGGAACCCTGTGCCGCACGAGGCCATCATGCAGGCCGATAAAACACATATGAACCGGCTTTTTACCAACCTGCTCACCAATGCCGTAGATGCCTGCCCCGGCGAAAAGCGGTGTTCCGTCACAATATCCGAAAGAATGGTGGGCAGGCAACTCCTTATTTCCATTACCGACAACGGTGAGGGCATTCCGCCCGAAATGCACGCAAAGATTTTTACGCCAAATTTTACCACCAAAACGTCGGGCACCGGGTTGGGATTGGCCATGTGCAAAGGCATTGTAGAGCAGGCCGGTGGCGATATTTGGTTTGAAACAAAAGTGGGCGAGGGCACAACCTTTTTTGTGCAATTGCCGTTGGCGGTGGATGGTTTGTAGTGGGTGGTTTGTGGTTTTTGGTTTTGTTGCGAGGGCTTGATTTTTCTTTTACGTGGTTAAGCCTTTCTTGCGGCGTGTTTCCGCCAGGTATTCTTCAAATTGCTGAAGGCTGAATGAGCTCAGGTTGCGGCTGGCCTGCAGGCCTCCCTTCTGGGCCACCAGGGTGCCGTATTTCAGGTAGCCAAATTCGTCCAGTGCATGAGCATCGGGGTTAATGGACAGAAGCACGCCTTTCTCCATTGCATAATTGATCCATTGCCAATCGAGGTCAAGGCGGCTTGGTGCGGCATTGATTTCAATGACAACATGGTGCCGGGCGCAGGCATCAATGATGGCCTTGTGGTCAACCGGGTATCCTTTGCGGCGAAGCAGCAACCGGCCGGTCATATGTCCCAGAATGGTCGTGTAAGGGTTGGTGATGGCGCCCATCAGGCGCATCATGGCTTTGTCTTCTTCCATATCCAGGTTGCTGTGGATAGATGTGATCACCAGGTCGAATGAGGACAACACGCTGCTGTCGTAGTCGAGGGTGCCATCGCCAAGAATATCGCATTCGATGCTTTTGAATATTTTGAAAGGAGCGAGTTTTTTATTGAGCGCATCAATGTAGGTATGCTGGTTCTTGATACGATCTTCGGTGAGGCCGTTGGCGTAGGCCGCGGCCTTCGAGTGGTCGGAGATGACAAGATACTCAAAGCCGAGCCGGATCAGTTCTTCAGCCATTTGCTCAATGGTGTAACTACCGTCGCTCCAGTTGCTGTGCGAATGAATCAGCCCTTTGATGGTATTGAGCTGCACCACATCGTCAACGGTTTCTTTTTTTGCCCGCTCAATGATTGCCGGACCTTCGCGGAGAAAAGGCGGAATAAAATGCAGGCCTGCTTTTTCAAAAAGTTCTTCTTCGGTGCCGGCGTCAAAGGCCCACCCGTTTTTGTTCCATTCAAAAAGGAAATCTTCGCTGGCACTTTTGTGGAATAACTTGTTGATAAAATTTTCAGTGGTAGCAAAGTGAAATAAGAGCGTTGTCGTGTCGCCGGCTTCGATGGCAAGAATTTCCTCACTTTCCTGCAGCAAAACTGCCTTTTCTTTCAACAAAAAATTCTTCAGTTCTTCGCGGTCAATCGTTGTCACCCATTCCAGTTGCGAAACAACGGGCCATTGTCTTCTGAACTCACCCGCTACTTCAGTGCGGCTGCCGATAAATTTCTCCGCAAGCTTTGCTTGCAGCACCAGCACAAAATCCTCTACGTGCTTGTAGTAAGCTTTGCCCCGGCTGCTGCGCACAAAGTCAATGGCATCAAGAATCTTTTGCGCTGTTTTTTCACCGAACCCTTTCGTTGCCGCCACACGGTTATTGCGGCAGGCTTCTTCCAACCCTTCAATCGTAGATATCTGCATTTCTTTCCAAAGCAGGTTGATTTTTTTGGGTCCCAGGCCCTTAATGTTCATCATTTCCAGCACGCCCTCTGGCGTTTGCCGAATAATTTCTGTGAGCGCCTGCAGCTCGCCCGTTTGCAAAATCTCAAGGATCTTTTTACCAACGCTGTCGCCTATCCCTTTCACTTTCAAAATCTGCGCTTCGGTCATGCCAGCCAGCGGATGCGGCAGTTTTTCAATGGTGAGGGCAGCACTGCTGTAAGTTTTTGTCTTAAAGGAATTTTCGCCATGGATGTCCATCAATTTGGCCAGCAGCGAAAACTGGTCGGCAATGGCGTAATTGTCGGGTCCGGCCCCCGGTGTGCCGGTGGGCGAACTTGGGTCAATGGTCTTGTTATTATCATCCACCATAAAAAAGGTTCTTGTTTTGTTTAGCGCAATAGACTTACCGGACGTGCAAGGGTGATTATTTCCCTTTCTTCCACTGGAAGAGTACAAAATAACAAATCAAAGATTGCAACGGAAGATACAGCGATGCACTGCTGCCCGATTCATAAAAAAAGTAAAAGCTTAGGAATTCTACGATAAGAAAATGGGGTGACACACCTGCGTTTTTCCAGCGGCCGGCCGGGGCAAAAAAAAGTCCCGGAGAACCGGGACTTGTATGCATTTGTAAACGGATGCGCTTATTTACTGCCTTTCTTTGCAGCGCCTTTTTTGGCGGCGCTTTTTGCAGCACCTTTCGAAGAAGCTTTGGTAGCACTGCTCTTTTTAGCAGCTCCTTTGGTAGCGCTTTTAGCGGCTCCTTTGGAAGAAGCTTTGGTAGCGCTGCTTTTTTTAGCGGCACCTTTCATAGCGCTTTTAGCGGCTCCTTTGGAAGAAGCTTTAGTAGCGCTGCTTTTTTTAGCGGCTCCCTTTGCTGCACCTTTCGATGCTGCTTTCGAAGAACTTTTTGCAGCGCCTTTTGATGCGCTCTTGCCGGCAGCTTTTTTTGCTGTTGCCATGTTGTTTAGAATTTAATGGTTAGTAAAAAAATACAGCAGTAAAATTATACAAAAAATTTAACTGCCAAATATTTTACACAACCATCATACCAAAACATCAGGCAATTGCTTCCGACGGCAGCACCGAAACGAAGGTCCGGTCGTTTCTGCCTTTGCGGAATTCTACCACGCCATCGCCGGTGGCAAATAACGTGTAGTCTTTACCGACACCCACATTCTTGCCGGGGTGATATTTTGTACCGCGTTGACGAACGATGATGTTGCCGGAAATAGCAGGCTGTCCGCCAAAGATCTTTACGCCCAAACGTTTGCTGTTCGAGTCGCGGCCGTTCTTTACACTGCCTTCACCTTTCTTATGTGCCATGATGAAATAAGTTTAAAAGTTCAAAGTTTAAAAGTTTAAAGTCGGGCGTCTGCTGTCAGACGATTTGACTTTAAGCGATGTCGCTGATTTTAATTTTGGTGTACTGGGTGCGGTGCCCTTTTTTCTTGCGGAAACCTTTGCGGCGCTTTTGCTTGTAGGCAATCACTTTGTCGCCCTGCACTTGGTCGAGGATCTCGGCCTGGATCTTAAGGCCGCTGTTGCTAAAGGTCAGGTTGCCATTGGCATCGGCCATCACCACATCCGAGAATTCTACTTTGGCGCCGGTTTCGCCGCTGATGCGGGGAACATACAAAGTTTGGTCTTTTTCGACCTTAAACTGCTTGCCGGCTATTTTTACGATTGCGAACATAACGGTTCAAAAATTAGGTGTGCGAAGGTAAGGGAAAGATGTTAAAGGCCAAAAGTAAAAAACCGAAACTTGCCGGTGCGGAGCAGATTAGCCGGTGTATTTTCCCAACTTTCACAATCCTCTAACCTTCGCCGCCGGGTGTGCTGCGGCTCGTTTCGGGTGTTTTTATTTTTGCGTTCGCCTGTTCAGTTTTACCGTAGGTTTGTGCGCCTTTTGCTTGTCATGAAGATAAAATCATTCCTTGCCAAACCGTTTGCCTCGTATGTGCACAGCCGCATTCGCCGCAGCAGCCACACCGCACTGGCCGATCAGGACCAGGTGCTGAAAGAACTGCTGGCGAAAGGTAAATCAACCGAATTTGGCAAGGAGCACAAGCTCGATGGTGTGGCCGATTATGCCGGTTTCCGGCAGGCAGTACCCGTTCGCGACTACGAAGGTCTGCGCCCGTACATTGACAAGATTAAAGACGGCAAGCACAATATCCTTTGGAAAGGCAAGCCTATTTACCTGGCTAAAACATCGGGCACCACCAGCGGTGTGAAGTATATCCCCATCACCAAAGATTCCATCTCCAATCATATAGACACGGCCCGCAACGCCCTCCTGTGCTATATGGCCGAGACCGGCAACACGGCCTTTGCCGACGGGAAAATGATCTTTCTGTCGGGGTCGCCGGAGCTGGAGCGGATTGGCGGTGTGCCCACCGGCCGGTTGAGCGGCATCGTTAATCACCACATCCCCTCGTACCTGCGGCGAAACCAGTTGCCTTCTTACGAAACCAATTGCATTGAAGACTGGGAAACCAAGCTCGATGCCATTGTAAAGGAAACAATGGGGCAGAATATGACGCTGATCAGCGGCATACCGCCCTGGGTGCAAATGTATTTCGACCGCCTCGAAGAGCGCAGTGGGAAAAAAATCGGCGAACTCTTTCCGAATTTTTCGGTGTTGGTGCACGGCGGCGTTGCGTTTGAGCCTTACAAGGGCCGGTTGCAGCAAAGCATCGGCCGCAGGGTTCACACTATTGAAACGTTTCCGGCTTCGGAGGGCTTTTTTGCTTTTCAGGATTCGGCGGAAAAAGAGGGGCTGCTGCTGAATACCGCCAGCGGTATTTTTTTCGAGTTTGTGCCGGCGGCAGAAATTTTTCATCCAAACCCCACCCGGCTTTCGCTGCACCAGGTAAAGGTGGGCGAAAATTATGCGCTCATCGTTAACAGCAACGCCGGGCTATGGGGATACAATATCGGCGATACGGTAAAGTTTGTGAGCACGGCACCTTACCGTATAGTGGTAACCGGCCGCACCAAACATTTTATTTCGGCTTTTGGCGAACACGTGATTGCCGAAGAAGTGGAACAGAGTTTGCTTAAAGCGGCTGCAGAAGAAAAGCTGGGCATCACGGAGTTTACCGTGGCGCCTATGGTGCAGCAGGGCGAGGGAAAAAGCTATCACGAATGGCTGGTGGAGTTTGAAGAGGAGCCGCAGGACCTGGATGCCTTTGCCAGCAAGGTTGACCGGAATTTACGCGACAAGAATATTTACTACGATGATCTTATTCGCGGTGCCATTTTGCAGCCGCTGAAAATAACCGTGGTGCAAAAAGGTGGCTTTGTGCAATACATGAAAGCCATTGGTAAACTGGGGGGGCAAAACAAAGTGCCGCGCCTGAGCAACGACCGCAAAATTGCCTCCGGAATAGCCCAGTGGACAAAACAATTGACAACCCGCTAAAAGCTTTTTATTTTGTAACGCAACGACCACTTGCTACCAACCGCTATGAACAGTCAAGCCGCACCACCTAAACGCATTGCCATTTTCGGCTCCACAGGCTCCATCGGCACACAGGCGCTGGAGGTTATTGAGCAAAACCAGGATAAGTTTTCAGTGGAGGTGCTTACCTGCAATGGTAACGACACGCTCATTATTCAGCAGGCGCTGAAGTTCAGGCCCAATATTGTGGTGGTTTCCAACGAACAGAAGTATGCCCGCATCAAAGACGCCCTTTCGCAAACCGACATAAAAGTTTTTGGCGGCGAAAAGGCGCTGGAAGAGGTGGCTGCCATGGACGTTTACGATATTATGCTGGCTGCTATTGTTGGCTACGCCGGCCTGCGCCCAACGCTGAATGCCATCAATGCGGGCAAGGTCATTGCCCTGGCCAATAAAGAAACACTGGTGGTGGCCGGCGATATTGTGATGCAAACGGCTTATCAAAAGCGGGTGCCCATCATCCCGGTGGATTCGGAGCACTCGGCCATTTTTCAATGCCTGGTGGGCGAAGTGCGCAACCCTATTGAAAAGATCATGCTCACGGCATCGGGCGGTCCTTTTTTGGGACGCAAGCCCAACTACCTGGTGAATGTAAAACGAGACCATGCCCTGCAGCATCCCAACTGGACCATGGGCGCCAAAATCAGCGTTGACTCGGCCACGCTCATGAACAAGGGGCTGGAGATGATTGAAGCCAAATGGCTGTTTAACCTCCGTGCCGACCAGATAGAGGTGCTGGTGCATCCGCAGAGCATTATTCACTCGATGGTGCAGTTTGAAGATGGCAGCATCAAAGCCCAAATGGGCCTGCCCGACATGAAGCTGCCCATCCAGTATGCGCTGGCATTTCCCAAGCGGCTGCCGAACGATTTTCCGCGGGCCGATTTTAAACGCCTCCGCAACCTCACGTTTGAGGAACCCGATATTAAAACCTTCCGCAACCTGGCCCTGGCCATCGAGGCCCTTCAGAAAGGCGGAAACCTGCCCTGTGTGTTGAATGCCGCCAACGAAATAGCGGTGTATGCGTTTCTGCGCAACCGCATTGGCTTTCTCGACATGACCGATGTGATAGAAAACACCATGCAAAAAGTTTCTTTTCTCCCGAAACCAACGCTGGGCGATTACCTTGAAAGCGACGCGGAAGCCCGCCATTACGCGGCCGATTTAATAAAACTTTAAAACAATCCCCCTGTTGCCCGAAAGGGGAGACTTAGATTTGTACTTTCCTATTGCTATCTTGCAGCCTTTGTTTTAGAGCCTTGTTTTTTTGTGACCGGCTGAATGACTACTATCATGCTTTTGTTGCGTTGCACACTTCAAGGTTCAGACTATTACTCAATAAAATACCTTTCAGCTTCAGGGGTTTTGCAGCGCTGATGCTCCCTTTTAGGGGTTGGGGGTGTGACTGGGCATTTATATGACATTACTCGCTGTAAACTGGTCCGCTTTATTCGCCAATATCGGTCAGTTCATTTTAGCTTTTTCCATATTGGTGGTGTTGCACGAGCTGGGACATTTTCTTCCGGCCAAGTGGTTTGGCTGCCGCGTAGATAAATTTTACCTGTTCTTCAATCCCTGGTTCTCGCTTTGGAAAACCCAAAAAGGCGAAACGGAGTACGGCCTTGGCTGGATTCCGCTGGGCGGCTACGTAAAAATTGCCGGGATGATTGACGAGAGCATGGACAAGGAGCAACTAAAGCAGCCGGCACAGCCTTACGAGTTTAGGGCAAAGCCCGCCTGGCAGCGGCTGATAATCATGCTGGGTGGCGTGACGGTGAATTTTATTTTGGCGTTGATCCTGTTTGCCGCCATCTTGTTTGTTTGGGGCGAGGAAAAGCTTCCCGTTAGCGGCCTTCGGTACGGGCTGATGGTGGATTCGCTGGCACAGGCGGCCGGTTTGCGAAACGGCGATAATATTACCGCCATCAACAACCAGCCGGTAACTTATCTGGAAGATGTGCGCAAAGGTGTTTTCTTCAATGAAACGGTGCAACTGTCGGTAACCCGCAACGGCCGCGATACGGCCGTAACACTTCCCAAAGGTTTTCTTTCGAACCTTACGAAAAGCCAGCAGCTGGCCTTTGTGGCGCCCCGCACGCCGGTGATCATCAAGTCCGACGAAGGTGTCCGTTACGTATCCGGCAAACTGGCGCCCGGCGACCGGCTTATTGGCGTCAACGGCCGCTATTTTACATTTTACGACGAATACCTCACCGCGAAGAAGCCGTTCGCCAACCAGGAGGTGACGCTGTCGGTGCTGCGCAATGAAACAGACACCGTGCAGGCCAGAGTAAAGACCGATGAATACGCCAGGACAATGGCGCCGATTAAAACCTTTGATGAGTTGCTCCCGATTGAAAAAAAGGAGTACAGCTTTTTCCAATCTATTCCGGCCGGCATTAATTACGGTATAGACCGGCTGCAGGATTACATGACCGGCATCCGCCTGCTGTTTACCTCGAAAGAGCACAAAGTGTCGGATAATCTTGGCAGTGTGATCTCTATTGGCAAAACTTTTGGCGGTACCTGGGACTGGCAGCGTTTTTGGACCATGACCGCGCTGTTTTCTATCATTCTTGCTTTCATGAATATTTTGCCCATACCGGCGCTCGACGGTGGGCATGCGCTGTTCACAATTTATGAGATCATTACCGGCCGCAAGCCCAGCGACAAGTTTATCGAGTACGCACAGATGGTGGGTATGGCTTTGCTGTTGGGGCTGATGCTTTATGCCTTTGGCCTCGACATTTGGCGCTTGTTCCGATAAAGGAAAGATGACGGATGACCGATGATAGATGACTGTATTCTCATTGGTGGGTCCCTTCGGGTTTAAGAAAATCTGTGCCTATACAACGCTTTTTATTTTGTAAATTTGTTGCCTGTTTCGGGAGGCTTTGACAACATTTCTAACTAAAACTGTTATTTGTCATCCACGAACTGTCATCTAATAACCGGGGGTGTTTGGTTTTGACAGCATTGATCTTTGAAAGTGTAAGCATGCCGGGCGTTGGATAATTAGCCCGTAAATCTGAATATTCAAACTACAAATGGCAATACTCAGTATGCCATGGCTGCCTAATCAGTGATTAGTTAGTCATTAGGGCCGCCGCGCAGGTTGATCCTTGACCAAGCGCCGCCGCCGACTTAAAAACAATAAGGATTGCGGCAACCGAAGGCTGTGACGGTTGCCTAAGACCATCCAGCTAAGGAAGATGTTGGTTTGTTTCGTTCCTGCACCTTCCCGACAAGCAATTCGGAAATAAGCATGTAGAAAGCTTTTGAATGTCATGTTTGGACACGGGTTCGAATCCCGTCACCTCCACCCCGCGGGCCAACGCTAATTTTTTTTAAGCGTTGGCCCGTTTTTCTTTGCTTAAATCCCTTTCATCGACAAAACCCTGAGTGCCCCGGAAACACCTTGCTTCCCCGGGCAGGTTATCTTATTTTGAAAACGGCTTTTATCAAAAGTGCACCTGCTATTGCATTGAAAAAACGGCCTGACAGGCAACTTGCATGCATACTGCTTCGTATTTTTTGTTCAACTCACCTGTTCCTACTTCTTATCGGGTAGATTATTGGTTTTGTTTGGTTTGTGCTGTATTTTTAGCACTACCGCATGAACCAAAACCCCGAACAGCTTGCCAGAGACCGGATTGACAACCAGCTAATGGCTTGCGGATGGATTTTACAGGACAAACGATCCTTCAACCTGGCAGCAGGCCCTGGAGTTGCCATACGGGAGTTCCAGACCGCTGCCGGCCCGGCCGATTATGTTTTGTTCGTCAACCGGAAACCTGTTGGTCTTATCGAAGCCAAAAGGGAAGAAGAAGGCGTTCGCCTCACAACGGTCGAAGATCAGTCCACCGAATACGCTACAGACAAACTGAAATACTTCAGCAACGAGCCCTTGCGCTTTGTGTACGAAAGCACAGGCGAACTCACAAGATTCAACGATTACCGGGATCCCAAACCCCGTTCACGACCCGTGTTTACTTTTCACCGGCCGCAAACGTTTGAGACTTTTCTCAGAGAATCAAAAACACTCCGGGCGAGAGTTCGAGATATACCACCACTGACATCGGAAGGATTGCGGGATTGCCAGGTAACCGCCATCACCAATTTGGAAAAAAGCTTTCGGGAAGCCAGGCCCAAGGCGTTGGTGCAAATGGCTACCGGCAGCGGTAAAACCTTTACGGCAATTACCAGCATTTATCGTTTATTAAAATTTGCCAAAGCCAAGCGCATTCTCTTCCTTGTGAACACCAAAAACCTCGGCGAACAGGCCGAACAGGAATTTAAACGCTTTGAACCGGAGGATGACAACCGCCTCTTTCCCGAACTCTATGGTGTCACCCGTTTGAGCTCCTCCTTTATTCCGTCCGACAGCCAGGTGTACATCAGTACCATCCAGCGGCTGTACTCCATCCTAAAAGGAACTGAGCTGGATGAACGTGATGAAGAGGAAGACCCAGCCGAAAAGACCTGGAAGAAACGGGAGCCCCTACCCGTGGTGTACAACCAAAAAGTGCCGATGGAGGTCTTCGACTTTATTGTGATTGACGAATGTCACCAAAGCATTTACAATTTATGGAAGCAGGTGCTCGATTATTTTGATGCGTTGCAAATAGGCCTCACCGCCACACCCGACAACCGCACCTTTGGTTATTTCGAACGCAACATTGTTTCCGACTATGGTTACAAACAAGCCGTGGAAGATTATATATTACGTCGTTCAAATGCTTACTCAAGTAAAACCCTTTACAAGGGCGAAGAAGTTTAAATTTGCCAATTACTAAATAGATGATTACAGAAGCTAATTTCAAAAAGGTATTAATCTCGCTTGACTTTATAGATAACAATGGTATCTATTCAAAAAAAGTAAATGGTCATTCACTTCAAGCTGATTTTGCAAACAGAAAACTTACTTATCCAAAAGGTGTAACGATAGAAGGCGAATTCACCACGAATTTTTCAGACAACGAAAACTTTGTTGTGTTTGAATGTGTACACCAACTATTGCATTTAGGTTATAAGCCTGAACACTTGATATTAGAGCCAAAATGGAAATTAGGTCACGGTGCAAGCGGTGGACGTGCGGATATCGTAATAAAAGACAATAACGAAGATGTATTTGCTATCATCGAATGCAAAACAGCCGGTAAGGAATTTGAAGAAGCTTGGAGCGTTGCCTTACAATATCCATCACAGTTATTTTCTTATGCTCAACAGGAAGGCTCTACCCAATTACTTTGTCTTTACACCAGTGATCTGGAAGGTGATAACGTACAAACGCAATACTATGTAATCCCCTTAATAGATAACGAGAATTTATTAGAAGCGACGGCTGACGAAGATCCACTTACTTATACAGAAGCCAAACGTTTTGATGAGAAGTTCAACGTTTGGAAAAATACATATCATAGCGAATCATTTTCTAAAGGCTTATTTGAAGAAGGCAGCCAACCCTTTCAATTCGGAAGAAAAAATTACAGCATCAATGACCTTAAAGAAATAGCCCATGCCGACATCCAGAAAAAGTACCACCAGTTTGCCACCATTCTGCGCAAGTACAATGTAAGCGGAAGAGAAAATGCCTTTGATAAATTGGTCAATCTTTTTCTGTGCAAAGTGGTTGATGAACAACAGAACCCGACAAACCTTGGCTTTTACTGGAAAGGTCGTGCATATGACGATGACTTTCAGTTGCAGGACCGCTTACAACGCCTCTACCAGCAAGGTATGAAGCAGTTTTTAGACGAAGATGTAACCTACATTAACCAGGAGCAAATAGATGAAGCGTTTCGGTTTTTGGAAAGGGACAATGACCCCGATGCCACAAAAGAAACCATCAATAAGTATTTCAAGCAACTGAAATTTTTTACCAACAACGATTTTGCCTTTATAGATGTACACAATGAAAGGCTGTTTGCAGAAAATGCAAATGTGCTCCGCAGCATTGTAGAAATGTTGCAGGACATTCGCCTCAAAAGCGATAAGGACGAACACAACAACCAGTTCTTGGGTGATATGTTCGAGGGGTTTTTAGATGCCGGTGTAAAGCAAAGCGAAGGACAGTTCTTCACCCCGATGCCAATTGTGAAGTTTCTTATCAACAGTCTGCCCCTTGAGGACATTATCATTAAAAGCGAACAACCACCCAAGGCTATTGATTACGCCTGTGGTGCGGGTCACTTTCTAACCGAGTTGGCTCGGCAAATGAAGCCGATAGTAAAAACCTACAAAGCGGCTGATGAAAGAGCCTATTACAGTAACATTACTGGCCTTGAAAAAGAATACCGCTTAAGTAAAGTAGCTAAGGTATCTGCTTTTATGTACGGGCAGGATGAAATCAATATTATTTACGCCGATGCACTGGCTCGAAACAACGAACTGCAAAATGGCACCTACAACATTCTGGTAGCCAACCCGCCCTATAGTGTAAAAGGTTTTTTGGAAACACTTCGGCATGTTGACCGCAAAGCGTTTGAACTATTCGGCAGTGTGGATGAAAAAGCCATCATCACCAATAACAGCATTGAAACGTTTTTTATTGAACGGGCCAAGCAATTGTTAGCTCCCGACGGTGTGGCCGCCATTATTTTGCCTTCGTCAGTATTAAGCAACGATGCCCAATTGTACCGGCAGGCACGCCAAATCATCTTGCAGCATTTTCACCTCATTGCCATTGCCGAATTGGGCAGCGGCACTTTTGGGAAAACAGGTACTAATACGGTTACACTTTTCTTAAAGCGCCGCAAAGCCGATCCTGACGAAGCAACACATTATCGTTACCGTGTGCGGCATTGGATTGAGAATGGCAAGGCAGGCAAGAAGGATGAACAAAACAAGCGTTATGGTGACCTTCACCTGCTTGAAGCCTACTGCGCTCATGTTGGTCTTGACTACAATAATTATGTAGAATTTTTGCAAAAAGGTGAGCCCGGCGAGGCTTTGCAACAAACCGAAATCTGGAAAGAATACAGTAAAGCATTTTACGACCGTGCCGATATAAAGGCCTGGCAGAGAAAGCCTGCATTTAAAGCGCTTTCGGAAGAAGTGCAGCAAAAAGATTTGGCCGAAATGCTGTGCCGCCATGTACGTAGAATAGAAGGCGAAAAGCTCTATTACTATCTGCTCGCCCAAAGCAATGCTGTTCCAGTGTTGGTCATAAAAAGTCCTGCAGAAAGGGCTGCAATAAAGAAATTTTTAGGTTATACTTGGAGCTCTGCAAAAGGAAAGGAAGGCATAAAATATCTTAAGTCGAAAGCAGTATCTGAAGAAAAAGAAGACGAAGAAAAGCTGAAAAAAGATGGAAAGTTGTTTGATGATGACCCTCACTTAGTAACATCTCAACTAAATTTTATTAGAACACCTCTATACAATCCAAATAAAAAGAATGATGCCGAAAAACTCAATTATTATATTATCGAAAATTTCTTGGGCAAAAGTTTTGCACTGCCAGAAGATTTAAGTGGGTTCGTACATAAGGTACAATTAGCAAACATGCTTGATTTTAATCGAAATGATTTTAGCAAAGCAATCTCTCTCGCCGATAATAAAACAGAAAAGGAAATACAAACGAAATATCCCAAGGTACGGGTCGAAAATGCTTTAGTCAAAATAGAAGGAGCACAGACGAAAATCCAAGAAGATGAAATTCAAGACAACGGAAAATACCCTGTTATCACACAAGAGGCTGTAGAGCTTATTTCGGGTTACACTAACAGCCCAAACCCAATTACTGATGTTCCACTCATCATTTTTGGAGACCACAACTGCGTTTTCAAATACATTGATTTCCCATTTGTTAGAGGAGCTGATGGAACGCAATTACTAAAACCAGACAAGGAAAAATTCTTAATAAAATGCTTTTACTATTTAATAGAACATATTCCTATTCAAAACAGAACTAAATACGAAAGACATTATAAATACTTATCTAAGGGTTTGATTCCTGAGCCTCCTAAAGATGTACAAAAGAAAATAGTTGAAGAATGCGAAAAGGTAGACAAAGCTCTAAATGAAGCACGGCAGATAATTAGGGATGTCAAAAAAAAGATTGAGAAAAAAGTATCTCAAGTAAGCACTATAAAAGCGCCATTAAAAAACTTTGTAGAACCTGTTACTAATTCAATTGACCCGACCAAACAAAAAGGCGAAGTTGTTTACGTAGGATTAGAGAACATAGAAAAAAATACTGGAGTATTGATTGGCGAAATACAACATCAATACTCTTCAATTGAAAGCGTTAAGTCAAGATTTCTACCTGGCGACATTTTGTACGGAAAACTCAGGCCTAACCTCAATAAAGTTTACCTGAGTGAACACGAAGGAATATGCTCCACAGATATTTTGGTGTTGAGACCGAAGGAGAGCAGGTATGCCAAATTACTTTCTTACTACATGCTAAATGATGAGTTCAAGATTGAAGCTGTTCAAAGTGTTGCGGGCCTACGTATGCCCCGGACTTCTTGGGAAAAGATTGAAAACATCAAAGTTCCGACGTTCGAAGGTGGTGATGATGACTTAGTGAACCAAGTCGAAGTACTCGAAGCGCAAATCGCAACAGCTAGACAAATCATCGAAAATGCACCAGCACAGAAACAAGTGGTTTTAAGAAAGTGGTTGGAGTAACTTTATCAACAGTAACAGAAAACGTTGTGTATGCGAAGGCTTAAGTCGGTTTATGTTAAAGGATACAAATCCATCAGGGAGCAAACCGTTTCTTTGACGGATTTAAATGTCCTAATTGGGCAAAACGGCGCTGGTAAAACCAACTTTATTTCGCTCTTCCGTTTTCTGCGCAATATTATTGAAGGCCGGTTGAAAAATTATTCGCAACGTACTGGTGCCGAAAACATTTTGTATTACGGAAGTAAAGAAACAACTGAAATCATTATCCGGTTAGATTTTGACCCCAATCATTACGAAATCACTTTGCAGCCTTCGCAAAGTGATACGTTGATTGTAGCATCTGAGTATTCAGGTTATTGGGGTAACAAAAATTATAAAGAGCCTTATTGGGAAACCGTTGCACACTCCGAGGAAGAAAGTCTTTTAGCAAAGAGGGCAAAAACAAACAATATTGCCAGCTACGTTTATAATGTATTGAAGGATTGGCGGGTGTATCACTTTCACGATACAAGCGAGTCGGCCGGTGTAAAGAAATATGCGAAGCTTGCCGACAATAAGTTTTTGTTTGAAGATGCTTCCAATCTTGCTCCATTCTTGTATACACTGAGAGAAACAGAACATGACTATTACGAACGGATTGTAAAAACTATCCAGTTGGTTATTCCTTTCTTTAAAGATTTTGTACTGGAACCGAGCCCATTCAATGAGGAAAACATTCGATTAGAGTGGAATGATGTCTATTCAAATAAAACATTTACAGCAGCCGATTTCTCTGATGGCTCTTTACGGTTCATTTGTATGGCCACGCTTTTGCTTCAACAAAAACTACCGCAGATTATTTTACTTGACGAACCTGAGTTGGGACTGCATCCGGCAGCCATCACGATTTTAGCAGGGCTTTTGCGAAAGGCAACCAAGCGTTCAACGGTCATTGTATCCACCCAATCTGTAAACCTTGTAAATGAATTTGAAGCTGAAGACATCATTGTCGTTGATCATAAAGAAGCAGCAACCACATTTCGCCGACTGGATACTGATCAATTGGAGGACTGGTTGAATAGATATTCACTTGGTGATTTGTGGGATAAGAACGTGATAGGAGGAAATCCCTGATGGTTCGACTAAATATAACGGCAGAAGGATTTTCTGAGGAACGTTTTGTTGCAGATGTTATTAGACCCCATCTGCTGAATCTTAATATTTATGCAGATGTTAGAAAAGCACTCACCAGTCGGAAACTTCGCAAAAGAGGTGGCATTGTTGAATATGCAAAACTTAAAAATGACATTTTTCAATGGACAACAGAGTCACCGGATGCCTATCATACGACCCTTATTGATTTATATGGCCTCAAATCAGACTTTCCTGGTTACGGAACAACCAAACATCTCCAGCCATACAATCGGATAGCTGAAATGGAACGTCTGTTTGCTGCCGATATTGGGTTCCATAAGTTCATACCATACATTCAGCTTCACGAATATGAGGCACTCATGTATGCGGATACAGCAATATTAGAAGAGTGGTTGGGCTTATACAATAAACTTCCGAAAAATTGTTTTAACAAGATAAGGTCAAGTGTGCCTGACAGCAATCCAGAACTGATAAATGAAGGAAGAGAAACCGCTCCATCAAAACGTATTCTTTCTCTCTGTGATACTTATGATAAGGTTAATGATGGCATTCTTATTTTGAAGGAAATCGGGCTAAACAAATTGAGAAGCGAATGCAGGCACTTTGATCAATGGCTAACGAAACTCGAAGCACTAAGCACCCCTGTTTAGTTTTATATCAACCTGCTCAATAGCCTTCCGAACGTACAAGAGTGCGACGCAACGGAAGTTTCATAGTAGGATTTCAGCTCAGTATACAAAAAATCATTTCACGTCCACCAATCAAATCATATCCAAAGTCTGGTCTTTCTGCAATACCCTTCGTGATGATGGCGTAGGCTACGGCGATTACCTGGAGCAACTCACTTACCTTTTGTTCTTAAAAATGGCCGATGAATACAGCAAGCCACCCTACAACCGTACCATCGCCATACCAACAGCCTACAACTGGCAAAGCCTAACCACCTTGCGGGGTGCGGAGCTGGAAGGGCATTATACGGTGGTGCTTCGGGAACTGGGAAAAGAAAAAGGCGTACTGGGCCAGATCTTTACCAAGAGCGGCAACAAGATACAGGACCCGGCCAAGCTGTATAAGCTGGTGCAAATGATAGATGCGGAGAACTGGGTGCTGATGGGCGCCGATGTAAAAGGCGAAAATTGTCTGAATCAGGATTTGCAGGATTCGAGGATTAGCAAGATGTAATCGATTGTAAATTGTACATCTTGCAATATGATGAACTAACATATAAGGTGATTGGTTGTGCGATGAAGGTTCACAATACTTTGGGTAATGGATTTCAGGAAGTGATTTATCAACGCTGTCTTGCTATTGAACTGAAAAAAGCTTCTGTTGCATTTTTAAGGGAAGTTGAACAGGCCATTTACTATGAAGGAGTAGATGTAGGCACAAGAAGAGCGGACTTTGTTGTAGAAGGAAGAATAATGGTTGAATTAAAAGCTCTCATAAATCTTGAGGACGTTCATCTTGCACAAGCAAAGAACTACGTTGTAGCTTACGACTTTCCGGTTGGCTTGCTCATCAATTTTGGTGCAACGAGTTTGCAGTATAAGAAAGTTTTCAATCCTAAGTATCAAATAAAGGATAAATGAAAATCATGTAAATCTTTTCATCCAGCAAATCCTGATTCAGACAACGAAGAAGGCGAACAGGAAAAGAAAGACCTCACCTATAACCGCCAGGATTTCTGGGCCACCACCTCCAACAAGCAACTGAACTTTGTGCAGCACATCCGCTCCATGCACAAGCCAACGGGCATGGCCGCTGTGGTGATACCAGATAGTGTGCTTTTTGAAGGCGGGGCGGGAGAGACGGTGCGCAAGAAGCTGCTGGAAACAACCGATGTGCATACCATACTGCGCCTGCCCACCGGTATCTTTTATGCCAATGGCGTAAAGGCCAACGTGGTGTTCTTTGACAACAAGCCCTCAGCAAAAGACCCGTGGACAAAAGAGATTTGGTTTTACGATTACCGCACTAATGTGCACCATACGCTGAAGAAAAATCCACTGAAGCTTTCTGACTTGCAGGATTTTATTGACTGCTACAATCCAACGAACCGACATAAGCGAACAGAGACATGGGATGCCGCAACGAAACCCGAAGGCCGCTGGCGGAAGTTTAGCTATGAGGAGATTATCGCAAGAGACAAAACATCGCTGGACATTACCTGGCTGAAAGATAAATCGCTGGCTGATCTGGATAACCTTCCCGACCCGGATGTGCTGGCGGAAGAGATAGCCGAAAATTTGGAAAGTGCATTGGGAAGTTTCCGGGAGATGATAACGCAGTTGAAAAGATAGCGATCCCGCAAAAATCCCTTGGTTACTTTATTTGTATCCGTATCGGCCCCCCACGTCACTTCCGGCCACGTCAGCTCCTTTTTGCAGAATACGAACTTTACCAGCATCCCTTTGTAGGAGCTAAAAGACCTACCCGCTGTATGATACCCTACAGTATTCGCGAAAATGGTATGATAGCCATTCCGGAACAAATTATTTCAATATCTGGTTCGAGGTTGAAAAGCTCCGCTTCGATGAGCTGCAGCAGGCTCCTGCTCAACGGCCTGGCGACGTAGCGTCCGTCGCTGCCGCCATCGGGCTTCGCCAACGGCGCCGGTCCAATACGGCCGTACAGAACTGATTCTCCTTTCACAACAATCAATACCTTCACGCAAAGTGTTTATTGAACCATGCAGATACGAAAAACCATTTTCTTTTTTTTCCTGTCGCTATCACTTTTCCATGTTTCCGTGGCGCAGGTACGAGTCGTCACCGAATTGAAGGAAGGCTGGAAGTTCAGTCGTGGCAAGGCCGAAGGCGCCCAGAAAGTAGATTTTAACGACAAGGCCTGGCAAACCGTTACGGTCCCGCACGACTGGGCCATCTACGGACCCTTCGACAAAGAAATTGACAAGCAGGTAGTGGCCATCACCCAAAACAACGAGAAGGTGGCCAGCGAAAAAACCGGCCGCACCGGGGCATTGCCCTACATTGGCGAAGGCTGGTACCGCAAGGAGTTCAGCCTGCCGCATTTTAAAAAAGGCCAGCAAGCCCTGCTTCTTTTTGAAGGCGCCATGAGCGAGCCCAGGGTGTTTTTAAACGGGCAAAAAGCCGGCGAGTGGAACTACGGCTACAACTATTTTTATATTGACATCACCGACCACCTTCAGCCGAATGGAAAAAACCTGCTGGCCGTTCAATTGAGCAATAAAGGACTTTCTTCCCGCTGGTATCCCGGTGCGGGGCTGTACCGCAAGGTGAGCATTATTGTAAAAAACAGGGAGAGCATTAACCAGTGGGGCACCTTTGTTACAACGCCATACGTAACAGCGGCGCTGGCGAAAGTCAACGTCAAAACAGCCTTCGGTGGTAAAGGCCTTCGATTGGTGACGCAAATCTTCGATGCAGCCGGCAAGCTGGTGGCAGGTGATACAACGAAAAAGGCATTTGGAAATGAATTTGACCAAAACATCGCCGTGGCCAATCCCAGGCTATGGAGCCCCGAAACACCTTACCTGTATAAAGCCGTGTCAAGGCTGTATGCCGGCAACAAACTGACCGATGAGCTAACGACCCGCTTTGGCATACGCTCTATCTCTTACACACCGGCTACCGGTTTTCAGCTAAACGGCCAAAGCCGCAAGTTCAGGGGTGTTTGCCTGCATCATGACCTTGGCCCGCTGGGCACGGCCATTAACAGGGCTGCCCTGCGCCGGCAATTGCGTATTCTGAAAGACATGGGCTGCGATGCCATCCGCAGTTCGCACAACATGCCCTCGCTGGAGCAACTGGAACTGGCCGATGAAATGGGCTTCCTCTTTCTTGCCGAAAGTTTTGATGAATGGGCAAGGCCGAAAGTGGAAAACGGCTACAACCGGTTCTTTCAAACCGATGCGGAAAAAGATGTGGTGAACCTGGTACGGGCCACCCGTAATCATCCCTCCATTGTCATGTGGAGCTCGGGCAATGAAGTGCCGGACCAATGGGGAAGCGAAGGGGTAAAGCGGGCCAAATGGCTGCAGAAAATTTTTCACCGCGAAGACCCCACCCGTCCGGTCACCGTGGGCATGGACCAGGTAAAGGCCACCATGGAGTCGGGCTTTGGCGCCATACTCGATATACCCGGCCTGAATTACCGCACTCACCTTTACGAAGAAGCTTATCAAAAGTTTCCGCAGGGCCTGCTGCTGGGTTCGGAGACGGCTTCCACGGTGAGTTCGCGGGGCGTGTATAAGTTCCCGGTAGTAAAGGCCGTGGAAAAACAATACCCCGACCACCAGTGCTCTTCGTATGATCTGGAGTACTGCAGTTGGTCTAACCTGCCGGAAGATGATTTTGTTTTGCAGGATGATAAGCCCTGGGTGATTGGCGAATTTGTCTGGACCGGTTTCGATTACCTGGGCGAGCCAACACCCTACGACGATAAATGGCCCTCCCGCAGTTCTTATTTTGGCATTAATGACCTGGCAGGATTGCCCAAAGACCGCTATTACCTGTACCGCAGCCGGTGGAACACGAAAGACAAAACCCTGCACATACTTCCGCACTGGAACTGGGAAGGGCGGGAAGGAGAGAAGACGCCGGTGTTTGTTTATACCTCTTACAACAGTGCGGAACTTTTTGTCAACGGCAGGAGCATGGGCGTTCGCAAAAAAACGAAAACCGGCACGCCGCAGGAACGTTATCGCCTGATGTGGATGGATGTCAGCTATGAGCCCGGAAGAGTGAAAGTGGTGGCATTTGGTGAAGACGGAAAACCCGCTGCCGAAAAAGAAGTGAAAACAGCCGGCAAGCCCTACAAACTGTTGCTGGAGCCCGACCGGAAAATCCTCACCGCCGATGGGGAGGACATTTCCTTTGTAACGGTGTCGGTGGTGGACAGGGAGGGCAATCTTTGTCCTGCTGCCACAGAGCAACTGCAGTTTACGGTGAAAGGGGCCGGCACGTATCGGGCGGCCTGCAATGGCGATGCCACTTCGCTGGAGCCTTTTCATTTGCCCACCATGAAAACCTTCAGCGGCCAACTGGTGGTGCTGGTGCAGGCAGGAAAAGGGGGCGGCGATATTGAATTAATCGTTAGCGGCAATGCCTTGCAAGCAGGGAAGGTCGTGTTGCAGGCAAAAAAATAATGGACAGTTTGCAATAAAAAAATCAGCGGTAAGATGCGTATAAAAAACGTTTCGCTATTGGTGTGGATGTGTCTCGTGGTAGTGGTATCCGGCTGCCGTGTTTTCCAGTCCGGCACTGGGAAAAATGCCTTTGTCAAAGGCGCCGACATTGGCTGGCTGCAGCAGATGGAAGCCACCGGCTATAAGTTTTACAACGATAAGGGTAAGGAAGAAGATTGCCTGAAAATTTTAAAAGACCACGGCATCAACACCGTTCGCCTCCGTACCTGGGTGAATCCGTCAAATGACAAAGCGAGTGGTCACAACAGCAAAGCCGAAACGGTGGCCATGGCCGTTAGAGCCCAGAAAATGGGCATGCGTGTCATGATTAATTTTCACTACAGCGACACCTGGGCCGACCCGGGCAAACAGAAAAAACCGGCAGCCTGGGAAGGACACCCTTTTCCCACCCTGCTGAAAGATGTTTATGATTACACCTTCGACGTGATGAGCGATTTGAAAAAAGCCGGCGTAACACCAGAGTGGGTGCAGGTAGGCAACGAAACGCCTGGCGGTATGATTTATCCGGAAGGCAGCACCAAAAACTGGCCGCAACTGGCACAGTTGATCAACAAAGGGCATGATGCCATCAAAGCCGTCAGCCCCCGCTCAAAAGTGATTCTTCACCTCGACCAGGGAAACAACAAGCAGCGGTTCCGCACCTGGTTCGACAGCGCCACGGTGCACGGCGCAAAGTATGATATCATCGGCCTTTCGTACTACCCCTGGTGGCTGGAGGGCAAGCCTGATTATACACTTTCGATTAATGACCTGGGCGAAAACATGAATGAGCTGGCAGCCCGCTACGGCAAGGAGGTGATGGTGGTGGAAGTGGGCGGCGAAGACACGCAGCCGCAAAATACCTACGACATGCTGGTGGCGGTGATTCAAAAAACAAAGGCGGTTCCCAATGGCAAAGGCCTGGGCGTTATCTACTGGGAACCACAAGGGGCCAGAAGCTGGAGCCGCTATCCGCTGAGCGCCTGGGGAAGCGATGGCAGGCCAACAAAAGCCATGGATGCCTTTCTTGTAAAATAGCGCTGCTGGCAAAATGCTAAGCGCAACAACCCGCTGGCGGGAAGGCTGCATGCCGCATTTTATGCCTTTCTGTTCCAACGGCCATCAATGAGAAAACACCGGCTGCTGCACCAGAACCGGATCAAGTTTTTACAACCGAAAAATTTTTCATTCTTCCTTATGCCGTATTCATGATGTGAGCCCAAAAGGCCGTGCCATCGTCCCGCCGATGCCATCCTTCCTCTTCGTGACGGCCTTCTTTTCCGGCCAGGTGCAACCGGTTGCCTGTTGCTTTGTTTGCCTGTTCATCATTTTGGTAAAGGATGGCGTAAGGCTGGCCTATTGCGCTTTCGCCGCTAATGAAAGATGTTGCAACAATGATACGCTAACGCAAAAAACAATTTGTTACGTTCCGTCAAAACAGGCATTCCGCGGCGCATCCAATCTTACTTTTAGCCCGATAACCCAAACATCTTACGAATAACCGTTGTTTGTTATGCCTACGTCCACCGACCAGCTGCTAAGGGCCATACTGGATTATTCCCCCCAAAATATTGTGCTGATTGACCGGGAGCATAAAGTCATGTGCTGTAATGAACGGATCCGGCAAACGCTTTATCTTTTTCATGGCCGCTACCCTGCTATCGGCGACGACTATCGCGACTTTGTGGTGGAGATGGCCATGCCATCGTACCTGCAGGCGTTTGACAAAGCCTTAAACGGCGAAATCACCGAACTGGAACTGGAAACAGCCGCTGACCATTTCTCCGTTTGGTTTTATTACCGGGTCAACCCGGTGTATGCCCCGGACGGGGAGCTGTTGGGTGTGTCGCTATCGGCCGAGAACATTACCGAAAAAAAACAGGGCCAGCAAAAACTGGCAGAGAGCGAAGGAAAGTTCCGGGGCCTGGTAGAGCAATCGCTTGTGGGCGTTTTTATTTTGCGCGACGGCCGTTTTATCTACGTCAACCCGGCCTTTGAAAACTTGGTGGGCACCCCGGCGCCCGAGCTGATTGCAGGCTATGCATTCGACAATTTTGTGCACGACGATGATGTGGCGCTGCTGGCCCAAAACTGTGCCGAGGTGATAGAAGGCCGAAAGGACCGTTGCCACCCGGTGGTAGGCATGGTGCGGTCCGATGGCGCTATTCGCACGCTGCAACTTAATATCTCGCTGATTCAATACAATGGCCAGTCGGCACTGCTTGGCAGTGCCCTCGACATTACCGAGCGCCTCGATGAACAAACCCGCCTGAACGATGCCGTTGACCAGGCGCAGGAAAAAGAACGGACACAGATCGGCATGGAACTTCACGACAATGTCACGCAACAACTCGTTGGTACGGCGTTGAACCTCCAGCGTTTAAAAAATATTCTTCCCAACGGTCAGGCACCTGGCGAACTGCTCGAAAAATCCCTGGGTTATTTGCAAAGGGCGGTGGGCGACCTGCGGCAGCTTTCGCACCGCCTGGCACCGGCGGTGGATGATGAAACCGGCATCCGGGCAAAAATTGAAGACCTTGTGGGCCGGATGAATGCGGATGGAGGGTTGCAGGTGAACCTGGTGATAGAGGAAGATTTCAACACCTCCGGGCCGGAAGTGCAATTGGTTCTTTACCGTATCATCCAGGAGCAGTTCAGCAATATCGTAAAGTATGCCAGGGCGTCGCAGGTGGTAATCAGTGTAGAAAAACAGGCGCGGCATATCAACATCACGATCTCCGATGATGGCGTGGGTTCCGACCTTTCGCAAAAAACAAATGGCATCGGACTGCACAACATCCGCCGGCGGGTACAGGTGCTTGGCGGCAGCGTTGGCCTGCAGTCATCGCCCGGACATGGTTTCCGGCTTTCTGCTTCCCTACCACTTTGAGCCGGTGGTTGCCGGCCCATGCCGCTCACAGGTAATCTGGCTTGATGAAAACCTTTTGCCTGTTTACCTCACCAATGCCTGGCCGCTGCGTTCCGCAACGGCAAAAGGCCGGCAACAAAGTCCCGGCCTTCCTGTTTTTGCCACAACAGTCAGGGGTGAAGTACACAAAGGCCAGTCATCACCTGGTAGGTTGTGTCTGCAGCGTTTTTCGCTAACACCCCCGGCGACTTTCTGCCCACAATCATTGATCTTTTTTCCCATTGATGCGGAAAAAATGGCGGTTGGTCGTCAAGGCCATGGCGGCAAGGCACCTCATTTCTTTTTGCCCGGATCGTTCGGCGTATTATTGCTTTTGAATCCCTTATTCGTGTCCGTGAGAATTTGCATGTCCTTGTTTAGCGTGGCAATTGCCAGGTCTAATCCTTTGCGGGCACCATCGGTAAACACATCCCAAATCTCGTCCGAGCCGATCTTGTCCGCGCTGATCAATTTGTCGGTCATGTATTTGTCCCGCATCGAAATCAACCCGCCGGCAATGCTCATGGCAAAAAGCGGAGTGTAATCAAACCAGGGGATCGGCGGCTGCGGCTCAATGGTTCTCGCTGGCCTCCAGGGGTCTATGAGGTCAGCAAGTTTTGGATGAATAAGATCGAAAATATCAATGATCAGTTTCATCTTCCGGCATTGGCTGGCTTTTCGTCCCAGCACATCGGTGGCGTGCGTGCCGATGCTGTACAACAAGGCCGGCGATACTTTTTTAAAGTCAACAAACGGATTGTCGGTGGTGGCCTCCAGAATCCTGTGCTGGAAAACCAATTGCCAGATCAACCTTGCCTGAAAGCAGGAATGGTTGGATTTCCGCGCCAGCCACACGCCAATGTTGATATAGTAATGTTTGATTTGCGCCAGGTGCTGCTGCCCGCTGGCGCTGGAAAGAAAGCCAGTCAGTTTACTGGGGTGTTCGGTGGTGCTTCGGTTATTTTCAATATCCGTTAATTCACCTACCAGGTTCACGTTCACAAAATGGTGCCAGGTAGCATCTGTCACAATCCTTCCCACATTGGCTTTATGGCCGTCGTAGGCACAAATGGCGCCGAAGCTTTGCGCCTGTGTGGCTTGTTTTGTGCCGGCTGTGCTGCCGGCCAATACAGTGGAGCGGGCTATTATTTCCGGTGCCACGCCCAGCGGAAATTCCGGAGTGCCGTCGGTATAGTTGCCGGCCAGGCTGGTGGGCTCTATGCATTCGCCTTCGTGCGGATGGTCGGGCAAAACATTAATTCTTCCCAGGGGGCTGCAAAGCAAAGGGTGTGGGTAGGTTTCTTTCCAAAAACCGCCAAGATAGCTGGAGTAAAGCCTGGGCTGAATTGTTTGCGGAACATCGTCCGACTGATCATCGAACTGTGTGCCGGCATCGTGCCCGGGCCTGTTGGTGTCGTTTCGCTTCGGGTCGGTCATGCCTACGTCGCCGGTTGAGTTATCCCACCGGCGCATTTTGCGTACCCGGATAACGGAGCCGCAAAGCCCTTGTCCCAACTGTCCGTGGTCGCCGGTGGCAAATACACCGCCGCCGCCGTTCATAAACTTGCTCAGAATATGCAGTTCATCATTCGACAGCGAATTGCCCGGCATAATGCCGAACAGCCAAACCTGGTCATACATCGCATTGGTGAAGTGCGATGTGTTGTTGAAACGGAACGAAGGGATGGACCGGGCCACCGGTACACCCGGGTCGCCAACAAACCCGCCGCGGTGCGCAAGGGTGATTTCAAAATCAACATAGAAACGGCCGTCGTTGGCCAGGATGGACACAAAGGTCGAAAGCCCAAAATCGCCGGTACCGAAATCGAGGCCGCCGTCCGTAAGAAGCAGGACTTTTACTTTGCAGGGTACACGCCACCAGGGATAGATCTTTTGCGGACTGATTTTAAAAAGATCGTTGCGGCGGCGCAATTGATCAAGCAGATGCTGGTTGGATTCGAGCAGGGGATTTTGTTCCATTGTATTTGATTTTTGGTTAAAAAACGAAGACGAACCGGTTAGGTTTTATCGTGGCCGGATGAAGAGCCAGAAATCACAGGACGGGATGCAGTGCTGCCGGCTACGTTCAGGTGGAACGTGCACCAGGCTAACAGCGGCGCATCGTTGCGTTTTTTCCTGCGCCATCCAGGCGGCGCACTGCTGCACATGATGGTTCCGGAAGGCAACGGTTACCAAACCGCAGGCCCTATCTGTCAGCATATGGTCGGGGAAACAATGGCGAAGGGAAACATGCCAGGAAAATTTTTTGCTATTTTTTGCAGTGGTTTGGGTTCAATGAAATAGGTAGTGCGAAATGGTTTCGTTCGCCTTTTTTCAGCAATGGCATCGGTACACGTTTTCAGGATATCGGGAACGATAGCAGGTATCTGCACCCGGAAGACGATCGCCCTTTGATGGCCACCATTTCACCGGGCATGCGTCCAATGTTAGTTGATTGATGTGCTGATAAATGTTGTGATGCAATGACGAATACGTCAGCTGCAGGGCCGGCAGGCCGTCGTTGTTCTTTCTTTTTTAAAGGACGTTCTGGTCAACGGAAGTCGCTCGATTTACCTCGGTGGCGGCTACGGCGGATAGCAAATAGCCAAAGCAGCCCGACAAGCAACAACCCGGCTGCAATGGCAAAAATGATAGTCGGGCTGGCAGCAGGCAGGTCCTTTACATTTCTAATGCTGTCGGTTTTGCCTATCAGCACCGTGGCTGCCCAGAAGTAAGGCAACCGGTGTTGTTGGCTGCTTTCCTTCACATACTGCATCTTGGCTTTTTGCAGCGAAACGTCGCGGGGAAAGGCCTGGTTGAGATAATCATAAAACAGCTCGCTGAGGCGGTAAGTGGCCTTGTTGTCTATCTGCCACAAACTGGTGACGGTACACGGCACGCCGGTGGCCGCAAATGCCCGCGACAAGCTGAAAACACCTTCGCCCTTTGCCTGCAAGCCAACACCTGTATTGCAGGCCGACAGAACGACCATGGTGGTTTGCACCGGTGCAAGCTGCTGAATTTCGGACAGGTACAGTGCCGAGTCGGCCAGGTACAAGACCGGTTCGCGACCGGCTTCACCGGCTTCGGCATGCGAATAAAGATGGACGATCTGAAACTGCGAAAACCTGGCGAGCAGTTCCCGCCGGCTTGCCTTTTCGCCGGTAAATACCCGGGCCGGCGAAAAATAGTCTTTTAACTCTTGCAGCGATTCGTCGGCGCCTGGCAAGGTTGCCAGCTTTAAATGTTTTGCATATTCCACCGGCGCAAATCCCAGGAAAGAAGGCGCCGCCGGCTGTTTGTTGGCCAGTCCGGTTTTCAGCATCCATCCGGCCGAGTAGGTGTAGCTAAAGGCATGATCGGTTAACAGAAAATGCTCCGGCACCTGGGGAGAGGCGAGCAGCGCATCAAAGGGAATAAACTCGCCACCCGGCGAAACAACCACTCTTTCGGTTGGTATAGCCAGGGGTTGAAAGAGCGATTGATAAAGACGGTAGGCCAGCGACCGGTAGGAGGCATAGTCCTGGTTCAGCAAAGCCGGGTTGGCGCAAATGCGGCGGAAAGCGGCAATGTTTTCCTGCAGCCTGGAGTCTGCCAGCTTTCGTAATGTGATCTGCGATGGCGTAATGGCCAGTATATAAATGGCCGAATCGTGGTGAACGTATTCAATCAGTGATTGCCGGTTCGATGCCAGGTATTGCTGCACCTGCTCAACCGTGGGCACCGCTGTGTTGTATTTGTATTGGTAGTAGGCCGGGTTGTTTGTTTCCAGCCGCGCTATGAAATTTTCCCACTCCCGTTGCTTCGCCAACAACTGTTGCGAAAGCCCGCTGTAGGCTTTGCTCGTTTCCGCTGTTGTTGATAGCTGGCGTTGCAGCAACTGCAGTTGGTTTTGAAGGTCCAATTCTTTTTGCTGTTCGGCCGGCGGCAATAATTGGCGGGCGCCAAGTTCGCTCAGGCGGTCGTTTAACAAAACAGCCCGGCTCTTTTCAAAAAAATAAAAAGCCCGTCTGGCATCGTTCAGCGCCAGGCAGGTTTCAATGGCCTGCTGGTACAATTTTTCCGTGCGCTGCCGCCAATGCAGCTTCGATTCTTCAGCCGATTGCTTCCAGCGCATCATGTCCACAGAATGGTCGGCGGCTTCAAACGCCAGAAGTGCGTGGCGCAAATAAAGGGGCTCGTTGTTTTGCTTAAACTGAAGCAACAGCGCTTCACCTTTGTTTGCCAGCAAGGTGGACACAAAATAGTCGTTCGCCACCGTCTTCAGGCTCTGTGGCGGCGGGTTGCGGCTCCAGGCGGCATCGCGAAAATTCACCGGCAGCGCCATCAACCCTTTTTGGTAATACTGCAAGGCTTTCCGGTAATTTTTTTGCCGCCAGTGCACCACGCCAATATTATTGTAAAGCCCCGACAACTGGTAGGCATCGGGCTGCTGTTGCAGGTAGCCGATACCTTTTTCGTAGCAGCGCAGGGCATTGCCGGCATCGCCAAGATCGCGGTCGTATAAATAACCAAGGTCGAGCAGGTTGCGGGAGCACTGCTGCCAGTTTTTTTCCTGCTCGTTCATGGCAATGGCTTTGCGGTAGAATGCAACAGCCTTTGATGGTTGCTTCCGTTGCGTAAGAATAGCGCCGTAAATGGCATATGCGGTGGCCAGCGCAGCCGGTTCGGCCGCATCGCCGGTAAGCGCCCCGAGCGCCTCGCGAATGTCGTCTTCCGCCGGTCCCAGGCGGTTAAGCGCCGCCGCTGCCTGGGCCCGTTGCGAAAGCAGCACACCCTCCGATAACCGGTCGGCCGCCAAACGGGCTATGGCAATTCCGGTTCCGGCTATTTCGATGCTTTTGCTGTAGTCGCCGGTTTGGTAAAACGCATAAGCTTTTTGTTCGCAGGCCATCAGGGCAATAAACTGCTTTTCCGAATACCGCGTGGCCCAATAGATGCTGCTGTCGAAATAAAGGTGCGACTGTGGCAGCCGGTATAATTCCTTATAAATAAGACCGAGGTTAAAATAACTGTGGGCAAGGTATTTTTCTTCGGCAAAGCGGTTGCGTGCCGCGTTGATGCGGATAGCTTCCCTCGTAAACACCAATGCCTTTTCCATCTGGCCATCCTGGCTGTAAAGATTTCCAAGCCGGTGAACCAGGCGGGCATACACGCTATCGTGGTTGGTAAAGCAGCGGGCATGTCGCTCCGTTAGCTGCTGCAACCGGGTTATTTTGTCCCGCAGCGGGGCCGGTGCCTCTTCCAGTTCCTTCAGCCCGGAGAGAAAACTGGCTGCCGGCGGGCATTGCGTGTAGGCATACCGGCAAAACAAACACAGCACGAAAAAAAGCGCAGGCCTCAGTTTCATAAAACGTTTGCGCACAAATGGAGGTTAACGATGGGGTGCAATCGTTTGGCCTTCGCGAACAAACCTACCATCGCGAAGCGGCGGGCTATTGGTAAGTACAGGTGGCGAAGAAATAGCGGACAGGCCGCTGATGATCGCTGTTTTATTGATACCCGGGCCGAAAATGCTTCTGGGTAGCAGGGCGCCTATTTTTCCGGTAGTAATGGCAGCGGCAAACGAAGAACCGCTGACATACGAATGGCTCGCCGGCGAATAGGGCACCTGGAATTTCATTTGGCCATTGGTAAATACCGAATCGGCCCTGACGCCCATATCCACAAACCGGGCGGAAAAATTCTGCGTTGGACTGACACGAACGCCGTTGGTGGTAACGGCTGTTACCACGTTGTTGTTGTCGCTGCTCAGGCAGGCAGGGAAAAAGTTATGGTACCATAAATCACGCAGGTAGTTAACGGGTAGCGGCCGGCCGTTGGCCAACTGATAGATGCGTAAAGCGTCCGCGTCAATCTGGTCAACTTTGTTGCCGGAGGCGGTAACAAACAGGGCTCCCTTGCGTGGCAGGATTTGGTTGAGCAGTGAGTCGAGATAAGGATGCGGGTTGGCCGGCGTGGTTCTGCCGCGGAGCGAGTCGAGATAAGAATAAAAACCCCAGCTTGCGTTGATGATTTGCGCACCATGGTTCTTGGCATAATGGATAGCGCAGATGCTGGTAAACAAATCGCCTTTCCCCGTCTGGTCGTGCGTTTTCAACACCATAATCCGCAGCCGGTTGGCCGTTGAACTTTCAAATTCCTTTGCGATCAACTGGCTCACCACCGTGCCGTGGCGGTTTGGATGGTCGTCGCGGACATCTCCGTTATTGCCAACAAAATTCCAGCCATGCAGGCCGGCCGGGTAGCAGTCGCTTTCTGCCTTGTTTCTGGACAGGCTGTCCCAGAGGTAGCCTTTCCTGCTGAAGGAGGCGGTATCAATGCCGGTATCCAGTACTGCCACCAGTATCGTGTCTTTGCCTTTCGCCGGGGGCAGACCAATGGCGCCGTCGTCGGGTATTTGTTTCAAGCCTTCATCGAACGGAAGTTGGTTGAAATAATTCAGCGAATAATAAGCCAGCGAATCTTCGCCTACGCCACGGCTTTTCCGTACGGCGCCGGCGGTTACTCCTTCGCCATGGATCACCGTTTCGATATTGGCCGCCTGCCATAACTCCACGTACCCATCGCAGTCCTTGCAGGTCGTAAATTTCAGGTCGGTTACATTTACCCGGTCGCTGATGGCATCCATGATGCGGCGCTTTTGCTCCGGCAGTGGCCTGTTCTTGTAGATGACCAGTATCTGGCTGTCGCGGTAAGGCTTGTAAGAAAACGGTTTTTCATTGTTTTTTAAATCATCGAGCCGTATGGGCCTGTGGGGCCTGCAGCTTGCCAGCACCATTAGTGAGGCAAAGAACAACAGGGCTGGGAAAACGAATGATCGGTTCATAATCAGCATTGAAATGGTTCGTTGGCTGTCGGGTCCATTTTTACGTCCGACAGTGGCCAAAGCAGGGCGGTAAGGGTGAAAATCCGTTCCCGGCGCTGGGCCACGTTTTCCGGCAGGTGAGGATTGATAACTGTCTGCTGCAACCACCGCATTGGCAGTTGCCCACACAAGGCTGTGTTCAGTTGAGGAAAGTAGGCAATATTATTTGGATTTAATAAGTAGGCGAAAAGATTGGCCGGGCATGCGGTGGCGCTGGTTGGCAACAGCCTGCTGCATTTCCGGCAGAAAAACAAGCCCACCGGTGCGGCCTAGGCATAGGCTTACAGCGTCCATTTTTCGGAGACCGGTCCGGGCATTGCCTGTCCGGAGTGTACCGGGTAAACAAGAGGCAAAAGCCGGCGCGGCGATGGCTGAAAATCACCAACCGTAGATAAGTTGAAAACCCTGTTAGTGCTGAAGATTGCAATGATTGTGGGCCCAAAGCGTGACCTTGCCGGCGACCTCACCAAAGCCGTTCGCGAAAAAGGGTTGAAGATGGAATTGTACTTCTCGCTTATCGAATGGGAAAGCACACCTACGCAACGTCCCGGCAACTACAACGGTTACTGCCTGCTGCAGGATGTCATGAACAAATACAAGATTCCGCACGACAAATTGATTAGCGACCACATGTTGCGGCAGATGAAAGAACTGATGACGAAATACCAGCCTTCTATTCTTTATCCCGATGGCGATTGGCACGAAGACGAGAACCGCCTGCAGAGCAAAGAATTTCTTTTGTGGTTATACAATAACGCACCCAATAAAAACGAAATACCGGTGAACGACCGCCGGGGAAAAGTGCGGGGCAGGCACGATGGTTATTATTCCCGTGAGTATGCCGATACGGATTTAGACAGCAACCATCCCTGGGAAGACATTCAGGGCATGGGTTAATTCTTTGGCTACAACCGCAACGAAGCCATGAACGACTACCGCACTTCCGAAGAGCTGGTGCACCTGTTGGTAAACATGGTGGGTCGTGGCGGTCATCTTTGTCTCAATATTGGCCCTGCGGCCGATGGTACTATTTCCGGTATTATGGAGCAGCGGCTGAAAGATAGCGGCGCCTGGCTCGCCATCAACGGTGATGGCATTTACGGTACAAAAGCCTGGCAAAATCCTGCAGAAAAAAAGAAAGCTGCGGCACCGAAAGAAGGGGAGAAGAAGGAGAAGTCCGCAGCCGAAGCGGCAACTACCAAAACCTCCCGTACGCAGTTTTATTTGGTGAAGGAAGATGATTTGTAGGTGCTTTCAACCGTGTGGCCCTCGAAAGGCCTGACCATAGAAGGACTGAACCTACCAAAGGGCACCAGCGTCTCATCGTTGGGTGCTTCGGCCGTGCCAACATTTGCCAACGTTGGCACGGCCGTTACCATTAACTCACCAACTGTGTCGCCGGCAGATTTTTCGGGCCGCCAGGCTGTCGAAAAAACAGATCGGGTATTCCAGGCTGCCATCACCCAAAACGGTAGCCGGCAAAGAAACGGTTGTTTAAAAGGGGCGCCGCCGCCTGGTGCATGCCGCGTCTGCTGGGCACAATAGCAGCTTTGATTTCTGGTTTACTGACCCTTTAGGCCAGCTGCCGTATCAAGGAGAGAGTTTTCGTTTGCAGTTTCATTTCATCGCGATACTTCTAAAACGTAAAAGCGGTATGCAACGCCTGTTGTTGAATGAAACGGCATCTTTTTCTGATGCCTTTCTTTCGTTCTTTGTCAATCAACCCTTTTGGATTTTCCTGCAACCCAACCGTTGCCGGTGATTGGGACCTGAATTTCATTGAACCATCAGCCGCACAACTCATAACAAAAAACACCCGCACAGAATCGGGCAATTGGCCCCGACCGCCACTGTATTATTGGCGGAGTAATACCACCGAACCAAAAAATGTGGCCTGAGAAAACGTCGTTCCTTAAAAAAAATGAAAGCGGCCGGCTAAGTGCGGAAATGCAATATTTTCGGGCCGATGCAGAGGAATCAAATAATTGGCGGACTGTTATGGGCGGGGGCATTATGGCTGCTTGCCTGCCAGCCCGGTAACGATAAGGGGGCCAAAGCAGGCCTGGAATCAACCGCCGATTCGGCCGTTTCCTGTATGCAGCTTCCGGCCAGGTTTGCGGCGGTTGCCGATAGCACCGTTCTGCCATTCAGCGGCGACACCTCCGTGGACGGCATGGTTTTCATTCCGGGTGGCAGCTTTGAGATGGGCGGCGACAACGACCAGGCCGCACCCGACGAACTGCCAAAGCACGGGACAACGGTCGCCAGCTTTTATATGGATGAAACAGAAGTGACCAATGCGCAGTTCCGGCAATTTGTAAACGCTACCGGTTATGTCACAACGGCCGAAAAAAAGCCCGAATGGGAAGAATTAAAAAAGACCCTGCCGCCGGGTACACCAAAGCCTGCCGACAGTTTGTTGGTGGCGGCCTCGCTGGTTTTTCAACCGGGCAACGGGCCGGTTAACCTGAATGATTATGCGCAGTGGTGGCAGTGGTCGGCCGGTGCCAACTGGAGGCACCCGCAGGGCCCCGGCAGCACCATCAACGGCAAAGATGAATTTCCGGTGGTGCACATTAGCTGGTACGATGCGATGGCCTATTGCCGGTGGGCGGGCAAACGTTTGCCTACCGAGGCCGAGTGGGAACACGCGGCCCGGGGCGGCGGCGGCAATGTGATTTATCCCTGGGGAAACGAGCATGTGAGCGCCGGTGTGCCCAAAACCAATAGCTGGGAAGGCGCCTTTCCCTACCGGAATACGCAGCGGGATGGTTACACCCGGTCATCGCCGGTAAAACGCTTTCAACGCAATGGCTTTGGCCTGTATGATATGGCGGGTAATGTATGGGAATGGTGCAGCGATTGGTACGCGGCGGATTACTACCAATCGCTTGCCGGAAAGACCAGCTTGAACCCTGCCGGGCCGCAAAAAAGCTTCGACCCGCGGGAACCCTACACAGCCAAAAAAGTATTGCGTGGCGGAAGCTTTCTTTGCAACGACAGTTACTGCAGCGGCTACCGGGTAGCCCGCCGGATGAAGAGCAGTCCCGATACCGGTTTGGAGCATACGGGTTTCCGGTGTGTAAAAGATGTACAGCGCAAGCCGGCCGCAAAATAATCGTTGCCAACGGCGATTTTGCCGAGGTGCTGCCGACGGCCATGCCCGATATTCAGCGTAAAAAATGTTGGGTCAATTCCAACCGGGTTTACTCAGCTAGCCGTCGGAGGGTGCTGGTTTGCCATACAGGTGCCAAGCGTTGAAAGAGGAAAACGGGAATAATGCCAAAATAGGCTGAATGTTAAAGGCTGGTGACATTCGAAAATTCGCGGCCGGTTTGGTATGGGCAGAATGCCTGGCTAGGACGCTAGTCCTACAGGGCAACAAATACCAGGCGCATCACTTTGCCCGGGCTGCTCCGGACTAAAAATAAATCCGCTGAATGGCTGCCCAAATTTCTTTTACAATGGCAAGCTGGTCCGGCGTGTTTTGGAAAAAATCATAGTCCGGCTTAAAGGGCTGTTTGGGTTTTACCACCACCGGAATGGGATTTTTGCCAAACACCTGAACAAAGGTGTCATCTCCGCTTTTTACACCAAAATCTATCCAGTCGTTGCTCAGCGTTTCGCCCTGTAAAATCTCAATGGGTAGCTTCCGGCCGTTATAATCAATTTCTGCGGCAAAGCGCCTGACTGGTTCAATCATCGTTGGTTGTTTTTGTTTTCCTCTGAAAAAAGAATGCCGTAATCTGCGCCCCCGGCAACAACTAACGTGCGAATGAAATAAGCGTTCAAAAGGCAAAGAAAGAGCATACCATCGGCCGGTGCCGCTTTATTATTCCGCCGCCTTGCCGCCGCCGCAACCTTCGGTGCATTGGGCCGCACCGGCCGCCGGCTGGCCGCACTTCCATCTCCTGGCCTAAACCAAAGCATGCCGGTTTCCCGGTGATGGCTTTTTTTGAAAGGATGGGCCGGCGCCACCGGTGATTTTCAAAAACAACCAACGATGTTTATGGCTGAAAAACGATTGACAGAGATAAACCCTTTGAATCAGCTACCAGCCTTGCGGGCGGCCATACGCTGGCCGCCTCCGCCGCAGCGTAGGGGCACAATGCGGTGTACCAACCTGGCAAAAAAACATCATTAGCCATCACGGCTGCAACGCTGCCGACCAGGCCCGCACGCTGTTGAACAAGGGTAAGCTGGCCTGGGATAAAAACGGCTGGCCTTCTGTGAAAAGCATATCGAAAAATGACGCAACTTCACAGGTTAATTAAAACCAACGAAAAACAAATGAGCAAAACCATGTTTTCTGCTGCCATTCTCCTCAGCGGCAGCCTTTTTTTAACAGCCTGCGGAAACAATGAAGCCGGCACCGCAGCCGATACCACCAGCGCCGACAGCACCAATTCATCAACCGCCGCCATCTCCGCCGCCGATTGGGGCGAGGCCGACGGAAAAAAAGTGCAGTTGTTCACCTTAAAGAACAAAGCCGGCACCGAAATAAAAATCACCAACTACGGCGGCACAGTCACCTCCTGGCTGGCGCCCGATAAAAATGGCGCCATGGCCAATGTGGTGCTGGGCTTCGACAGCCTGGGCGGCTACCTGGCCAAACCACCTTACTTCGGCGCCACCATTGGTCGTTATGGCAACCGTATCGCCGACGCCAGGTTTAAGCTCGACACGGCCACGTACACCCTGGCGGCCAACAATGGAAAAAACCACCTGCACGGCGGCAACAAAGGTTTTGATAAAGTGGTGTGGGATGCCGCACCGGCCACCGACGGCACACCATCGCTGACGCTTTCTTATCTCAGTAAAGATGGGGAAGAAGGTTATCCCGGCAACCTGAAAACCACCGTGAAGTTTACGCTGACCGAGGCCAACGAACTGCAGATTGTGTACGATGCCGAAACCGATAAGGCCACGCCGGTCAACCTCACCAATCACAGCTATTTCAACCTGAGCGGCGATGCCGGCAACACCATCCTAAATCATACCCTGTGGATAGACGCCGACCGGTACACGCCGGTGGACAAAACCCTGATCCCAACCGGCCAGTTGGCCCCGGTGAAAGGAACGCCCTTCGATTTTACCCAGCCGCACAAGATCGGCGAACGCATAGCGCAGGTAGAGGGGGGGTACGACCACAATTTCGTACTGAACAAAACCGGGACGGCCAGCAAGCTGGTGGCCTGGCTGAAAGATTCGGCCAGTGGCCGCAAGCTGGAAGTGTTTACCACCGAACCGGGCCTTCAGTTTTACTCCGGCAACTTTCTCGATGGCAGCCTGATCAACCGCAACGGCAAGGCCATACCAAAGCACGGCGCCTTATGCCTGGAAACACAGCATTTCCCCGACTCGCCCAACAAGCCACAGTTTCCGGGTACCATCCTGAAGCCGGGCGAAAAATACCATACGGTCACGACCTATAAACTGTCGGTTGACTAAGGCTTGTTCCTACCCCGGACAAAAGGCACCGCCGGGTGCCTCGCTATCCATTATTTACCTGAACTAAACAAATAAAAAACATGACGCAAGCAGAACCTGATTTGCAAAAGCTCAAAAACGTGGCCTCGCAGGTACGGCGTGATATTGTACGCATGGT
>CBDUBQ010000011.1:0-144115 GCA_965365435.1 uncultured Flavisolibacter sp.
GCCGCATAACACAAAAAAGGCTGTATCAAATTGCCTTTTGATACAGCCTCTTTTCAAAAGCGGAGACTTTATTCAGGATGTTGTGCAATAATTCAAAAGCTTTTGCACCGCATCTTTCAAATTGGCATATTGCGGCGGCTTGGTGATCATTTCCACACCATTGTGCTTGCAATAAAGCTTGTCCATCTGGCTGTTTGATGTAGTGAAAAACACCACCGGGATTTTTTTCAGCGTTTCGTCTTTTTTCAGCCTTGTCAGCGTTTCCTTCCCATCCAGCACGGGCATATTCATATCCAGAATGATCAGGCAGGGTAGATCCTGCGATTTCCTGGCCTGCGACAGGTAGTCCAACGCTTCCTGCCCATTGTGCACTTCGGCAATGTGATAGCCTTCGCCCAGGTCCTGCAGCACATGGCGCATCAGCATCAAATCGTCCATATCATCGTCGGCCCAGAGGATGTGTCGGTTTTTCATGGTGTTTCCTTCGGTCAGTTATCGTTTGTTTTGGTATTGTGAAAAATGGGTCCGGCGGTTCTGCCCACTGCACTGGTCAGGCCGTTTTCATCAGCTTTTCCTCTTTTGCCTCTACGGCCACCATATCCAGGTCCGGCTTCGATTCGTCGGTCAGGGTCACCTTGCCGCGGTTCTTGCGTACGATCCTCGACCAGAGCGAAAGCTCCCGGTCGAACAAAAAGCGCAAGAACAATTTGGTCCAGGACGTGTGGTAGTGCAATGTATCGTAGTGCTCCGAAGCCTGGCGACGAACCTGTGGCAGCTTGTTCCAGGGGATGGACGGAAAATCATGGTGCTCGTTGTGGTAACCCACGTTAAAGGCCACTTTGTTGAGGGGGCCGTAGTAGCTGTAGGTTTCCTGGTGACCGTGAACCAGGTAGTGCTCCTGGATCCAGCGGCCGCCCAACGGATGAAGGCCTACGGAAAAGAAAAAGCTGAGGGTAAGGTAAGCCACTGCCTGGCCGCCAAGGAAATACCAGATAGCCGCGGTGAAGGCAATGCAGGCCAGCCAGTTGATGGCCATCCAGCCATCGAAGGGTTTGATTTCTTTTAAGCGGGCTACACGGAAGGCCTGGAATAGCGGGTAAAATAAAAACCAGATGGCCTTGCCGATAAAGTAATTGTTGATGAGCTTGGCTTCCCACCGGTTAGGCAGATCGGCATCGAGCTCGTGCACACCCTGAAAGGAGTGGTGCTTGATGTGATAACGCTCAAAAGCCACCGAGCTGGGAAATAATTGCGGCATATTGGCCAGGATACCGGCCAGGCGGTTAGCCACCGTGCCTTTAAAGATCAGCTTGTGCGTAGCCTCGTGGATCATCACAAACAGCGAATGGTCGGCAAAGGCACCAGCCAGGTAGGCAACACCAATCACCCACCACCAGGAGCGTTCAGCTACAAACCAGGCCATCCCGATCTGGAACGAAACAAGAAACAGGATAGCGAATATGCTGTTTACGTTTTTCCCGATCAGGTTCCTGATCTGCGGGTGTTGTTTCAGAATTTTTTTGGTTCTGATGCGGTGTGGTTCGGGTGCGTCTGAGAAAACAAAATCCGTTGATTTCATAATGTCCAGTTTAAGGAGCCGTAAAATTAACCCTGACGGCGACAAGGCAGAACAATAATTCGTTGAAGTCTTTAATTTAACGGATATAGGCAGCGTCCTTAACTTTCGGAAAAAAGCTGATACGAACACAACCGGCAGCGCTGGCCCGCAAGGGTGCGACTTTTTAGCACTTGGCCGAGCGTTTTGCTGATTTTAACGAGTGGGCTTTGTTGCGTTTTTGTTTGCTCATTACATTTGAGTACACAACGTCTCGTGTAGAATCCACTATACAACACTCATCAAATGAAACAATATCTCACCGAAAAAAATGCGTTGACGGTAATGGTCAGCATCTTCTGCTTTGTCATGATGATCATTGCTTTTGTGAAAGAGCAGTCGTTCTGGCAGGGCATTGCATTTGCCCTTGCTTTTAGCTTTTCCGTAGAAGTGATTTGTCACCGTTCGAAAGAAGCGAAATAGGGCTGCTGCTACTGTCTGGTTCTTTTTACACTACCTAACCGTCCAAACGAATGTAAACCGGCTGCGCAGCCGGTTTTTTGTTTAGCCCATCCCGACCTTCTTTCCGGTAATTCTCGCTGTGATCATCCGGCGCCAACCGCGGTGAGCATACGCCTGCGCCGTCATCTTGCTCCGGTGGAACACGAATTGTATCATCCAGAACAACCCACTGCTGTGTTTTGTGTCGCGAAAGGGCACGGCGCTGCCGTTAAAACAGCGGAAGCACAAGAAAAGGCCGGTACAGCGCAAAATCAACTTTCAGCGAGGTAAAAAACAAACGATGAACAAAACCAATCAACCGCAGAGTTTCCAGCGCAAAGTGTGGATGGCAACAGCCATCGTTGCTTTTGTTGTGCTTTTACTCTGGATCATAAAAACCATCTTCAACGTATTGCTGCTGCTGTTTGCCGGCGCCCTTATTGCCATCTACTTTGTGGGCCTTGCGAAACTCCTCCGGCGAAAATTGAACTGGAAATACGGCGTTTGCCTTCCCATCGCCATTATTGGCTCGCTGCTGCTGCTAATTGGCTTTTTCTGGTTTGCCGGCAATAGCATCTCGGCGCAAGTCAGCGAGCTGAAGGATGCCCTGCCTTCGGCTGTGGAAACCGTGAAAGGACGCCTCGCGAAAAGTGCGATAGGCCGGTGGGTTCTCGAAACCGCCAGTTCCGACGATGTGTCCACCAAAGCGTCGGGTGTGGCGCGGTCGTTTTTCAGCAGCACCTTTGGTGTGCTAGGCGACCTGTATGTGGTTCTTTTTCTCGGTATTTTTTTCACGGTGTCGCCAAAAAGCTATACCAGCGGGCTGATGCAACTGGTGCCGCCCGCGGGGAAGGAAAAAGCCGGCGAAGTGATGGAAAAGCTTGGCACCTCGCTAACAAAATGGCTGAAAGGGCAAATTTTTGCCATGTTTGTTGTCTTTATTCTTTCGGCCATTGGCCTGCTGATCATTGGTGTGCCGCTGTGGCTGGTGCTTTCGCTCATTGCCGGTCTCCTCAATTTTATTCCCAACTTCGGACCGTTGATTGCCATGGTGCCGGCTGTGTTGATTGGTTTTTTGCAAGGGCCTGCCACCGCACTGTTTGTAGCTGGTTTGTACCTGCTGGTACAAACGCTCGAGAGTAATATAATAACGCCGCAGATTCAGCGCAAAATGCTGGACGTGCCGCCGGCGCTGATTATTATAGCGCAGTTGATCATGGGTGTGCTCACCGGTGGCTGGGGACTGATTCTGGCAACGCCGCTGATGGTGGTGGTGATGGTGGTCGTGAAAGAATTGTACATAAAGGAACAGGATGTTTGATTGGGCAAACTGTCAGTTTACATCACCGCTTGTTCGGACCGTTGGCAAGGTCGCAGGCATTGCACCCATTAAAAGGCAGCAACCAGTGAGAAAGAGGGCGGCAGTAGCCGAACGATCAACTGTAACTTCAATAAAAAATCTGTGGTTGGTTGACCTTAACCGGAAAGGCCAGGGGTTTCTCTGACAGCGTGACGTTTCCGCAAAAAGTAGAAACTGAACCCTAACAGCGCAACCATCAGGGGCATTTATGGGAAAGAAGGCCTGCCGAAAAATACGAATCACATCCCCTGCCAAAGCAAAACGCCACGACTTGTGGCGTTTTCCGTTAAAGCTAAATCGTTTTAAAGCCGGTTAAAAGGCGGTTGTGTTTAAGATGGTGTAATAGCCGGGCGTGGCCACGGTTGGCGACGTTTCGGCGGTGATGAAAATACGGGATGGCTGATAAGGCGTCACCGTTTCGAGCGAAGCTTTCAGCTTGCTGCTGAACAGACCCGATGATGTTTTCAGTTGCCCGAGATTTTGCGGTCCCTGCCCGGTTTCGGCCCACACCACGTACACATTCTGCGGCTGAGGCAACCGGTTGGGCTCGGCCAGGTTCTCTACTTCCACTTTTACAGCATAATTGCTATTGCCGTCTTTTTTAACCTTTACTGTCCCCATAGCGGCAGGCACCACCGTAGAGGTTTGAAAGGCCGTTTTGCGGGTGCTGCAGGCAAACAACAGAAAGGAAAAAAGAAAGACCATTAAAAATGGTAATCGCGGTTGCAGGGTGTGGCAGGTTTGTGCATTCATCGTCATAACACTCTTTTTAAGTAACAGAATAGGTTCGTGCTTTTGTCACAAAAACCAAACCACCTGCTTTTGGGTGAAGGGCCGGTGGCAGCAGGCACAGCGCACCTGACACAAACCGGCCGGTAGCAACAGCTATGATGCTTAAAACGTTTGCGGCGGGAAGACAACTGCGTGAAAGGTGTTCGCTTTGTCTGGCTCAGGCGGCCATTTTACGGCATTCTTCGGCGCAGCGGCGGCAGGTTTTTGCACACTCCTGGCAATGTTCCGCCTGGTGCCGCCCACACTCGTCGCCGCAGGCTTCGCATACTTCTGCACAAATGCGGCAGAGCTCTTTTGCTTTGTTGCTGCCAAGGCTCATCAACTGTGCCGCGGCGGTGCAAATGGCCGCACATTCCATATCAAGCTGAATACAGCGGGCCATCATTTTCACATCTTCTTCCTGCGTGCAGGACGAGGCACAATGGTGACACACTGCAGCGCAACGCAAACAGGCTTCAATGCAGGACTGAAAGTGATGATAACCGTTCATAGTCGTTGTGTTTAATAATGAAAGAATGGCAAGGGCACAAAAACCAAACCATTGGAACGGCAGATAATTTACAACGCCTACTTGATGGAAAATGCAGTAAGATCAATGGCCCTGCATCTTAGTCTGGTGGTGGAAGCATTGGGTGGGCTCGTCATCGCCGTGGGGCTTTTACATTACTCATTCAGTACGTTGCCAACCGGCTGAGCAAAGACCATCGGCTCGATACCAGAATGGTAAGGGTGAAGTTTGGTAGCTTACTTAGGTTATCGCTGGAGCTAGTCCTGGCCGCCGATAAATTACGCACAGCGGTGGCACCTGCCACTCCGCGGTTTGGTACCACCGCCATCGGGGTGGCGGTATTTTTATCGCCATCGGAGGTGGTCCAAAGGCAAATGTTTTTTGCATTTGCTATTGCCGCGTAGCGCAACGTATCCTCGCCTTTTCGCAACCGTGCCTGCACAAGTAAAGGTCGCCTGCAAATTGTTTAGGGTGATGGTTTCTGCACCGGAGGTGTGGAGGTGGTTTCTTTCAGTTCGTTAATGGTAACGGTAAGCGATTGTACCATTGCTTTCAGTTCGGCCACATCGGCAGCGCCGGCCACCGGCGCATCTTTTTCTTCGGCATCGCGGCCAATAAAAAATGTGGCAAGGGTAGCGGTAACGTAGCCAAACACCGCATAACCGAAAACGGCCAGGATAAAGGCCAGCAGGCGTCCTTCGGAGGTAACCGGCCAGGCTTCGCTTCCCGCGGTAATCACCCGCATGGCTGTCCAGTAGAGGGCGGCGCTGTAGTCTTCAAACCCCGCGGTGCCTTTTTCGGCGGCAAACATCCCGGCCGCGCCGCCAAAAGTTACCACCACCGACAGCATCACCACATAACCGAATCCGCGGCGTTTCATGGTGGCGCCAAGGCTGCGCATACTGCGGCTTAACGACGACACTACGCGGATAACCCGGATACCGCGGAGCGCCCGCAAAAGGCGCAGCAGCCGGAATACCCTTAGCGCCGGTATCAGCAGCGATACGGCCGTGAGCCAGTTTTTTTTCAGGTAGTTAATTTTTTCAGGCGCCAGCACCAGCTTCAGAAAAAAATCAATCACAAACAATCCCCAGATCACCAGACTGAATTTTTGCAGCAGGGGGCGCAGGCCCCATACCAGCTCCACCACCAGTAAGGCCATCCATACAAAACCCAAAAAAATCATGGGACCTTCCAGAAGTTTTTCAATGGCGCGGAGAAGTTTTTTCCGTTCGCCCTGCAATTTCCGTTGTGTTTGTCCTTTCATGTTTTTGCGCCTGGTTTTTAAGAATGCTGACGGGGTTCTTTTTCGTTGAGCTGCAGTTGCACCTCCATCAGCAGTTTGCCCACCACCGGATGTTTTTGTACCGATTGCAGTTGGCTGAGCAGGTGCTGCATTTCCAGCAGCACCATGCGGTCGTTTTTGCCATAATCCCAGATAGGGTATAATGCCTGCGAAAACAGTTCAATGAACGACAGCTCCCGGGTGGTGATACGCAGAATGCCTTTGTCGTCGCGGATGGTATTATCCGGAAAATGTTTTAAACGGTATAACAGCAGGTCAGCGAGAGCCCGCATACCTGCCACGGCCGTACCCGGATCGTTCACGCCAGGACTGAGCGCCTTCACGGCCACCTCCGTCAGTTGGCGAAAGCCGTAGTTGAAATCATCTGAGATGGACTCCTCGCGGGAAATAAAAACGTGGGTGAGCAGCTCTATCTTCCAGTCTTCGCCTTCGGAAAGCGGATGGCCGGTAAAGTGCAGCAGCGGCGTGTCTTTGAGGACAAAGCTCCCCAACGGATGCAGAAACGATAACCGGGCATTGTGCCGGCGAAGCACGGCCACCAGGCCTTCCTTATTACAGGCCGTGAACAACCCGGACCTGCCGACCAGTACCGGCGTTCCTTCCTCAGCCTCCCTCATTTCCGGTTCGGTTTTGAGGCGGCAGGTATGCGTCAGCGATTTTTTTGTTTCGTTGTGAATGCGGTCAATCACAATATCATACTTCACCGACTGGGTAATGTAATGCAGAAAATAAATGAACAGAAAAATATCGGTGATGGTTAACAGAATCAGCAGGTAGGTGCTGAGCGATGGCACATAAATACCGTCATCCACATCCCGAATGGTGCTGAGCAAAAACAAGGCATACACGATAGTGCCGATATAAAAGCCAAGAATAAACTGTTGAAAGCGATTGCCTATGAGCTTGTCGAGCACCCGGTTGCTCATTTGCGAAGCGGCCTGGTTCAGCACCACCATCACCATCGAAAAGCTAAACACCGTTAGCGAAATAATACCGGCCGCCACGGCCGAAATAATGCTGCGGGCCGTGCTGGCATCCTGCAGGCGAAGAAGTTCCCACCGCGATTTAATGGACTTGCCAAACTCCGACGAGTCGAGCAATACCATCAGCACCGATAAGGTTAAAAAGCCCACAGCAATAATGGCCGGGTAAAAAGCAATGCTGCTAAAAACTCTCTTGGACCGGCTGATAAGCCATTGAAACATTCCTGCTGGCACGTTGTATTTACCACAATAGTTTACAATAATTGTGCGAAGTGCACAGTATTTGCATCCCTGCCTAAATGATTTTCAATAAATTGAAAATGAGTTAATTAGAATTAAATTAAGGGAGTATTAGTATGAGATTAAAGGCGATGTCTATGTTGATGTTGGTGATAGTATGGGTGGCAGGTTGTGCCGGCTCGGGTCCGGCCACCCCTGCAGACGCAGCGGAGAACAGCCGGGTGAACACTACGGTGCACGATGCAAAGGGGGCCGGCTATTCCGAGCTTTATCTGGATAGCCTGGCGGTGGAGCAGTTTATTCAAACGCATGCGGTTGCCGTAAAAAAGGCAGCGGATATCCGTGATTTCTATCGCAATAGAAAATACCAGTTTGCCTGGTTTACTAACGATGGCCTCGACGAACACGGGCAGGCTTTCTGGAACCTGCATAACCAATACGTGAATTATGCCAAAGACAGTTCGTTCTTCAATAAAAAATTGCACGGGCAAATGGAGCTGCTGTTGAACGATGCCAGTGAAGCATCACTGTCGGCAGCCGAAATTCAGGAGATGGAACTATCGCTGACCGAACATTTTTTCGATTATGCCAACTATGCCTTTACCGGCAAAGTGGACCCGGGCGAATTAAAATGGCATATACCGCAGCGGAAGATCAATGCGGTGGCCTTGCTCGATTCGCTGGTGGGCCGAAACGGCGAGTCCCTGCATCAGTGGGAGCCGGTAAACCAGCAATACCGGCAACTGCGGCAGCAATTATTGCGCTATTACACCATTGAAAAAGAAGGTGGCTGGCCCACCGTCGCCGGCAGCCAAAAGGTATATCGCCAGGGCGATTCGGCGGCAGCCGTCCGGTTGTTGAAACAACGGTTGCAGATAGTGGGCGACTACCACAGTGGCGACACCTCGGCGGTTTTTACCGCCGCCCTGAAATCGGCGTTGCAGGCAACGCAGCAACGTTTTGGATTAAAGCCCGATGGCATAGCGGGTCCGGCTACCCTAAGGGCGCTGAACAAGCCGGTAACGGAACGTATTGAGCAGATGCTGGTAAATATGGAACGCATGCGCTGGATGCCGGCGCACGGAGAAGGCCGGCGGCTGGTGGCCAATATTCCCGAATACAAGCTGCACGTGTACGAAGGCGATGAGGAGGTATTTGATATGCGCATTGTGGTGGGTAAGGCTGCCAACAAAACCGTTGTGTTCAACGATCAACTGAAGTATATTGTTTTTAGTCCGTACTGGAACGTTCCGGCCAGCATAGTGCGCAACGAAATTTTGCCGGCCATGCAACGCAACCCCGGATACCTGGACCGCAAAAACATGGAGCAAACCGGCACCCGCAATGGCCTGCCGGTTATCCGCCAAAAGCCGGGTGGCAGCAACAGCCTGGGCCGCGTAAAGTTTTTGTTCCCGAACAGCTACGCCATTTATTTTCACGACACGCCGGCCAAATCGCTGTTTGGGCAAAACCGGCGGGCGTTCAGCCACGGCTGCATACGCCTGCAAGAACCGAAAAAGCTGGCTGCTTACCTGTTGCAGGATCAGCCTTCGTGGACCCACAGCCGCATTACCGATGCCATGTACGCCGGCACCGAAAAATGGGTGAACCTGAGCGAACCGGTGCCGGTGGCCATCACCTATTTTACGGCCTGGGCCGATGCCGCAGGCAATGTGCAGTTCAGGGAAGATATTTACGGACACGACAAGGCGTTGGCGGCAAGGTTGTTCGATTGAAAAGCTGCGGAAAGCCGGGTTATCATTACTACCAGGTAGAACCGTTGCGGGGGCGGCGATTCACTAACGTTTTCCGCTACTCGTCTTTTTTACGGCCAAACATTTTTTTGATAATCCCGCCTACTTTGTTCACATTGCTCACTCCCTCTACGATGGTCTCGGCAAGGGCACCGTCGTCGTATTGTATGTCATCCCGCTTCAGCCCCATTTCCAGTTGTTTTGGAAACAGGAGGATAAAGCTGTTTTCGTTAAAATAATTGGTAAGATAATAAGGCAATTTATCCTGCAGCGGATGAAAGGAAAAATGCCCTTTGCGGGAAGCAACAATAACAAATAGATCATTCTCTTTTACCTCCCGCGAAAGAATAAGAAAGTCTTCCCAGTTCGGAAATTCGTGATAGCTTGTTTTTACCGTCAGCCGGGCTACCTGCTGCAGGTCTTTCAACTCCTTAACAACTTTTGCCGTGGCATAAAACACCACCGCCAGTCCGGCTTCTTTGGCCACGTTCATCAGCTTGTGAAACCAGTGGCTGAAACCGGGTTCCAGTTCGCCCTTGGGTGGCACCACCACCACCATCCGCTTCAGCGTATTGAGCGGCTGCACGGGCTTGTAGATAAAAACGGTTTCGTACACCCGCCGCAGAATTTTTTCGGCGGTATCGCCCAAAAAATCCTTTTGCCCGGTATTGCGGTGCAAGCCAATCAGCAGGTCACTGATGCCTTGCTCTTTAAAGGTGTAGATAATGCCGTTGCTGATGCTGGCATCGTGCCGGGTCAGCGGCAGAATCGCCTGCCCGGTTTCGGTGGCTTGCTTTACCGCTTTGTCCATCATTTTCTTGCCGGCGCTTTGCTCGCCCTGTTCGGCGGTTTCGTCGGAAATGATGTGCAGGGCGTACACCGGCGTGGTGCTGTGTTTGGGTTTCAGCAGCAATCCCATATCCACCAGGTCGGCCACGGTTTCGGGATAGGCCAGCGAAATGAGAACCTTTTCACTGTCGTCGGTGCGGGCCGGCTGGTTTTCGTTTTGCAGGGCCAGTTGCTGCGAGGCTTTTTCTACGATGAACGAACTGATGGTGCAGGTAACAAGGATCATCAGGATGGTGCCGTTCAGCACACTTTCGTTCAGCAGGCGAATGGGCTCGCCGGTGGCGGTTTCGCCAATAATCAGGTTGTAACCCACCAGCACGACGGCCAGGGTAGCGCCAACACGGGCCGTGCTCAAACCAAAGATCATTCTTCGTTCCAAAACCGTCAGCTTAAATGATTTTTGCGTTAGCAAAGCAGCAAAAAACTTACTCGCAACGGCAACAATGATCATCACAATCGCGATGAGGATAGATTCCCAACCCTGAAAAAGCACCCGGAAGTCAACCAGCATGCCGACGCTGATGAGGAAGAACGGAATAAAAAACGCATTGCCCACAAATTCAATCCGGTTCATGAGGGCCGAGGAGTGCGGAATAAAACGGTTCAGCGTAAGCCCCGCCAAAAACGCCCCGATGATGGCTTCGAGGCCGGCCACTTCGGCAAGAAACGCACCCAGGAAGACCATGGCCAGCACAAAAATGTATTGCGAAATGTTGTCATCGAAATTTTTAAAAAACCAGCGGGCTACCAGCGGAAACACTAAAAAAAGAATGGCGCCTAACAACACGGTGCCAACACCAAGGCGCAACCAGAAAGTGGGCCCGATATCACCCTGCGTCATGCCGGCCACAGTCGCCAGCACCAACAGCGAAAGAACATCTGTGATGATGGTGCCGCCGATGCTTAGGGTCACCGACTTGATGCGGGCAATGCCGTACTTACTGGCAATGGGATACGCCAGCAAGGTATGCGAGGCAAACATACTGCCCATCAGCAACGACGACTCAATGCTGAACTGCAACAAATAGTAGGCGGTAAGCGCACCCAGCGCCAGCGGAATGGCAAAGGTGAACAAGCCAAAAACAAGGCTTGCCACACGGCTTTTGCGAAATTCCTCCAAATCAATTTCGAGGCCCGCCGAAAACATGATGTACAACAAGCCAACAGTGCCAAACAACACAATGCTGCTGTCGCGTAACAGCAGGTTTAGTCCGTAAGGCCCAATGATAACACCGGCGAGAATAAGGCCGATGATATGCGGCACTTTGATACGGTTAAACAGGATGGGTGCAAACAAAATGATAAACAGCACTAATGAAAAAATCACCACCGGATTTTTCAGCGGCAACGAAAAGTCGAGGTCACTCAGTAATACGATCATCAGCTTTAGTTAAGGTTGTGCTGTCTTTTTTGTCATCGAAACCTGGTAAATGATTTTGCATTCACCAATGCGTTCTATCTCGCGTTGCCCTTCCATGCTGTTTTCATTCGCCAGCCGTAGCCGCACCACCATCCGTGTAGGTGGCTGCGTGGGTGCCGCCTGGCGGGCTTCCACCAATTCCAGTGTGTTTCCGGTAAAGATTCCACTGTACACCCTCACCAGTTCGTTGTTCACCATCGCCCTGGCAATAACGTTGTTTTCCTGGTACGCAATCTCCCAGGTTTCGTTTTTAGTGTCGCCCACCGCAGAGCCGGGGCAGGAGGTTTCGCTGCAGGTCATTTGTACCTCCCAGGTGCCGGTAAGGGCAGCGTTGTAAACGGCTGTCGAATCGGTGTGGCGGGTGCTGTCTATCTGTTGTTCACGCTTCACCAATTCTTCCTCTTTCAACTGAAGCGTTTTTTCTTTTAAAAGCAATTCCTGCTCGCGTTGGTTGAGCCGGGCTTCCCTTTGATTAAGCGCTTCTTCGCGTTGCCGCAGATCACAGCCTTGCAAAAAGAAAAGAAATAAAGGGAGTAGCAACAAATGGATTGGCTTCATGCAAGGGGTTTTTAAACAAGGGACTACAAATTTACAGGATTGCATTTATTGTGCCTTGTTGGCAAACCACGGGGAGCTGCCGAACGATCAAGCAAATGAATTCTCTTTTTGTCTTTGATGCGGTTGAGCGTTTAATCTAAATCTAATATCAGTTTAATGGGGCTTTAGGAAGGGGCCGCTACCTTGTTGGTGTACGCAAACACTTACCTCGCAAATTCAACGACGATGAAAGAAAACGGCCGCCTCTTTATTGTTTCTAACCGGTTACCCGTAACGATTGGCAGTGGTCCTCAGGGCGAACCCGAAATTAAGATTTCTGCCGGCGGCCTGATTACCGCCATGGACAGCTATCTGCAAGCCGATACTGGTTTCACCGATGTTTACTGGGTGGGTGTGCCGGGCTGTAATCCTACGGTATGGGCCGAGGCGTTGCGAAAAATGAAGCCGTCGAAGTACAGCTATTTGCCGGTGCTGCTTTACAACGAACAATACGACCTTTATTACAACGGATTCTCCAACTCAGTGCTTTGGCCGCTTTTTCATTACTTTCCTTCCTTCGCCGAATACAAACCCGACTATTTTAACCACTACCTGCTGGCCAACCAACATTTTTGTGAGGTGATCATGCGGCACGCCAGGCCTGGCGACACTATCTGGATACACGACTACCACCTGCTGCCGCTGGCGCAGATGATTCGCCAGCGCCTGCCCGAAGTGACCATTGGCTTTTTTCTGCATATTCCCTTTCCTTCTTACGAAATTTTTCGCCTGTTGCCCGATCAATGGCAACAAGGATTGTTGCAGGGCCTACTCGGTGCCGACCTGATTGGTTTTCATACCATGGACTATGCCGCTCATTTTCTGCAATGCGTACAGTTGGTGCTAGGCCTGGATAACGACCGCCATATGCTGCGCAGCGATAATCGGTTGATTAAGGTGGATGTATTTCCCATTAGTATAGATTACCAGCGGTTCCAAAACGCTTACCACGATGAGGCAGTGCTAGGGCTGCGAAAGTCCTTGCAGCAGAAACTCCTTGACCAGAAAATGATTTTTTCGGTGGATCGCCTGGACTATACAAAAGGCGTATCCAACCGGCTGCGGGCCTATGAGGCGTTTTTGGAGGCGCACCCCGAAATGCACCAGCAAGTGGTGTTTGTGATGGTGATTGTGCCATCCCGCGACACGATTGGCAAATATGCTGAGCGGAAGCGCCTGATTGATGAACTGGTCAGCAACATCAACGGCCGCATTGGCCGGGTGCATTGGCAACCCATTATTTACCGCTACAGCTCTCTTTCTTTTGATGAAATGATAGGCCTTTATTCGGTCTGCCACCTGGCGCTGATTACGCCGCTCCGCGATGGGATGAACCTCGTGGCAAAAGAATTTGTGGCCAGTCGGCCCGATAAAAAAGGCGTGTTGGTCTTAAGCCAAATGGCCGGTGCTGCCCGTGAACTGACGGATGCCTTGTGTGTTAACCCAAATGATATTGTGGAACTGGCCGCCGCCATTTACGAAGGCTTGCAAATGCCGGAGTTTGAGCAACGCCTCCGCATGGATGCCATGCAGCGCCGGGTGTCGCACTACAATGTTCAGACCTGGGCGCAGGAATTTGTCAGTGAATTAAAAGCTGTAAAACGAAAGCAGGACGGCTTTCAGATCCAGTTTCTCGATGACCTGTCGAAACGGGCTTTGTTAGACGCTTACCGCCGGGCTAAAAAGCGCCTGCTGCTGCTCGACTATGACGGCACCCTGGTATCGTTTGCCCCTGATCCGCAACTCGCCATACCGGGCCGTGGCTTGCTCAGGCTCATTCAATCTCTTTCTGCCAATCCGGCAAATGATGTCTATATCATCAGTGGTCGCAGCAGCGCCTGGCTCCAGCACTATTTTGGAACGCTGCCGGTAAGCCTGGTGGCCGAACATGGTGCCCGCTTGCGCCAAAAAGATGGTGAGTGGACAACCGCGGTGCAAACGAACAGCGACTGGAAAGTGTCTATCAGCCAGATCATGGAAATGTATGTCCGTCGTTGCCCCGGAAGTTCCATCGAGGAAAAAGACTTTTCCATTGTGTGGCACTATCGTAAAGCGGCTCCGGAACAAGGTAAATTAAGGGCCATGGAACTGATGGGGGAGTTGAATGACGCCATTCATACCCGGAAGCTGCAGGTGATGATGGGCAACAAAATTGTGGAGGTGCGTAACAGCGGCATTGATAAAGGCTCGGCCATTAAACAAATATTAACCAACCTGCAATATGATTTCATATTTGCGGCCGGCGACGATAAAACCGATGAGGACATGTTTAAAGTGCTGGCCGGCAAGCCGCAATGTTATTCCATCAAAGTGGGCAGCGATGCTTCGTTTGCCCGCTTCAATTTGCAAACTCCGCAAATGATCGTTACGCTGTTGGAGAGTTTGAATCATTTTAAAATGCCAGCCGTAATTTGAACCGTTGCCTGCGGCTACGACTTTTCCAGCAATCCTTTTAACGCATCAATCCGGAACTTGACTACCGGCCAGCTTTGGGCCGGTTTTCCTTTTAAGGCGTAGAGGGTTGCCAACACCACGGAGCCACCGAGTTTATACATGTATTCGAAAAATTTCAGCGTCAGCGCCGGTCCGCCCATCTCTTTCATCCGCACCCGCTCGCCGCGGCCAATGCCGGAAGCAACGCGGTACAAATACTGTGGCGTGAGCTTTTTCACTTCCACTACGTGATGCACGATCACCGCCGGATCGTACCACACCACGGCGCCTTTTTGCTGCAGGCGAAAGAAAAAATCTTTGCCTTCGCCGCCAATGCGCAGCGTGCCTTTTACTCCGGGAAGGTGGGTGTTGAATCCGCCAATGGCATCAAAGTTTTTTTTGCGTACAATCATGTTCGACTCCAGCGGGTAGCGGCCATCGGTAAAAGCAGTGGGCACCGGACTGTAATCAAAATTGCCTACCAACGATGATACATAATGCGACATCCACTTTGGCTCGGCCGGTATATAGTTGGGGATGATCCGGCCGCCGAGCGCCGTGGCGTCGGGATGGGCGTCAAAAAATGCAAGGATGCGCTGCAGGTAGTGCACATCCGCCACGGCATCGTCATCCATAAAACAGAGCAGCGGCGATTTGGCAAAGGCTGCGCCCGTGTTGCGGGCAAATGATGAACCCTGCTGCTGCTCCGTTAAATAATGCAGATGAAAACCGGGATGCGCAGCCATGTAGTCTTGCACCAGTTCACCAGTGTTATCAATGCTGTTGTTGTCCACTACAAACACTTCAAAATTTTCTTTTGAAAGCGTTTGCCGGTAAAGGCTGTCCACCGCGTTGATGATGTAATCGGCCCGGTTGTAGGAGCAAATGATCACCGATATTTTATACTGGTCGTTCGGCATGTTTGATTGTGTGGTGAAGAGAGGCGGCGGCTTTTTCGGCAATGTTTTGCCAGGCAAAATAAGCAAAGAAAGCCTCCGGCGTGTTGCCTGCTGGCTGCCGCAGCGAAGTGTGAATGGTTTCGGCAAAAGCAGTCCAGTCTCCATCGGCGGCCGTCAGCAGTTTTTGCGGACAAAGCTGCGTTGGAATACCGGCGGCGCCCGCCACCGTTGAAACAACGGTGCAGTGGTGCGCCAGCGCCTCTACTACTTTGGTTTTTATGCCGGAGTCGTTCAGCACCGGGTTCAGAAAAAGGTCAGCGGCGGCATACAGCAGGCCCGCATCGTCGGCAAAGCCAAGGTAACGAATGGTGTTGCTGGCAGCAATCCGCTTTTGTAAATCTTCGCTGAGCCATTTGCCCGAAATCAGAATGGTGAAGTCAAGGCCCGCTGCGGTCAGCAGCGGATTGATCGTTTCCACCAGGTATTCCACCGCCTGCCGGTTGGGTGTGTAATCGAGTGTACCGTTAAAATAAAAAATGTACCGGCTGATAATCGAATACCGGCTTTTCACCAGGGCCTTCGCATCTTTTATCACCGGTTTTGTTTCGATGCCGTAGGGCACTACCAGGCAGCGCTTTTCGGCCAGTCCGTAAGCAGCGATCGCCGCCGTTTTTTCTTCTTCTGTTTTAAAAAAATTAAAGTTTGCTTTTCGGTGGATCCAGCGTTCGTACCGGCCGTAAAGTTTCCATCCCGGCTTTCCCATTTGCCGGAAGCGGGATGCTTCGTTGTTGTGCGAATGGATCATGAACGGCACACCGGTAAGCCGCCGCAAGGCCAGCGCCAGCCAGGCCGTGTAGGAGTGTTCGGCTATCACACACTGAATTTGGTGGCGGCGCACCATGCGATACAAAGCGGGCAGCTTAAACAGGTTGAAGGCCATGCGCCGGTGGGCGTGGAGAGTTTTCTCTACCGGGTACGGCACCTTATCGGCTTCGTTATCGTGCGACACGGCCAGGTGCAACCGGTGATGTGCCTGCAGGTATTGGTAAAATAACACAATGCCTTTTTGTCCGCCCATGTGGGCCGGAAACACTTTGTACGAAACGATCACGAGCAGGTTCGCCATGGCTCAGGCCTGGGCCTTGTTCCGCACCGGACGAAAGGTAAAATAAGCCGCCGCCGCCAGTGCCAGTAAAATCAGGATCGAGGCAATCATGGTAAGCGTTTGCCCGGTGTAATAGGAGGCCGGTTGAAAAACAAATTGAATCTGGTGCTGGCCTGCCGGCACCATCAGCCCACGCAGCACATAATTGGTGCGAATAATCGGCGTTTCTTTTCCGTCAATCAGCGCCTTCCACCCTTTACTGTAAAACACTTCGCTAAACACCGCAAAACCCGGTGACGTGGAATTGGAGCGGTAGGCTGCTTCGTCGTTGTCGTTGTAAAGCAACTGAATGCTGGCGGCGCTGTCGGCAGCCAGGGCGGCCGGCACCTGCGATTTGTCGGCGGCAAACAATACCGCCGTATCGCGTGGGTTAAAATTGTTCAATGCCTTCATGACCGCCGCCGGGCCGTTTTCAAAACGAAAGCCTTTCACAAACCAGGCCGCGCCAAGCGCTTCGGCGTTGGGTATCACCTGGTCCTGTCCCTGCGGGTCTTTTTGAATGACGTATTTGGTGTTCAGCATATTGAACACCGGCAGCGATTGCGGAAACTTTGATAGCTGCTGCTCAATCAGGTCCTGGTAGATGCTTAGCTTGGCCGGGTGATAACCGCCCACCGATTGGTGGAAATACGAGGGCAGGGTATAGCCCAGGCCGAGTGCCGAACCGGCTCCCTGCCGCAGATCAAACACCCGGTAATAGGAAGTATCACGCAAAATTTGCTGATCGGCCGGTGAGGGTGTGAAGGCCGCCTCGTACTCGCTGGCTTCCTGGTAATTTTTTTCGCTCAGGTACCGCGTGTCAATAGCAATGACATCCACAAAGGCCAGCACGCCAATAATGCCGAGGGCAATGCCCTTTGCCAGCTTGTTGCGCACACTTAGCCAAAGCACAAAAGCGGCTACGGCAATAAAAAAGAACGACCGCAGCAGGCTGCTCATGAACAAACCTTTCCGGTCTTCTTTTAGTGCGTCCAGAAAAGTGCGGATGTAATCTTTTACCTGTTGCTGTGCCGACGCCGTTTGCGCCAGCAGGCTCCGGTCGCCTTCGCTGCGGTAATCGGCGCTGAAGTAAATCAGCAGCAATACCACAAACACGCCGGCCGTAAGGAATAGTCCTTTTTTATACCGGTTCCACAATTCGTTGCGGTCATCGGCCGAAACGATTTTTTGCAGTGTCAAAATCGCCATCATGCAAAACAAAAAAGTAGGAATAACGATGGTCATGCTCGGCGCCCGGAACTTGTTGTAGAAGGGGAGATTGTTGAGCAAAAACACATTGAACCCTTCGAAGAAAGAACCCCAGCTCATGACAATCGCCAACAGCGAGGCCGCCAGTATCCACCATTTGTACCGGTTGTCGAGAATAAAAAAGCCAATCAATGTAAGAAAGCAAATGATGGCCCCCACATAAGGCGGGCCCGATGTGCCGCCGATACCGCCCCAGTAAGCGCCCAGGTTGTATTGCAGTTGCTGGCCAATTTCCTGCGGCATTTGCTGCAGGGCTTCAATCGCTTTCGAGTCGCCTTCTTCTACCTCCAGGGCATTGCTGCCGCCGTACATCAGCGGCACCATCATCACAAAAGGCTCGGTTTTATACATGCTGTAGCTCAGTGCATAGTCGGTGCTCAACCCATCTTTGGTTGCGGTTTTGTTAGCATCGGGCAGTTCGCTGCCACCCCTGATGCTTTCTTCGGCATACTCATAGGTCGTCAGCAGCGTAACGGCATTTGCCAATACCCCGGTAAGGCCCGCCACCGCCGCAATGCCGAGGGCCATGGCCATGTGCCGGTATTCTTTTGCCCGCACCCATTCCACAATGGCCCAAAGCGCCATAAAGCCGATAATGATAAACGTATAATACGCAATCTGCAGGTGATTGACGCCAATGATAAAGGAGGTGAACAAGGCCGTGAGGGCGCCGCCCAGCCAATACTTCCGCTGGAAAATAAGGAGCACCGCACCCACCAGGGCCGGCATCAGCGCAATGGCGTTCATCTTGGTTTCGTGCCCCACCGATACGATAATAGGGTTGTACGTGGCATAGGCATAAGCCAGGCTGCCGATGATGCCAATCCACGGGCTTACCCGCAACACCTGGGACAAAATGTAAAAGCATACACAAGCCAGAATAAAAAAGGAAATAGGGCTGGAAAACCCGAGTGAAAGCATTTTCAGGATAAAGCCGGGAGACACAGGCACGTCCGCATCCATGGCAATCTGGTAGGCCGGCATGCCGCTGAACATACTGTTGGACCACAGCGGAAAATGCCCATGCTTCTCTTTATACTCAAAAGAATTTTGCACCATCGCTTTCCACTGGGTAATATCGTGCTGCTGCAATGTTTTGCCTTCCAGGGCAGGCCGGCAATAGACCAAAGCAACAACCACAAAAACCACCAGCGCAATAAGGTGCGGAAGCAAAGAGGCGAAGAGGCCTTTCTTCATAACGGCTTGTTTAAACGGGGCAAAATAAGGCGATTTGCCCTAATATTGTCCATGCGTTGGCTGTTATTTTTGTGCCGTCTGGCATTTGTCTGCAACGTCTTTTTTCTTTTGGCGGTTTCTTTGCAACTCTTTTCGTGGCTCGGCAACGGCGAGGTACAGTCCACCATATTTATCCTTGGATTTTTGATAGCGGCCCTGGTAAATCCCCTCGCCAACCTTTGCTGCTTTTTTTTGTTTTTTTGGCAACGGAAAAAACCGTTTGTCATACCCGGGTGGATCATGACATCCAATGCTGCGTTTCTTCTTTTACAAATCATCTACATAATCTATCGCAATGGCCGTTAATGTTATTCAGGACAAAGGAAGCCGCCTGTTTATTGTGCTGGCGGGTTTTTTTGTTGCCAATGCCCTTATTGCCGAACTGCTGGGCGCTAAGCTGTTTTCGCTCGAAAAAACGTTTGGTTTCAACCCGCTTAACCTGACTTTTTTCGGCGAATCGTTTTCGTTTAATTTAACCGCAGGTGTATTGCTTTGGCCGGTGGTGTTTGTCATGACAGACATTATCAACGAATATTTTGGACCCAAAGGTGTGCGGTTTCTTTCCATCCTTACCTGTGTGCTCATTGCGTTTGCCTTTGTCATGTTTATGGGGGCCATCAGTCTGTACCCGGCCGATTTCTGGGCCACTAATTATTACCAGGGTGTGCCTGACAGCAACGCCGCCTTTGCCGGCATTTTCGGCCAAAGCCAGGCCATCATCGTTGCATCTATAGCGGCCTTCCTGTTTAGCCAGTTGCTGGATGTGGCCATCTTTCACCGCATCAAGCGGGCCACCGGCGAACGCTCCATCTGGCTGCGGGCCACCGGCTCCACCCTGGTGTCGCAGTTCATTGACAGTTTTGTAGTGTTGTTTATTGCTTTTTACATAGCGCCCCGGCTAACCGGCAGTGTCGCTCCCTGGTCGTTTTCGTTGGTAATGGCCATCTGCATCGGCAATTACCTGTATAAATTCCTGGTGGCTGTTTTAATGACGCCGGTGATTTACCTGGTGCATGCCGTCATTGAACGCTACCTGGGCAGCGAAAGGGCCGAACAGCTAAAACAGGCGGCAATGGGGGAGGCGTAAAGGTTCAGAAGTTCGACGTTCAAGCGTTCAAACTGTAGCGTATTTCGTCTCGCAATAGTGAAAAAATGAGGTGTGGCTTTACTGATAAGCTGTTGCGCTTCATCAGTATGACTACGCAAATTTTTCCTTGATCAATCGTACGGCCACTTTATCCAGCGGCAGCGTCACAGACTCTTCCGACAACTCGTTCCAGGGTATAAACCGGAAGGTTTCAATCTCGTTTCGTTGCGCATACAGGGCCAGTTGTTCTTCATCAAAGTGAAAGGGCCGGTCGCGGAGCGGCACGTTGATTTCTTCCAACGGGCTAACGAGGTAATAAACCGAAATGATCTGCTGACCTTCCCGGAAAGCCGATGCCTGGAAAATGTCGGTGGTGTACAGGTGTTCGCCCACTTCCACCGCCAGGTTCATCTCCTCTATAAATTCCCTTTTAAGGCAATCGCGGGTGCCTTCGCCAAACTCCAGGCCACCACCCGGAAACTTGGTAAAGTAGCCACCGCGAATGTATTCATCGCTTACCAGCACGTCTTTGTTTTCGTTTATCAAAATGCCGTAAACGCGGAGAGTGATCATAATGATTTTGTATAAAAAAGCGAAAGTAAAAAAACGGCAGGCAGCTAGTGACGGTGGTTGTTATCACCGGTTTAGATCGTCAACTGACCGCCATATACATGAACGGCCGGGCCAATGAGCCAAACGTTTTGATAGCTCTCTTCTATCTTGTCGAATTCTACGCTCAGCCGGCCACCTTTGGTATCCACCTCCACCCGGTTGTAGCCGTTTTCGTTGTGAAAGCATACAAGGGCAGCCGCCGTTACGCCGGTTCCGCACGAAAAAGTTTCGTCTTCCACGCCCCGTTCGTACGTCCGTACAATAATATGGTCCGGCTCATCGGTTTGCTGCACAAAATTCACGTTGATGCCTTCGGTTTTAAAAGCTTCGCTATACCGAATCTGCCGCCCCTTTTCCACCACATTTACGTAAGCGGCATCGGCAACCAGGTGGACGTAATGCGGCGATCCGGTATCGAGTATATAATCGCCGTGCTCGTACCGCACCTGCCTTACGTTTTTCATTTTCAACGCAACGGTGCCGTCCATTTCTAGGCTGGCTTCGTGTTCGCCGTCAATGGCCATAAACCGGTAGTCGCGTTTAATAATGCCGCGGTCGAAGGCAAATTTTACCAGGCAGCGACCGCCATTGCCGCACATGCTGCTTTCGCCACCATCGGCATTAAAATACACCATCTCAAAATCGTAGCCGGAATGCGTGTTCAGGAGCATCAGCCCATCGGCGCCAATGCCAAACCGCCGGTGGCACAAAAAAGCAATTTGTTCTTTGGTGAACGAATACTCATTGTTTCGGTTGTCGAGAATGATAAAATCGTTTCCCGTTCCCTGGTACTTAAAAAATTGAATGTCCATGATCAGGTTTCGCTGAGCGTTTGAAGGGTTTGTTGAATCAGCCGTTCGATGGTGGCCGCCGAATCTTTCGAAAACTCTTTTGTAATGCGGTTGGCCACAATGGCGCTCAACGAAAGGCAGTGGTGGCCAAGCAGCTTGCCGAGGCCGTAAATGGCCGACGTTTCCATTTCGAAATTGGTGATGCGGTGGGGGCCGTAGCTGAACTGCGTCAGCCGGTCTATCAGTTCCGGATTGCGAATGCCGAGGCGCAGCACCCGGCCCTGGGGCCCGTAAAATCCGGGGCAGGTAACCGTGATGCCCTGGTGAAATCCGCCCACGTAGTGTTTCAGGAGCGAGGCGCTGCCAAGGCTGATATAGGGATGGCTGATTTGTGCATGTAGCTGGGTGTGGGTAACAAACGATTGCAGCAACTGCCGTTCGCTTTCGTTATGTTCCAACCGGTAATAATTCAGCAGGTTGTCGAGGCCAAGTCCGTGGGTGGAGGCCACAAAACTGTCAACCGGGATATCGGCCTGCAGCGAACCCGATGTACCCACACGAACAATATCGAGCGATGTCAGCGAAGGTTTAATACTTCGCGATTCAAAGTCAATATTCACCAAGGCATCCAGCTCGTTCAGCACAATGTCAATATTGTCTGGGCCAATGCCGGTTGACACCACGGAAAGTCGCTTTTTGCCAATGCGGCCCGTATGGGTGACAAACTCACGGTGCCGGCGCTGCACGTCCACGCTGTCGAAATGCTTCGACACTTCGCCGACCCGCTCCGGGTCGCCCACGGTGATGATGGTGGCGGCCAGTTCTTCGGGCCGGAGATCGAGGTGGTAAACGGCGCCGCGGCTATTGAGAATAAGTTCTGATTCGGCAATGCGGTGCATGAATCGCTAATAAATGTTGAGGCGTAAATATCGTGCTAATTTGTTTCTGAAAAATGCCTATTTTCGCCCCCGTTCTTGAAATTAAGTTCACCGTTTACCGCTTACCGCTCACTGTTTTTTACCCATTATTTTCCTTGTGGAGGGAAGGCGTAGAACGGTTAACTGAAAATCTGGTACCGTGGCCGAGGGGTTAGGCAGAGCTCTGCAAAAGCTCCCACAGCAGTTCGAATCTGCTCGGTACCTCCGTTCTCCCGTTCGCCACAAGCGATCGGGATTTTTTTTATGCTGACGCCCGAAGAAGAAAAATTCGTTCGCTACTGGGAAGAGCAGCGGCAGCACAAAACCGCTTTCTTCCGAAAGTTTTCGCTGGTGTTGCCGGCGGTTTCCTTGCTGGCCGTGGTGTTTTTTGTTAATTTTTTAAGCGGCTGGTACCGCAAGGCCGACAAGGAGCTGCGGCGGCATTCATCGGTAGTGATTGTGATCTTGGTAGCTGTGATCGCCATCGTGGTTTTTGTGGTCATATTCACCGCCCGGCACAAATGGGACCGCAACGAAGCCGATTACCAATCGCTGTTGCAAAAGCGCGACGGCCCGCAGGCACCAGATCATCAGTTGAGCAGTTAAAAAAACAATATAGAAATGAAAAACATCCTTCTGGCAATTTTCCTAGTGAGCCTGTTCACCGGCTGTTTGAAAGGCAATGACGGTACCAGCTTTACCTGCACGTATAATGAATGCGGCGTAGTGGCGCCCGCCACCGAAATTGATGCGGTGCGCAGCTATCTCTCTGCCAACAGCATCACGGCTACGCAGCATTGCAGCGGGCTGTTTTATGTGATAGATGCCGCCGGCAGTGGTACGGCGCCTACGGTGTGCAGCAATGTTGCCGTCACTTATGAAGGCAGGCTGACCAACGGCAACACATTTGACAAGGCCGACAGCCCGGTGGCCTTTAACCTTTCGGGGTTAATCACCGGCTTTAAAAACGGCATTCCGCTGATTAAAACAGGCGGCAAGATCCGGTTATATGTTCCACCTTCTCTGGGTTACGGTCCTAATGCAACCCCCGATGGCAGAATTCCGGGCAACTCCATCCTGATTTTTGATGTTAGCCTGGTGGCCGTTCAATAAAGCCATACGGCGGCAAACCAGCGGGGTGGCCGGCTCCACGATTAATTAAAAAGGCGCACGAGAAAGACCATCTCGTGCGCCTTTTCGTTTGGTGTGGCTTTCTGCTGTCGGCCCGGAGGAATGGCACTGGGTCTCCTTTTTTTTGGTCTATCATTCGGCCCGCATTCCAAGGCCTACTTACCTTTCAAACCATTCAAACTGTGGGCCCTCGGCGCAGGCGGTGAGGCGCTCCCTTTATATTTGCACAAACATTAGCTGTTGGCACACGAGGCGATTTCGGTTTTTGATATGTTCAAAATTGGTGTGGGGCCTTCCTCATCGCACACACTTGGCCCCTGGCGGGCGGCACAGCGGTTTGTGCAATCCCTGAAAGAGAAAGATTGTTATCATTCCGTCACCGGCATTACGGTTTTACTATATGGCTCTCTTGCCAAAACCGGTAAAGGCCACGGCACCGACATTGCCGTGCTTCTCGGCCTTTCCGGCGCCGACCCGGTGACCTTCGATGTGGCTAAAATCGAGGCCACCATTGCGGCAATTTATCAAAACAAAGCACTGCATTTCGATGGCGCCAGGATGCTGCCGTTTCATCCCGAACAGGACCTGCGTTTTCTTTTTACCGAATCGCTGCCCTTTCATCCCAACGCCTTAACCCTGATGGCCACAGTGAAGGAAGGCCACCATGTAGCCGAAACCTACTACTCTATTGGTGGCGGTTTTGTGGTAAAGGAGGGCGAGGACGTAGGAAAAGAATCGGTACCCCTTCCTTTTCCTGTCAATACGTCGGCCGACCTGCTGCACTGGTGCCTGAAGACCGGTATGGCCATCCATGAAGTGGTGCTGGAAAACGAAGCGGCCTGGCGCACCGAAAAAGAAACCCGTGATGGCGTGCTTCGCGTTTGGCAGGTGATGAAAGAGTGCACCTACCGCGGTTGCCATACCACCGGCACCCTGCCGGGTGGCCTATTTGTGAAGCGCCGCGCCGCCGACCTGGCCAAACGCCTGCTGAAGGGGCAAACCTACAGCGATTCTGATGGGTGGATCCGGGCGATTAAGGCAGGTGGCAATTCGTTTCAATACATACTTGATTGGGTAAGCTGTTTTGCCCTGGCGGTAAACGAAGAAAACGCGGCTTTTGGCCGGGTGGTGACGGCGCCCACCAACGGTGCTGCCGGCGTGATACCTGCCGTGCTTCATTACTTCCTTGTGTTTGGCGAAGAGATAACCGACGACAAGATTATTCAGTTTATCCTGACGGCGTCGGAGATCGGCAGCATTTTTAAGAAAGGCGCCACCATCTCGGCGGCCATGGGCGGCTGCCAGGCGGAGATCGGCGTATCGTCTGCCATGGCGGCGGCGGCGCTCACCGAGGTAGCGGGCGGCACGCAGCGGCAGGCGCTGATGGCGGCTGAAATTGCCATGGAACACCACCTGGGCATGACCTGCGACCCTATTGCCGGGCTGGTGCAGGTGCCCTGCATTGAACGCAACACAATGGGCGCCATTAAAGCCATCACGGCCTCGCAACTGGCTTTGCAGAGTGCACCCGATTATGCCAAAGTTTCGCTCGATGCCGTAGTGGAAACCATGTGGGAGACGGCACTTGACATGAACAGTAAATACAAGGAAACCGCCGAAGGCGGGCTGGCGGTGAACATTCCGCTGAGCCTGAGTGAGTGCTAAGCCATCGTTTGCCGGTAAAAGGTCCGCCGGTATGTTTTGCCTGCACCGCTACTGTCGAAAAGATTTCACCTCCACCGTTCCGTCGCTTTTTCCTACCATCACTCTTGTAACCATCTGGTTCCTGAACAAGCCGGTTTCCACTACACCCGGTACGCTGTGCAGTCGGTTGTTCAGCGCTTCCGGATCGTGTATCGGATAAAGCCGCAGGTCGGCAATATAGTTTCCGTTGTCGGTAAGAAAAATTTTTCCATTGGCCTGCCGCAGTACTGCCGGCCCAAACTGTTTTTCCAGATGCCGAAGCGTCAATTCCGCGCCAAACGGCAGCACTTCCACCGGCAAAGGAAAGCGGCCGAGCGCCGGCACCAGTTTCGATTCGTCCACCACAATGAAATAGCTGGCTGAATGATAGGCCACCAATTTTTCGCGGAGCAGGGCGCCGCCACCGCCCTTTATGAGGTCACCCGCGGGGTTCACTTCATCGGCTCCGTCAATCGTCAAGTCAATGCCGTTGATTTTTGAAAAGGGAACAAGCGAAATACCTTGCTGGCTTGCCAGTTTTTCGGTTTGCACCGATGTGGCCACTGCTTTTATTCGCAGGCCTTCCCTTACCCGGTCGGCAATTTTTTGAATGGCCCAGTAAGCGGTGGAGCCGGTGCCCAGGCCCACCACCATGCCGTCTTTAATCCAGCCTGCCGCCGATTCGGCAGCCATCTTTTTTGCCTCCATACGCGGCTAAAAGATACGCTGTTCCGCAGCAGCGCAGGCATTGCCTTTTGCCTGCCTTTACCGGCCTTGCTGCTGGCACACGGCCTGCAGGAAATGTTTCACCGCCCAGGTACTCAACTGGCCACCGGGACCGTTGAGCGTATAATCAAAGCCATGCGTGGCCCAGGGCAGGTAAAGCGCATAGTGCCGAACGCCGGACGCTGTTAGTTTTTCGCTTAGCTTATTGCCATGCCGCGGCGATACCAGGGGATCGTTTTCGGCGTAGATCAGGAGCGTGGGCGGCGATGCGGCAGTGGCGGTTTCGGTGGCAGAACTGCGGTGGTACTGTTCGGGCATAGCCTGCAAAGTGCCGCCCAGGTAGGCTTCCATCACGGCACGGCTGTCGAGTACCAGTGGGTTCGTAGGGTTTTGGTAGCCCCATACCATATCGGCGGGGCCGTAAAAATCAATGACGCCGCAGATGGCCGGATCGTTGAGGGTGTAAGCCGCCGACAGGGCTACCTGCCCGCCGGCGCTGCGGCCCAGCAGCACAAAACTCGTGGCATTGATCTGCAACCGGCCGGCATTTTCTTTTAAGAACTGCAAGGCCGCCTTTACATCGGCAACCGGCGCCGGGAACCGGTGGTCCGGCGCCAGGCGGTAGTGGATGCTTGCCACATGAAAGCCCGCTTTGGCCAGCTCGCTGTTCAGCTCCGGCAATTGCAGGTTGTTGCCGCCGGCCCACGATCCGCCGTGGATCACTACCACACAGGGCCGCAGCCCATCTTTTTGCGAGGCATAAAAATTCAGGGAAAGAGCGTGTTTATGGCTAAACTGCATTTGCCGGAAGGGCACCTTTCCGGCGCCGATGCCGGTAAAAATTTTGCCGGGTTGAAACGGAACATCATCCGTGGCCACATCAATTGGAAAAGCAGCAAGAAAACCCGCCCGAAGCTGCGGCGCCAGCCGCCAGGCCTGCCAGTAGGGAAGGAGGAGCAGCAGGATGGTGATGATTGTGGCCGCATAAGTCAAACGCTGAAAGCGTACCGTTTCGGCCGGCCAAAAAAACACCAGGCAAACCAACAGGATAAACACCCACGAAAACTCGGTAACAAGGATAGAAACATACCAAAGCAGGTTGGTGGGCGCCCTGAAAAAGACCAGGAGCGACAAAGAAAAAAGCAGCAATAACAGGATCAGCTTTATCATATGGGAAAGCACAAATATCCGCCCGTTTCAATGCCGTTTGGTTTCGCTGTTTTTTGCCCCGGACGGGGCTGTCGTGGATTGCCCTTTTTTTGCCGCAAACGGCAATGTGCCGCCCGGGCTATCGGTGTTACGTTTGCCGAACAAAATAACCGTTATGCAAAAGATTATCCCCTTTCTTTGGTTTGACAACAATGCCGAGGAGGCCATGCAGTTTTATACCGCTGTTTTTCCCGATGCATCGGTGCAAAGCGTGGTGCGCTACACCGAGGCCGGACATGGGCCTGCCGGGTCGGTGATGACCGCAGTGTTCCGGCTGTTTGGACAGGAGTTTATTGCCCTGAACGGTGGGCCGCAGTTTCGCTTTAATGAAGCTGTTTCGTTTGTGGTGAACTGCGAAACGCAGGAAGAAGTGGACCACTACTGGACCCGGCTATCGGAAGGCGGCAGCCCATCGCGTTGCGGCTGGCTGCAAGATCGCTTTGGCCTTTGGTGGCAGGTGGTACCCGCCGTGCTTCCCCAACTGATGGCGGGCGCCGATGCGGCCGGTGCAGCGAGGGTAATGCGGGCCATGATGAAAATGGATAAGCTGGTGATTGCCGAACTGGAAGCGGCTGTCCAGGAAGATGCAGCACCGGTCTGACAAGCGCTGCCGGATGGCCGCCTTTTCGATTTAGTTAAAGAGCGGTTCTATGTTAATGCTGCCGAGGTAAGGCTGCAGCAGGTCGGGGTTTTGAAAACAGCGCAGGTTGCGGCTGCCTTTTTCCAGAATCTTGTATTCTACATAAAAGCCGTCAATTTGCCGGCATTGGATCAGCGACTGGCCCTCGAGGCGCTGGCCAACGAGCATACCCAGCCAAAACTGCTTTACCTGCTGGGTTTTGTCCAACCGGCTAAACTCGGCCAATGTCATATTGCAAGCGTTTAGATAAACAATTTACGTTGAATAAAGCATACCGGCTTCGCATCGCTGATGATTTAAACAGGATAACAACCGGTGCAAAAACCGTGCACGCCGGTAAGCGGCACGTGGCCGGGCTGCCTGGCCAGGGCACCCTTCGGATACTTACGCCGTTGGCTGCGTAGTTTTCGCTACAGCCGCACGGAGGTTTGCGAACATTGCAGGTGAATTCTGGCGTTTTAGCCCTTTTCGGACGGCCCGGCAGTTGGCCGGCACCAAAAATGTTGAAAAGTGGCTTTCGTAAAGTTCCGATGGGTCCGGCCGGCTTCTACGCAAACCACCGGAAATTCCATAGGTGAGAAAAAGGGCAGAACTGCCATTGCGCAGCAGGGGCGCCTTGTTTACTTTTGTAGCAGAAGTTGATTGATAGAGGTTATCAACAAAATCCAATACCAAAAGAAAATAACCAACTATCCATTATCAAAAAGAAAACCGTCCAGTAAGTTTTTGTCCAGATCCAACGTCTTAAGAAAAACCGAACGTAAAATCTGATATCAGTCAACTTCTTCTCTTTCTTTTTTTCTTCCCACCTTCCCCAATAGATAGATTTTTTTGTTACACGGCGGCAAGGCTACCGCTTACAGTCCATTTGGTGCAGGCAGGGCCGCTGCAACCGCGGTCCATCGCCTTACCTCTTCTCTAAACTTATTCTGGTTAAATGCCTGATAAATGAATGGCGCCGTTTTATAGAAACGGCTTCGGCGTTTTTTGCAGAAGGATCAATGCTGTGTGCCTGCCGTCTTTGTGTGCAGTAAAACTGTCAACGATGCGTACAAAGTTTTTCGGCCCCTTGCGCCCCTTGTCCGGCTATTGCTATTTGCGATAAATCCTTTGCCTGACTTCATCGTGGCAGTGTGCCAGCAGTGTATCTACGATCTGGTGAATTTGTCCGCTGACCAACGGCTTTGTGACAAACCCTGCCTGCATGGACCGGGCATAGACGGCTTCGGTAGGAAGGGTGGACGTGGAAAAAAGCACTACCGGAATATCGCTATACGCCTGGTTGCTGCGCAGCCGCTTCAGCACTTCTTTGCCATTAAGCCGCGGCATGTTGATGTCGAGAATAATCAGGCAAGGCGTCGGGCAGTCTGAAGAACGTTGTTCTAAAAAATCCATCAGCTCCACGCCGTTGGCAAAGGTAATCAGCGTAATGGCATGTGCATAACTGGCAAAGGCGTCGCCAACCAGCTCCAGATCATCCGGATCATCGTCGGCATACAGCACGAGGCTTTTCGGTGGCAGAGAGCTGGTCATGAAGAATGGCTTGGTAAGCAAATATGTGAAATGTCGCGGAAGAAACGAAACTTATCTGTTCACATTTTCAGCTGTCGCTTTTTCCGTCCTGGTTCAGACCACGAACTTGGATTTGCTCCAGATAGGGTTGCAACGTGTCGGTACTCTCCGAAACAATCAGCCGGTCTATCGCTTTGCGGTATTGCCTGTAATGTATCTCTACGTAGAAACTGTAGAGCTGAAAAAGAATGACCGTTTGCCGGCCCACCCTTCGCTTGCCGATGTGTACGCCGTCGGTATGCAGCAGGTCCACCTGCCGGTTTTGCGGCAAAGCTAAAAAATCGTCGGCACGAAGGAGCTTCTTTGTCATGAACGGAAAGGGCAAAGATGGGATACTTTCCTCGTCCGAGCAATCGTTCAGCCCGCAGTGGCTCCTTTCACCGACGGTTAACAATTTTCAGGAGGGCCCTGGCGTAACTTGCCCGCATAGGAAAATGGTTATAATGCAGATTCTGAAAGCAGTGTTGAAATGGTTGCGGCCGAAAAAAAGGTGCTGCCGGTAGCAGCCACAAAAAAAATGATGCGGCCTGATGGAATTAGGCAGAATGTCGTAACATTGCAGCCCTCAACGCTCTTCTTAATGCCCGGGTGGCGGAATTGGTAGACGCAGCAGACTCAAAATCTGCCGTCCGCAAGGATGTATCGGTTCGACTCCGATCCCGGGCACAAACTACACCCACAAAGCGTTTCAGACGCTTTATGAAATGTGGGAGTGGAGTTTCTGGACACACATCGTATAACAGTACGGTATAACAGTCACAGGAGCTTTCATCTAAGTAACAAAGAAACAACAACCCGGGCACTTGTCCGGGTTTTGTTGTTTTTGTGAGTTCTCGCTGGAGGAACCATTTGATTTGGTCGGTGACGTGTCAACATGTTCAATCTAAATCTGCCCCTGATCGGCGAAAGAGTAGTAACCGACACCGTCGGGCGCCAGGATGATGTGGTCAAGAACTTTGACATCGAGTAACCGGCCGCCCTCCTTGAGTTTAACAGTCATCTCTTGGTCAGCCCTGCTCGGACGCAAAACTCCGGACGGGTGAGAGTGGCTAACGATACAGGCCACGGCCGCGACTTTCAGCGCTACTGCGAAAATCAGACGTGGGTCGGATATTACCCCTGTCCGCCCACCAGTTGCCAACCGGTATATTCCAAGTACCTCGTTCGCCTGGTTCAAAAAGAGAACCACGAATTGTTCCTGCAAGCTGAAGATGTCTTGGTTGTATCCGCTCAGTAAACAACGGTGAGCGTCGGCAGATGTGGTAATCTGCGGTCGTTCGTTGTCCCTTTGTTTGTTTCGATAAACGATGGTGATTTCCGCCACCGCTGGTTGTACAGGCAAAAGTTCCATCTCCAAATCTGTGAGGTTTGTGTCCGCTCCCCACGTCATACTGAACACAGGGAGACGGACGGTTGATAAATTTATGAAGTTTGGTTACCAGTCGACACGGATGCTGAAACGGTCATAGGGAATCATCCGCTGATTGATCCAATAAAGGAGCCGGTACCTGTTGTCCATAATAACCAGCTCGACGAACACATAACTGTTCTCCGGTATATTTTCAACCGGGTGAATACAGCGCACCTTGAACGGAACAAAAAGGGTACGTAGCGCACCCTTCTCTGTTACCACCAGGACACTCTTCCCGTCGTGCCGCATGATGACATTTCTGCTCATCACAGGAGCCCTCCCGGCACCAGTTCCAACACCGGCTCTTTTCGCTCCTCGTCAAGTTGCAAGCGTCTCCGCGTGAAGGCGGTGATGACGTCTACATTCTCGATGTCCGTCTCAAAGAGCAGTTGGTAGAGTTCAGCCAGTGAGGAGCAGTTATCGATTTGCTGCTGGAGCTCCCATGAAATCACAGGCTCACCACTGCGGCACCAGTTGGCGAGCAGCGCACCGTGATGTAAAGAGAGCTTGAATGGAACATCGGTCGGCAGCACCTTTGTACTGTCTTTTTGAACACGGCAGGAACCTCGTTTGTCAAGGTGTAGAACGGTTGTGAAGTGATCAGCAATGTCCGGCTGTTGCGCCATTCGTTCCTGACGCAGTTTACGTCGCCCCTCAATATCCTTTTGTAAAAAGATTGTACGGGTATCGACACAACCAATGACGTGTACCGGCAGGTGTTTCATCGTGTGAAACAACATCCGATGTGATCGCAGCACATCCTCGAAATAGGAGCCATGTAGGTGGTGCTGCACACCGAACTCCCACTCATTTGACAAAGAGGTGAAGACCACTACGTCTTTGCCACAAGATACCGCGATTGAGAGCAACTCGGCGTACCGGCTCGGTGTTGCGTCGGCTGCGATACGAAGAGTATTGTACCCGCCAAGGTGTTGAAACTGGCCGTCAGTTGAAGATGATCCAACGGTCAGGATTTTTGACCACGAGCCGCAGAGACCATAAGCGATCTGCAACGCATTGAACAGTTTTGGTGTGTTGGGTTGACCTGTTACAGCGAGTCTCAATTTGTTCGTTGACATAAACTTTGTTTGAGGTTGTGAAATAAAAAACGCCCCGGTCGGGTGTGACCAGGGCGGAGTAAAAAATGGATCTTCTTTACATTACGCGAAGACTTCTTCGGGTTGCGGTACAACTGTGACACCATCCGGACTGTAAGACCAGGAATGTGACAGGGTGACTACCTCGCCGCTCTTTTCATCGGTGTACTGGTACGGATCGGTCTGTACCCGGATGATGCTGCCGGGCAACTGTGTGCCTACAACAGACTTGGCGACGGTTTCATCAAAGTTTGCAGGGATCTGGCACTTACGAACAACAGCCCGCCACTGGCCCGAGGTTTGCGACTGGACCATTTCAAGTCCGCCGGAGATGGTCAAAACGACAAAGGACTCGCCACTTTTCGTTTTGCGCACGTGGAAATTTGTTACGGTAACCATAACGAATGTTTTTGTTTGTTTGGGTTAGATAAAATTGTTTTCGGTGAGAGTGCCGGGGGAACCGGAACTTCACTTTGGCTCCGGGCGGGGTTTTGGAGAGATCCTGCGTCAGCGACGAACACGAACCGGTTTGGCGGCCGCCTATAGCCATTAGTCATATATACGCGGCTGGGATTGTGTTTCGACACGATAACCCATAAAAAAGGCGCCTGTGAGGGCGCCTCTGTCATCGCGAGATGTGTACAACTTAATATCCACGATCTCGACTGTTTTCCATCTCATAGTCGGCGGCACGTTCACTACCGCACCCTGACCGACGTGTTACGTACCCAAAGAGCAACAAGCCGATGATACCGATCACAATCGTTTTGAACCAATGAGAGGGTTTGTCCATTTGATCGGGGTCGTCACCGATGACCTTACGTCCTGCAGCACCGAAGAACATGATGATGAGGAAAACGACCGGGATCGCGACGATTACTGCGATCACCGTGGAAACAGATTTCATACGAATACATGTTGATGTGAGGAGATGACTAAAAGTTATCGTTATACTTTACTGTGTGATGTTCTTGCGTGTCGCCCTGTCCTTGCTTGCCTCGGCGTACGTGTCGAACACGAAACTTTTGCGCGATATGATTTCCGCCACGGCGTTAACGGACTTCCCTGAACTCATTCGATTATCGAATTCGATCCGACGGTTAGCTTCATTGATGGTGGGTTGCACTTTTCGCTCGTACTTGTCTTCTTCCATCAGTCGCGCATCCTCGGTGTAATTTTTCACTTCGACAATGTCAGACGTGTAAGTGTAATGTTGTGGCTGTGCGTATTTGACATACCGAGGAAGTTTCGGAGGCTTAAGGAAGTGTGGTTTAACTTCCCTGGGTAAAATTCCGTCGGTAAACGATTCTCCCGGTGGCGGATCGTTCGATGGTGTCTCGTCTACATCCGGCAAATCTTCGACAGTCTCTGAAATGATTTTGGGTTCATTTGTGGATACAACCACATACATGTACTTAACAGTGGTCTGCGGTTCTGAGTAACTGTTACCATTTGATGAGTAGTTCTCCTGATGCGTGTCGGAACCTTTGTTCTCCAGTTCCTGTTCCCTTTGACGCAGTTCCAGTTCCTTTTCCTTTAGTGCGGCTTCGCGTTGATCCAGTTGATCGGAGTTGCAGGCGGCGAGGGCGGTTGTCAACAGACAAATGGTGACGAGTTTGGATCGTGATTTCATAAACAGGGTTTTGATTGTGAGTGTTACAAATATACACGTGACGACAATTTCGACTACACTCGGTTCACAAAGTTCTTCCACCTTGGTCAGGTGAACCAAAAGGCGGAACGTAAGAAGATCAAAAACGTGGAGTACTGTGTCGCACTCGGTGCGCACATACGAAAGCTCCGTGAGCAACGGGGTTACACGTTGCGTGGTTTCGCCGCCGCCATGGACGTCGAGTACAACCTGATATTTCGGGTGGAAAAAGGAAAGACCAACACGTCCGTGTCAATGATTTTCGCAATCGCCGAGACCCTCGGACTGCACCCAAAGGAGCTCCTCGACTTCAAGTTTTCGACGCCCGGTAAAAGAAAAGTGTCATGAGTAAGGGATCAGGAGCAGTGGGGAGATGAACACGAGAACTGGATGTTAAATCGCTTAATGAACTCGAAATCGTTGATACATTCGACCCCCATCTTTTCACACACGTTCGGTATCTTGATCCGTTTACTGACAGGGTTGGTTTCTTTGTTTTCTTTTGTTACGACAACTGCGTCCGCTCGTAAAGCGTGTGCAATAACCCAAGGGTCCGCCAATGATCTCTGTTTTGTGTCCTCCACGAGCAACCGATGTTTCCTGTCTTTTGCATAAATCTCGGTCAGGCGTTTGGTAACCTGACCATCAGTTTCACGTACAGGTATTCGAGAGTCCCTTAACCATTTCGCGAGATGATCGTCGATCCTCTGGATTTCATCGTAAACTTCTCCAGGGACAAAGATGATACCCTTGTCGCCGAACTCGTTGAGGACATCCCAATAACTCTGGCAAATCTCCGGGGCGTAGTAATGGTTCCACGCTTGTACCAGAACGTTGGTGTCGAAGCAGTATAGTTGTTTGGCATCCGTCGTCATTTGTAGACGTATTGTTCGAAGTTTGAAAAATTACTCAACTTTACCCTGAGTAGATGACTCGCTTCGACGCCGGTGATTTGACCACCGCGGTAGAAGTCCAAAACCAGTTGTGAGAACGCTTTCCCGTTACGTCGAACTTGCAGTATGTAGTAGTTGACGTCTCCTGACTTTTTATCCCCCTCGGCTTGTTTTTTCTCGTAGGCCTCAAACCGGAGATCCGCAATCTTCTTGAGACCACCAAACTGGCGCTTGTTGATTATTCCCAACTCGTGCAGGCGAAAAAGAAGTGTTAGGTTGCTCACGCCGTAACGTCTGGCGATTTGCTCCACATTGTCGAACCTGGTCAGGTCATAAATCTCTCCGGCGGACACCATCGCCTCTTTGGGTAATAGGGCGTTCGCCGCAACCTTATTACAGAAAATTTCCACTGGATCGATCTTTCGGTTGTGTGCACCCCGGAAAGAAACCGTTTGTGTGTCGACAGATATTCCACTTTGGTTGATCCAGATGTGGGCCAACTCGTGGGCGAGGGTGAAGAGTTGAGGGTTTTCGTAGTCGTCGCTGTTAAGAAATACGAACGGCGCAAACCGGTCAGCAATCGCGAAACCCTTTACTTCTTCGGTATCGAGTTTGGCCTTGGGGTGGAAGTTGCTGCTTAGTGACACAAAGATCCGTGCCGCTTCCGCTTTCTTGATCCAGTACTTCAACGCACTGGCGTCCCTGTGCTCAAAGGAGCGGATACCGAGTGTCTCCCGTATATCATTTGCAACCGTTTCCGGTGATGTTCGCCTGTTAAACTTGCCGACGAAGCCGAGCGGACGTTCTTCGTTATCTTCAAACATTGTCCGCACCCAACGCTGTTTTTCTTGAACTTCGCGGATCATGAACGTGAGCGCCGTACTAAATTCTTCCTGTTTGTTGCTCCGGAAGTCCTGTAGTGGTTTGAAATCTTTTGGTGGCTCGGGTAAAAAGAGTAGGGCGAACGGGCGTTGGTAAACATGAGCGAGTTTCTGCGCCTGTTTAATCGTTGGTTGATCGTCGCCATTCTCCCACGACTGTAAACGCTCTACCGAGCAACCCATGGAAGCAGCAGCTTTCTCTAAGGGCAGTTTCGCAGTTTTACGTGCCCACTTGAGAACCTCGGGTGTTACAATCGCTTTATCGGACATCGTGAGAACATCAATATTACCTATAAATGTAATCTTCACAAAGAGACATCACAAGCCAACGTGAGGGGAACGTTGTTTCCCGCTCCCATTCTTCGCCGGGGCGAACAAACCGGCGGTGTACTTTTCGTATAGATCAAAAAGGAACTCGATCCGTTTAGTCTCATTAGTAAACGCGTTGGATCGGTAACAGAGGTCAACCGCCTTGTCGAGTTTTTTGTGGGCAGCGACAAGTTCCGGTGGCATTGAACCACGTGCGTACAGGTCGGCCAGGCTGCTACCTTTAAAGCTTGCGCGAACTGTCAATACCCCTTTTGCCGCATCTTCAACGGCGCTGACCTGTTTCTCGGTAGGTGCCACCGGCCAAGGAAAGTTGTTATAGACAGATGGAGAGTAACTAAAATCCGACTTCAATCGACCGCCAACGTAACGCACCCAGACCATGTGCATCAATGAGTGGAGGACACCGAACATGTAAGGGGAAGCACCTGGTATAATTTGTAATTTGTTACTGCAAACAACCTCCGGTTTCAGGAAACCGATCGGGATGTACATCCGGTTTTCGGATGACACCTCCGGCACAACCAGATAATTTGTGTTTGGTTGACGGTCTTGGGTAAAAAGTGTTGGATATTTCGCGAACTCTTTCACCGAGGGTGTAGGACTCTTAAGTCGCGCAGCAGCCACCGCCCGGACCCGTTCTTGGACCAATTTCAGGCTGCGTAGTTCCTTCGGATCAATACCCTTCAACCACAGGCAGTACCGTTTTGTGTTGTTGATAAACTCCTCAGCGCCTAAGTACGGTCGTATCCATTTGCCGGCGTCCGGCTCGGCACGTACCAGTTGTTTTTTCTCTTCCTCCGCGAGGACCAGATTTCCGCCGTCGGTTGGTTGGCTACCCTTAAACATTTCGGGGTATTGATGAAGAGGCTTCCCTCGGGACTGGATAAAAATATCTGCGCCCTCCACCAAGTAGGGGTTGATGTTTTTTGCAATAACCTCGTGGGAATCGCCCTTTATATCATCGTATTCATAGATCCGCTTTGGCGCCTTGTCATAGTTGGAGAAACCGACAATGACAACATGGACGGCGGCGTTTCCGCGAGCTTCGTTGCCCCATTTGAATGTGCGGTGTGCAAACAATATTTTGATTTTGTAAACTGAAAAGAGAGTGCCCCACAGAACACTTACCTGTTCACCCTGGCAAATTGAGTTTGTGCTCACAAAGGCGACCTGTGTTGGTACCGAACTTTGAACCTCATTATAGGTATCTAAGTACCGGGCCGCGAGCAGATACCACGAAGCAACATAGTCCAACCTGCCCGCTCTGTTTACACCCTTGAAAACGACGTCCATGTCTTCCATCTGCTGTTCATTTCGCCACTGGTGACCAATAAACGGTGGGTTACCCATGATGTAATGAAATCGGGGCGGCTCCTTGTCCTGTGATCCAGGTACGATAAGACTCTGCCAGTCGGTGCGCAGGGCGTTACCGTGTTTAATCACAGCACTTTTACGCAGCGGGATCCGCGGCATGTACTCCCCGAAGGCGTCGGAGGCGATCATGTTCATCTGGTGGTCAATTAGCCACATCGCTACTTGGGCGATCTGCGAGGGAAACTCCTCGTATTCGATCCCGTAGAACTGGTCAACGTCTACAAGAAAATAGTGTGCGATGTTGGTCACGGTTTGACCTTTCAGCAGCTTTTTGACAATCTCCAGTTCCAACAGGCGCAACTCACGATAGGCGATCACAAGGAAGTTTCCACAACCGCAGGCTGGGTCGAGGAACCGGAGTTTACTGATCTTATCGTGCAGTTTGAGCAGTTTGGTCCTGTTGTCACCGTCGGCGACAAACTCACTGTTCAATTCATCCATGAACAGGGGGCGGATCACTTTCAAGATGTTCCGTTCAGAAGTGTAGTGTGCCCCGAGGTTGCGGCGAGCTTTCTCGTCCATGACGCTCTGAAATAGGGAACCAAAGATGGCCGGCGAAATTTGACTCCAGTCCAGTGCACAACACTGCAGCAGGACGGTACGCATCTCCCTGTCGAACGCCGCCATCTCCAAACGCTCCTGGAACAGCTTTCCGTTAACGTATGGGAACTGGTTCAGTTGCTCGTCCGTGTTCTTGAGTCTCTTGTCCTCCGGTTTGTTCAGCACCGAAAAGATGGCGTCAAGGTGGTACGCCAAATCGCTGCCATCTTCGGCGGTGCGGTCCATCAGGTATTCGAGGAAAATACCACGGTTGAAAATGTTGGTATCGTCCGCAAACAGGATGAACAGCAGGCGTACCAGGTACACCTCTAACTGGTGACCTTCGTACCCCATCGCCTTCAACTGATCATGCAGTTTGCCCATCAGTTCCGCGGCGCGAATATTCACCGGGTCTTGATCCTTGAAGTCACGCTTCTCGTAACCGGCGATGGAGGAAAACAGGTGGAGATTCTTGACCAGATCCCGTAGTGTAAAAACATGCTGCACGCCATCTTCGTCGTACAGATGGAACGTCTCAAAATCACAAATGAGAACCAGTGCAGGCAGCTCGTGCTCCTTCAACCCCTGGATGTATTCGGTCGCCTGTTTGTACGCCTTATCAAGGTTCTGCCCCCGACTCTTCATCTCGACCAACATCATCCCCGGCCAGAGCATATCAATGTAACCGGAGGCGTCGGTGCGCTTCTTCACCCGATGTTCAAATCTCGCGACCCGTTTCCGGGTCACTCCGAAGACATCAAGAAATTCAATCAGAAAAGGTTTCGCGTCGGCTTCCTCGCGTTCGGTATCTTTCCATTCATTGACAAACCGGTAAGCACGGGTCTTTATTTCGTTCCAGGAGATCGGCATGGTGCTGTGGTGCTGGGTTTTGGACGTCACCATCGTTGTACGGCAACGGTGTAGGGCGTCATAAGCAGTGCGTAAATATATGGTTCATCCGTGTGGTTTCCAAGATGATACACAGCAGAATTTCCGAAACTGAAACCGATGTGTTATATTTGCACCCGCTGCCGACCTATATAGGCAGCTCCGCAACAACGGGTAAGCTCACCCGTTTTCTTTAACTCCCCGGTCTTTCTCCGGATATGTAAAATAGGTCTCAATTGTACATCCGCGGCCATCTCGCGCCGCAACTTCCGATTTAGCCGCGACGGTGCGGCCAACATGAAATATTTGTTCATTGAACAGACCAACGTTCAACGTTCCGGAAAACCTGGACTGCGACCATCTTCTCGACTCCTCTGGTGTAAAGAAGAACAGGGCTCGCTCCAGGGATGTGTACCTTTTTATTGTCGGTACTATTGTGCGCCTCAGCGCCAAATACAACGATTATGGCAGCTTTGGTGATGACGGGTTTGTCCCGCGTCTGAGTTCCGCCATTCTCCAGAACATCATCGGATCAAATTACAATAGGGTGTATCTCGAAAACCTGATCCGGGCAGGTGTCATCGTGCGGGGCCGATCTTATCTCAACGGCGAAGCCTGTAAGGAAGTCGCACTCACGCCCGCCTATCGGAGCGCCCCACTGGTGGAGGTTGAAATCAGTGACGTAGCGTTGATAAACAAGTATCGCGTCCACCTGAAAGAACACAGCAAAAAAGTTGAGAGAAACCTGCGCCAGTACCCAGCACTGACAAAGTGGATGAACCCGAAGCACCTACGGTTTGACGAGCAAGCCGCACGGAGTTGGATCAAGGAACATCAAGAGGTACTGAACGACAAAATTTGGTCGGCGCCGTGTAAGCGTTCTTTAAAAAAGGAGCTTTCACGCAACGTGGACACCACGGCGGCAAATTACCTCGACTTGGTGGGGATGATGAACCAGGGCGATTATGGAAACCCGCACTTTGATGGGTTCGGGTTTCGGTTTCACACACCACTGACCAACATGAAAAGTGAACTGCGCCACTTCCTCACATACAAATGGGAGCAGTTGGTGTCGGTGGACATCAAGAACAGTCAGCCATATTTTCTGCTGCCGGTTCTTGAGCGAATGAGGTCTCACCGGATGGGAGGCGAGGAGTTCTTGGAGTTCATCAGGTGGATGCAGACCGGACCGCAAAGTGGGAAAGAGGTGGAAAGAGAGGGAGAGGAGGAAAAGACGCCATCGTACCGGGAGAGTGTTATGTTGAATAATTCCTCCGAAGATCGCGCTGACACTACGTTTCACGATGCGGAGGTAAATCAGGGGAGCACATTTCGTCAACTGGTACTTGACGGCCGGCTATATGAAGAACTGGAACGCCTCTTCAAAGGTCGGTTTATCATCAACTATGTTGACCGGTTTGCTGACCGGCCACGGGTGAAATTCTCCACATTATGGCTGATGTACCACGATCCACAGGCGCGGAAACGACACCAAGCGAGGAGTCTGTACTATGAACCAGTAAAGGCGTTCCAACAACGGTTTCCCGGTGAATTTGCGGCAATGGAACAGATGAAGGAGGGCGACCACCGCGACCTGCCGCGTTGTCTGCAGCGGATCGAGAGCTTCGTGATGTTGCATCAGGCAGCAAGGCGAATCGGAAAGGAGTACCCGCACGTGCCGGTATTCCCGATCCACGATTGCCTGGTCACCACCGGCCGATCCCAAGACCTCGTCGCGGAAATCATCACAGACGAATGCGAGAAGGTGGTTGGTGCGCCACCTAAACTTGACAAGAAACTGCTGACACCGGAGGACGCATACAAGACTGTTGGCAAATTACAGCTCACGGAGCCAAGTGCAGTAGTTGCCGACCTGCTCGAAAAGCGAAACAGAAACCGACGCAATACCCGGAAGCGGATGCAACGCGAGCAACGGTAACCGATCACTGGTCCGGTATGTCAACGCCTACTTTCTTTTCAAGCCGTGACAAATGCCCGTAGGAGAGGGCCCTGGTTTGAAAACCGGGGCTTGGTTCCCACGCAAAAGGGTGACTCGTCAGGGTACTGTGCGGCCAAAGTTCATGGACTCAAATAGGTGACTGAACATTTCGAAGGACAGCGTTCATTCTTGCCGTCTCGTCGTTCAGGTAGATCGACGTTGTGCCAAACGAGTCATGGGAAGCTGCGTGTTGCGTAACGTCGCGAGACAACTGAAGGCCTTCGTTGGTCAACATGAACATTCTGACCTCGTCCAGCTTCCGGTGCTTGAAGGTGTAAAAGTTCCGTTTGATTTCCAGTCCGTCTTTAATGAGTGCTTTGAACTTGTGTGAGTAGCTCGCGGACACATAGGGTTTGTCACCGGGCTTGTACCCATGGGCGAATAGGTATTGTCCTGGTTTTGCCTCCTTCATTATCTCGGCCCAGAGGTGTTGCACGTTTGTGTGGATAGGTTTGACCTCCTCCCGCCACTTCTTCTTTTTCAAAATGCGGAGTCGGTAGGCGCCTTCATCCAGGTTAACGTCCTCGTAACGTAACCGGCACAGTTCTACCGGACGTGATGCTGTGTGGTAGAAGATGTAGGTGAACCGATAAAATGCGTAATCAGTGGCTTTTAGGTAGGTCAGGATGCGTTTGATCTCCTCGATGGTGAGTGCCTCCTGCTTTTTCTCCACAACCGGTTTGATGGGTACTGCATCAACGGGTCTGCGCTCGTTGGCTTCCTCGTTCTCGATGATGGTGAAAACGCTGACCAGGTGAGTACGCGTCCGGTTATACAATTCGTTCGACATCGCCGGTTCCAGTTCCTTCATTTTAATGAAAACCCGCGTCATGTGCTTCTTGGAGATGGAACTGACCGGGAGGTCACCATACCCCAAAACGGCGGCGGCTTTCAGTACGCGGATAACGTTACGGCGCAGGTCTGCCTTGTGCTTGTCACAGCCAGGTGGGTTCCATAACGCTTTCAGTACGGCGTCTTTCAAGGTGTCGTCCTGCTCGATTGGTTCATACTGGACGGGGATTGGATAATCCAAGTCCTGTCTTATCTTCTTTACCCCAGCGTCGTTTAGTTTCATATATAACGGATTGTCACCGCGGAGGAGCCGTTCGCGTTCCGTTAGTACCAATTGTCTCATGCGCTCCTGCCGCTCGCTTAACGAGTCGGTTTGGTTCACTGTGCCGGTGATCATCCGTTGCTTCATTTTACCGTCTGACCCATAAAACCGGTACACCAAGTACCATTTGTTGTCTACGTCTGCACGGGGTGTCTCCCAGTTGGGCGGAAAGATGGTAAATCGTGAAAAGGAGTTGCCGTTTTCAAGGTAGGTACGACCGGGATGTTTTCGTGACATAACAGGGGATTTAAAGGTTTCAAAATCCTCCTGTACTGTTTCTTCCTGTTTACGAGACGCAGCAGACTCAAAATCTGCCGTCCGCAAGGATGTATCGGTTCGACTCCGGTCCCGGGCACAACATTTACCAGTCGAGCAATTTGAAGCCTGGCGGCAACAAAAACCGGTGGCTGATTTTACATCGAATTACAATACGCTGTTGCAGTAGCAGAGCATCTGCCGTTTTAAAAAGAAGAACAACCCGGGCATTTGTCCGGGTTGTTTTTTTTCCGGGTTTTCCCAAAAGGCGCCTGCTTGTTGATAGGACAGGAGCCGCCTTTTTGTCTCTACGCCCTACGCTCATGCGCAAACGAAAAGCACTCAACCGAACCGGCTGCGCCATGGCCACCCCGGATAACAGATGCCCGGTAAACTGGCTAAAGCCTTTGCATTTTTTCCGTCGTTCTTTGTTCTGCCAACTCCGGCAGTTGCTACCGGCTGATGGCCGGACCATTTGGTATCTGCGGTGAAAAATCGGTGCCTATTTTCGGGAGAGTTTTCGGTGGGAAAGGAAAAAGCATTGCCGGCAGCCGCCGCCGATGGATGATTGCATAGAACTTTGGTTGATCAGATGCCCGGAGCGATGGATTTAAGTTAGCACCGAAACTGGCACTCCATCACACCGCCTCTGTTTGTTGAAACCGATAGTACAATGAACGCCACTATTCTCACGTCATTTGGCCTCAACCCGGAACAGACTGCTGTAGTGCCCCATGGCTCCGGCCTTATTAACCGCACCTGGAAGCTAACCACGCCGCAGCAATGCTATATTTTGCAAAAATTAAACGAAGCGGTTTTTACCAACCCAGCCGCTGTTGCCGGCAACCACCGCTTGCTCGCCGGCTTTCTTGCCGGTCACCACCCGGATTATCTATTTGTGGCGCCGGTGCCGGCTACTAACGGGCAAGACCTGGTTTATTTCGAAGGAGATGGGTGGTACCGCTTGCTGCCCTTTGTGTCCGGTTCGCATACCATAGATGCAGTAAAAACGCCCCAACAGGCATTCGAGGCAGCCAGGCAGTTTGCCCGTTTTACCCGCCTGCTTTCGGGCTTGGATGCGAGGCGGCTAAAAACCACTATTCCAGCTTTCCATGACCTGCACCTGCGGTACCAGCAGTTTTTGTACTCACTTCAAACGGCGAGCCCGGCACGCCTGCAGGCCGCGGCTGCCCCTATCGAATGGGCAAAATCGCAGGCAGGAATCGTGGAGACGTACAAAGCCATCAGGGCCAACCCGGCTTTTCGCTTGCGGGTTACACACCACGACACCAAGATCAGTAACGTATTGTTCGATGAAAAGGAGAGAGGCCTTTGCGTCATTGATCTTGATACCGTGATGCCCGGCTATTTTATTTCGGATGTGGGCGACATGATGCGAACTTATTTGTCGCCCGTAAGCGAAGAAGAGCAGGATTTTTCAAGAATCGAAGTGCGGGAAGAGTATTACCGGGCGGTGTTGGAGGGCTATTACAGCGAGATGAAGGACGAACTCACTGCGCAGGAAAAAAGCCATTTTTTCTATGCCGGTACTTTTTTGATTTACATGCAGGCACTTCGTTTCCTGACGGATTTTCTGAACAATGACCGGTACTATGGTGCTGCCTACAAAGAGCACAACGTAAACCGTGCCGTCAACCAGTTTGTACTGCTCGACCGGCTGCTGCAAAAAAAGACGATGCTGGAAAATTATTGAGCCCATACATCAATACCTGTAGGACGCACTATTTTTTCGTTGCGGCCGACATTTGTCCGGAGCTGTTCTGCGCTTTTTACAGTCGAAGGCGTTGTCTCAGACGAAGTGGCAATGCAAAGAAAAACGCTGGCTATCCTTGTGTTCATTTTACCTTTATCCGTCATGACAAAAAAATTTTTTACCATCCTTTTTCTTTTTGGGCAACTATCGGCAGCTTATCCGCAGGCCTACCAGCCAGCGGCAGAAAACAGGGTAGCCCGCCAGCAGTTCAGGGCCGATAAATTCGGCTTGTTCATTCACTGGGGCCTTTCCAGCACGCTGGGCGCCGGCGAATGGGTGATGGAAAACCGCGGCATCACCGCGGCAAACTATCGCCGCCTGCTGCCCGTTTTTCATCCGCTCAATTTTGACGCTGCCAAATGGGTGGCGACGGCTAAAGCGGCCGGCATGACGTACATCGTATTTATTACCCGCCACCACGATGGCTTCTCCAATTGGGACACCAAATATTCCGATTGGAAGATCACCAACACTCCCTATAAAAAAGATGTGCTAAAGTTGCTGGCCGACGAGTGTAAAAAACAAAACATGAAGCTGGGCCTGTATTACTCCCTGCTTGATTGGTACCGCGACGACTATCCGCACGAAACAGGACGAACCGGCAAGCGCAGCGGTCGCAAAGCGCCTGGTAATTATGCGTCGTACCTGCAGTTCATGAAAGGCCAACTCACCGAATTGCTTACCAACTACGGCCCCATCATGTCTATCTGGTTCGACGGCCATTGGGACCAGACCAACCCGGAAGGCAGCAGCGACCTGGGGTCGCGGATTGACTGGAAATACGACGAGATTTATTCGCTGATCCACCGCCTTCAGCCGGCCTGCCTGATAGGCAACAACCACCACCAAACACCCTTTCCCGGCGAAGATTTCCAGATGTTCGAAAAGGACCTGCCCGGGCAGAATAAGTCCGGCCTGAGTTATCAGCAACCATCGGATGAATTGCCGCTGGAGACCTGCGAAACCATGAACGGCTCCTGGGGGTATAACATCACCGATACGCGGTACAAACCAACGGCTGAATTGATTCACTACATCATCAATGCCGCGGCCCGCAACGCCAATTTCCTTCTCAACGTCGGGCCCATGGCCGATGGCTCCATCCAGCCGGAATTTACCGATACGCTGGCAGCCATTGGCAACTGGATGGCGAAGTACGGCGAAACCATCTACGGTACGGTTGGCAATGTGCTGCCACCGCAGGACTGGGGCGTGGTGACGGCAAAGGAAAATACCCTTTATGTGCATCTGTTGAAAAAGCCCGATAGCGATTACATTTTTCTTCCCGGCCTGAAACAAAAAGTGACCGGAGCCAGGTGGTTTGATGGTAAAAGTGCCGTCCGGTACCGCCAGCAAGCGGAAGGCTTGTTTATTTATACCGGCAACCTTCCGCAACCGCCGGTTGATACCATTGTTGAATTAAGCCTGGCGAGGTAGGTAGCCAATAGGGCGAAATGTGGCGGTTATCTTTGGGCCTATAAATCATCTGCGTTCTGTTTAGTTTGCCAACGGGTTCGGGCCGTCCTTACCGGTCGGCGCACCGTTTTAAACAGCCAAATGTTTTATGAAACAACTTGTGGCATTTTTTACATTCGTCCTATTGGGCCTGGCCGCTTTTCCGCAGGCCAAAATCAGTCCCGACTCTATTCGCGATAAGATGCAATGGTTTGCCGACGCCAAGCTGGGAATCTTTATTCACTGGGGCATGTACTCAGTGAATGGCATTGACGAAAGCTGGAGCTTTCACAACAAAAAAATCAGCCATGCCGATTACCTGCAGCAGATGAAAGGTTTCACGGCCTCGAAGTACAACCCGGCTGCCTGGGCAGCGCTTATAAAAGAAAGTGGTGCCCGTTATGCCGTCATCACCACCAAGCACCACGATGGGCTGGCGCTCTGGCCAACAAAGCAGGCGCATTTTAATGTGGCGAAAAACACACCCGCCGGCCGCGACCTTCTGGCGCCGTTTTACGCAGCACTGGAAAAGGAGGGCATCAAACGCGGCGCTTATTTTTCGCTGATTGATTGGAGCCATCCCGATTATCCGGGATTTTTGAAAGACAGCAGCCGGTACAAGCTTAGCGATGAGCCGCTGCGCTGGCAGCGATTTCAGAAATTCTTCCAGGCGCAATTAGCCGAATTGAATACCGCTTACAAGCCCGACCTCTGGTGGTTCGACGGCGATTGGGAGCACAGCGCCGACGAGTGGCAGGCGGCACAGGTTCGTCAAAAAATTTTAAGCACTTATCCGCCGGCTATCATCAACGGGCGGCTACAGGGTTATGGCGATTATGAAACGCCGGAGCAGAATTTCCCGGTTAGCCGTCCACGGTATAATTGGTGGGAGCTGTGCATGACAATAAACAACAACTGGGGCTACCAACCCACCGACACCGCCTGGAAAACACCTTTCGAAGTCATCACCATTTTTGCCGATGCGGTCAGCAACGGCGGTAATCTCTTGCTCGACATTGGCCCGAAAGAAGACGGCACCATTCCGCCGCCGCAGGTACATGTACTGAAGGAGTTGGGTAAGTGGAATAAAAAACACGGAGAGGCCATTTTCGGTTCGCTTCCCGGCCTTCCGCAGGGACATTTTTACGGGCCCACCACACTGTCGAAAGATTCATCAACGCTTTATGTTTTTTTACCGGGCGGCGCCACCGGCAACGTGATGTTGAAAGGCCTGTCCAGCACCATAAAGAAAGCATCGGTGGTGGGCACCGCCCATTCGCTTCAGCCGAAAATCGTGGGAAAAATTTCCTGGAGCCCCGTGCCCGGACTGGTGTTTTTAGACGTGCCGGCGGCGGCGAGAGATCCCTACATGACGGTGCTGAAGCTGCAGCTCGACGGGCCCGTGAAGTTATACCGCGGGCATGGCGGTTTAAACTAAAAGCTATCTTACAAATCCGGTGGTAAGTGGCGAATAGCGGGTGAACACCCTCGTTACACAGCACTGACCATTCAATACTCACGAAACAGAAAATTTATTTAAGACATCACTTCTGATGATAGGCTCATCGTAAACCAGAAAATAGTTAGTGGGGCCTTTAATAAAAATTTTATGATGAAAACAATCATCCTTCCTGCACTGGTGTTACTGCTTCCCTTCTTGTCCGCGGCACAATCCGCCAATATCATTCCCCGGCCGGTAAGCCTGCAGCCGGCGGCCGGCAGCTTTCTGATTGATGCGGCTACTTCTCTTCAATTTAGCGCCGCCAATAAGCACCTGAAAGCGGCCGCCCGTCTTTTTGCCGCTGCTGTCAAAAGCAACGGTGGTCCGGCGCTTTTGCAGAATGTGAAAAAGAGCAAAGCCATTGTTTTCAGGCTGGCGCAAACGCCCGGTATCGGCAACGAGGGCTATCTGCTTAAGGTGTCGCCGTCGGCGGTACTGCTCACGGCCAATACCCGCGAAGGAATTGTTTATGGTGTGCAAACGCTGATACAGGCCATGCAGGCGGGCAATGGTGTTGTGCAGCTTCCGGCCATGCAGGTAAAAGATTTTCCCCGCTTTCAATGGCGGGGCATGCACCTCGATGTGGGCCGGCATTTTTTCCCTGTCTCGTTCATTAAAAAATACATTGATTTTCTGTCGGCCTACAAGTACAACCGTTTTCACTGGCACCTTACCGAAGACCAGGGCTGGCGCATAGAAATAAAACGCTATCCGGCGCTGATGACAAAAGCGGCGTATCGCAACGGCACCATCATGGGCCGCTTTCCGGGTACGCAGAACAACAACCTGCGCTATGGCGGTTTTTACACTCAGGACGAAATCCGGGAAGTGGTGGCTTACGCGGCGGAGCGGGCCATCACCGTAGTGCCGGAGATAGAAATGCCCGGTCATTCGTCGGCGGCCATCGCCGCTTATCCCTGGCTGAGTTGTTTTCCCGAAAAGCCCACGCAAATACCAGGGCCGGCATCGGCCCGAAGCACCCTGGTGCAGGCGCAGGGCGAAAAAAAACTGGTGCAGGAAACCTGGGGCGTGTTCGATGATATTTACTGCGCCGGCAAAGACAGCACATTCGTGTTTTTGCAGCAGGTGCTCGACGAAGTGTTGCCCCTGTTTCCTTCCCGCTACATACACATTGGCGGCGATGAAGCGCCGAAGGAACATTGGAAGATCTGCCCGGCCTGCCAGGCCAGGATCAAGGCCGAAGGCCTGAAAGATGAACACGGCCTGCAGAGTTATTTTATACGCCGTATAGAAAAATACCTGAATGCCCGTGGCCGCACCATCATTGGCTGGGACGAGATTCTGGAAGGCGGCCTGGCGCCCAATGCGGTGGTGATGAGCTGGCGCGGCGAGGCGGGCGGCATTGAAGCGGCCAAGCAGCAGCATGGGGTGATCATGACGCCCGGCAGCCCTGTTTATTTCGATCACTACCAGGCCGACCCGGCTTCGGAGCCGCTGGCCTTTGGCGGTTTCAACAGCCTGAAAAAAGTGTACGAGTACGACCCGCTGCCCGCTGAACTAACGGCTGAGCAGGCAAATTACATCATGGGCGCACAGGCAAATCTTTGGACCGAATACATACCTACCACGCAACATGTAGAGTATATGGTGCTGCCCCGAATGGCAGCGCTGAGCGAAGTGGTGTGGAGCGAAAATGGACGCAAGGACTGGGGCAGCTTTAGCGAGCGGCTGCAATACCATTTCGGCTGGTATGAGAGGCGGGGCTGGAACTACGGCAAGGGAAATTACCGGGTGGATATAAAGCCGGCTTCGCCGAATGGGCAACTAATGGTGACGCTTTCGACAGAAGCGTACAAAAGCGATATTTATTTTACCACCGATGGCTCGCTGCCCACTGTAAAAAGCCGGAAGTACGGCGGGCCGGTACGCATTGATTCCACACTGGTGCTGAAGGCCGTGACGGTAACAAACGGGAAGGTGATGAGTGCCCTGCCGGCGCAGCAGTCCTTTGCCTTGCACAAAGCCAGTGGTAAAGCGGTGAGCTATCTCAACCCGGTGAGCCGCTACTACATGGCGGACGGTCCTAACTCGCTGACCGATGGAATGAAGGGCACCGAAGCTGTGGGCCGGTATTGGCATGGCTTCCCGGGCAAAGACCTGGTGGCTACCATTGACCTCGGCCACTCAACAACGGTGCAAAGCCTGTCGCTTGGCTGCCTGCAGCACTACAATGATTGGATCATGCTGCCGCAATGGGTAAAGTTCGAAGTGTCGGATGATGGCACTACGTTCCGCGAGGTGGCAACAATTCCGAATACCGTTTCGCCAACCGAAAGAAATGTAGTGATCAAAGAGTTTACGGCTGCCTTTCCGGCGCAGATGGTGCGTTTGGTACGGGTAACGGCAAAAGTGCTTGATGCGTTGCCAAAAGGCCATGCCGGCGAAGGAAAGCCAGCCTGGATTTTTGCCGATGAGATAGTGGTGAACTAAGGCTTGGCTGGCAGCAGCAAGAAAGCAGCCGGAAAACAATTGGACCGTCTGTTGTTGAACCGATAAAAAAGATCATGGAGCGGAAGCCTGAAGAGAGTACCGATTTTCCGTTAACGGTGGCCGTTACAAAGCTCCAAACAAAAAAATAATTTTATATACGACTGCCGCCCTTTAACTTAAAGGGCCTTATGGCCACCTTCACCCAACCAGCCACCGAAGCGGTAAAAATTCCCGCAGCGCCGCCACCGCCCGCCGCCTCTAAAAAGTTGGAGCGACTTCTTGCGCTGATCCGGAAACAATACGACAAAAACGCCGCCGCCGCTGGCCTGCCATCGTTCTCGCTGCGGGAAAAAGACGGCCCCACCTTTGGCTTTGGTGCCAATCAATCGGCGTTTACGCTGGTACTGAAGAATGACCAGGCAGTATCGGCTCTCAGCACGCTTGATGAGAATACGATTGCGGAGGATTATCTGCTGGGCCACATAGACGTGGAAGGCGACATCACGGCTGCGCTTTCGCTACGGAATATTTTTCACGACAGGCGATGGGCCGCTTTTGTTTGGCGTTTCATCCGCCCGCTGCTTTTTGGCCAGGTAAAAAGCGATAAAAAATGGATTGCACAGCACTACGATACCGATGCCGGCTTTTTTCAGTTGTTTTTGGATAAACGGCACCGGGCTTACTCGCAGGCCGTTTTTGCAAACGAGTCCGAATCGCTGGAAGAGGCGGAATCCCGCAAGCTCGATTTTGCGTTGCAGGCAGTGGGGGCTAAGCCCGGCGACCACCTTCTCGACATTGGCAGCGGCTGGGGCGCCGTGGTGGAGTATGCCGGTAAAAAGGGAATCCGCGTTACATCGCTGACCATCTCCAAACAATCGCAGGCATTCGTTCAAAAAATCATTGACGACAACAACCTTCCCTGCCAGGTGTTGCTCGAACATTTTTTTGAACATTCGCCGGCACACCAATACGACGGCATTATCAACTGCGGCGTTACCGAACATTTGCCCGATTACAAGGCGTCGCTGAAGCATTACCTGGCCTTGCTGAAACCCGGCGGCCGGCTTTATCTCGATGCCAGTGCTGATGCCGTAAAGCACGGCCACGGCTCGTTTATCAATCAATTTGTTTTTGAGGGCAATGGCTCACTGCTTTGCCTGCACGAGTATCTCACCGAAGTGGCCAAAACGCCTTTTCAGCTCCGCGGCGTTTGGGACGACCAGCGCAATTATTACCTCACCACAAAAGCCTGGGCCGACCGCCTGGAAGCAAACCGCAAGCTGATTGAGCAGCGATGGGGCCAGCAGCTCTTCCGTATTTTTCAGCTTTATCTGTTGGGCAGCGCTGAAGGATTCCGGTCAGGAAAATTACAAGCCTACCGGGTGGTGCTGCAAAAGCCGGTGGCCTGACAAAACTGGCCTGCAGAACGGTGATTAAAAAAGTTTTTGGTGAACCTTCCGCTGCCGCAATGCCGGCAGGCTTTCAAATCTGCCTCTCAATACCCTGTGGCGTCGGCGGCCATGAATGGGTACGGAAAAAGTTGCGTTGCCCATGCTGGAAGCTTTTTCTGCCGCATGCTTGCAAGGCCCTTATTGCGAATCTCTGCCTTCATCAACTCTGTCAAATGTAGGCCGACACACTATTCTCTGCCATACCGCTTTGGCACCATTGATCAATTTCACCTCGCCTAACCAAATTTGTGAATTATGCGATTTATTGAAACGAAGACAGATGGGTATTTGCATTATCGGATGGGTGCATTGCTGATTGCGGCTCCCAGGATTTTCGACTTCGACCGTGGCGGTGCCGGAACCTGGGTGCCGGTTCTTTTAAGTGTGGCAATGATTGGGCTGGCGCTGATGACCGATTATGCGTTGGGTGCATCGCGGCAAATTTCAATGCGCACACACCTGACCATAGACCTTGTCAGTGGTGCCTTGCTGGCCGTTTCGCCCTGGCTTTTTGGCTTTAGCGATTATGTTTGGGAGCCACACCTTATTTTGGGTTTGCTAGAAATTGTTGCGGCGCTGACGACAAAGCTTTACCCAGCCAACGAACGCCGCCATCGCCGCCACACAATCGGCGCTCAATACATGATACCGTTTTATATTAGCAAACAGCCCCGGTTGAAAACGGGGCTGTTTTAATGTCATTCGCTTAGTGCAGCCTTTCATGCCTGCAATAGTGGCGCCTACTCATCTGCCGTTGCGCTAAGAAAAAAGGCATTGTTATACGGCGGCTGTTTCAACCGGCAGTAAAATGCTGAAGCGGGCGCCCTGCCCCGGCGAACTCGTGGCCCAGATGTATCCTCCATGATTTTGCACCACTTTTTGCACAATAGATAAGCCCACACCCGTACCCTTGTACTCGGCATTGCCATGTAGGCGGGTGAACACATTAAAGATCCGGCCGGCATCTTCCTGCCGGAAGCCGATACCGTTGTCCAGTACTTCAATGCTATGAAAACGGCGGTCCCGATCGGCTGCCGGCACCATCGGCGCGGCTTCGCTACCCGTAACCAGCCGATGGCTGATACGAATGTCGGGCGCTACACCAGGTTTGCTGTATTTTAAGGCATTGGTGATGAGGTTTTGAAATAGCTGCTGCATTTGCCGCCGGTTGGCCTTTACCACTGGCAATTCACCCAGCGTAACGGTGGCGGCTTTTTGGGCAATCTCCAACTCAAGGTCTTCCAGCACCAGCCGCACTTTGCGGTTAAGGTCCACCTCCTCCACATGCGGTACACCCCGCGATGCCTGTGAATAAGCCAGCAGGTCGTCAATTAGAAGGCCCATCCGCTTCGATGCATTTTCGAGCCGTTCGAAAAAAACCGTTTGCTCACCGGAAAGCTGACCCTGAAGCTGCGATTTCAGCCGGTCGGCAAAAAAATGAATTTTGCGTATCGGCTCTTTCATGTCGTGCGAGGCGGCGTATGCAAAATCTTCCAGGCTGGCATTGGATCGCTGCAATTCGGCCGTGCGTTCTGCCACCACCGCTTCCAGGTTTTGGCTCAGCATTTTTTGCTCATGAATATCGGTACTGGTGCCGTACCAGGCCTCTATCCGGCCGGCTTCGTCATACACCGGTACGCCCCGTGTCAAGATCCACCGGTAGTGTCCCTGATGGTGGCGGTACCGCACTTCTATCTGGTAAAAATGTCCGTTTTCCCGGGCCTCTTCCCACACGGCCAGGCAATGCGCCGCATCGTCGGGATGCAGCACTGCCGACCACTCGTACCCAAGCGATTCGGATGGCGTCAGGCCGGTAAAGCTGTACCAGTGGTCGTTAAAGAAAGTCACCCTTCCGTCGGGCAGGGTTGTCCATACAATCACCGGCACGGTGTTGGCCAGCAGTTCCCACCGCACCTGGCTTTGCTCCAGTTGCCGCTGGGCCATCACCTGCGCCGTTACCTCGTAGCCCACCGATATCACGCTACTTTCCGAAGGGTGGTCACCGTCGAACAAAAAAGGCTTATAAATAAAATTGAAATAAAATACCTCGTCTTTTCCATTGCGCCGCAGTGTGATCGGCGCATTAGTCGCAGAGAACGGCTGACCTGTTTTCCGTACATTGTCGAGCAGTTCAATATAGCCCTGCCCGGCAAGCTCCGGAATGGCCTGGAGAAGCGGCTTTCCAATTACCTCATTTGTTCTTCCCCACACTTCCAACAAGCCTTCGTTGGCAAGGTCAATGATGTAATCGTCTCCGCGAACCACACCAATGATCACCGGCACATTCATGAACAGGTTGTAGGCTTTTTCAATGCTTTTTTTCAGGTGCTTATCTTCCTGGTCGCGTTTCACGTGGCCGGTCTTATCTTCACCCGTGTGTAGAATGTAGGCCACTTCACCCGTTTGGCCAAGCACCGGTTTGTTTACTGCTGACCAGTATCGTTCTTCAAAGCGGCCATCGCTGCCTGTAATGTCGTAGCGATACAGCAACAGGCTGTGTGGCTTGCGTTGGGCAAGAACCTCTTCCAGTGAAGCCCGCAGCCGCTTTACACTCAATCCTTTCACATCATCGGGCGGGCTTGGAAAAGCGTCAAATAATCCCTTGCCGATCAGTTCTTCCGGACGGCGACCTGCCGTTTGGAAAAAGCCATTGGTAGCAGCGAGAACAGTGAACACTGGTGTATTGGGCAAGAGTAATGCGCAGTTGCCGGGCAGGGCCTGAAAAACTTGAAGGTCAATAAAGCTAAACGCGTCGGGTAAGGGGTTCATGGTTGGGTGATATGGCGAAAGTAAGGAAAATGCGTTCGCCGAAATTGATGAGACAGCGTTAAATACGGCCCGGAAAAAAGCGAATGAATGAACGGGACTGTTGGGCGAAAACAAAAATTTGGCTGCACCACCAAAGCGCAACCTGTTTTTCAGGTCACGATTAGCGGAATGCGCTACCGAACGCGAAAGGTTTCTTTATCGCGGGTTCATCCAGTGGCGCACAGGGAATTTCGCGGCGTAAGAATTGCATGAAATTGCCCGGCCGGAGCCAACGTGTGGCGTTCACTTCCGGTTTATTTTTGATCATCCATTAATTCCATAAAAAAATGAGAAGACTACCCGTCTATTTGCTGCTCGACACTTCCGGTTCTATGACCGGCGAGCCCATTGAAGCCGTAAAAAATGGCGTGCAGGTTATGATCAGCTCTTTGCGTCAAAACCCGCAGGCTATTGAAACCGCTTACATTAGTATCATCACCTTCGACAGCGAAGCCCGGCAACTGGTGCCGCTCACCGACCTGGCTTCGTTTCAAATGGTGGACCTTAAAGCCACCGGCACCACCAACCTGGGCGAGGCACTCAAGCTGGTGGCCACGTCCATTGACAACGAAGTGACCAAAACAACCGCCGAACAAAAAGGCGATTGGAAGCCGCTGGTTTTTATTATGACCGATGGCATTCCAACCGACGACTGGCAGGCCGGGCTGGAGGAATTTAAAAAACGCAAAACCGCCTTTACGGTAGCCTGCGCTGCCGGCAGTGCGGCCGACAGCAACCTGCTGAAACAAATCACGGAGAACGTGGTGAGCCTGGATACGGCGGACAGTCAAAGCATCAGCAAATTTTTTACCTGGGTGTCGGCTTCTATCGGCGTCACCTCTACCAAAGTAGAAGACAAAGGCGCCGAAGTAACCGGTCTTGGAGAACTGCCGCCACCGCCTTCGGAGCTGAATATAGTGACCTGATATGGCAACCGTGGATGAAAACGTGTTTGGTGGTGAAACAAATGCACCGAATGCCGGCGGGCGCCGGCAATGGATGCTGCAGTTATTAAAAACCAACAACCGTTCCCTGGCCGCCGGCAGGGAGGCAGCTTTCGAGGCATTTTTAGAAAAAGAAGAAACAATATCGGGCATCAACAGCATCATTCACCAACAGCAGTGGCTTATGGCAAAATGGAAGCTCGAAGACAGGATAGCGGAAATTATACAGCAGCCCGTACGCATTGCCAATGCCACGGTAGGAAAACATTACAACGCGGTGCTGGATGTGGAAAAGCTGGGATGGACGGATGTCGTTGATCTTGATTTTGCCGGTCCCGCCGACCTGGGGCTTTCCTTTCAGAAAGAAGAGCGGCGCCTGACCGGCATGCCACTAAAAAGCGGCGATCATTCCCTGCAATTCCGGTTCAAACTGGCAGGGCAGGATGCCGAAGCACCGCCTGCGGAAAAGCAGGTTCCCATCATCATCAACCCCGACCCGAAAAGCCTTTGGAAAAACCTGGAAAGCAACCGCAACGATCCTTATTGGAAAGAAGACGAGGTGACTCTTTTTGAACCTTTGGCCGACCGTCACATCTTGGTATCCTCCAAGCGGGGCCGGTCGCATGCAAACGTGGGCTCGTTCCGCGAAGATGATTTTGCTTTTAGCTCGCTGGACGATGGCTGGTGTGTGGTGGTGGTGTCGGATGGCGCCGGCAGTGCTAGCCACTCTCGAAAAGGTTCGGCCATTGCCTGCAACGAAACGGTGGCCTTTTTTAAAGAAGCAGCTGCCATGGAGCAGTTGCGGGAGTTGGATGCATTGCTGCCGCTATATACGGCAGCAGCCGGTGAGGAGGATCAAAAAAAGCTCAACCGGATGGTGTACACCAATCTGGGAAAGGCGGCGTACCACGTGCATAAAAAACTACACGAATTTGCCGGCGAAAACAACCTGGCCATGAAGGACCTGAGTGCCACGCTGGTGTTTGTGTTGTTTAAAAGATATGCAGAAGGCTATGTGCTGTTATCGTTTGGCGTAGGCGACTGTCCGATGGCGGTACTCAACCGCGATCTGTCGGAGGTAAGCCTGCTCAACTGGATTGACGTAGGTGAATACAGCGGCGGCACACGTTTCATTACCATGCCGGAAATTTTTGGGGCCGAAAAATTTGCCACCCGGTTTGGGTGTAAGCTGGTGCCCGATTTTTCTTACCTCGTGCTAATGACTGATGGCATCTACGATCCGAAATTCTCAGTGGAAACAGCGTTGCCGCAGGTGAAAAACTGGCAGGCTTTTTTTGCCGATCTGCAGGGCGAAAATAAAGACGGCGCAGCCGTAACGCTGCAACCAGACAATCCGGAGATCGTGCAGCAGTTTTCGCAATGGATGGATTTTTGGAGCCCCGGCAATCATGACGACCGGACACTGGCCATTATTTTTTAATCACAAAAAAGGAAGGACCGGCAATGCCGCCTCCGGCCTTATCGCAAAACAAAAAGGGTTTGAGTTACCTGAATAATTTTAGCAACAGCACGGGCAAAACGGTTCGATCGGCCGCTTCGGTGGTGCATGCCGGTAGAACGTACCAGTATGTGGACAACAACGATCCCATGCGGGGCGGAATGAAGGACGTTTATTTTAGTCCCGATCGCACCTATGTGGTTGCCTTTTATCGCGACAAACAGGATTACAACTCAAAAGAACGGCTGAAAAAACTCGTAACGCAGTACTACGACAGCTTTTTTAACAGGGAGGGCGGCGAGTATTTTAAAGAGCTTTATTGCTGGCCCACCGATATGGTGGAAGTGAACGGAAAGGTGGGACTGGTGGTGCCCGTGTATAACCAGAATTTCTTTTTCAAAAAAGGGTACGCCGCTAACGATGGCATCAAAGGAAAAGAAAAACAGGGCCTTTGGTTTGCGTCGGCAAAATTCCGAAACCGGGGTTTCAGCCTTCGGCTAGATGAAAGTGAATTGGGCAACTGGCTTGGCTATTTTCAGATTTGTGTAAAGATTGCCCGGGGCGTGAAGCGCCTGCATGCGGCTGGTTTGGCGCACTCCGATCTGTCGTACAAAAATGTGCTGGTTGACCCGGTGAGCAAATCCGCTACAATCATTGATATTGACGGCCTGGTAGTGCCCGGCCTTTATCCGCCGGACGTCATTGGCACGGCCGATTTTATAGCGCCCGAGGTGCTCTCCACCAAACACCTCGACCTGCGGGACCCGCAACGGAAGCACGCCAATCGTACCACGGATCTTCATGCCCTGGCGGTGATGATTTACCTGTACCTGCTGTACCGGCATCCGCTCAAGGGTGGTAAGGTACATGACCTTGACACCGAAAAAGACGACCTCTTGTCCATGGGCGAAAAGGCTTTGTTCATCGAGCATCCCACTGATGCGTCCAACCGTCCCAGGCTCGACCAGGTGTCGAAGTGGAGCCTGCCCTGGGCCGATGTAAAAAAACTGCCGTACACATTAACCGGACCTTATTTAAAGGCCCTGTTCGATCAGGCCTTTATTACCGGGTTGCACCATCCCTTGCAGCGCCCCAATGCCGACTCCTGGGAGCAGGCGCTGTTAAAAACAACGGACCTGATGCAGCCCTGCGCCAACAAAAGCTGCGACCAAAAATGGTTTGTGTTCGATAATACGGCGTCGCCGCGTTGCCCGTTTTGCGGCACCCCGGTGCAGGGTACATTGCCGGTGCTGGATCTTTATTACGAGTTTAAACCCACGGTGTGGCGGCCCGAAAATCATCGGCTGATGGTGTACAACAACCAGTATCTGTTTCAGTGGCACGTGAGCCGCCATGTGGTGCGGAACGAAAAGCTCACCGACGCCCAGAAAGTGCCGGTAGGATATTTTACCTTTCACCAGGGCCGGTGGGTCTTTGTCAACCAAAAATTATCGTCGCTGAAAGACCTGACAGAAGACAAAGAAATACCGGTAAACACGATGGTAGAATTGACTGACGGAAAAAAGCTGCTGCTATCGAACGAAGAAGGCGGAAGGGTGGTGACTGTTACTATGGCTAACAAAGGAAAATAACGGCAGTTGCTGCGCATAATAAAAACGTGATCCAAAAAATAAAAAAATAACCAATTATGAGATTAAAGCCGGCCGGAATCGTCATTATTCTGCTGATCATTGGTGTGCTGGGCTATTTTGCCCTTCGGCCACAGTTGGATAAGATCCGCAACGAAAATTCAAAAGAGCTCTCGAACACCACTTCCAATACAGGAACCAGTGGCGACAACAATCCGAACAACAACACAACCGAAAATCCGCCACCGGCGACCAAGCCATCCGGCGGCGATGAAAGGGAATTCAATTACACACCCGAAGAACCGCAGAACGGGCAGATGCGTGGCGTGGTAGAAGTAGGGGCCACGGGCTTTAATTCTTTCGTTATTAACATGGACGACCAGAACCGCTGGAAGATTGTTTCGAAAGACTTTGGCGAATCGCTGGCATACGAAGGCCTGGCCACCACCGATGACATCCGCATCGGGCTCAAAAAATATCTTTCGGCGATGTTTGATAAGGGGGTGAACAAACGCAACATGCACTTTGTCATTTCCTCCGGTGCTCAAAAAGAACCCAAGACCACGACCATCAGCAATGAGCTGAAAAAAATGGGTTACGTGGTGAACCTGGTGACGCCGGAACAGGAAGCCCGCTTTGCGTTTAAAGCCACCGTGCCGCCGCCTTTTGCCGATAATTCGTTTATGGTGGACATAGGCTCGGGCAACACCAAAATATCCTGGGAGGAAGGCGGCAGCATTCGTACCATGGAACTGCCGGGTGCCAAGTATTACGACAGGGGCACATCGGACGAAGCGGTGTACACCGAAGTGAAAAACAGCCTGGCAAAAGTGCCGGAGGGCAAACGGAATGTTGGCTTTATCATTGGTGGTGTACCCTTTACACTGGCTAACCAGCACCGCAAAGGCGAGGAGCGTTATACCGTGCTGAAGGCGTCGAAAGATTATCAGCCAAAAGACAAAAAGATGAGTGCTGGCCTGAACATTTACAAGGCCATTGCCGAAGCTACCAACACCGACACTTTTGTTTTTGACTGGGATGCCAATTTCACCATCGGCTTTTTGCTTGGCCTCCGAAAATAAACCGCATGAGCTTTTTAAAGCAGTTGTTGAACCCGTTCATCGAATTTGATGGCGACAAAAAACCGGTGTCGCCGCCACCTTCTGCCGGGCAGCCGGCAGCAGCGGCCGGCAAAGCGCCTCTGCCGCCAGCAGGTACGCCACCACCGCAGAAGGCGCCTGTTTCGCAGGCACCGCCCGTGTCTCTGAACGAGCCATCGAAGCATCCGCTGATTTCTGATTCCCAACAAGCGGCCAAAGCCGCTACTCAGGTACCAACCTTCTCGCCATCGGGTACGCTCATCGAACCCCTGCCAGAGCATGTGCAGTATTTCGAAAAGCTGATTGACGAAGCCAATCGCACCCAGCCTTATTTCCAGGGAACCGATTTTAAAGAATTTGTTGACAGCAAGCTGGATATTGACGACATACAGGACGAAGCCCTGAAATACCGTACGGCCTACAATGTTTTAAAGAGCACAGGACTGTCAAAAGAAAAACTGCTGGCTACCGGTCAGGAGTACCTGAACCTGATTGGCCGCGATATGAACGCTTTTCAGGGAGCCCATGCACAGAAGTATAAAAAAGAAGTGCAGCAAAAGGAAGAGCTGATTCAAAAAAAAGCGGCAGAACTGCAGGCGCTGGCGCAGCGGATGAATGCGCTGAAAGCAGAGATCAACCAATTAACCCAGGATATATCTGTTACGAAAGAAAGCCTGGACACCACAAAAAATTCATTTTTGCTGGCCGGCGAACGGAAGCAGCAGGAAATTGCAAACGAATTGCAGAAGATTGTACAGTTCTTTTCATAACGCCGGGTGCCGGCCGTCAATCATGATTACCCCGCCTGGCCAGGCGGGGTGGCGGACAGGTGGCGCTGCAGCAATGCCGGGTCAACAATGGCAACATCTTTTCCTTCGATGCGCACCGAAGCTTCTTCCACCAGATCGTTGAGGATTCGAAAGGTTGTTTCATAAGTGGTGCCGGCAAAGGAAGCCAGGTCCTGCCGGCTGATGCTGATGTTTAAAAAGCCATCCTTTGTTTTTCCAAATTTTTCCTCCAAAGTAAGCAGCGCCTGCGCCACCCGGCCTTTAACCGGCATGTGGGCCAGATTGCGCATGTTTCGTTCACTCTCTTTCAGCTCATTGGCAAAAAACTGCATCAGCTCATACAAAAATGACGGGTTCACTTTCAGCGATGCTTCAAAAAAGGGGAGAGGGAGAAAGCAGACAGTAGTCGGTTCAAGCGCCGTACCCGATACCGGGTAAACAAGGTCGTGGCCGAGGCCACGGTGACCAATGATGGCGCCTTTCTTTGCAAAACGCAGAATCAACTCTTTTTCCTCGCCCCACTGCTTGTGCACCTTTACGGTGCCTTCATACACAAAATAGATTCCTTCCACGGCATCGCCCTCGCGGAAGACCATTTCGCCTTTGGCAAGCTTGAAATTGCTTCGGTGTACACTAACGGCAGGCAGCCATTCTTTTTGGCATAGACGGCAAAGCAGGCAGCTGCCCACATCGCAGCCCGGTTTAAATTTCTTCATGCAGCAGGTTTTACCATCGGTACGAAAATAGTCCCGGAACAATCAGTGTTGAAGCGAACAAGTTTGGTGCCTGGCCGGATGACCGAACCCGGTAAACGGCAATTTTTCGGTGTAGTGAGCGGTCGGCAGCGGACGGAATGAATTTATTTTAAAACAGGGCCAATCGCCGTACTGTGCGCCAGGGCTATCTCTTTTACAAGTGTCCGGTGCAGCTTTACCACATCGCCCACCACGATGATGGCCGGGTTGCAAAGCCCTTCATATTGCGCTTTAAAAACAATATCCTTTACCGTGCCCACTGCCATTTTCATGTGGGGCGTGGTGCCATCCTGGATAATCGCCACCGCCGTTTCGCTTTTGCCATACCCGATGAAAATGTCCATGATCGCCTCCAGCTTGCTCATGGCCATCAGGATCACCACCGTGGCCGACGATTGCGCCGCCAACCGGATATCGGCCGAAATGTCGCCCGACCGCGTGGTGCCCGTCGTTACCCAAAAGCTTTCGTTAATGCCCCGGGCCGTCAACGGGATCATTTGCGATGCCGGAACGGCGATGGCGCTTGAGATGCCAGGAATGACTTCAACGTCTATCCCGTGCGTCTGTGCCGTTTCCATTTCTTCAAGGGCACGGCCAAAAACAAAAGGATCGCCGCCTTTCAGGCGTACAATACGCCGGAAGCGGGAGGCATATTCGATGATTAGCCGATTGATTTCCTGCTGGGAAAGGGCATGACAGCCGTAACGTTTCCCAACAAATATTTTTTTTGCCTCCGGCCTGGCTTCCAAAAGCAATTCTTCATTTGCCAGCGCATCGTACAAAATCACGTCCGCGGCCGCTATGGCTTTCAGCGCTTTAAGCGTTATCAATTCCGGGTCTCCCGGCCCGGCACCAACCAACTGAAGAACTGATTTCATAAATTATAAAAAATTATATTTAAATAAATTTTCGAAAACGATAGTCGAATTTAGGAAAATCCACTTACTTTCATGATATGAATCAGAAAATAATATGTATTTAGCAGGAATGCCGGTAGGTTTTTATTAGATATACATTATTATAATGCGATTGTTTGCCAATAAACGAATCATCAAAATAGGCAACGATGAGGATAGTAGTTATTGGTAACGGCATGGTCGGATACAAGTTTTGCGAAAAGCTGGTAGCGAAAACAGGGCAGGGTTTTCACCTCACAGTTTTTGGCGAAGAAATGCGGCCTGCATATGACAGGGTTCACCTGAGCGAATACTTTTCCGGCAAATCTGCCGATGATCTTTCCCTGGCGCCCGCAAAATGGTACGCCGATAACGGCATCACCCTTCATCTTGGCGACCCGGTACAAATGATCAACCGCCACAACAAAACTGTGCATTCGCACAACGGCCTGGTGGTGCCCTATGATCAGTTGATACTGGCAACCGGTTCGTCCGCTTTTGTTCCGGCCATACCGGGCGTGGAAAAGGAAGGCGTGTTTATTTACCGCACCATCGAAGACCTGGAGATGATGGCTGCTTGGGCAAAAAAAGCAAAGCGGGGCGCTGTCATTGGCGGTGGCCTGCTGGGCCTCGAGGCCGCCAAAGCCATGCTTGACCTGGGCATCAGCGACACGCATGTAATTGAATTTGCACCGCGCCTGATGCCCCGTCAGATTGACGATGCGGCCTCCAAAGTTTTGCAGGCAAAACTCGAAAGCCTGGGCCTCCAAATACACACCTCCACCAATACCACGGAAATAGCCGGTGATGAGCAAATCCGGTGCCTGCGTTTTGCCGATGGCAGCGAGATCACGGCGGATATGCTTGTTATCTCGGCCGGCATCAAGCCAAGAGATGAGCTGGCCAGAGCCGCCGGATTGGAGGTGGGCGCCCGTGGCGGCATTGTCGTGAACGACCGCCTGCAAACGACCGACGAAGCCATTTTTGCCATTGGCGAATGTGCCCTGCACAACGGAATGATCTACGGCCTGGTGGCGCCGGGCTACGAAATGGCCGACGTGGTGGTGGCTGGTCTCACCGGTGGCAACAAAACGTTTATGAGCTTCGATATGAGTACCAAACTCAAATTAATTGGCGTGGACGTGGCCAGCTTTGGCGATCCGTTTATTCAAACACCTGAAACCAGCACCGTTATTCTGGAAGATCGGCACAAAGGCATCTACAAGCGCATCAATATCAGTGGCGATGGAAAACAGTTGCTGGGCGGCATCCTTATTGGTGAGGCGGCGGCATATAATATGCTGCTGCAAACCTGCAAAAACGGCGTGGTGCTTCCGCCAAATCCCGAAGATCTCATTCTCGGAGCCAGAGGCGGTGAGTCGGCCGATGGCGGTGCAGGTATTGTGAGCCTTCCCGATGACGCCATGATCTGTAGTTGCGAGGGCGTGAGTAAAGGAGACATTTGTTCGGCCGTGAGCGGTGGCTGCGAAACGGTGGACGGCCTGAAAAAATGCACAAAAGCCGGCACGGGCTGCGGCGGCTGTATGCCCATGCTGAAAGACCTGATGGTGCACACCATGAAGGCGCAGGGCAAATACATCCGCAATGTTTTGTGCGAACATTTTGATTATGCACGGCAGGAATTGTTTGACCTCATCAAACTGAAAAGCTTAAAGTCCTATGATGCCGTTTTGGATACACTCGGTCATGGCGATGGCTGCGAAATTTGTAAACCAGCCATCGCTTCTATTCTGGCATCGCTATGGAACGAGATGATTCTGAAAAAAGGCAACGACACCGCACAGGATAGCAACGACCGCTACCTGGCCAATATTCAAAAAGGCGGTACTTATTCGGTTGTGCCGCGTATTCCCGGCGGCGAAATCACCCCCGAAAAGCTGATTGTAATTGGCGAGGTGGCGAAAAAATATGGCTTGTACACAAAAATCACCGGCGGCCAGCGCATAGATCTTTTTGGAGCGCATGTGGCTGATCTTCCGGCGATCTGGGAAGAGCTGATAGCGGCCGGTTTTGAGAGCGGACATGCCTACGGCAAAGCCTTGCGTACGGTAAAAAGCTGCGTCGGTTCTACCTGGTGCCGTTTTGGCCTGCACGACTCCGTTAGTTTTGCCATCCGCGTAGAAGAGCGATACCGTGGCCTTCGTGCCCCGCACAAATTAAAATCGGCTGTGTCGGGCTGCATCCGCGAATGCGCCGAGGCCCAGTCGAAGGACTTTGGCATCATTGCCACGGAAAAAGGCTGGAACCTGTACGTCTGCGGCAACGGTGGCTCCAAGCCGCAGCATGCCCTGCTGCTGGCCCAAGACCTGGATAGCGAAACCTGCATCCGGTACATTGACCGCTTCCTGATGTTTTACATCAAAACCGCCGACCCGCTTGCCCGTACCGCCACCTGGCTGAACAAAATGGAAGGGGGCATTGATTACCTGCGCAATGTGGTGGTGAATGACAGCCTCGGCATCGCCGAAGGCCTGGAGAAAGAAATGCAATCATTGGTTGATAATTATAAATGCGAGTGGAAAGAGGTGGTCGAAAACCCGGAGCTCCGCAAACGCTTCAACCATTTTGTGAATGCACCCGAAGAAAAAGACCCCACTGTGAAGTTTGAACAGTTGCGTGACCAGAAAAAGGCCGCGGACTGGAAATGAGAAAAGCTGTGAGTTGTTAGTTGTGAGCTTTGAGCCAACAGCGGTTGCTGACAAGCAACCTTGTTCTCACAAGTCGCAGTCCATTGCTCACAGCTCGTAGCTCACGGCTCATAGCTTTCCTCTCTATAGCGATTGTTTGCTCTATTGAATTGCCGAACGCAAAATTGATCAATATGAGCAACACACTAATCCAAAACATTACCTGGTTTGCTGCCTGCCGACCATCGGATGTTCCGCTGAATGGCGGCGTATGCGTTAAGTACAAAGACGAGCAAATTGCCCTTTTTCATTTTGCCCGGCGGGAAGAATGGTACGCCACGCAAAACCTTTGTCCGCACCGCTTGCAGATGGCCCTCAGCCGCGGCATGATCGGGTCGCAGGGCGGAGAACCCAAAGTGGCCTGCCCTTTTCACAAAAAAACTTTTTCGCTGGTGGATGGGCACTGCCTGAACGATGAAGACTGTGGCAGCCTTCGCACCTATCCGGTAAAGGTGGAAAACAATACGGTGTTTATTGGCGTGGAAGAAGATGATCAACTGTATGCGTAGCGGCATGCCCCCGGCATGGCTGCTGCCCAAAATAAAGCGAGCCCGGAAGATGGCAGTCTTCACGGGCCCTTAGGTTTCAAAACAAAATAGGCGTTCACTTTAAAACCCCTTCAAATCTACATGAAAAAAAGCACCAAAATCTTCTGCCCGCTCGTGGTCCTGTGCGGCTTTTTGTCGCTGCGCACAACTGCACAGTTTTCGCTCACCGGGCAGGTGCGAACGCGGACCGAGGTCCGCGACGGGCAGGGATCGCCCCTGCCAATGGGCGCAAAGCCGGCCTTTTTCACCTCTCAGCGCACCCGGCTTTCAGCAGGCTATAATGCCTATCGTTTGAAATTTGGCGTAGTGGCCCAGGATGTAAGAGTATGGGGCCAGGATGTGTCCACCATCAACCGAACCACCACACAGGAGCTGAACGGCGTGCTGATGCACGAAGCATGGGCAGAACTTGGCCTGACCGACACGACGGTAAAAAACAAATCGCTGGCCCTAAAGCTGGGGCGGCAGGAGTTGGTGTACGACGACCAGCGCCTTCTTGGCAATCTCGACTGGCTGCAGCAGGGCCGCCGGCACGATGCGGCCTTGCTGAGGTATGAGGCGGCCGGTTATCGGGTTCATCTCGGCGCCGCTTTTAATCAAAACCGCGAACTTTCGTCGGGTACGATTTACAACAATACGCCGCCAGCCGGGTACGCCGCTACCACCAACGGCGGCAGCATGTACAAAAGCATGGTTTTTCTTTACGCCGCGAAAAAGCTGCGGGGCGGCAATGCGTCGTTTCTTTTTCTGAACGATGCGTTCAGCAGCTATCGCAGCGACCCGCTGACGTCGGCGAAGGTTTACGACAGCAGCACCTGGAGCCGGGCAACAACAGGGTTGTATTTCAGCAACAGCTTTAAAAAACTTACGCTGACAGCCTCGGCTTATTACCAGTTTGGTGATAATGCAGCCGGGCAAAAAGTACAGGCCCACCTGTTTAGCCTTGCCGGCCTTTACACAATTGGTAAAAAGTGGAATGCCGGTGGCGGTGTTGATTATTACAGCGGCGGAAAAAGCGGCAACACGAGCAACGCGTTTGATCCGCTGTACGGCACACCGCACAAGTTCGGAGGGTTGATGGATTACTTTTTTGTAGCCAATGGCTTTGGGCGCAATGGCCTGGTGGATTATTTTCTTCGCGGTAAATGGAAGGCATCGGAAAAGCTGGCGCTCACCGCCGATGTGCACCAGTTCCACAGCCCTGCATCGTCAGCAGGTGTTTCTTCCGGAAGTCTCGGCCAGGAAATTGACCTCGTAGCCAACTACCACTTCACCAGGCAAATTGGTATCGAAGCTGGCTACAGCCGCTACTTTACCACCGGCCTGCTGGCCGCCGTAAAAGGAATTGCCAATGCAAAGCCGCAGGCCAATTGGGCTTATGTCATGATCAATGTAAACCCCCAACTGTTTTAAAATAAACGCTACGCTTGTTTGCCTTGCTGACGATTGCTTCTTCCTTCTTCAAACCACAAAACTTTTTTCCATGTCAGCAACCACAAAACAACTTACGCAGTTAAACATTTTTTCGCTGAAAGGTGTGCAGATGAAAACCTTTCACATTACCTGGCTTTCCTTTTTCGTGTGTTTTTTCGGCTGGTTTGGGCTTGCGCCGCTAATGCCTACTATCCGCGAAGACCTGCAGCTTTCTAAATCGCAGATCGGAAACCTCATTATCATCTCTGTGTCTTCCACCATCATAGCCCGCCTGCTAATTGGAAAACTATGCGATAGCTGGGGACCCCGTAAGACCTATGTCACGCTGCTGCTGCTGGGTTCCTTGCCGGTGATGCTGGTAGGGCTGGCAAAAGACTATACCAGCTTTTTACTGTTTCGGGCCGCCATTGGCTTTATCGGCGCTTCTTTCGTCATTACGCAGTTTCACACGTCAATGATGTTTGCCAAGAACATTAAGGGTACGGCCAATGCCGTTGCCGGCGGTTGGGGCAATTTGGGTGGTGGCATCACCAACATGGTCATGCCGGTCATCTTTGCGGCCATCGTAGGTTTGGGTTATGCCAAAGGTGAGGCCTGGCGTTATGCCATGATCGTTCCCGGCGTGATGATGCTGGTGGCTGCTTTTCTTTACTACAAATTCACCAAAGACACGCCGGCCGGCAACTACGATGAAATCGGCTATACCAAAGCTGTACGTGAAAAAACCGATTACCGCATACTGGCCGACTGGCGCATCTGGGCCCTGACGTTTGCCTATGCCATGTGTTTTGGCATGGAGATCACCTTCGACAATGTGGCTTCGCTGCATTTTGTAGATACGTTCGGCCTGTCGCAATCATCGGCCGGCTTCTGGGCCGGTGTGTTTGGCTTCATGAACATTTTTGCCCGGGCGCTGGGAGGTATTGTTGCCGATAAAGTGGGCAGTCGCCACGGCATGCGGGGCAAGGGCCTATTGCTTGGCCTGATGCTGCTGCTCGAAGGCATCGGCATTGTTTTGTTTGCCAATGCGGGCTCTTTCGGACTGGCCATCGTCAGCATGTTATCGTTTGCTCTTTTTCTGAAAATGGCTAATGGCGCTACCTATGCGATTGTGCCATTTGTTGATGAAAAAAACGTGGGGCTGATCAGTGGCATCGTGGGTGCCGGCGGCAACCTCGGTGGCATGTTGTTCGGTTTTTTGTTCAAGAGTAAAAGCATCTCTTATGCCGATGCGTTTGCTTACATCGGCTTTTCCGTGGTGCTGGTTTCGGCGGTGGTATTGGCGACGAGATTCAGGAGGGGCGAAGCGGCGGAAATCTCATTGGCGGAGAAAGAAGTGGCAGTGGCGTAAGTGTCAGAGCCATGATTTATGGGATGGATAGGATTTGAGGATTGATATTTTTCCGAACACTGCTACTGCATTATTGTGATCATGGCACAGGGGAATAGAATTACCGAACGTACAAGAGTGCGACGCAACGAAAGCTGAATAGCAGCAATGCCGCTTAGTACAAAAAAGAAAGATTGAATCAGATGGCAGATACAGATGAGAAGGGAGTGATCCGCCCAAGTTCCACCACCGGGGGACAGGGGGCCGCAACAACCTGCTGCTACTGTGGTGTGGGCTGCGGCATTATTGTGCTCAAAGACCGCCATGGCAAGCTTCGTGTGGAAGGCGATAAGGACCACCCGGTGAACAGGGGAATGCTTTGCAGCAAAGGCATGAACCTGCATTACACGGTGATGGACAGAACAGACCGCCTTCTTTACCCGGAAATGCGGCTCAACAAAGGCCTTCAGCGGCAACGGGTGTCGTGGGAGCAGGCGATGGACCGAACCGCCGCCGTATTTAAAACCCTGGTTGAGAAATACGGTCCGGAGAGTGTGGCCTTCTACGCTTCGGGCCAATGCCTGACCGAAGAATATTATGTGCTGAATAAACTGGTAAAAGGTTTTATTGGTTGCAATAACATAGACACCAACTCGCGGCTTTGCATGAGCAGTGCAGTAGTGGCGTACAAAATGAGTTTGGGGGAGGACAGTGTGCCGGTTTGTTACGACGACATAGAACTCGCCGACTGCCTTTTTGTGGCCGGCGCCAACCCGGCCTGGTGCCACCCCATCATCTGGCGCCGGGTAGAAGCGGCAAGGGCGGCTAATCCCGGCTTAAAGATCATCGTGAGTGATCCACGCAAAACGCAAACGGCTGCCTATGCCAATGTGCACCTTCAGCTTAGGCCGGGGACAGATATTGTGTTGCATCATGCCATTGGGCGGGTGCTGTTGGAGAACGGCGATATTGATGCAACGTTCATCCGGGAGCACACCGAGGGCTTCGAAAAATACCGTGACGCGGTGATGCAACGCACCGTGGCGGAGGCGGCCTGCATTTGCGACGTGCCGGAAGAGAACATTCGTGAAGCGGCGGGCTATATTGGCGCTGCAAAGGGTTTTATGACCATGTGGACGATGGGGTTGAACCAAAGCGTAGTGGGTGTAAACAAGAACCTGAGCCTGATCAACCTGAATCTGATCACCGGCCATATTGGTAAACCCGGCAGCGGGCCTTTTTCGCTCACCGGGCAACCAAATGCCATGGGCGGACGGGAGGTGGGCGGACTGGCCAACCTGCTGCCGGCCCACCGCAACCTTGCCAGTGAAGAGGACCGTAAATATGTAGAGGAATTTTGGGGCGGAAAACCCATTGGCGCAAAGCCGGGATACACCGCCACGGAAATGTTTGATGCGCTGCACGACGGGCGGTTGAAAGCCGTATGGATCATAGGTTCGAACCCGCTGGTGAGCCTGCCCGATGTGCGGAAAGCAGAAGAGGCCCTGGCAAAAGCAAAGTTTGTAGTGGTGCAGGAATGCAGCAGCAAGCCCGAAACATTGAAGTACGCGGACGTTGTTTTCCCTGCTGCCACCTGGGCCGAGAAAGAAGGCACCATGACTAATGCCGAGCGGCGCATTACCTACCTGAATAAAATTGTGGAGGCACCCGGCGAGGCCCTGCCCGACGCCGAGATACTTTGCCGCTTTGCGCAAAAAATGGGTTTCCACGGATTTGATTTCGGCAGCTTTGCAGCCATTTATGAAGAACATTGTGCACTGACAAAAGGCACCTCAATTGACATCGGCCGGTTGAGTTATGACGTGCTGAAAGAAAAAAGAAGCGTGCAATGGCCGTTGAAAGAAGATGGATCGGGCACGGCACGGCTGTTTGAAGACAAGCTGTTTTATACGGCTTCTAAAAAGGCGGTGATTCATGCGGTGGATGATGCAAATTTATCGGAGGCGGTAACGCCGGATCGGCCGCTGATACTCACAACCGGTCGCATTCGGGATCAGTGGCATACCATGACCAAAACCGGCAAGGTAAGCAAGCTAAAGCAGCACATCTCAAATACCTACATAGAGATTCACCCCGACGACGCCGCCAAAAGAACCATCGCAGACGGCGACCTTGTGGAGGTGCTGAATGGGAGAGGATGTGTAAGGGTAAAAGCCAAAGTTTCGACCGACATAAAAAAAGGGGTGGTTTTTCTGCCGATGCATTGGGGAAAGATCCTGAACAATGACCTGAACCGGGCTAATAATCTCACCAACAAATTGATTGACCCGCAGTCGAAAGAACCGGACTTTAAGTTTTCGGCGGTGCAGGTGGTGCGGTACAAAAAACCGGCTCAAAAAATTATCGTCATTGGCGCCGGCGCCGGTGCTTTTGGTTTTGTAAAAAGCTACAGGGCGCTGAACGCGGAAGACGAGATCGTTGTGTTCAGTAAAGAGAACTTTCCATTTTACAACAGGGTAATGCTGCCCGATTACATCAGCGGTGCACAAGAGTGGAAGCAGTTGATCAAGATGAAAGATGAAGAGGAGAGTGGATATAAGATCAGCCTGAATCGCGGCGTCAGCATCGAGCACATTGACAGGCAAAACAAAATAGTAACCGACAGCCAGGGCCGGCAACATTCCTACGATGTGCTGCTGCTGGCCACCGGCAGCCGGCCGTTTATGCTAAAGGACATTCCGGACCTCACCGGCATCTTTACCATGCGTAGCCGCACCGATGCCGACGGCTTTAAAGACCATGTGGACCCCGCCCGGGGGAAAGTGGTGATCGTAGGGGGCGGGCTGTTGGGAATAGAACTGGCAGCTTCGCTCCGCGAAGTGGGTGTGGAGGTGTGTATTGTGCAGCGCATCTCCCGCCTGATGGATCGCCAACTGGATATATTAGGAAGCCAGCTCCTGCACGAAGAACTGGAAGAAAAAGGTGTTGATATTTTTTACAACGATGAACTGGAGCGATTTTATGGAACAGATTCCGTGACGGGTGTAAAATTGAAAAGCGGTGTGCAAATAGGCTGTCAGGCGATTGTGATTGCCATTGGCACGGTACCAAACATTGAACTGGCCAGGGACTGTGGACTCGACCACAAGCGCGGCGCGGTGGTGAATGAATACCTGCTTACGTCCGACCCGAATATTTATGCAGTGGGTGAGATAGCAGAGTTCCGTGGCTTTTTGTATGGGATAACAGCGGCGGCAGAACAACAGGCGGAAATTGTTGCCCGCCATTTGAGCGGCGATATAGCTCACTACTATGATGGTTCTTTGCTGATGAATATTTTAAAGATGCACGGCACGGACCTTTGTTCGCTTGGCCTGGCCGAGATGCCTCCGGATGATCCGGCTTATGAAGAAGTGGTGTTTATTGACAAAGCCAAACGCTACTACAAAAAGTGCATCATCCACAACGACCGCCTGGTTGGCGCTATCCTCATTGGTGATAAAACCGAGTTCCTGGAGTTCCGCGACCTTATTCAAAATAAAATTGAGCTGTCGGAAAAACGCCTGGAACTCCTGCGTTCGAACAAAAAAGCAGAGCCGGTGATTGGTAAGCTTGTTTGCTCCTGTGGCAGCGTGGGCGAAGGCAACATCGTCAACCGGATAAACGAAGGTTGCACAGAGCTGAAGGCTTTGTGTGCGGCTTCGGGGGCCGGCCAGGGCTGTGGCAGTTGCCGGCCAGAGGTGCAGGCGATACTGGAAAAAATGCTGGCGGCCACCGAAAATAAAACCCAACAATTAACGGTTGTTCGTGCCTGACTAACGGCCGCTCGATCGTAAAACTGGTTGTATGCAAACACAATCGTTCGTCATCAATTTCACCGGTGGTATTGTTTCGCCGGGCTACCTGAAAGATATCCTGGAACTGGCGAAAGAAGCCCGGGTATCGCAGGTTCGGTTTGGGCTGCGGCAGCAGCTAAGGCTGGAGGTGCCCAGCGCTTTTTGCGCCGGGTTTATGCAAGAATGCCGGCAAAAAAACATCAACGTGTGGAAGGCGGCCGAAGCACCACCGAATATTGTGAGCTCTTATGCTGCCGCCGCTCTTTTTACGGCCGATGGCTGGATGCGGGAAGGGGTGTATAAAGATATTTTCGATGCGCTCCATTTCACGCCCAGGCTAAAAGTGAACATCTGCGACGGACGGCAAAGTTTTGTGCCTTTTCACACCGGCCATATTAACTGGGTGGCTTCGGCTTCGCAGCATTTTTGGACGCTATACCTCCGGTTTCCAAAAACCGGGCAGGTGTACCGTTGGAAAGAGCTGGTGTACACCAACGACATTCCGGCGATGACCGAAGCAGTGGAACAACAATTGCTGTCGGTTGGCAACTTCGCGGCAGCCGACAAAGCCGGCGAAGCTATTTTCCGACACATAAAATCTTCGTTACACTACATTGCCAAAGCAGCGCCGGAAGAGCCGCTCACCGATTTTTCGCTGCCCTATTACGAAGGCTTCAACCGGATGAATAACCAGTGGTGGCTGGGCATCTACCGGCGCAACGAGCAATTCGGTGTTGATTTTTTGCTCGACGTCTGCCAGCTTTGCCTGCAAACCCGCATCGGCCAGTTGTACACCACACCGTGGAAGAGCATTATCGTCAAAAGCATTGAAAGCGACGATCGAAAACGGTGGGACCTTGTCCTGAACCGTTACCGCATCAATGTTCGCCATGCGGCTAATGAGCTGGCCTGGCAGGTAGAAGACGATATTGAGAAAGGGCTGCAGTTAAAAGGACATATCATCCGCCATTTCGATAAAGAAGATGTGCGCACCTACGGACTTTGTTTTGCGGTGCAGTCCAGGCCAACCTCCAGTATGTTTGGTTCGGTAGTCATTCGCCTGCAGCCAACCAAAAATCCGCACCGGTTAAAAGCGCTGGAGCGCTATGATATCTTGTACAAAAAAGATTTCAATCCCAATGCAGAGGAGTTGATGATCTTTCGCGAAGGTGTGGAGAAAGATTACATCGGCACGTACCTGGTGAGCCTTTGCAAATATTTTTACGAAGGCCGCACGGCTCTGCCGCTGCTGGCAGCGGAGGCGCCGGGTACCGTGGAAGATGCGGCACACGAAAGAGCTGTCATTCACCAGTGCCGGCACTGCCAAACCGTGTATGTGCCAGCTATTGGCGATAATGAACAAGGCGTACCGCCCGGCACCAGCTTTGCGGCATTGCCGCCGGCCTTTGTATGCCCCCTTTGCGAAGCGCCGAAAGAGGCATTTACAACAGTGGAAGTGGAGGGGAGTCTTTAAACAAAAAACAGGCTATCGTTCGCCCGGTTCGTTGTAGTTATGGAAGGCTGCCAGGTCTTCGACTCCCACTGCGGTTAAAGATGTTTCCAATATCTCCAGCACATGCATCATGCTGTATCGCTCAAGATTACCTTTTGTGTACAGCGAATGAATTTTTTTAAGCCCGCCGGCGGTGTAAATCGCAGCCAGGGGTTGCGGCCTTCCATTGGTTTGGTAGGCATACACCTGGTGCGACTGACGGTGATACTGCTGAAGCAAATTTTCCATCAGGTGCATGCGCATGTCTTTTATGTCGCAGGCCAGCACAAACAGGTCTTCGGCGGGCATTTGCAAATGCACACTCAGTAAGCCAAACAGCGGCGCTTTGTCGGCAAATGCGGGATTGTCAGTAATCAAAATATCTTCTGAAAAAATTTGACTGTAGGGGCCCACTTGTTGTGCATTCACCGAGACGGCAACCGGCAGATGCAGTGCCCGGAATTTCTTCGCCGCTATCTCGGCCCAAGTTTCTTCTTCTTCTTTCAGCAGCCCTTTGTCGCTGCCCATGCGGGTACTGCCACCGCCACATAAAATAATTCCTGTCATAGCTGCATCATTTACCGGTCCGAATGGCCCAGGCTTTTTTGCGGCGCCACTTTATCCCGGATGAGTTGTTTAATTTCTTTTATGTCGGCAAAGCCGCCGGCCTGCTTGCGGTCGAAGATAATTTCGTCGTTAATAGAAAGGCGATAGCGCCCAGCCTCCTGGCTGGGTTTAAGCGTAACGGCGCCCAGTTCATCCGCAAAAGTCGTGAGCAACTCCTGCGCCATGTAAGCAGCACGGAGCAGCCATCCGCATTTGGGGCAATATTCAATTTCGATTGTTGGTTTCATGCAAAGTGCTTAAAAAATTTGGCAACAGAACAGGGTGTAAAGATCCGCTGGAATCAGCAGTTGGCACCATCAACCGCCAATGGCAATCATACTGCGGTTTTGCAACTGGCTTGTGTTCAGTTGCTCCATGGCAGGTGCAAATTGTCCGCCATGTGCCGCGTGTTTTTGATAAACTGTTTGCCGGATGAGCGGTTCAACCGCTTCGCCGTTTCGCAACGCCGACAGCAGGTCTGTTTCTTCTTTCGAAAACAAACAGTTTTTCAGTTTGCCATCGGCCGTTAAGCGCAGGCGGTTGCAGGTAGCGCAGAACGGCGCCGTCATGGTACTGATAACGGCAAAGGTTCCTACATGGCCGGGCACCGTGTATTTTTTGGTCGTGTCGTTTTCGCCGTCGGCGAGTTTGATCATGGCAAATTTTTTCGAAACAAGTTGCAGAATTTGCTGATAGCTCACTACTTTTTTGCTTTGCCATTGATTGCCGTTGAAGGGCATCAGCTCTATAAAACGTACATGCACCGGCAGGTCTTTCGTCAGCGCGACAAACGATGCTACTTCGTTGTCGTTGATGCCGCTCATGGCCACTACATTCAGCTTTACATGGAAGCCCCGGCTGATGGCAGACTGTATGTTTTCCCAAACCTTGCCAAATTCGTTCCGCCGGGTAATCAGCGCAAACTTGTCGGCCTCCAGGGTGTCGAGGCTGATGTTGAGCGAACGGACGCCGGCCGCTTTCAGCCCGGGCAGAAAATGATCGAGGCGGATGGCGTTGGTGGTCAGGGTCAGTTCTACCGGGAGCTTTGCCAGCCGTTCGATGATAGACGCAAAATCTCTACGCACGAGCGGTTCGCCTCCGGTTAGCCTGATTTTGGTGACGCCCAGATGGACAAATGTTTTTGCCAGCGCTTCTATTTCGGCTGCCTGCATCAGCATCGCCGAAGGCATAAAATCGTAGTCCTCGGCTGGCATGCAGTAGAAGCAACGAAGGTTGCATTTGTCGGTAAGCGAAATACGCAGGTAATTGTGGCGCCGGTTCAGGCTGTCGAAAAGCATGCGTTAAAATTACGGCCTTCAACGAAGGCAACTGTCATGGCAGTTACAGATCTGTGGCAGGAAGGTCAATCGGCCTTGCTGTCATGGCGCAGGCCGTCGGCCACGCGGAACAGGTGCAGCACATAAGGAAACAGCGCATCCATCGTTTCTCCGGCTCCGCGGGTGGAGCCGGGTAAGGTGATCACAAGCATTTGATCCAGAAAACCGGCCACGCCCCGCGAAAGCATGGCATAAGGCATCCTTTCCTGCCCGTATTGGCGGGCTGCTTCCATCAATCCGGGTATGGGGCGGGTCAACAGCGGCTGAATGGCTTCGGGCGTGACATCGCGGGGCGAAAGGCCGGTGCCACCGGTCAGGAGCAGCAGTTGGCAGCCTTCCTCCGCCAGTTGTTTGGCTTTGGCCTGAATGGTTTCTTTATCGTCGGGGATGATGAGGTAGGTAGTGGCCTGCACGGCATGTTGCCGCAACTTTTCGATAATGGTTTTTCCCGCCCGGTCTTGTTTGGTGCCGGCCGAAACGCTGTCGCTGCAAACAACAACGGCACACCGCAGCGGGGTTGCAAGATGGTCGCGGTAATCGCTTTTGCCCCCTTTTTTTTCTACCAGCTTGATCGTTGAAATTTCTACCTCCTTATCGAGGGGCTTCAACATGTCGTACATGGTTAAGGCCGTGATGGCGGCGCCATGCATGGCTTCTACCTCTACGCCGGTGCGGTAAATCGTATGCACCTCTACCTCCACAATCACCTGAAGACCCTCGGTACGGTGACGGATAGCAGCATACTCCACCGGCAACGGATGGCAATCGGGAATGACGTCGCTGGTTTTTTTAATGGCCAGCAGCCCGGCCGCCCTCGAAAATTCAAACACATCGCCTTTCGGTACCTGCCGGTTCAGGATTGCCTCAATAGTTTCCTGCTTCGACAGGGTAACAATGGCCGTGGCAATGGCTTTGCGAAGCGATGTAGGTTTTTGTGTGATATTGACCATAAAACGTCATTGGTTGGCTCAGGCACAACCGTTTTCTTTGGTTGTGACCGTCCGCGCTAAAGGTAAGGAAGCAGCAGGGTTTCCACCTTTTCGCCGGCCACAAACTCCCGGCTTTCTTCCGGTAGTATGATCAGGCAATTGGCCAATGAAAAAGAGCTGAGCCGAAACGATTCCTGCGCCGGCAGCGGCTCCACTCCGGAAGCGCTATGCCTGGCTTTTAAAAATTGGGTGAGTGGTATTTTTTTAAGGAAGCCGGAAAAGAGCGGAAGCCATTTGCGGTGAAGCAAATCCTGCCTGCCGGTCAGTTCTTCTATTGCCGGCACCACAAAATTGTAAAAGCAGGTTAGCACCGAGGCCGGGTTGCCAGGCAGGCCAAACAGTAGTTTGCCTTCTTTTCGTGCGCAGTAAAGCGGCTTTCCGGGCCGCTGTGCCACTTTGTGAAACAACGTGACCGCCCCGAGCCTGGCACAGGCCTCCACCACAAAATCATATTTTCCCACACTAACACCGCCGGTCAATAAAACCAGGTCCGAAGAGGCCACCGCCTTCGCCGCAGCCAGCTCAATTTCTGCCGCATCGTCGGTGGAGACGATGATGGTTATGTTTTGAATGCCGAGCTGCCGTAGTGCCGCCTGTAGCATCGCAGAGTTGGATTCGTAAACCTGGCCGGGCAGGAGGGGGCTTCCCGGCGTTTGCAATTCTTTTCCGGTGACGATCACACTCACCGCCGGTGTTGGCAAAACCGTGGCGCTGGTGTAACCAAGGCTGGCCAAAAATCCGATAGCCGCCGGTGTGAGCAGGGTGCCTTTGGGCAATGCCATTGTGCCCTCGCGAATTTCATCGCCACGCCGGCGCACGTTGCTGCCTTGTTTTATCGCTTCGTCGAGTACCGTCAGCCGGTGACCCGTGAGCCTTGTTTTTTCCTGCATCACCACGGTGTCAAGTTCGGCCGGCACCGGGGCCCCGGTAAAAATGCGGACGGCTTGTTTCGGTGGCACGGCCATGCGTCCATCGTCGCCGGCGGCTACTTCGCCGGCCACCAAAAACTCGCCCGATTGCAAAAGGTCAGCATACCGGAAAGCATAGCCGTCCATCGCCGATTGATGAAATGAAGGAACATCAATCGGGGCGAAAACATCGGCGGCCAGCAGTTGCCCGGCGGCTTGGGCAAGCGGCCTTTCTGTTGCCGGCAGCGGGGCCGTGTGCCGGCGAATAAGTTCAATTGCTTCCTTTACAGCGATCATAGCCATCAGTTGCCTGCAAGATAGGCTGGCGCCGTTAACCGCCGTGGGCGGCATCAGCCGGCTTTATAAAAAACGCATCATCAGGGTTGTTTTGGGATAGCCGCCCCGTGTTTGCTTAACAAGTTTTCGGGAAAATGTCGCCATAGTCGAAAAGCCGCCAGCTTCGGCGATGGGCGTTCTAATGAAAACAGTGGGCTTCAACGGCCTCTTTTTTCCACAACAATGATCGTTTTTTCGGGCCTGGCGCCGGCGTTTTCCTGGAGGCTTTTCATCACTTTTCAATATTGTTCAGTAAAATTACGGCGGTGGAAGTGATGCGTTCGGTAGAACCACTCCATTTCCCCGTAAATCCTGCAAAACCGCTGATTTGGAGCTGTATTTGATTCTTAAAATTGTTCTTTGACCCCAAAAAAAAATCGAATTGAGATAGCATTTTCATTAGGTACGGATTGAAACGGGCCGAAGTTTCCACTTCAGCCCATTTTTTTATTTTAAGCGATTTATCCACAGCCTCTTGCAAATGCCAGTAAATAAAATTATCATTGTCACGGTTTTTCATAGGATATTGGATTTTACACGAGGCTGGATTTCTATCCGGCCTTTATTTTTTTCCAAACCGCCGCAGAAGAGCGGCAGCCCGTTACGCTCTTTGTTTTATCCTGAAAAAAACGACCTCCCACATTCCGGATCTTTCGTCCCCCAACAGCACAGTCAATAGCCAGATGTTTCCGGCGAAAGCTGGCAGCCATCAACAGGCAGAGGTTGGTTCTGCGGCCAGGTGCCGTTTCCCGTGCCGGCTCACTTGTGCCGACAATTCTCCGGACGCCAGCCCTTGATTGGCGACAATTAGCTTTTTATCGGATTGGACGAATCAGAGCAAATAGTTGTAATAGTAACCGTAAAGAAACTTTTTGCGACGATTGATTGTTGTCAACAAGCCAGTGCAGTCGGATCTTCTTCAGCCATAGCTCGCGTTCCAACCTTGTTTCTGACGCAATTGTCGAAAGGGTAATTAGTCAACTTGTAACCGGTTCATTTTTGTGCCGCTTCTTCCCAGCAGGATTTGGTGAAATTTAAGCGTCCTTCAGTACACTTTCAGCGGTCTCTTCTTTAGTCGCCATTCGCCGGAAAAGCAGGCCCGGCAATGGTTTCAGAGTTTACACCTAGTGGCCGATTTTTTTGTTGCAGCAGAAAAAAAACAACGGCGCAATGCCTTCTTACGGCGGGCAAAAATCATCGTTCATCTATAACCAAAAAAATGGGGCAATAGGGCTGACTAACTTGCGGGTCAATTCAACACCTCTTCCATGAAACACACCAACTTCCGGAGCTTTTTCCATTCTTATTTTTTGCATGCCTTTCCCGATGGTTCCGGCCATTAAAAACATTTCCATTTTTTTCACAGGCCTTTCTTTCATCTTTTGCTGACTCACCACCAGCCTTTCCTTTAAACTTACAACCAAACGGTAATGAAAAACATCTTCTTGCTGGCATTCCTATGCCTTGCCTCTATCTCCAAAGCAACCACTTACTATTTTTCGGCGCTTACTGGCGACGATTCCCGCACGCCGCAGCAGGCTGCCAACCCGGCCACGCCGTGGAAGTCGCTGGAAAAGCTCACGGCCTATAACCTGAGCCTGAAGCCCGGCGATTCGGTGCTGTTTAAACGCGGCGAAACGTTTATCGGCGCACTCTCTATCCGCTCGTCGGGTACCAGTGGCAGCCAGGTGTACTATGGTGCCTGGGGCACGGGTGTCAACCCAATGATCAGCGGTTTTGTAACGTTGACAAACTGGGTGCAGCACAGCGGCAATATCTATTACGCACCGTTGAATGTATCGGGTCTCAATATCGTGACCCTGAACGGCACTGCCAGGGCCATGGGCCGTTATCCTAACACCGGGCAACTGAAATACGAGGGCGCCAGCGGCAACAGCAGCATCACCGATCAGGAGTTGCCGGCTTCGCCCAACTGGACCGGGGCGGAAATCGTTGTGCGCAAATACCGGTTTATTCTCGACCGCCACAAAGTGACATCGCACAGCGGAACAACGCTGGCTTACAGCACCTCGCAGGACAATGGCAACAATGCCGCTTTTTCGCCGGTGAAAAACAACGGCTACTTTATTCAAAACCACCTGGCCACGCTCGACCAGCAGGGCGAGTGGTATTTTGATGCTACGGCAAAGCGGCTGTACATGCACTTCGGCGGCAGCCAGCCTTCTGCCTTTGTGGTGAAAGCCAGCGCCCATGACTTCAACACGTTTGTCACCACCACCAACCATGTGAAAATCGAAAGCCTTGATTTTGAAGGCGGCAACCGCAAAGGACTTTGGCTCACCAGCTCCAGCAATATCCTTATCCAAAACTGTCACTTTTACAATCAGGGCGGGTCGTCGGTATATGGCGTGGATGTCAGCGGCATCACCCTGCGCGGCGGTACCGTGAACACTTCTTTTTCAAACGGCGTAAACTTTGAATACAATGCCAATAATTGTACGGTTGACGGCGTGTTTGTCAACAACACGAACATGATACCGGGCACGGGCCGTTCGGGCAGCGGCATCAGCGATGGCATTGTGGTGGCCGGTAACAATACCGTTATCTCCAATAACCGTGTAATCAATTCGGGGTATAACGGCATCGCCTTTCAGGGCGATAATGTGCTGATCGAACGCAACTTCATTGACACTTTTTGCACCATCAAAGACGATGGCGGCGGCATTTACACCTATATCGGTGAGTCGAAGGCCATTAGCGCCAACCGCAAAATCCGGAACAATATTATCCTCAACGCCATTGGCGCCCAGGCGGGCACCGGTGCCTACAGCTACGAGGCACATGGCAAAGCCGCCGGCATTTACCTGGACGAATATGTGAACAATGTTGAGGTAACCGGCAACACCATCGCCAACGGCGACTGGGCGGGCATTTTTATGCACAACGCCCACACCAGCCAAATCAACAATAATATCATTTACAATCATCGCTACCTGATGCATGTGAGCCAGTACGCGGTAGCAACCCGCAACATGCACCAAACGGGCAACCAGTATATTGCCAAAGAGGCGTTTCAGGAGGTTTGGTACTATCGCACATTTGTGGCCGACAACCCCACCAACATGGGCGTGTCGGACAAAAATTATTTTGCCCGGCCGGTTGATGACAACAAGGTTATTCATTGCGACTTTTACCAGACCGGTGGCGCCGGCACCCAGTTTTATACACTGGATGCCTGGAAGTCGGCTTTCCGGTTAGATGCCGGTTCGCAGAAATCACCCGTCACGTTTAAAACAAATAGCAACGACAGCATCCAGTTTGAATACAATGCCTCCGCCACGCCAAAGCTGGTGTCGCTCAACGGTAATTACCTCGATGTAACAGGTGCGGTTTATGCCGGGTCGGTGACCTTGCAGCCATTCACTTCGGTGGTGCTGCTGCGGAGCCGTACGGTCCTTGCCGCCAAACTCAACCAGTCCATCAGCTTTACTGCCGTTGGCAATAAAGTTCTGGGCATTGCGCCCTTTGCACTGGCAGCCACCGCTTCGTCGGGCTTGCCGGTGAGCTACCGTGTTGTTTCCGGGCCAGCTACTGTGGCAGGCTCGCTGCTTACGGTAACTGGTCTTGGCACCGTAACGGTTGAAGTGACGCAGGCAGGTAACACTGCCTACAATGCCGCCACGCCGGTGACGCAAAGTTTTTCAGTTGCCGCCCCTTTATTGCAAAACCAAACCATCAGCTTCCCGGCTATTGACGATAAGATGTCGGACGATGAGCCGTTCGCTCTCGATGCTGTGGCGTCGTCGGGGCTGCCGGTGTCGTACCGCATTGTGTCTGGTCCGGCCACCTTGTCGGCCAATGTGGTGACGGTGACGGGCGCCGGTACGGTGGTGATAGAGGCCCTGCAGGCCGGTAATGCCACCTACAACGCTGCTACGCCGGTCACCCAACGTTTCGACGTGGCCAGTGCGTCGGTGCAGCCGGTAGGGGGCGAAACCGCCCAAACCATTTCGTTTGGTACACTTGGCTACAAAACTTTTGGCGCGGCACCATTTACCATCAAGGCCACGGCCTCATCGGGTCTGCCGGTTACTTTCCGAGTTGTTTCCGGGCCGGCTACCATCTCGGGTACTACTGTTACCCTCACCGGTGTTGGCAGTGTCAGCATAGAAGCGGCACAGCCGGGTAATACCATCTTTGACGCTGCCACGCCGGTAGTGCGTTCATTTACGGTCGGCAAGGCGTCGCAAAACATCAGCTTTGGCTGGATGTCTGGCCGTACGATGGGTGATGCACCCTTTGCACTGTCAGCCACAGCTTCATCGGGCCTGCCGGTAGCCTTCCGTATAGTGTCAGGGCCCGCTACGATTGCCGGAAATACCATCACCCTTACCGGCGCAGGTACCGTGACGCTCGAAGCATCGCAACCGGGCAATGCAGCCTACAACGCTGCGTTTAGCGTACAACGCAGTTTTACCGTGTCACCATCGGCTGCTAATGCATCGGTAGCGTCAACCAACCGCACCGAAATGCTGCCGGAGGTAAAGAGTGGTATTACGGTGTATCCCAACCCGGTCACCACCGAGTCGTCGGTAAGCATTGCGGTACCGAAAACAACCGTCGGTGTGGTGGAAGTCTTCAACATGCAGGGCGTGCTGAAGCAGCGGTTTGCCAGCCGCACGTTCGAAAAAGGCGTGCCGGTGGTTATCCGCATCAATGCATCGGGCTATACCAGCGGCATCTACCTGGTAAGGATGACCTCTGCCGATGGCGTCATCACACAACGGTTTGAAGTAATGCGGTAATCAACTTTGTATAGACTTGAAAATAGCCGGCGCTCCGGGTGCCGGCTATTTTTTTTGGCACCACCACCTATTCTGGGCTGGCCATTTTTTGGCGACCCTTCTTTTCCATAGGAACTTTTGGCGGCAGGTTGCGGTGAAAAATGAATACGTTTGTCCGTAAATCAGTCAACGACAGGGACCGCTTTTTGTGTTGCAAACGGTTGAAAGCACTCCTCTTTCTCTCAACGGAATTTGGCGGCGCGGAAACGGCCGTCTTCCCTACCTTTACGCCGTGCGAAAAACGGCTGCCATATTTTTTCTGACGCTATTGCTGCTGGCACAAACGCCTTTGCAACAGGTGCTGCGGCTGCCGGTTTTTATAGAACACTTCAAAGAACACCGCGCCGAAGATCCTAAGCTTTCGCTGGCGGCATTTATTGTATTGCATTACTTCAGCGGCAATCCCAAAGACGACGACTACGACCGCGACATGCAATTGCCTTTCCGGGCCCAAGATCTGGTGCTGATCAGCAGCACTGTCGTACTACCGGCGCAGGTGGAGCCCGATTTCACCCAGCCCGTATTTGAACCCTTTGTGTACCCGCTATTGTCCGAAGAGGCTGCACTTCCCCGTCATCCCTTCGATATTTTTCAGCCGCCCCGTTCCTGTTAACCATCACTCTTTTTTTTGTTGTGCTGCAGCACACCGGCCTGCTTGCGCCGGTAGCCGGCCGCTATCTTCTTTTACCTTAATCCAAAGGGGTTATGCTGTCAAAAATTATCCTGTTTTCCATCCGCAATAAGCTCATTGTGGCACTGGCAGTAGTGGCGCTGGTGCTGTATGGCACCTACAACCTTACCCGCCTGCCCATTGACGCCGTTCCCGACATCACCAACAACCAGGTGCTGGTCATTACGTCTTCGCCATCGTTGGGGGCTGCCGATATCGAACGCCTGATCACTTTTCCCATCGAGCAGTCCACCCGCAACATACCGGGCATTATCGAGCAGCGCTCCTTTTCCCGCTTTGGGCTGTCGCTGGTGACCATTGTTTTCAACGACGACACCGATGTGTATTGGGCCCGCCAGCAGATCGGCGAAAAGCTGGTTCAGTTGCAGGGCCAGATTTCGCCCTCGCTGGGTACGCCCACGCTTGGTCCCGCCACCACCGGCCTGGGCGAAATTTTTCAGTACGTGGTGCGCCCGAAGCCGGGCTACGAAGGCAAATATGATGCGCTGGAGCTGCGCACGATCCAGGACTGGATCATTCGCCGCCAGTTGCTGGGCACACCCGGCGTGGCCGACGTTAGCAGCTTTGGCGGAAAGCTGAAGCAATATCAGGTTACGGTCAACTACGACCGGCTGAAAGCCTACAACATCACCATCGGTGAAGTGTTTGCGGCCCTGCAGGAAAATAATCAAAACACCGGCGGCGCATATATTGAAAAAGGGCCGGCCGTGCTTTATATCCGCACCGAAGGGCTGATTAAAACAAAAGAAGACGTGCAGGCCATTGTAGTAAAACGCCTGGCCGACGGCATACCCCTTACTATTGGCGATGTGGCCGAAGTAGGCATCGGCCATGCCATCCGGTACGGGGCCGTGGCTTACAACGACAAGGGCGAGGTGGCCGGCGCCGTGGTGATGATGCTGAAGGGCGGCAATTCGAACGAGGTAATTAAAGGGGTTAAGGAAAAAATCGCCCAAATTGAAAAGACGCTGCCGGAGGGTGTCATGATCGAGGCCTTCCTGGATCGAACGAAAATGGTGAATAGCGCCATTGGCACGGTGGAGCGCAACCTGGCCGAAGGCGCCCTGATTGTGGTGTTTGTGCTGGTGTTGTTCCTGGGCAATCTGCGGGCCGGGCTGATTGTGGCGTCGGTGATTCCGCTCTCGATGTTGTTTGCCGTTATTCTCATGAATGTTTTTGGTGTCAGTGGTAACCTCATGAGCCTTGGTGCGCTGGATTTTGGGTTGATCATAGACGGGGCGGTGATTATTGTAGAAGCGGTGATGCACCGGCTGCACAGCGGCAAGTCATTTGCAGGCGTCAGCCGCATTAGTCAGCAAGAGATGGATGCGGAGGTCCACCAGTCGGCCGGCCGAATGATGAATGCTGCCGTCTTCGGGCAAATCATTATCCTGATCGTTTACCTGCCTATTCTTTCGCTGGAAGGAATCGAGGGGAAAATGTTTAAGCCAATGGCGCAAACAGTGGCATTTGCCATACTGGGGGCCTTTCTGCTTTCGCTCACCTATGTACCTATGATGAGTGCGCTGGCGCTGGGCAAAACGCTTTCAACGAAACCCACATTTTCCGATCGAATGATGAAGGCGGCAGGCCGGGTGTACCATCCTTCGTTGCAAAAAGCGTTGCAGCGCCCCCGGCTGGTGGTAGCCTTATCGGCCGCCTTGTTCGCCCTTGCACTGGCTACTCTGCTGAACCTTGGCGGCGAATTTATTCCAAAGCTGGAAGAAGGGGATTTTGCCGTGGACACCCGTGTGCTCACCGGTAGCTCGCTCACCACCACAATCAATTGCACGCAGCAGGGCGCCGGGGTATTGCTGAAAAATTTTCCGGAGGTGGAAAAAGTGGTGACGAAGATCGGAAGCGGCGAGATACCCACCGATCCGATGCCGATGGAAGCGTCGGATATGATGGTGATCCTGAAGCCCAAAGACGAATGGACGTCGGCCCGGACATTCGACGAACTGGCCGAAAAAATGAGCAAGGCCTTGCAGGCCGTGCCCGGCATTACCACCGGTTTTCAGTTTCCGGTGCAAATGCGGTTTAACGAGCTGATGACCGGTGGCCGGCAGGATGTGGTTTGTAAGCTTTATGGCGAAGACCTGGACACGCTGGCCCACTATGCCGAGCGCCTGGGCGCCATGGCCGGCGGCGTGGCCGGCGCCCGGGATGTGTACGTGGAAAGCATCACCGGCCTGCCGCAGATTGTAGTGGCCTACAAACGCGATGCGCTGCGCCAGTTTGGTGTGGCCATTGCCGATGTGAACAAGACGCTGCAGGCTGCCTTTGCCGGTGGTGTCAGCGGCCAGGTTTTTGAAAATGAGCGCCGGTTCGACCTGGTAGTGCGCCTTGAAGGAGGCCTGCGAAATGACATCAGCGATGTGCGGGACCTGCTGATCCAAACACCTTCGGGCCTGCAGGTGCCGCTGCACCAGGTGGCCGATGTGGACGTAAAGATCGGCCCCAACCAGATTCAACGCGAAAATGCACAGCGGCGGATTTCGGTGGGCTTCAACGTGCGGGGCCGCGATGTAGAAAGCATTGTGAACGAACTGCACCAAAAAACCGAACGGGAAATAAAGTTGCCGGCGGGATATTACATTACCTACGGGGGGCAATTTGAAAACCTGCTGGCGGCCAAAAAGCGGTTAAGCATCGCCGTGCCCGTGTCGCTGTTGCTGATTTTTCTGCTGCTCTATTTTGCCTTTCATTCGGTGCGGCTGGCATTGCTCGTTTATTCGGCCATTCCGCTTTCTGCCATCGGTGGGGTGTTCGCCCTGGTGTTGCGGGGCATGCCGTTCAGCATTTCGGCCGGCATTGGCTTTATTGCGCTGTTTGGTGTGGCTGTGCTCAATGGCATTGTGCTGATAACTGAATTTAACCGCTTAAAAAAAGCAGGCATGAATGATATGGTTGAACGCATCCTAAACGGCACCGGCACCCGCCTGCGGCCGGTATTGATGACGGCGGCTGTGGCCTCGCTGGGCTTTTTGCCCATGGCCCTTAGCCAGGGTGCCGGCGCGGAGGTGCAGCGGCCGCTGGCCACCGTGGTCATCGGCGGGCTTATCACGGCCACACTGCTCACGTTATTTGTGCTGCCGGTGCTGTACCGGTGGTCCGAGCAGGCTGTATCAAAAAAGGAAAAAAGGCGTAGCGGCAATGGGCCCGGCCTGCCGGCATTGTTGATGCTGCCGCTGCTGCTATTGCTGGCGCCGGCCACGCAGGCCCAGCAACCCATTGGCCTGAAAGCGGCACTGGACACCGCAGTGGCGAATAGCTATGCACTGCGGGCCGCCCAACTGCAAACCCAGGCGGCCCGGCGGCTGGAAGGTTCGGCCACCGATCTGCAGCCGGTGGTCGCCAGCTTCGAGTACGGCAGCATCAACAGCGTTTACAGCGATACCCGTCTCAGCGTTTTGCAGGGCTTTTCGTTTCCGGTGGTGTATCGCCGGCAACGGTCCTGGCTGGAGGCCCAAACGGCGCTGCACCGGTTGGGCGAAGCAGAACTTCAGTGGCAACTGAAAAAGGAATTAACGGCGCTATATTATCAGCACCTGCTGATGCAGGAGCGGAAGGCGTTGCTCACCCGATCCGACAGTCTTTTTCAGGCATTTGCCAGGCGGCAGGAACAACGGTTTGCCGCCGGTGATATTAATGTGCTGGAGAAAACCACGGCCGAAACACAGCGCATGCAATTGGCCGCGCAGTTGCAGGCACTGGAAGCCGACGAGGCCCTCCTGCTGGCGCAGTTCAATTCCCTGCTCAACGCCGGTGCGGCTTATGTGCCGCAATCTGCCGGGGCTAAAGCCGAACTGGTAGTGCAACCCGATACCGCTGTTGTGGCTAACCATCCGGCGCTGCGCCGGCAAAAGCAACAGCAGCAGGTAGCCCGCCAGGAAATAGATGTGCAGCGGGCCAGGTTGCTGCCAACGCTTTTCCTCGGCTATACCAATCAGTCGTTGCGGGGCTGGCAGAATGTAGGCGGCACCGACACTTATTTTTCGGGCGCCAATCGTTTTTCGTCGGTCACGGCCGGGGTGAACATCCCGCTTTTCAAAGGCGCTCAAAAAAGCCGCATTGCTGCCAGTGAACTGCAATACCAACGCGAAGGCGCCGGCTACGCCGAGGCGCTGCGGCAACAGCAACTGCAGTTGCAGCAATGGTTGTTGCACTACCGAAAAGCCGCGCTGCGGTTGCAGTATTTTGAGCAGCAGGCCCTGAAGCAAGCCGCCCTGTTGCGGGAACAAGGGCTGCGGCAACTCACCAGCGGCGCTATCAGCCATCTTGAATGGATTTTACTAATGAATCAATCGGTTCAAATTGAAGCCGACTATTTCGCAGCCCTCGAAGACTGGAACCGGGCAGTCATTGAACTCAATGCCTACGGGTCTTTTTAAACAGAGCCAATCATGAAAAAAAATAAACTTCTTGCTTGTCTTTTTTTAACAGCGGTTTCGTGCGGCAGCGAACCGCCGGCGGCAACGGTAAAGGAAGCGGTTGAAACCGAAACAGCGGTATCACTAACCGAAGCGGAAATGAAAACGGCCGGGATAGAGCTTGGCCGGGCCGAAAAAGGAACGTCGGCCAGTTTTTTCAGCGCCAGCGGAATGGTAGAGGCGCCGCCGCAAAACATCGTCTCCATTTCGTTTCCTACCGGTGGCTACCTGGTTTCCACCAACCTGCTGCCGGGCATGCGGGTGCGCAGGGGCCAGGCGATTGCGCAAATGCAGGACCAGTCGCTGATTCAGATGCAGCAGGACTACCTGGTGGCCCGTTCGAAAGCCGGCTTTTTGCAAAAAGAATACGAGCGCCAGAAATTGCTCAATGCCACCAAAACGGCCAGCGATAAGGTGCTGGAGCAAACCCAAAGCGAATACGAAACCCAGCGCATTTTAATGAACAGTTTGCGGGAGCGGCTTCGGATGGTAAAGATTGATGCCGCAACGCTCAACGAAAACCGTATTCGTCGCACAGTGCCCATCTATTCGCCTATTGACGGTTACGTGTCGGCTGTGAATGTTAACATTGGCAAGTATGTAAACCCGGCCGATGTGCTGTTTGAGCTGGTAAATCCGCAGAATCTGCACCTGGCCTTAAAGGTGTTTGAGAAAGACCTGCCGCAGATAAGGCAGGGGCAGGCGGTGAAAGTAACGCTCGTGAACCGACCTGAAAAATTCTACCCGGCCACAGTGCGCTTCACCTCCCGCAATCTTGACGCCGACCGCAGTGCAACGGTGCATTGCCATTTTACGGCGCCAACCGGCGAGCTGTTGCCCGGCATGTTTGCCAATGCCCGTATTGAAACCACCAGTGGCGAAGCCATTAAAGTGCCGGAAGAGGCCGTGGTGCGGTGGGGCGAAAAGCAATATCTTTTTCTGAAAGATGGCAATAACCAGTACCGGATGACAGAGGTGCAAACCGGCGCCACCGCCGATGGTAAAACCGATGTGCAAAACCTCACCGTTGACCTGCTGAACCAAACGATTATCACGCGGAATGCCTACACCGCCTTAATGAAGCTGCACAACAAAGGCGAGGAGGATTAAAAGGCAACCGAAAGTATTATTGGGTTAGCCGGCTGATGGGTTGCAACTCTACTTTCCTGAATTCCACCTCGGCGCCTTCGGCCTGAAGGGCGATCTGGCCTTTTGAGGCGGTGGCGTTGTAGCCAAAGTTGACAAGGTCGCCGTTAACCCAAACCTTGATGGTATCTTTCAGGCACTCCACCACCATCTCGTTCCATTGGCCTGCTGGTTTTTCCGAGCCATCGGTGAGGTTAACGATGCGGCGTTCTTTGCCCTCCGTCACGCCCCAAGCTTCTTTGGGTCCGCGGCGTTTTTCCATTTCGGGCACGGCAATGTCTTCGGCAATGCACCAAAAATCGCCGGCGTTGGTGTGCATCATCTGCACCTCAACCGACTTCGGGAACATTTTGTAAAGTGCCCGCGGCCGGGATGCATGTACCAGCACACCACAATTGCCGGGTTTTGCGGCAAACCGGTACGAGACAGTAAGGCGGTAATTGTGATAAACAGCATCCGTGATGAGGTGGCCGTTGGGTGTGCCCAGGCTCACCAGCATTCCGTTCCGCACCAAAAAAGGTGTACGCACGGCCGGGTTGGCGTCCATTTCCGGGACATCCATATGCCAGCCACTCAGATCCCGGCCATTAAAAAGTGGAATGGCTTTTTGCGGCGCTAACGCTGCGCAGGAGCTGATGGCAAAAGCGGTATAAATGATCAACAAAAAATTCAAGGGCAACCGTTTGGTGGGGTAGGTAAAAATTAGCGGGTGGGAAAATAAAAAAAATTAGCGAATGAGAAAGTTCGATGTGCAACCGGACGTACAGGAAAAAAGGCGGTGTTGGTAAAATAGCCCTTGCGCCAACGGCGGCTCTTTGTCGTTGGTGGGACGCTTTAAGGCAACAAGTAACACACGTTAGAGACGAATAAAATATCGAAGGACCTTTTTGTCCTGGTAAGCTGTCGTTCATTTCTGAACAGCTGACATATCCGCCCGGGTGTGACCGGCCGTATGGTTGCAATGGATGAATTACTCGCTTTTGCCGGCATGAGAAACGGTAAAATGTTCGGACCCGGTGTTGCATTTGTTTTGCATTTTTGCACACCTGAGAAATCCGGCAAGCACTTCAAAAAATACATTATGACATTAAACGACAAAGTAGTGATCGTAACCGGTGGTACCGGTATTCTGGGCAATGCCTTTGTGGAAGCCATTGTGGAGGCCGGCGGCGCCGTAGGCATTCTGGGCCGGAAGGAAGAAGTAGGGGTGGCCCGTGCCGAAGCCATCGAAGCAAAAGGTGGCAAGGCCATTGCCCTTGTGGCCGATGTAATGAACGAAGATTCGCTGCAGGCTGCTAAAGAAAAAGCACTTTCGCATTTTGGCCGCATTGACGGCCTGGTGAACGCCGCCGGTGGCAACCAGCCGGAAGGTGTGCTGTTGCCATCGGGCGATATTTTTCAAATGAATATGGCCGGCATGAAACAGGTGATGGACCTGAACCTTTGGGGAACGCTGATTCCAACCCAGGTTTTTGGCGAAGCCATTGCTAAATCGGGCCGTGGGAGCATCGTGAATATTTCGTCTATGAACTCCAAAAGAGCCATCACCCGTGTGCTTGGGTACAACATGGGCAAAGCTGCGGTAGATTGCTACACCCAGTGGTTTGCCGTGGAGCTGGCCAACCGCTACGGCGATAAAATCCGGATGAATGCCCTGGCTCCCGGCTTTTTTCTAACCGAACAAAACCGCAACCTGTTAACAAAGCCAGAGGGTGGCTACACGGAAAGAGGCGAGCTGGTGATCAGGCAAACACCGTTCAAACGTTTTGGCCATCCTGATGAGTTGAAAGGTGCCCTCGTTTGGTTGTTGAGCGATGCATCGCAATTTGTAACCGGCGCCATGATCTGCGTGGATGGTGGATTTTCCATATTCGGCGGTGTGTAATCATTGCCGCCCACTGCCGGGCTAAATGAAATCTTAAGCTGGCCTGCCCGAAAAAAAACAGACCCCTGTAGAAACAGGGGTCGCAACCAAAACTAACTGCTTATGAGAAAATTGTTACTGCTTTGAAGAATCAAAATTATCCATGGTCTTTCTAAAACATTGTTAGCGCCTTGCTAACTCTATCAAAAAATCTGCTATTGCCCTTTTTAAAAAACACTCTTTTTACAAGGTAAAATCGTACCAGTTTTTACCAAGCCGCGGAAAAAATCGTATCTTTTAAAAAACGGCGGAGGGAAATTTTTGTTGGGCAACGATTCTTAAAACTTTCCAAAAATGGTGGTGAAATGATAATAGCAGGGAGCCGACGGCCGTTTATTGCAGGGTATCAAAAGCAGCCCTTTTTCAGTTGCCGCAATTGCCAACCGTACCCGCCACTTCACCATCATATCGCAACAACCTGCATGATTTTAAAACGATCCGTACTACGATTTCCTGTTGTGCTTTTGCTACTGAGTGCTTTCGATGCTACAGCGCAGAAAAAAGCGGCGGTGCCGCAACAATGCGCCACCATGCCCCGGTTGCAAACGCTACTGGAAAATAACCCCAAGCGCACCCAGCTGTTTGCAGCCGGGCAGGCAGTGCTAAATCGTTTGGCTTTGCAACGCACTGCTCAACGGACACTGCGGGCCGAAGCCATCACCAACATACCGGTGGTGTTTCATGTGGTGCTGCCAAACCCGGCCCTGGTTACCGATGCCCAGCTTTTGGCGCAGCTCGATACCCTCAACAAAAGCTTTAGCGGCACCGCCGGCGACACGGTTCAGATTCCGGTTTATTTCAAGCCATTGCAGGGCAGGTCCGACATTCGTTTTTGCCTGGCGCAGCGGACGCCGGCCGGCGAAGAATCCACCGGCATTTTACGAACCACCACCACGCGGTCTTCTTTTGAGCCGGATGACGCTATGAAACATGTGAGCACCGGCGGCGCCAATAGCTGGAATACGGACGACTACCTGAATGTGTGGATTTGCAACCTTTCGGGTGGCGTGTTGGGCTATGCCACTTTCCCCAACGACGGCCAGCCGGCAGAGCAGGGCGTGGTGATTGATTACCGCACACTGCCCGGCGGCTCCTCCACCAACTACAACAGCGGCAAAACGCTGGTGCACGAAACCGGCCATTTTTTTAATCTTAGCCATATTTGGGGCGATGACAACGGCCTTTGCACCGGAACGGACAACGTAAACGACACGCCTAACCAGGGCGACGCCTCAGGTGGTTGCTCTACAGGCGTTCGCACCGATAATTGCACGCCCGCCGGCAACGGCATCATGTACCAGAACTACATGGATTACAGCTACGACCGTTGCCTGGTGATGTTTACAATCGGGCAGGTGGCCCGCATGGAAACAGCACTAAGCCTCTATCGTGCCTCGCTGCTGACGTCGAACGGGTGCCGCCCGGTTGAGCGCAAAGACTTTGACGTGCAGATAAGGGCCATCCTAAACCCGGCGCAACGCCTCTGCAGCCAAGCCTTTGCGCCGGTCGTTACCATCCGGAACAATGGCACGCAAACGGTGACATCGGTCGTGCTTTCGGCTGAAAACAGCAACGGTGTAGTGGTCACCACTACCTGGACCGGCAGTTTGCCCAGTACCGCGTCCACGACGGTGACGCTGCCCGGCCTGACAGCCACAACCGGCGTGCAGGTGTTGACGGTGTACGCCAGCAACCCGAACGGTGTGGCCGACGAGGAAAAAAGCAGCGACACCCTGCGGCGCACCTTCCAGTATTACCCGCCGGTACCAACCGTCAATGAAAGCTTTGAGTCCGTGACCTTCCCGCCGCCGGCCTGGGATCTTGTAAACCCCGATCGCGGCCCTACCTGGCAACGCGTAACTGGTGTGGCCAAAACCGGTACCGGCAGTGTGTTTATCAACAATATTGATTACGACGCTATTGGTGAGCGGGATGATCTTCGCTTGCCGCAGGTATCCTTGCCGGCAACCGCCGATTCGGCCTTCTTATCATTCGGGATAGCCGCTGCTGCTTACAACGACGTCACTACAGCCAACAATGTATGGGATACGCTGGAAGTGCTGGTCAGCACCGATTGTGGCTTAACCTACACCAGCGTGTATAAAAAATGGGGCGCTACGCTGGTGACATTAAAAACCCCATTGCAGAGTGCTTTTGTGCCCGCACCGGCCGATTGGCGCAAAGACTCCATCAACCTCGGCGCCTTTCTTGGCCAGGGCAATTTGTTGGTGGCTTTCCGCAATACCACCGGCTACGAAAACAATATCTACCTCGATGACATTCGTGTACGCACCGTGACGGTGAATCCAAACCTGAAACGGGCCGGCTTTCTGGTAACGCCAAACCCCACCAGCGGCCATTTGACCGTGCAGTTTTTTCCGCAGCCGGTGAACCTGCGCAGTCTTCAGGTATTCAACGCCACCGGGCAAAAACTAAGGGAGATCAGCGTTGGCAGCGGAAGCGGCAACAACCTGTACCAACTGGATTTATCGCGGTTTGCCGCAGGGATTTATTTTGTGAGAGCGGTGTTCACCGACCGGACGGCCGTGCAAAAGATCATTAAGCAGTAAACCTGCTGGCGGACACCGTGGGCTTCCGGGTTTCATTTCCGGCCTCAAACAGAAAAAAGCGAAACGGCAACGGCACGACGTTACCGGCAAAATTCGCCTCCGGGCAATGGTCGAGCCTGGCCCTATTGCCCAACAATGCCGGGCAACTTATAAATACCGGCAAAAGCCTAATTTGCTGCCTTCATAACCATTACCATGAAACAAATCTTTAGCCTTGGATTGCTTTTCTTTTGCCTTAGGGGCCCTGCCCAGTCGCTTGAAAAAATATGGGAAACGGCACCGGTGGTGGCTACACCGGAGTCGGTGTTGCCCGATTTTAAACGCGACCTTCTGTATATCTCGCTGATAGACGGCGGTCCCTGGGAGAAGGACGGCAAAGGCGGCATTGGCCGGCTGAAGATGGACGGCACCGGCTACGACTCCACCTGGGTTAGCGGCCTCCACGCACCCAAGGGTATGGGCTTACGAGGCAAAAAGCTGTATGTGGCCGATATGAACGAAGTGGTTGTGGTGAATGCCAAAAAGGGTAAGGTGGAAAAGCGGATTGCCATTGACGGTGCCACCAATCTCAACGACATCACCATCAGCGATGATGGCCTTGTGTACGTGTCGGATTCAAAGGCCGGAAAGGTTTACCTGCTGGAAAAAGAAAAGCCTTCGCTTTACCTCGAAAACCTGCCGGGCATAAATGGCTTAAAGGCCGTGGGAGAGGAGCTTTGGGTGGCTTCGGGCAAGTCGTTTGTGAAAGCCGACAGGGCCAGGAACATTACCAAACTGGCCGACCTGCCACAGGGTGGCGACGGTGTGGAGCCGGTGGGCAATGGTGATTTTTTAGTGAGTGCCTGGAGCGGCTATATTTTTTATGTAAAAGCCGATGGCACCGTGGCCACGCTGCTGGAAACGCATGCCAGCAAAAGCAACACGGCGGATATTGGCTACGACAAGGAAAAACGCATTTTGTATGTGCCTACTTTTTTTGCCCGTACCATATCGGCCTACCGGCTGAAGTAAAAAGAAAGAACGGCGCCGCAGGCGCCGTTCTTTCTTTTTGGTATGTGCTAACGCCGACACTCAGGTGTTTTCTACCGTTATGCTATACGGCGTCCATTTTTTATCGCTGCCATTGCTCCGCACCACGCTGTCAATAAAGGCCATACCGCGGATGCCTTCTGTCACAGACGGAAACTCGATCACGTTGGCGTCCACCGGCTGGTTGGCCAGGCTGCCCGCCACCGTGCGGATGAAATTGCGATAGATGTTGCCAAACGCCTCGAGGTAACCTTCGGGATGACCGCCGGGTGTGCGGCTGTTTTGTTTGGCAATGTCGGAGAGATAAGCATTGCCGGCCCGCAGCACCTCCGTGGGTTTATCGAGCCATTTTAACAGCAGGGTATTTGGCTCCTGCTGATGCCATTCGAGGCCGCCTTTTTCGCCATAAATTTTTATGGAGAGATTATTTTCTTCACCGGCGGCTACCTGCGTAGCGGCCAGCACGCCACGGCCGCCGTTGTTGAATTGCAATAACACACTGCCGTCGTCATCGAGCTGTCGTCCTTCCACCATCGTATTGAGGTCGGCGCAGACCTGCGTTACCTGCAGGCCGCTGATGTATTCGGCCAGGTTAAACGCATGGGTGCCAATATCGCCCATCACGGCGCTCTTGCCGCCTTTTTTCGGATCGGTGCGCCAGGCGGCACCCTGGTTGCCTTCGCGTTCGAGCAGTTGGCTGAGCCAGCCCTGCCGGTACTCGACGAACACTTTGCGAATTTTACCTAACACACCGCTTTTTACCAGCTCACGGGCATGTTTTACCATAGGGTAACCGGTGTAGGTATGGGTGAGGCAGAGCAGGCGTCCGGTCTGCTCCATTTTTTCTTTCAGGCTTAGCGCTTCTTCCAGCGTCAGGGTGATGGGTTTCTCCACCACTACGTGAAATCCTTTTTCCAAGGCCATGGCGGCCGGCGCATAGTGGGCAAAATTGGGAGTGACGATGGTGACGAAATCCATCCGTACGCCCTCGGGCAGTGCGCTTTCTTTTTCCAGCATTTCTTCCCAGGTGGTGTAGATCCGTTCTTCGGGCAGAAACAATGACCGGCCGCTGTCAATGGCAATATCGCGGTTAATGCTCAGCGCCCCGCAAACAAGTTCTACCTGTCCGTCCATGTTGGCTGCTATCCGGTGAATGGCGCCGATGAAAGCATCTTTGCCGCCACCGATCATACCCATACGCAGTTTACGATTCATGATAAATTTTTTTTGGCTAAATATAGACCATCCGTCGAAAATAGTGGGCAAGCAACGTGCTGGCGGCAACACCGGTAGTGACAGATAATAGCATGACGCGGCTTCAGGGATACGCCCTGCTCAAACGGTTTTGTTTGAGGCGTTGGTTTTTTGCCGTTAGCCCCCAATGGGCTACTTTCGAACCACAAAATCAATTGCCATGCGTAGATTTTTTTTGTTTCTGGCTGCCGCTTTGTTCTTGTCTGCCTGCTCCAACAGTAGCAACTCAGCCACTGAAAGCAGCGACACCAATTCGCTGAAGAAAGACTCTTCCTCCGTTACCGAATCCAACACCGTCACACCGCCTGCCAGCAACGGGCAATACTAAAAAGGCAATTCTTCGCTACCCCGGCACCGGCTTATGCCTTTATGACTTTGCGCGGGCTGATAGACTTCCGCCAAGTGGCCGGGGATGACCGAATCTGCGACAGTGAAAGAAACTGCCCGAAGATGTTCTGGTAAAAAATTTTGTGCACTAACGCTATTGCGCCGCAGGCCTAATGGATACCGTCGCGACTAAAACATTAGGCCTGCGGCGCTGATATACTCAGCCTTGCTATGCTGCCGGCCTAAGTAACAAAAGCTTTTGCGCCACCTCCCGTCCCCCAAACCTGGGACTGATTGCTTCGGCCAGCCGCAAAGCTGTAATTCTGAGGCGTAAGTATCGCTTTCGCGATTTTCTTATGCGATCATCGAATCATCGTTTCGCTCCGGCAGGAGAAAAAAACAGCCAATCGTACGGTACCACAGGGCCTACCTCAAAATGGTGCAAAGGCTGTTATCATCAATTGCCAAACCTCCGTCATTCGGCTTTACCTTTCGGCCGTGTTGTTTGCAATTTTGAAAGCTTATGCACGGCTGGCGCTCTGGATCTACTGCCGCAAGATAGTGGTCAACAAGCCTGCCTGGCTCCGGGCCGGGGGACCGCTTTTGCTGGCCTGCAATCATCCTAATTCGTTTTTGGACGGTATTATTCTCACCACGCTGTTTGAGCAAAACATCTATTCGCTGGCCCGCGGCGATGCCTTTCGCAAACCCTGGCACGGAAGGGTGTTGCAATGGATTCACCTGTTGCCGGTTTACCGCACCAGCGAGGGGGTGGAAAACCTCGGGCACAATTACAGCACCTTTGAAGCCTGCAAGGATGTGTTCCGGCAGGGTGGCATCGTCATCATCTTCAGCGAAGGCCGGTGCATTAATGAATGGAAACTGCGGCCGTTAAAAAAGGGAACGGCGCGGCTGTCCACCAGTGCCTGGGACGAAGGGATTAACCTGACGGTGCTGCCGGTAGGCCTTAATTACAGCCGTTTTCGAACGTTTGGCAAAAACGTATTCATCAATTTCGGCCACCCACTCAACCGGGATGAGGTCATGGCACACCGCACCGACGGGCAGATGTTTCTTTGTTTTAATGAACAACTGCGGGCCGGTCTGCAGGAGCTTGTCACCGAGGTTGACAGCAGCCATGCGGCCGGAATCAGGGAAACGTTTTCGGTACCGGTGCCGCCACTGAAAATCGTATTGCTGGCAGTGCCGGCACTGGCCGGGGCCATCTTGCATGCGCCACTTTATTTTGCCGCAAAAGCCGTTACGCAACGGTTTTTCGACAACGACCATTTCGACAGCGTTTTGATAAGCCTGCTCTTTTTAGCCTATCCTTTTTACGTTTTGGCTGGCGTGCTGGCCGTGGGTTTGCTCGGTAGCGGGTACCTGGCGGCGGCGATGCCCATCCTCCTGCCTTTTTTTGCCTGGAGCTGCGTGCAGCTGAAGCCGCAGCACTAATACATTAGCCAGGTTTGAACCAAGCAGGCGGTTAACAATTTATCGGTGGAATTTGATTGCGTAAAAGCTTTCGACGGCAAGGGGTTTGTCTTCACAGCAATACCTACTAAGCCACCGACAAATCATCGCTGTTAGCCTCCTCCAGGAGTTGCGTTGACGCTGCCATTTCCCCCCTACAGATATTCGATGCTACGGCGTCGGCTGAAACAACGAGTGTACCTTGATGGCGGTCTGGGATCAGTCATCCCTAAAAAAACCCACTGTGGAAACAGCGGGTTGATCTAACGATTGCTTGCTATATGAACAAAATTTGAAAATGAATCTTTTGTGCCGGCCAACAATTCGTCAGGCAGGTATATCTAAAGATAATTTATATGAACTCTGCCCGCGGCATTCCTTTTTGGGCAAAAATACAATGTGGAAAAAACATGATTTTGGGCGTATTCCTTACTGGTGGCGGTTTTCGTGGCTTTATAATTACGATCTCCAATTTCCGAAAGCGGTAGAAAAACAGCAGTTGTTTCTGAATTTTTCCCCATTCCAATACCAGGGAAGAAATCGGGCAAAGTCGTACGGGATAAGGCAGGAAGGCCCACTGTTTTTTGCGGCTGAAGGCGTATGGCAGAAAGAAAATACACCGGCAAAACCCTTGGATGTCGTTATTCAAATTGGCTCAAACGCTGGCCTGGCAAGCGTTTTCACAATATTGCAACGCTTTCAAACTAGTAGGGTTCGCGGAAAATCAACAATATGTTGATGCCAATCAATGGTAGTTTTGATGCATCAAAATAATCAACAACACCATTAAAAGATTTCTGCTATGAACACCGGAAACACAACGCAAACGAATGCCACCACAACGCTTGTTTTAAATCCTGCCAACGGAGAAGTGAAATTGATGGTGAATAAGAAGAAAGAGCAGAAGAGAGAGCCGAACGCCGTTGCCGCTTTTGCCAAAAACACCCGGTATTCGATCTATAACAACGGTGGCGGTTATACCGGACTGTAATCACTCAGTTTTTAGCCCGATGGCCGGAAGGTTCCTGGCGGCCGTCTTATCGTATATAAAGCGCACTTTGGCGCTTTTTTCTTTTGTACTGCTCATGTACAACCGGTGATAGACATTTGGTGCGGTTACAATCAGCAGGGCGGTGTTGGGCGGTATGGACCCAACATTTTCGGCCACCATCTCCACCACCACAATCGGTGTTTGCAGGCTCACTTTAATGGTTGCCGACACCGATTTGCCCGAAAGTTTTTCATTCGAAAGCACCACCTGCGAATTTACCTTCACCGTAATGGAATCGCCGTCAATTGTACCGTTATCATAAAAATCAAGCCGTATCTCACCGGTATCAACTTTAACCACCGGCATAATTTCCTCGGCAAATGTGGGTGTAGTGGTTCTTGACAGGGTAATGGTTCCACCGGTGCCGCAATCGAGATTTGTGCCCTGCAATTTGCCGGTCCAAAACCCCTCCAGAAATTCCACGTTGTTTTCCTTGCGGTAGGTAAGCTGAAATTTTTTCACGCAAATACTGCAGCGGTCCACCAGTTGTTGGGCCGTAACAGAGCCTTCCTGCACCACCAGCTTTTTTGTTTCGGGATCGTAATAACCGCTGATTTCCTTGCGGATGTAATTGTTTACATCCATGTAGTGGTACGAGTCGCCGTAAATGCCGTCGCCGACCATCTTAATTTGAAGCTCCAGGTTATTTTGTGCAAAACAGCCGCCGACAAAGGTGAGCGAACCCTTCCAAAATCCATCAACGTCCTGCGCCGAAAGAACGAGAGTTTGCAAAAGGAGGAAAAACAGGAACAGGCGTTTCTTCACTATAGAAAATTAGTCACAAAAATGGTAGTTACGACGCTGAACGTGTTAAAGCTCGCATTTTTATCGTTGAATGCAACGAAAGCCGTACAAAAGGTGGGTGCACGGCCCAACGGAAAGCGAAAGCGGCAGCGCCAAAACCGGCGCTGCCGCTGTTTCTACTTCATAAAGCTCTTTGATCAGGAAAGGGTGGCTTCGGAGCTGATCTCTGTGTTCAGCAATTTCGAGATCGGGCAATTCTGCTCGGCTTCTTTTACGCTGGCCTGCCATTTTTCTTCATCAATGCCGGGTACGGTGCCGGTTACCGTCAGGTGCGATTTGGTAACGGAACCGTTTTCGAAAGTGATCTGGCATTTGGTTTCCAGCGTTTCGGGTGTAAATCCGGCTTCGCCCAATACAAAACTCAGCTTCATGGTAAAACAGCCGGCATGGGCGGCCGCTACCAGCTCTTCCGGATTGGTGCCAACACCATCCGCAAAACGGGTGTTGAACGAATATTGCGTGTCTTGCAGCACCGTGCTTTGCGTAGTAAGCTTACCGTTGCCTTCTTTTCCTGAGCCGTTCCAAACGGCTGTTGCATGTCTGATCATATTACCGATTTTTTTTTGCTAAACAAAGCTAAGGGATAAAAGCGGTTGCGGCCCCCGCTGGTAGAATAGCTCAGATCGAAGACGCTGTGTTTGTCAGTAATAGTCTTTTTTCGAATAGTGCTGCAAGGACTGAAACAGCCGGCCGGTAAAAAAAAGCGGCTCAAACCCGGACCCCTGCGCCGGACGGAGTAGGGGAGGCCTTCCATCTTGCCCACCACGGCAGGCGATTGAGGCGGATGGCGGCATAAGGTTCGTTCACCGCCCCGAATGAACTGTAGAAAAACGCGAGGCTGTGAACATCGCTGCCTTCAAAATCGAGCAGCAGATCCTGACCGGCATGGTCCTGAATAAAGGCGTCAATAAGCGCATGCGACGCACCAAGCGTACGGCCGTTTGGATGGTTGCCAACGAGGAGGTAGTAAGCCCGCCGGTTCGAGAACAGGAAAGCCGCTGAGGCAAGCAACTCACCGGTCTTTGACACCATCCCATAGGTTTTTGCCTGGCCCTTACCAGCTTGGAGCTGATAAAGCAGCGCAAATGCAGCGAATTCGGTATCGGTCGCTTCTTTGGCCTGCAGGCGTGTCAGCGCAATAATATCTTTCAGCGGGATTTCCTTTACGCAACGGCAACCATATTGGCGGCTTTTTTTGATATTGCGCCGCACATTTTCGCGATAGCTGCTGTTTAAAGCAGGATAGGGATGGTTGAGGGGCAGTACAAAATTTTGGCGATAATAAAGGGGAAACGCCAGGCCGGTAAACCGGTTTTGGTAATTGAGCGGAAAGTCCCAATACCTGAATTTTTTTGGTATGGTAAAAAGGAATTTTTCCACCAGACCGGCTGATAAGTTTTTGCCGAATACGCCCAACTGCGCCGTCACAAAGGGTTGGTACAAGTAGGAAAGGCCCCATTTTTGGCGCCAGGGAAGCGGCATCACGGCCTCATAGTCATTAAGCACCACCGCATCCCAGTTGCCGGCCATGTTATCCAGGAAAAAGCTGTAGGCATAAATTAAACCATTATCGGCACCGGCTATGCAGCGGTTCCACTTTTCTTCATCTAAATCCAACCGCTGAAGATAGTAAAGCTGTTGCGCTGCCTGCATGGTTGTTTTTATTTTTTGAAAAAGCCGGCTGCGTTTAAAACTCCCACAGGCGATCCGCTTTTTTCACCAGAGTATTATTCAGGTTGATGCTGAATGATATTGTTTTCAAAAACCGGTTTTCGGTGACGGTGGATTTGAGATAAGTGCGATACACACTGCTGTAAAGCAGCGGCACATACACCTGGATGGTTTCGTGCAAAAGAGAGAGCTGCAGGCCTGCATTGAACAGGAAACGGCCAGTGTTGCCACTGCGGTCCCAGGCTTCGGCATAGGTGCCGATATCGGCAAAAACACGCAACGGAATCTTTACCGGAAGTACCGACAGCGGATTGAGCCGGTCGGGCACAGTGGATACCAGATTGGCTGCGGCCAGCCAGTTGTCGGTTTTACCCACCTTATCGGCATACAAATCGGTCCGCACTTTAAAGGCACCGTCGCGTATCATGATTTGCTGGTTGGGCAGGCCATTGAACCGGTTGCGGCCGATAAAATAATCTGTGTAGGTGTAATCTTCGTCGCCTTTGGGGCCGGTGAGATTCAGATGGTAGCGGCTGTTTTCAAAACGTTTGCCGATAGTCTTTTCGCCAAGATAGCTGAACTTGCCACCGAACAACCGCACGGCCAGGCCGCCGCCTTTTGCATAATTGAAAAAATAATTGCCGGTAAAGGTGGTGCGGATAAAGTCCTGCGCCTGCTCTACCTGCAGCATGGCATTGAAGGGGTACAGGGCCCGGTCGTTTTCATAAACAAACTGCAATTGATTCAGGTATCTTTCCAGCTGGGGTGTACTGTACCGGAATAAGACTATCGTATCGTTTGAACGGAACACACTGTCAATCGCCACACTTAACGACTGTTCCCGCAAGAAAAATGTTTTCCACTGGATGAATTTCGTGACCGTGCTTCTGCTGTTTTTTTCGTTGAAAGTCAATCGCAGGCCCGGCACCAGCTTTACAAACCGCATGCGATACTGGTTATTGGCGGTGTCGGTAAATTGATTGACGTGAAAGGAGGAGGCATTGAGGAAAATATCCGTGCGACGCACCGTGCCGTCTGAAGTAAACCGGTAATTCATTTTGCCTAAACCGGTAAAACTTTTGCTGCCGCTGGCATACAGCGGAACGGCCAAAAAATTAAACCGTGCCGCCGGCGAGCCGTAGTTGGTCACGAGACCGCCAACCATCAGTTTATCGTACACATTGAAGCCTACAGCCGGCGACAAAACCACCAGGTTTTTGCTGGGCGACTGCTGGTACCGGTCAACAGCTTCTTTTTTTGCGGGGAACAAAAACGTAGTGCCCTGCCGTAACGGCCCCGGCAGCATACCTTTCGCAGAAAGCCGGGCCCACCACTCTTCCGCGTTGGCTCCTAATTTTTCCGACACAAGCTTTCTAAAATCTTCCGGCTGCGGATGTTTGAACTTCCATTGCTGGTAATAGTCCTGCATCATTTGACGGAACACCTCGGGCCCCAGCGCCTGCTCAAGGCCTTTCATCCAGGCAGCTGTTTTTGCATAGGCCGTCAGGGCATAATTTACAGCGCTGAATTGTTCCGACACAGTCGAAATCGGCTGGTCTTTTTTAAGGAGCACCTGGCGCTGCAAGAGTATGTCGGCGCCGGTACCGGTAATGCCATAGCGGGCCGACTTGTATTTTTCTTCGTAAAACGTGGTGAAGCCTTCGTCCATCCAGGGGTGTGCTCTTTCGTTTGATGCCACGATGCCGTAAAACCAGTTGTGGCCAATCTCATGCGCTATGACACCATCCAGGGCCTGCGCAGATGAAAGAGGGGAAATCACCGCGATAGTAGGATATTCCATGCCGCCACCAAAGCTTTGCGGGCCCTGTACCACGGAGGCAACAGTGTAGGGATAATCGCCTACTTCGGCCGAAAAAAACCGGATGGCTTCTTTTGCCTGCTGCAGGCTGCGTTGCCAGGCTTGCTGATGGGCAGGTGTAAAAAAAGTTGAAACGGTTATCACCCGTTCGGCCGACAGTTGCAGGGTATCGGATTGCACCATAAAATGTTTATCGGCAAACCAGGCAAAATCATGCACATTGTCTTGTTTGAACTGCAGTGTTTTTAGGCGGCCTGCATTACTTTCTTTTAAGGGCTGTGATTTTACCGCAGGCTTTGTTGTTCGGCGCACGGTGGTATTGCGCCGCACCGGCGTGCCTGCCGGCGCGGCCGGTGGCGAATAGTCAGCCCGCTTTTTCAACCATTCTTTTTCTTCCTTGTCCTGGAGTTCGCCGGTGGCAGCCACTACAAAATCGGCCGGCACGGTGATACGAACATCAAACGACCCGAACTCGCTGTAAAATTCGCCCTGGTCCAAATACGGCAGGGGGTGCCAGCCGTTGCGGTCGTACACAGCCGGCTTTGGGTACCACTGGGTTACCTGAAACGAGTTGCCGGCATAGCCGCCACGGGAGAAATTATAGGGCAATTTGACATGGAAAGGTGTGGTAAGGGTAATGGCGCTTTTGGGCGGCAGAGGTTTAGGCAGCAGCACCTTCACGATGTCTATATGCTCCGGGTGATCTTCGGTTTTCGCCGTTACACCGTCGGCTTTAAAATCAAGGCGGTTGATATAGCCGCGTTGTTCTTTTTCGGCAAAATAAAAGCCGGTGTTGCCATTCTCCAGCAACTGGTCGCTCAACGCTGTGCGGTCGTTCTTGTACGCATTTGGCCAAAGATGAAACCAAATAAAATACAGTGTGTCGGGCGAGTTGTTGGTGTATGTCAGCTTTTCAAATGCGTCCAGCGTTTTTTCTTTTTCGTTCAGAGAAACATCAATCGTGTAGTCAACCCGTTGTTGCCAGTAAGGCTGTGCACTTAATTGAAAAAGCAGGGTATTGGCGGCAATAAACAGCAATAGGTTTTTCACGGGTACAAAGTAAGTAAAATTGCCGTGCTATAATTGCTCCGGCAAGGCCCAATTTACGCTGGCTTTTTGTGCCAGGTGTTGCAATGCATGTTTTGCTTATCGGGCGTCTTCTATTTTATGCCTCCTTACAATGCAGGACACTTCATATAGTTTTGCCGGTTGCCGCCGGCGGGCCTACCTACATACGGTTGCAGCTTTTCTTCGTTGCGCTAAAAACAAAATGGCTGGATGGCTTGCATCAAAGCAAACCATCCAGCCAAAAAAATGGGGTGATAAAAGAAAAAGCCATTTGATTTTTTCGCCCCGGCTGATCCTTTTTATCTACACCTTCCTTATCGTGCCTTTACCAGCTTCAAGGTCTGTGTTTTGTTTTGCGTTTTCAACGAAACCCAATACACACTGTTGGCATAAGCCCCCATGTATAAGCGTACCCTGTTTTCGCCCTTCACAGCCATGCCGTTCTTTGTCAGAACCTGTTTGCCGTTGGCATCGGTGATCCGTATTTCGTAACGGGTATTGGTTTGTTCGGTAAAAAACAACACCACATCGTTGACGGCTGGGTTCGGAAACGCCTTAAGGTACCCATCGCCCGCCGGTGCCGGCAGTTTCGCTACCGTGTTTGGTGCTGGCGAACTTGTTACCGTTACGTTCTTGCTGCCTTCCGGCGATATGCCGCAGGCGTTGGAGGCCCGCACCCGCACAGCACCGCCGGTGGCGCCAAAATTCACTTTAATCAGGTAGGCTCCCTGCCCGCTTACAATGGTGGCGCCTTGCGGAACCGTCCAGGTAAAGGTGAGGCCCGAGAACGGCACACTATATTCTACATTCTGCCGGAAGGGTGCAAGGGTGGAAGGACCGCTGATGCTGGCGCTTAAATCGCCGGCCACGGCAAACAAGGTCAATACGCCTTGCTGGCTTGCGCCGCAGTCGTTAAAGGCTGCTACGCCAATAGTTGCCTGACCGGTGAAGTTGGCCGGTACCTGCACTGTTAACATCTCGGTGCCTTGTCCGGCCACAATCATAAATCCTTGCGGAACCGTCCAATTATAACCTTTGGCCAGGTAGCTGGGTTTAGCCCTGTAGGTGAAGGTGCCACCTCCGCAAAGGTTTACCGACTGGCCGTAAATGACCGGTGTTGGCGGTATCTCGGCGCCCGGCGCAATGTATATGGTGCGGCTGGCGGTGCAGCCGTTAGCATCGGATACGGTGTAACGGCGGGCGCCTGCTGTTTGGCCGGTTAACACACCGGTGCCCGAATAGGGTGGCGTGCCGCCGGTAGCGCTTACCGTAACCATTGTGCTGCCACCACTGCAAGCGATGGTACCGGCAACCACCGATATCGCCAGCGGTGTAGCCGGCTCGGTAACGGTGTATGTCGCCATGGCCGAGCAGCCATTGCTGCCTGTAACGGTTAGGTTATAGGTGCCGGCACGAAGCCCGGCGGTGTTTTGCGACGAAGCAGTGAAGTTGTTTGGTCCTGTCCACGCATAGGTAAAGGGGCCGCGGCCGCCTGTAGTCGTAATCAGAATGGCGCCCCGGTTATCGCCGTTGCACACAAGGTTACGTACGGTAGCCGTCCATGTGGGTGGTACGCAGCTCGAGGCAACAAACGTGGCACTGATGGTGCGTGACGACGTTACGTTGCTGAATGTATAGCTGCTGATGGCGCCTTGCGATACACCGTCAACTAACACCGATTGAATAGCGAAGCCGGAAGCCGGTGTAATGGTAAAGGTGCGGTTGTCGCCACAATTGACCACGGTGGCGCCGCTAGGGCTGATGCTGCCGTTGGGGCCTGCCGTAGCGGTAATGGTAAAGGTGCGCCTGCTAAAGCTGGCCTGAATGGTGTGGGGAGCCATCACATTTGTAAACGTGTATGACGGCACGGCCCCTACCGATACACCGTCCACCAGCACATTGGCAATTTGGTAGCACGATGCTGGTGTGATGGTAAAGGTTTGGTTGGTGCCTTGTGCCACCATAACCGCACCAGAGGGCGAGATGCTGCCGTTGGGGCCTGCTGTGGCAGTGATGGTGTAATTTACCGGCGACGGTGCTGTAATAGAAAAATTGGTGTTCGAGATATCAAAAAAGATATTTCCCACCGCTTCTATTTTTATACGGCCGGTGGTGGTGACGCTGTTGGGCAGGGTAACGGACTCCGAGCCATCGTTGGGCGTGCTGGCCGCCAACACGGTCGGAAAGGTATAGCCGCCATCGGTGGACAGTAAAATTTTAACCATTGGCGTGGCGGCATTGGTGCCGTTTACACTCCAGGTAATCACTTTCGACGTCAGGGCTTGCTGCGACCCGGACAAATCGTTCGTTACCAAGAAAGGGCCAATGTTGCCGTTTACGGTTACACTCACCGGTTCGTAATTCACGCCGCCGCCGGCCGGGTTGTTGTCCCGCACGGTGAGCCGGTGCGTGGTGACGATGCTCACCGAGGGAAGTTTGTCGCCGACTGCGTAGTTGCTGCCATCCAAAATAGCCGACAGCCGCGGATACACCCGTGTGGGCGACGTGGTGGGTTCGTAAGAGCGGAAAAACGGCGGTTGGGCCGTGTTGGCCAGTGTGGTAGCATCGGGCGTAACTACGCCAACGTTTGTTCCTTCCCAGCTATACGTCAGCATGTCGCCGTTGGCATCGGTGGCACTGCCGGTAAGCGCAAATGGAGTGGACTTTGGGATGGTATAGCCGCCCGGCACTGTAACAACCGGTGGCTGGTTGCCGGTAGCCGTTGGCACAAAACAATTGCCGAAGCCCGGATTGGGATTGGCCAGGTACTCCTCCGCCTGGTCGTAGTTCACGGTATGGAACGTAAGGATAGGACCGGTGGTGGTGGAGTTGGCATAATCGTCCGAATCGCAGGTAAAGCCATAGCTCATAATAGTGGCGCCGGAGCCGGGCTCCACAGCGGTGCCTGGAAAACGGGTGGTGCAAACCGGGATGGTGCTGTTGTAGCTGTGGGTCATGCCAAATTGGTGGCCGATTTCGTGGAAGAACAACTGGTCGTTAAAAATTTGTGCATACGAACCATCGCCTTCGCCGCTGACGCCGCGGCCTTTAATGCTGGCATCGCACACAGCCTGCAACGAGGCCACGCCGCCGCCCGATCCTAATTCGGTACCCCACACATGGCCAACGTCGTAGTTGGCGCTGCCAATCACCGCATCCAGGTTTGCCTGGTTTTCGTCCAGCATGGCCGATTGGTTGCCGTTGGTGTAGGGGTCCGTGTTTGGATCGGTATAAACAAGGTTTGTACCGCTTACCAAAACAAAGCTTATGCTAAGCTCGTTCCGGTAAACGGCGGTGAGGTCGTTTACATAATTTACTACCACGGCAAATGCACTGGCTAGCGTGCCGCCATGCCGTTGGGTAAACTCGCCGTTTGCCGCCACTGCAATCCGGAAAGTGCGAAGGATGGCGCCGGAATTTTTTTGAACGCTGCTGCCTCGCTTCAACAATGACAACTTTTGTAATTCTTTAGCCTCGGTGCCGCAACGCCCATTGCGGGGCTTATTGGCCGGCAGCCGTGCATCTTTTCCAAAATAGTTGAAGTAAACCCCCGGCGATTTTTTTGAAAAAGGTTCGAAGTAAACAGCATCGCCTTTCACGTTTAAAATAACGGCGCTGAAACCCAGCGAAGTGAGGCTGATGCGGATGACTGCGGCCTTGTTGCGGGTGCCGCTGCCGGCATAGGTTTTAATATCCGGGTTGGCCGCTGCCACCTCGGGCGAAAGGATGGAGGACTCCACCAACTGAAATACCTCGGTGGTGCCATCCGGCAAGGGCACTTCCAGCGGAAGGGTGATCCCGTCGTTGCGAAACTCCTGCCTTGCACCGCTTAGGTAAGAGCGCAAGCCTTTTTCGTTGAGCCTGAAAACGCCTTTTTTACTAATTGAGTTAGCCGCATCCGTGGCCTGTCGCAACTCGCCGGCCGGCACGGGGGTAAAAAAATTCGGTTGCCCGAACGCCGCTGTTCCCCATAATAACAACAGCAGAAGTAGCCCATTGGTTTTTTTCATTTGACACATATTTGAAGAGGAATGAATGCGCATGTAGAAACGGTATTGGTTGATAGGCGGATGATTGCCCGCAAGCTCACCCGGTAAGCCGGCTGCCCTTCGGGTGTGCAGGCCTTTCCGTAAAAAGAGTGGCCTTGCCAATCATGGGTTGGGAAAAAGGTGTTTACAGGAACTTGGTGTCACTGGTTTATCCCGGAAAAAAGTGGATAAAGACAAAAAACAAAGGAAGGGGAGTTTTTCTGACAAATCAATTTAGCGGCATCGTTAATATTAACTATCGCATGTTATTTTTGATGTATTGGGGCTTCCGCCACCGCCGTAGAACCGGATATGAGGCGAGGCTTTTCCCGCTTGGTTTATGGCTGCCTATTGACTGATTTTTTTATTCTACCAATGACACCACGACGCCTGCGCTTCTTTTTTGCCTTTTTTCTGCTGGCTGTTGGGCAGCGCTGCTTTTCTCAAAACGTTGCGGAAAAGAAAATCAGTGTGGAAGGCATCGGCATCAAAGAGGGCCTTTCGCAAGGCATGATTAATGCAATTCGCCAGGACCATCGTGGCTTTATGTGGTTCGGCACGATGGATGGCTTAAACCGGTATAATGGGTACACGTTTCAGGTTTTTCGAAACAGCACCTCCGACAGCACCAGCATCTCTGGCAATTTTATCACCTGCATTTTCGAAGATTCAAAAAAGCGGCTATGGATAGGCACGGCACTTAACGGGCTCAATGTCTTTTTGCCCGATGGGGAACAGTTTGTCCGCCTCACCACAGGCACCAAGCCGGCGTTAACCAACAACACTATTATATCCATACAAGAAGATAAAACTGGTGCGCTGTGGATAGCTACACAATTTGGCTTAAATAAACTGATTGTAAAAGAAAACAAAGCAGAAGAGGCCTCCGCCAGCCGGGTCGGGGTTGCACTGCCTTCGCTGCAGGTTACGTATGTGCCCCTGCGTGGCACCAACGGCGTTGAGTTGTTTACAGCCGGTGCTATTGATCCATCGGTACTGCTTTCAAAAACCGGTGTTTTATGGGTGGCCGCACAGGACCATCTGTTTAAAATACTTCCGCAAGAAAAAGGCCCTGAAAAAATTGTGGCCCAGCCTGGCATTGTTGGAGCGTATGGCGGCAAATCAAAACGTGCCGTGTACGGTATTTTTGAAGACACCACACAGGGCCTTGTGATGTTTAAACAAAAAGATGGCTTTTCAATATTACACGAAAAAACCGGTGCGCTTTCATTTTGGCGGTGCGGCTCATTGAACCTTACGTTGGGCCGCAACCAAGTAGTGTTGCACGATGGTGTTTTATGGGACCGTACAAGCGAAGGCTTGATTTGTTTTGATTTCCGCCGGAGAACAATTCAGCAGGTGCGGGCCTACAATGGAGAACACGATAAAATTTTAAAGGTGCCTTTCAGCATCTACCGCGACAGGTCGGGCCTTGTCTGGATTGGCTCCGGCGGATTTGGTTTGCTGCGCTACAATCCCCGCGAGGCTTTTTTTCATAAAACAGCGTCGAAAAGCATTAACTGGATGAGCGCTACCCCGGCTGGCGATGTGTTGTTTTTAATGCCGGAGCTGCAGTACCTGCGTAAAACAACGGTGGATGGCCGACTGGCCTATGCGCCGGACACCGCTGCGAAAGCGGCCTTGCTGGCGGCAACCGGGTCTTCGCCCTACATAGTTGTACAGGATAAGCAAGGTGATTTTTGGGTCAATGCAAAAGATGGCATCATGCGGTATAACCCTGCGCAAAAAAAGGCGGTGCTGGTGGCCCGCCGTCGGGAGATTACCTTTCCGTTTTATCTTGACCGGGAAGACCGGCTTTGGTTTGGCGAAGGCACCACCTTATGCCGCCTGAATAAAACCACCGGCGCCGTTGTTGAATATCCCTTTCCCGTGCCACCCACTGAAGGTTCGCTCTACCGGTTTTGCCAGGCAATTTTAGAAGATGCGAACGGGGTTTTTTGGCTGGGTACCACAGCCGGCCTTTTTAGCTTTTCTGAACGCACCGGCCAATGGCGGCACTTTAAAAACAACCCTGGCAACAGCGCTACCTTAAGCACCAACATTGTTTTCAGCCTTTGCGATGATCCTTCGTTTCCCGGCCGGTATTTGTGGGTGGGTACCAATGGCGGTGGCTTAAACCGCCTTTGTGCGGCCGACGGAACGGTGGAACGCCTGGGGTTGAAAGAAGGGCTGCCGAACCTGGTGGTGTATGGCCTGCTTTCCGATGCGCAAAAGCAACTATGGCTAAGCACCAACAATGGGCTGGCCTGCCTGCAACCCGCCTTTACAAAAACCGGCGGCGCCGCTCTCCTGAGCGGTACCCGGTTCCGGTATTTTTTCGAGGAAAACGGTTTGCAAAGCAATGAATTTAACCGGGGGGCTTATTGCAAAACCGGCGATGGAACGCTTTTTTTCGGTGGCGTAAATGGCTTTAATTATTTCAACCCGCTTTTCATCAGCCACAACCCGACGGTGCCTAATGTGGTGATCACCGATTTTAAAATCAACAACCAGCCCGTTTTATTTGCAACGGCGCAGAGGCCGGCGGCAACGGCCGGAGGGCCGCTAACAAAGCCGGTTTTCCTTACCGAGGCCATCGAACTGTTGTATGAACAAAATATGTTCTCGTTCGATTTTGCAGCGCTTGAATTTACAGCTCCCCAAAAAAACATGTACCGGTATAAAATGGCTGGTTTCGACACTGGGTGGATAGATGCCGGCGCCACGCACACCGCCACTTATACCAATTTAGATCCGGGCAAGTACGTGTTTACCGTCATCGGCAGCAATAGCGACGGGGTTTGGAATAAAAAAGGCGCTTCGATAGAAATTTTTATTCCCACGCCATGGTATATGAGCTGGTGGTTCAGAACGGCATTGGTGCTTGTTTTTTCTGCCTTGCTTTACACGGTATTTATGTACCGCATCAAACAAAAGCTGAAGCTGTCCGAAATCAGACAAAGCATTGCCAGCGATCTGCACGACGAGATCGGCTCTACGCTAAACAGCGTCTATATCTACAGCGAGGTGGCGCAGCAAACCACCGGGCAGAAAGGCACGCAAACGGCGGCTTACTTAAAACAAATCAGCACAGACACAGGTAATATGATTCACTCCCTGAATGACATTGTTTGGACGGTAAACGATAAAAACGATGACCTGGAAAATGTGATAAACCGGATGCGGGCCGCAGCTGTAGAGTTGTTTGAAGCAAAGGGTTATGCCCTGCACCTGCAATTCAGCACGGAAGCTAATACCCTGAAACTGAACATGACTAAGCGCAAAAACCTGTTTTTGTTTTACAAAGAGGCTATCAACAACGCGGCAAAATATGCTGACGGCAACAATATTTGGATTACCCTTAATTATCAAAAGCCGGAGGTTCACCTTTGCATTAGAGATGATGGCCGCGGATTTAATGCTGACCGCCACCCGGTGGGCAATGGGCTTGAAAATTTAAAGAAACGGGCAGTGGCCTTGAATGGTAATTTTCAGTTGCATACCGCACCAGGAAGCGGCACTTCCGTTTCCCTTTCCTTCCGGATATAGTTAAAATTTGCGAGGCCTGGCCATACGGTATTGGCCTAAATTGAAGCATGAAAACAAGAGTAGCTGTTTTTGACGACAACAGCAGTACCAGAACTGGCCTGCGGTTATTAATTAATCAGCAGGCCGATATGGAATGTGTGGGAGCGTTTAACGATTGCAGCAGCGTAGTGAGCGATGTAGCGCAAACAAAACCTGATGTGGTGCTGATGGATATTGGGATGCCGAACGTAAACGGAATTGAAGGCACCCGACGCCTGCGGCAGGCGTCATCGGACTTACTAATTATTATAGAGACCGTGTTTGAAGACGACGATAGAATTATCAATGCCATCAGTGCCGGCGCTAATGGATATATTTTAAAAAATGTGCACCCGCAGAAGATGATTGAAGCTATTCGAGACGCCATTGACGGCGGCGCCCCCATGACGCCTTCCGTAGCCAAAAAATTGCTGCAAATTTTTCAGCAAACCAAAGCCGTTAAAATTGAAAATCATTACCGCCTCACCGATAAAGAAGTCGGTGTTCTGAAACGCTTGGTGGAGGGGTTTAGCTATAAAATGATTGCGGCCGACCAACAACTTTCCGTGTTTACCATCAATGCCCATATTCGCAACATTTACAAAAAGCTGCAAGTGCATTCGGTAGCCGAAGCCGTGTCGAAAGCCATTCAGCAACGGCTGGTGTAGGGCTATGCCGCCTGCAAGGCTTTTATGGTTGCAAAATGCAGCAGCCAAAAATAGTCCTGGGAAAACCGATGAAGAAAAGCCTGCACAAGCAGGCATTTCTTGTTGTAGGGTAAATGTTATTGGCAATGCAAAAAACAGTACGCAAAAGCGCTATTCCTATTTGAGTTGATGCCCTGTTCTCTGTTAAGTAAAAACGTCGGCTGCTGCAGGCGAAGATGATTGCTTCTGTAATTCAAAAAACATGGTTTGTCTGGAAATAGACACTTCAACCCAGCGGGAGAATGCCCGCTAAAAAAGTAACGTCTAAAGCTATCTGAAAGTAGTTGGTGCGATAAGGCTGCCAATTGGCGGAAGGCTGACAGCTGTTTGACAATTCCGGAATTTCTCCACTGTCACCCGTCATCTGCCCTCTTTCGCCGGCCAACACTTCTGCTGCAGGCAATGCCGGTTACTCTTCGCTCTCGTTAATCAGCCAGGCGTAAAATCCCGGAAATTCTTCCCGCCAGGTATCTTCGCTATGGCGGCCTTCGGCACGGATCAGTGTTTTTAGTTTTGCCTTCGAGCGTTGATTCAGTATTTCGTAAATGCGCAGCATGTCCGGAACCATTCGTTCGCCTTCCTGGCTGCCGGCATAGAAATAAAGCCGGCCTTTTACTTTGGACGCCCGTTTGGCCGTATAGTCTGCGATTTGCGGGTTAACCCAAAATGCCGGGGAAAATATACCGGCGGCGCCAAACTTGTTGGGGTATTTCAGGGCAGCGTAAAATGAAATCAGGCCGCCCATAGAGCTCCCGGCAATCGCCGTATAACGAGCGCTTTTTTTGGTGCGATAATGTTTGTTGATGTAGGGCATCAGGGTTTGTACAAGGAAATCCACATACGCATCGCCTTGCCCTTTTCCGTATTGATCCATATCATACGGCGCATACTCATTGATGCGGTGTTCGTTGCCATGGTCCACCGCTACCACAATCATTTCGCCAAACCGCTGCTCCAAGGTATCTAGCGCCTCGTCAACACCCCACTCGCCAAAAGAGGCGGTAGAATGATCAAAAAGGTTTTGCCCATCGTGCATATACAGCACGGGGTATTTTTTACGGGTAGTTCCGTACGATGCAGGAAGGTAAATCCACACCTGGCGATGGCGGTTCAATTGCGGAATGTAAAACGCCGTGTCCAGAATATGCACATTCTTCGTGGCCGTGGTTTCTTTTGCTTTTTTAGGGAAATGAGAAGCCCAGTGATCAATCTCAATCAGCACCGTCGTGTCCCGCTCAATGGTAATCAGCCGGTTTTCGATGGCGGCACCACCATTACCCGATTCCACATCGTCCCACGAGCCAAGGGTAAACTTATATTCAAACATACCCTTCGGTAAGTCAATTGTGATGCCGGAATTTTCATCGCGGCAAACCAGGCTGAAGTTTTTGTTTTTGGGGTTCCAGCGGTTGAACGAGCCGGCGAGGTAAATACTGTCGGTGGCCTTGTGGTAGGCCGGCACCCGCTTCAGCACAAATTGCACTTTGTGTTGTGCATTGGAGGCCAGGTGGGCCAGCAGGAGCAAAAGGGGAAAACAGTATTTATTCACACGGATTATTTCAACGCGGCCAGGTATTCCTTTACCTGCTGGTGCAGGCCGGCACTGAGCGGAACCACCGGCAGGCGAAGGTGATTTTGAATCACGCCAAGTTCGCTCAGCACGGCCTTTACGCCGGCCGGGTTGTTTTCGGCAAACAGAAGATCATAGCCTTGTATGAGGCGGTTGTTGTAGCCTCGGGCCCGCACAAAATCGCCGCTCAGCGCCGCCGATACCATTAGCGAAAATTCTTTTGGAAAACAGTTGGCCGCCACGCTGATAACGCCATCCATGCCGCAGGCAAGCTGTGGCAGCGCCAGGTTATCGTCGCCGCTCACCACCAGAAAGTCCTGTGGTTTGTCGCGCAGAATTTGCATGCACTGCGCCATGTTGCCGCTGGCCTCTTTGGTGCCGGCTATATTGCTGACCTCCTGCGCAAGGCGCACCGTGGTAGCTGCGGAAATATTGCTGCCGGTGCGGCCCGGAACATTGTATAAGATAATGGGCTTGGTGGTGCTTTCTGCAATGGTTTTATAGTGCTGAAAGATGCCTTCCTGCGAGGGCTTGTTGTAGTAAGGGCTGGCCGACAACACCGCAACTGCTTTCTCCACCGGGAATGTTTCCATGTCTTTGGCCACCGAAGCCGTGTTATTGCCCCCGATGCCGATGACCACCGGCACCCTTGCTGCTACCGCTGTAAAAGTGGCTTGTATAATATCCAGCTTTTCGTCGCGGCTGAGCGTGGGCGTTTCGCCGGTAGTCCCTAGTGTAACCACGTATTGCACGCCGCCTTCAATTACAAAATCTACGACGGCTTTCAGCGCCTCAAAATCTATACTGTTGTCTGCCTTGAACGGAGTGACCAGGGCTACACCGGTTCCTTTTAATAATTCACGAAGCATGATGAGTGTGTACTGTCTGCTGCCGCGGCAGCGATTTATTTTTTTTAATCAGATGAAACAGAAACGGCGCCACCTGCGGTCGTTCAGGGCAGGGGCGAAGGCTCTGTATTGGCAGGCCCGCCGGTGGGCTGTACGGATGGCGCTACCTCGTCCCAAAAGCCCATTTTCCCAAACTTGACGATGCGTTCTTGCACCCTTTCGTCCTGCGGAACAGCTTTCAGCACCGCAATTTTTTTCAGCAGGTGTTCTTTTAAGATCTGCGCCGCTTCATCGTAATCCCAATGGGCTCCCCCGGCCGGTTCCGGAATAATTTCATCCACCAGCCCAAACTTCTGCATATGGTCGGCTGTGAGCCTGAGCTGCTCGGCCGCCACCTCTTTTTTATCCCAGCTACGCCAGAGAATAGACGAACAGCTTTCGGGCGAAATAACCGTGTACCAGGTGTTTTCCATCATGCACACATGGTCGCCCACACCAATACCCAATGCACCACCCGAGGCGCCTTCGCCAATGATGACACAGATCACGGGCACTTTCAGGCGAATCATTTCGTAAATATTACGGGCAATGGCCTCGCCCTGTCCCCGCTCTTCGGCTTCCAGGCCGGGATAAGCACCCGGCGTATCAATCAGCGTTACAACCGGCTTATTAAACTTCTCGGCCAGCTTCATCAGGCGCAGGGCTTTGCGGTAGCCTTCGGGGTTGGCCATACCAAAATTGCGCATCTGCCGCGTTTTGGTATTGATGCCTTTTTGCTGCCCAATGAACATCACTGTCTGTCCGTCAAGTTGCGCAAAACCGCCCACCATGGCTTTATCGTCGCGAACGTTCCTGTCGCCGAACAGCTCCACGAAATTGGTGGTCATTTTTTCAATATACTTCAGCGTGTAGGGGCGGTCGGGGTGGCGGCTCAGTTGAACTTTCTGCCACGAGGTCAGGCTTTGCGTCAGCTCCCGCCGGCGCTCCAGAATCAGCCCGTTCAGCTCCGCAATTTTGTCGGCGTAGTTTATTTTTTTGCTTTCCTGGGCATGCTTCAGCTTCTCTATTTCGTCAATCAGATCTTTAATCGGCTTTTCAAAATCCAGGAATTGTCTGTTTGCGTTGGCAGGCATAGGCAATTGTAAAAAGTGGCGGTAAAAGTAAGTATCCTTCAGGAAAAAGCCGGTCGTATTTTGCCGCAGCGGGCGGCGGTGGGTCTAATTCTTGTGGACATTGATTCGATAAGACAAGACTATGCGACTACGGATGACCATCACAATTGCTCTTCTTGCTGCGCTGCAACCCGTTTCTGCCTGTCAGTTTTGAAATCCGCAAATCAAAGAGGCTATCTACGACGAATGTTTCCTGCCCAATTTGCTAACGATGCTATCGGCATTTTTTGCACTTGGGCTGCTTGTCTTGCTGCTGTCGGCCCTGGCTGCCAAACGCCACCGCGCCGCTATGGCCAGCAGTGAAAAAAGTAGTGTGAAAACGGCGGTTCCTTTGCTCACTACGGCAATGATTTTAGGAATCGGCCTTGGCGGTTTTATTGACGGGATAGTGCTGCACCAGATCCTGCAATGGCACGAAATGCTGGCGGCCCGTATTCCGCCAACCAATTACATTGGCAAAAGCGTTACCATGTTCCGGGATGGGATTTTTCATGCCTTTACCCTTCTTGTTACGATTAGCGGCATTCTATTGCTCTGGAGGCTTTTGCACCGCAACGACATTGAGCGGTCGGGCTACTGGCTTAGCGGCAGCCTGCTGCTGGGCTGGGGACTGTTTAATGTGGTGGGAGGCGTCCTTGATCACCAGTTGCTGAAATTGCACAATGTAAAAGAAGTTTCGGCCAATCCGGAAGCCGGGAACTTTAGCTTTCTTGGCCTATCGGTACTGATGATGGGTGCCGGCTATTGGCTGACCAAACAACGCAGCAAAGCATAACAGCCTTCGGGCTAGGCTGTGATCTTAAATTCTTTTGGCTGTGGCACCCGGGCCCGGATATGGCGGCGTAAGAGCCAGAGTTGGCGGACATCTTCTTTGCGCAGCGCCACCTGCGGCGCCACGTCTTCGTTATCGGAGACCAGCACCCATTCGTCGGCCGATTTTTTAAAAACCCGCTTCACCAGTAGTTGATCGGCTGTGAGAATGACATACACAAAAAAATTCCTGATATCGTTCCAGTCTTCGTGCGGCACCATGGTGGCCAGTACCACATCGCCACTGCCAAGGGTGGGCTCCATGCTGTCACCATCAATCTCAAAATAACGCCATACGGCGCCAATGGGATTGACACCCGGGGGCAATGAATATTGCTCCAGCGTATCCATATAGTCCACCTGCTCAAAACCCTTTACATATCCCGCCTGCGCTTTAATGCCCACCAGCGGCACCAGGAAAGGCATGTCATTGTTTTTGCCCTGTAGCAGTTGCTGCCGGAAGGGCAGGGGCGAAGGCTTATGCGCCTCAGGCTGTGAACTTTTGCCCAAAATATTCACATCACTACCAAATCCCGCTGTTGGGTTAGCATAAAGGAAGTTTTGCAGGCGCAATGCGGTCCGTTTCGACACCGCCATCCGACCTTTTTCCATTTTATTCACCACTTCCCGGGTAATGCCGAGTTCGCGGGCCAGATCGTTTTGATTAAGGCCGTATAACTCTCTGATTTTGATAAGATTATGAGGGGTGAACATGGCGTTAAGCATTTGTGAATTAAAATGTGAATTTCTTGTGGAAAATGTGAACTTTATGTATCTTTATGCTTCACAAATTTAGAAATAAAGTTCACAATTACAAACAATGAGAAATACAACAAAAGATTTCCGTTTCCGGTTCCCGCTCAGGCACAAAGTTGTGCGTGACCTGAGGATCCTAACGGAGCAGGTAGGCGATTTGGAAGTGGAGGGCGTGGGCTATTTCAACCCTTCGGCTTCGCGTCTCGATATTTTCGACCGGTATGCCGTGGATATTGATTTTGTGCGGTGGAACGGTACTGACATTAAGCCGGTGTTGGAAGTAACGGGTGGAATGGAAGAAATCATCGAAGCATCGGTGCGCTTTTTTGCCGGCCAGTACGAAAATGAATTTAACCAGGCAGCCTGAGGTTGCACGGAAACAAATAAAACAAGAGGAACCAACAATATGCAGCTACGGAAAGCAACAAGAAAAAAAGCAAAGATCCGGTTGGGATTGTCGGCCGTTTCGGGCGGGGGAAAAACCTACAGTGCCATCCTGGTAGCGAAAGGCCTCTGTGGCGATTTGAGCAAAGTGGCCATCATTGACACCGAAAATGGAAGCGCCGACCTGTATGCGCACCTGGGCGATTACAACGTGCTGCCAATGACGGCACCGTTTACGCCCGAGCGCTACATTGAAGCGATTCGCTCCTGCGAAAAAGCGGGTATGGAAGTCATTATTGTGGACTCGATTTCGCACGAATGGGACGGTAAAGGCGGTTGCTTGGAGATTGTAGAGCAACTGGGCGGCAAGTACCAGGACTGGGCGAAGGTGACACCCCGGCACCAGGCTTTTTTGGATGCGATCATTCACAGCTCGGCTCACGTCATTACAACGGTACGCCGCAAGCAGGATTATGAAATGACCAAGGACAATAACGGCAAGGTAAAGGTGGAGAAAGGCGGGCTGAAAGAAATTACACGGGAGGGTTTTGAATACGAGCTCACCATCAATCTGGAAATGGATACCAGCCACAACGCCACGGCATCCAAGGATCGTACGGGCTTGTTCATGAACAAACCGGCCTTTGTGCCGTCAGAAAAAACGGGAGAGATCATTGCGCAATGGTGCGAACAGGGAGAAGAGCAGTTTGGCGTCATCAACCCGGGCAGCGATTGGTACCAGAAAGTAGATGGCTGCGCCACGCACAAAGAGCTGGTGGAACTGTATCATAAAAACAAAGCAGAGATTGATGTCAATCCGCTGCTGCAGCAATTGATTGCTAACCGCAGAAATCAGATCAATGGCAAAACACTTAGCGCAGCCTGATACGCTTCCTTTTATCACGGAAGGACTGACCAAAAAGCAAGTCGCCGGCATGGCCGACGCATCGGTGGCACGCCTGCTGGAAGGCGGACAGGTTTTTCAGGTGGCGGAAGCACTGGCGGCGATGGAAGAATTTGTAAAAGCCGTGCGGAAAGACGAGCGGTATGTGCAGTACCTGCGCGACGAACTGGCCAAACACCATGGCCGGTTGGTAACCGCATCGGGCGCAAAAATAGAGCTGTGTGAAGCGGGCGTGTCTTACGATTATTCGGGCAATGCCGAGTGGCGCCAACTGGAAGCGGAACGGTACGAACTGGAGCGGCGCAAAAAAACACTGGAAGAAAAGCTGCGCCTGCTGGCACCGGGCCGCATAGCGGTGGACCCGGAAACCGGCGAGATGCTGGAAGGTCCGCAGAAAACATCCAAATCAACTTATCGAATAACACTGGCGAGATGACAAAAACAATTTATCAGGAATGCGTGGCGATAGTAAAGGATCTGGTAGGGAATGATTTCCTGTACTTCGATGGCTCTGTTGAGGTAAAGGTATCGCCGCATACCTGGCCCTTTGCCGCCTGGGCGGTTTGTGTAAGCCCGAAAGACGAGCTATTTGTAATGGACAGTGATGAGCAGTGGCATGCGGTGGAGATTGCTGATATTAATGCGGCCCTGGTCATTGGCAGCCTGTATCAGCGGCTGAAGCTGATGCGAATTGATTATGCGAAAGCAAGTTAAAATGGCGGTGGCCGGGTAGTGGAATGGAGCGAAGAGACGTCAGCTCCTCAGTAGCTACCCGGTACCGCAATGAGGAGAAAAATCATGAAAGAAATACATAACATACTTCCTATCACTGCGCAGGAACCACAACTGAAACCGGTACCGGGCAAACGTTACGTCCGTTCGCTGGAAGTTGAGGTGATCACCGCCCTGGCGCTGAAGCAATACGTGGCGGAAAATAATACCGTTGCTTTTGAAGGATTGCTTTCGGTGCCGTTGACGGAGCGTATTCCGGGTTTGATAGAAGCCTACGGACTGAAGCGGGCGCACCGGCTGATAAAGATGCTGCTGCAGGAGTTCTGTTACAGCATTCCGCTGCCGAGGAGCGCCAAACTCACCGAGACGAAGATTGCTGCCTGTGCCTGCGACCTCATACTGGCCGCCTACGAAGACCAACTGGCGTTGGAAGATCTGGTGGTGTTTTTTGAGCTGGCCAAAAAAGGAAAGTGGGGCAAGTTCAAAGGCATGCTCACGCATTTCAGCATCATGCAAAAACTGGAGCAATACCGTACCGAGCGGTCGGCGGCTTATTACCAGTTGAAAGGGGAGCAGGAGACCAGGCTGAAACAAATGGCCGAGTTGCCCCGCATTGGCGACTTCCGTTCAATTGGCGAGATATTGCAGCAGGCGGAAGTGATTCCGATGACACAACGTAAAAGTGGGTAGGATTGGTGAGGAAAAGAGGGGCGCTTAGCGCTCCTTTTCTATCTTGTGCCGGTGGGTCTACTGTTGTTGTCGCTAAATTTTTTTTGCAAAAAAGCCGTTTAGTTTTTGGCAAAAAAGAAAAGACCCCTATTTTTGCCACCCCAACGGAAAAGGATTGGTAGTTCAGTTGGTTAGAATGCCGCCCTGTCACGGCGGAGGTCGCGGGTTCGAGTCCCGTCCAGTCCGCAAAAAGCCTGTAGTTATTACAGGCTTTTTTGCTTTCTAAGCTTTCGTCTTCGGCGAGTTTTCGCCGCCCCTAAAATTTTGCCATAGACAAGACTGTTGAATTTGAATGAACCGGGCAAAAAGAGGAAACCTTTTGGCGTTCGAGCGTCTTTTTTTTGGCGGTGCGATCACACAACTTCTTTATTTGCCGCTCAGGCACCAAAAGGCAACTAGCACCAGCGGCGGGAACAGCAGACAGTGCCTGCGGGAGCTGTGCCGTTGCCTGCTTTACCCATTCCCGGTATTAACGGTGCTCTGGCCGGAGCGCACCCACTTTTCAATCATTTGGTCAATACAGTGTTTTTGCTTTTTTCAAAGGCACCTGGTGTTTCCCTTGCACCGGCCCTGCATGGTTGAACGTAGATTTTAATTACCGGGAGCTATCGCACCTGCCGGCAGGGCAAACCTGATCAAACACATCTCACCTTTTTTTAACTGCCACCGTCGTCCCCATACAGGATCTTTTACTCTTTATTTTTCTTGACAAATGTCAATGCCATTTCTTGCCCTACAGCAATGGACCGGGGCAAAGGCCGACGGTAGCTTTGCCCTATCGAATTGAATGGAAAATGAAGATGAAACAAACGATAGCCGTCATTGGCGCCACCGGCAACATGGGCTCCGCTATTGCCACTGCTCTCGCCGGCGGCAATTACCGTTTGTTGCTGAAAGCAACAGACGAGGGTAAGCTCAATGGGCTAGTGCAGGCGATCAAAAGCCGTAACAACACAGCCGAGGTGGAGGCCGCCCTTTGTCCGGCCGAAGCCGGCTGGGAAGCCGATGTCATTGTGCTGGCAGTGCCCTATAAAGCCGAAAAAGAACTTGCCGGAAAGATCGGGGAAGTTGCAAACCAGAAGATCGTTGTCAGCATCGCCAACCCGCTCAATGATACCGGCGACGACTTGCTGACCGCTCCGGGCACCAGTGCGGCCGAAGAATTACAAAAGCTGCTGCCGAATGCGAAAGTTGTAAAAGCATTCAACACCACGTTTGCCGCTGATTTTTCGGCGCCGGTGATAGACGGAAAGCAAGTGGATGCTTTTGTGGCCGGCAACGACGACGACGCGGTGCAGACGGTGGCCGACCTGGTAAAAACAGCCGGCTTCCGCCCGGTGATAGCCGGTAACTTGTCAGTGAGCCGAACACTTGAAGCCATGCAGTTGCTGCTCATTCAGTTTGCCCGGAAAAACAATTACAACTGGCTGGCGGGTTGGAAAATCTTACACCCGTAAAAAAGCACCCGCACTCATCATCAAACAATAAAATAAAAATAGAAAACATGAAAAAGTTAGCCATTGCCATCAGCGCATTTTTTGTATTGACAGCCTTTACCAGTCGTTTTATCACCTGGCAAAACGACGACGCACATTCGCAACTCGGCTTTACCGTCACCCACCTGGGCATTGCCGATGTATCGGGCACTTTCAATGATTTTGATGTGACGCTGACTTCATCCAAGCCCGATTTTTCGGATGCGCAGGTAGAACTAACGGCGAGAGTCGCTTCCATTGACACAAGAGTGGAGGCCAGGGACAACCACCTGAAAAGCGCCGATTTTTTCGATGCCGGAAAATATCCTGCGCTTACGTTTAAAAGCACCAGCTTAACACCGGCCGGCAAAAACCAATTTAAGCTGACGGGTGACCTCACCCTGCACGGCGTTACCAAACCAGTAACGCTTGACCTTTTTTACAAAGGCACGGTGGAAAACCCCATGAGCAAAAAAGCAACGGCCGGTTTCCAGGTTACCGGCACCATTAAACGTTCTGATTTTGGTATCGGTGCCGGATTTCCTGCCCCAATGATCAGCGACGAAGTGCGGATTAAAGCTGATGGCGAATTTGCACAACCGTAGTCGTAATGCTGGGCGGCGGTGAGAGGCGGAGTAGCAAATGTTTGCATACCCCTCACGGTAATGGTCACTGGTCTTTATCACTTGTTTGTAGCATGACCAAAATCGTTGCCAAGGCCATAAAATGGTTCCTGCCGCTAGCGTAGTCGCAGCAGAGCGCAAGAGCTGCACAAATAAGGATCAACAGCTCTTTCCAATTTTTTCACTTGTAATCTTTCAACCAATAAAATCATGAAAAAAATATTCGCCGTACAGCCGTCATCAACGGCCATTGATACTGCTCTTTTATTGACCCGGACAGGTATTGCTGCCCTGATGTTGACGCACGGCATCCCAAAAATGCTGATGCTGTTTTCAGGGGCACCGGTGCAGTTTCCGCCCGTGATGGGATTGAGTGCCGAACTGTCGTTAACCCTGACCGTCTTTGCCGAAGTTTTTTGTTCGCTCTTTTTGTTGATTGGGCTTGGCACCCGGCTGGCAGTGTTGCCCTTGATGGTTACCATGCTGGTGGCGGTGTTCCTGATCCACGGTGCCGATCCGCTTGCAAAAAAAGAGCTGGCGTTGTTGTACCTGCTGGCTTATACTGTGTTGCTGGTGGCCGGAAGTGGACGCTTTTCGCTGGACTATCGGCTGCAACGGGCACAAAAGCCGGTAAGCACAACAGCCCGTGGCGATGACCCTACGCTGCTCATCTACCAATAGAAATCAAAGCACGGGCAAACAGATATCAGTCCTTACAGCCGATCCCTTCAGAGCCATTCTGCAGGGATCGGCAGTTTTGTAAATGCGCCAGACTGCGGAAAGCGGCAGAACGTTTGTTCCCGGCTTTCTTTATTTACTAAGCCTTCCCAATGATCGGGAAAGAGAGATAAAGTTTGCGTGACGATTGCCGAAACGGGCTGATGAAGTTTTTGTACCGAAGGCCTTGCCGGGCTTTCCGGCGCGTTGGTTGATGACTGACAAAATAGGTCTCGCCATCGCTCACCGCAAAGTATCCGTCATGCGGCTGGCTTATCCGGTGTTTTGTTTGTGGTGCAATGCCGGCACCCGGCCAAAAAGGCTTTCGCAGACCTTCGGGCAATCTTGTTTTGGCCGATCCGGATCGTTTTTTATTAGGCTTCTCTCGCTGGACCGGTAACGGCGCCGTTTTTCTGCGGCCGATGGAGTGTGTTAATGACGTTAGCGGATTTTCAAATAACTTATCTTTAGTGGAAACAGCATACCTCAAACCACTCTTTATGCCGACTACCGACCGAAGCGCCTCGCAGGTGTTTATCAGCTATAGCCATACCGACAAACAATGGCTCGATCGCCTGAATGTTCACATTGCACCCATCAAGCGCAAGCACTCATTTGCCATTTGGGACGATACCACTATCAAACCGGGTATGAACTGGGATGACGAGATAAAAAGCGCACTGAGCTCTGTTCAGGTGGCCGTGCTGCTGGTGAGCGCAGACTTCCTGGCTTCCGAATATATTTATAACGAGGAACTGCCGGTGATTCTGAACGCGGCAGCCGCTAAGGGCGCTACGGTGCTTTCCATTATCGTCAGTCCCTGCCTGCTGAGCAGCGTGCCTGCGTTGGCGCAGATACAGTCGGTGAACGATCCCAAAAATCCGCTCATCAACCAGCCCGATGGCAAACGCGAGGAACTGTTTATGAAGGTTGCCGAAATGATTTCGGAAAAGCTGAACGAACAGCCGGCTGCAGATGCCTGGGGCGCCGAGGATAATGAGCAACCCGATGAAGACATGCTGGCCGATGAAACGCTGGCGCAGATAGAAAAGGAAATAGAGCGATTTGCCACCAACCAACAAAAAGGCAAATTCCTGGTGATTTCTATTGGCGAAGTGTATGTGCAACTGGCCGATTTTCCCGGCACGGAAGGCATTCTTTTTGAAGCCGTATCGAATAAGGAGTTGCCGAAAGAATACAAACTGAACAGGGCGCAAACGGACGAACTGCTGGCATCGGGCTTTCATGCGCCCGATAAATATTCAGATAATTATTACGTGGATTGCGTATTGGAAACTCCCGAAGACGTGCAGGACATCGCCATGATCGCCTTTCAAGTTTTATACGGGATACACGGTTTTTCTATAGACGTGCCGCCGTCGTTCGAGTACGGCAATCTTTAACTTCCGCAGCAAAGCAGGTAGCGTTTGGAAGGCTGTTGCGCTGCGCATTAAAATCATGCGTTCTTCGGCTTTCACAAATTAATTTGCACTCGTTCAACCATCAGGACCATTTATTAAATTCTCCTGCTGTTCTCGTTCTTAAAAAAAAGGAAAATTTTTGCGATGATAGCCTTAGCGGCTAACAAAGTTTCTGCCTTCATTTGCGGGTAATGCTCTTTCTTATTTGTATTTAAAACCTTGCTCTCCGTATGTAAATGTTTGCGCACAGCCGCATGAGATTCCTGCGTAGAGGCAAAACATCCCGCATTCCTTTCCGGTAAGGAATAATCCTTTGGCGGATAGCCATTGCTGTACATTATTATTGTTGCATGGTCGTGTTTTTCTGCCATGGCGTCGGCAGGCCCGGTATTGTACGCCGGCGGCAGATGGGTCGCCAGGCCGGTTGCCCTGGCCTTCTTCAGGGAACAGAGCGGCAGGCAATTGCACTGCGATACCGGCGTTAGCGAAGAAGGTATTAGCCCTGAACTTAGAAGCTAACCCGGTACTGTTCCGGGTCCGGAATAAGCCGTGATTTCCGAACGCCGGTTGTTGATGAAACGATTTTTGACAAACTTTCCCGGTCATTCGATACCCCGGCCAACAAGAAAAATCACCCGCCTTTTTCATACAAACTTCAAAACAACCCAATATATTCGGCGGCGCTATGATCAAGGAATACAAACTGGCAAAAGGCTGGGCCATTTTTATCTATCTTACTACACCGCTGCTGCTACTGGCTTTTGTTTACCTGCTCACCCTGCCGTTGTGGCCAGGCATGGCCGACAAAAAAACCCTTCAGCTTTACTGGTTACTGGCGCCGGTGTCGGTGGGCATGATCACGATTTGCATACTGGGTTTTCTCGACGCTTTGAAAGGCCGTTTCATTATCACCGGCGAAAGGGTTTGCCGTAAAGCTGTGTTTACAAGCCGCGAACTGCTGCTGCACCAGATTGCCGGTTTCCGTGCCGATGAAAAATACATCTACATTGAGCCAACAGACAAAAGTTTAAAGCGGATAAAACTGAGCCGGTATTTTGATGGCATTCCGGAGATACTGCAATGGTTGGACGAACGGTTTCCCGACCTGGACGAGCAGGAGGTGTTGAGAGGAGCCCAGGCGGCGCTGGAAGATGACTCACTCGGCCTAACCTTTGAGGAACGGCAGGCAACGATCGCCCAGGCATCCCGGCGGGCGAAGCTCATTAACTGGTCTGGCGGACTGATTGCCGCCTGGACAATTTTTTTCACCCAACCCTACGAGCTGTCTATCCTTGCCTCGGCGCTGGTGCCGGTGGTGGCTATCCTGGCCAGCCGCTATTCCAACGGATTCATCAGGGTAGCCGAAAACAAAAAGAGCATTTACCCAAGCGTATTTACGGGCCTGTTTTTTCCAAGCCTGGTGCTTTGTCTCCGGGCAATGCTGGATTTTAATCTCCTTGAATACGGAAATGCCTGGAAGCTCACTCTTCTTGTAGCAGCCATTTTTATGACCCTGCTGCTGGTCCAAAGCCGGGAGTTTGTTTTTCAGTCGTTAAAAGACTATGGCCTGGCCGCTTTTTTTGCCGTACTGGCGGTAGCTTATGGCTTTGGTCTCGTTGTAACGCTGAACGGTGCATTCGATAAATCGAAGCCATCGCTTTACCCGGCGCAGGTGATTAGCAAGCGAATCAGCTCAGGCAAAAGCACCACCTACTACCTGCGGCTGACACCCTGGGGCCCGCAAAAAGAATCGGACGACGTAACGGTGTCAAAACAACTTTATAACCGCCTCCGGCAAGGTGATGCCGTAAACGTAGGCTTGTGGAAAGGATGGTTGGGGATTCCCTGGTTCGCTGTTTCGCCGGTGCCGGCCGGGGAGGAGTAATACCAGTTGTATTGCGAAAACAGGCTACTTTATACCATCGCAGTCTCGCTCCGCTCGCCTTTTGGAGAGGGGCAAAGGTGAGGTAGTTGATAGCCTGCATAAAAAGCAAAATGGTATCATTCAGCTTTCGACTTAGCTGAAGATTGAATTTTGATTAGGCCATATTGGTGGCCGTCTTGATGCCGTCTTTTTATTGTGAAACGGCTATAAAATGTGCCTTTTTTGCCCGGCTGTACTGCCGGCAAAAATTAAAGAATCAGGCATGCAATAGCCGTGTAAAGGTACGGACAACTGGTTAGCGATAGGAAAGGAGGGCGAAGGCAGAAATAGTATTGGTTGGCTATAGTTCCCACTACCTTTAACGACCGAGCAATAGACATTGTTATCCAACACAGGTAAAAGTCTTTTTCATTTTTCATGCCGGGTCTCTGCACCTGCTTTCGTTTTCGTGTCCAACGCTCCCCGCCGGCGCCGGCAATGGCAGTTAAGGAGCAGATTGGTGCGCCGTTATTTTTCTGCTATGTTTTCATCATCCTTCAGCCGTCTTAGAAAATAAAAATTCATCGCCCGGCTCAGGGCGAAGCCGAGTCGTTCATATACAGCTATTGCCCGTACGTTATCTTTCCGTACATGCAAAAACGGTATCTGCCCTTGTTGGTAAATAATATCCATTTGCTGCTGCACCAGCAAATATGCATAGCCTTTGCCGGTATGCTCCGGATGGGTACACACGGCGCTGATTTCGGTGTGCCCTTCCAGGTGCAGGCGTTGGCCGGTCATGGCCACCAACATTCCGTCGTCGAAAATGCCATGATACTGCCCAAACGCTATCGTTCGCGGACCAAACGGCCCTGGTTTGGTAAGCTTGGCTAGCTCCATCATTTGCGGAACATGTTTTTCTTTTAGCTGCACCGGCTGCACAGCTGCCTTCGTTGATCCCTGCTTTTGCAGATCACCGGCTATCATTTGGATGCCTTCTACACTGGCCAGCAATTTCCAGCCTTTAGGCGTTGATAGATTTTCCGTCGTTGCGCAGAGGATAACCCTTGCTGGCGGTAGCTGTTCATACAAGTCGGCGAAACCACGCTGATAGCCGGTTTCAAAGCCGGCAAACGGCGATACCGCTTCGTCGAAAAAGCGTACCCTGCCGGTGCCGGTGCCCAGGGCACGGTCAAGCGTCAGCAACGAATGATAAACAGGATTTTCCAGCACGTTCACGGCTGGCAAATTTACAGGGCAAATGCCGAAGGCTGACCCCAAAAAATACCGAAACCAGACGAAGGGCGGCGAAGAGGCGCTGCTCAGCGCAATAAGAAAATCAATCGGATTGAGATGCCGCAATACGACGCTAAACATTCCATTAACAGCCATGGCGATTAGCGGGTGCCTAAACCGGCAGGGGTAGCGCTTTTCTTATCACCTCGCTAAAAGAAATGCGGGTTTTTGCCTGGATGTCGTCAAGGCTGCTTTCAAAAACAGAAGGCACAGCGTTGGTTGGCGTTTTTGTTTTTACCAGTTCCTCCTGGTTAAGATAGAACGCCGCTTTATAAAGCTTCTCATCTTTGCCTTTTACTACCACCACTTTCCAAAAAGCCCTCGGGCGCAGGAAGTTTTGATAAACGGTCAGCCGCCCGATGGTTTGTGAGGTTTCGTTCATCACCGGGTCATTCGGGTGGAGAACAGGGCCTGCAAAAACCACCACTTTCTCAAATTCTTTTACGAGACTGCGTTCCCACTGTTCAATGGAAGCCCACCATCCACGGTTCAAATCGGGGTGTTGTGGCGTGGTATTCGTCCAGAAAAAAGACTGGTGATTGGCCAACCGGGCCTGCCGCGGTGTGCCCCACGAAACAGACATCGGCGCTGCCAGGTGGCCGCGGTCGTAGCCGGTATGCAGGAAATGTTCGTTGCCTGGCTGAAAGGCCTGTGGCAGCATGGGGTCGGGCAGCCATTGATCGCCCCGTTGTACAGGCGTGAGTGCCGCAATATTGTAGGCGACGTACCAGGGCAGGCGGCGGGCCGGGTTGATCACTACACTGAAATGCAGGTAACGAAATTCTTCGGCTACACCCACCAGGGCCGGTAAACCTGTTTCAATACCAAGAAAGAAAGTATCAAAACCCGGCCGCACATTATCTATGCGGGAAGGAGGCGCCAGTTTTGCTAGTCCTTCCAGGAGCTGCTCCAGGCGCGGGTGATGATCGGTGCCATTCCATCCCGGCATCAAAGAAGCCTGCACGGCCGAAAACCGCGGCGGCACGTTGCAGTCATCTACCACCACTGGAATGAGCCTTTTGCTGCGATAGGCCATTGCCGCTTCTTTCAACACCCATCGTCTTTTTACGGAATTCTTCGACCAAATGACAACGACGGCCTTTGTTGTTTTCAGCGTTTCCAACAACAGATCCTCCCAATTTGCACCGGCGTAAATTTTACTGTCAAACCAAACCGCGAAGCCCTCGTCCTGGAGCAAACGGGCCAGGTTGGCCGCAATTTTTTCATCGCTGCGGGCATAGCTGATGAAAACGTCAAAGAGTTCGGGAAGGTCTTCGTTGCCTGCAGTTTTCGATGAGATGATTTGATTGGGCATGGCAACGGTAATTTTGCCGGTTGATGCGTACAGAAAAGGTAAGGTTTTCTTTCAATACAAATTTCCCTTCATGATGCATCAAAAACCCACCGGGCAGCGCACCTTTTCGGCTGAACTGTTGCGGATATTTAAAAAACTTCGGTAGGAAAGCGTTACTTCAAAACCACCCTGCGCCCTTGATGCCTGCCGCAGTTTGCTGATATTAACGTCGTAGGTAAGGCCGATGCCCAGTTTGTACAAATCCATTTTCACCACCGGCATTACAGCATCGTTCCAGCGAATAAAAGCACCGCCCGAAAGGCTGAACGAATTGTCCACTTCTTCCTGCACCAGGTCGTGTTTGTACATAATACCGCCCTGCACCTGGCGGTTGCCGCCCTGGTTAAACAGATCGGTGTAAATGATCAGGCGGTCGTATTCGCCGGTGGGCGCCGACAGGCCGGCATTCACCATGATCTTTTTGTTCAACCGCACGTCGTTGTCGGGACTAAAGGCCACTTTCGGCTGGTTGAAATGAAAATAAGAGGCGCCCACGTAATACTTTACATCGCCGGCAAAAATGCTGCTGAACAATACGCCGAAAGCGCCATCGTAATAAGTGCGGTTGGTGTTGGTAAACACCTGCCGGGTGGGGTTGGTAGGGCTGTAGGCGCCGTTGACAAACTGGTCGTCAAACCGCAGCTTCGACGGGTCGAAACGCTGCTGTACGGCACCACCCAAAAACCCAACAGACAGGTAGGTGTCCTTATCGCCGTTGATGGATTTATGAAACGTAAGCGTCGGCAGCACCTGTGTTTTGCCCAGCTTCGAGTCGCCTGCCACATCGTTGGTGACCTGCAGGCCCAGGGCAAAATAATCCACTTCCGATACGGCAAACTTGAGGTCCACGCCAAGGCCCTGGGTTTGGTAGGGCGTAGTGACGGTTCCCCACTGCGACCGGAAGGCGCTGGTAACGCGGATATCGCCGGTGAACAATCCGGCCAGCGCCGGGTTGCGCAGCAGTGGCAGCTCGTAGAACTGCGAAAAATTAATGTCCTGCGAACGGCCGGTAAAACAAAGACCCATCAAGGCCGCCAGTAAAAATTTCTTTTTCATACACCGTCTCTTTATTTGATGATGGATACGTTTCCTTTATAGGTAAACGAGGTGCCGTTTTCGCACATCACCTCGCAGGTGTAAACAAATACATCGGGTCCGCCAACAACGCCGCGAATGCGGCCATCCCAGCCAAAACGCGGATCGTTGGGGCCAAAGTTGCTTTTTTCGAAAATCAGCTCTCCCCAGCGATTAAAGATGCGGAAGAACTTCACCGTCAGCACGCCCTTCGACCGCACCATCAGTACATCGTTAAAGCCATCTCCGTCGGGTGTGAAAGCGTTGGGAATAAAGACCTGGGAATTTTCGCAGAACACTTTGATGTTGATACTATCGGTGGCAGCGCACCCGAAAGCCGTTGTGGCCGTTACCGCATAGGTAATATCGCGTTTGATCTCGGCCACCGGCTGCGGACAGGTGGTGCACGAAAGGTTGGTGGCCGGGGTCCAGTTCCAGGTGCGTATGGGCCCGTTGGTGATAGTTGACTGCAAGGGGTGCTGCGTGCCGGCCGCCAACAGAAGGTCGGGCCCCAGGTTCACTGTGGGGTACTGGCCCACCGCCACGGTAAGGAAGGCGGTATCGGTGAAACAATTGTAGCCATCGTAGCCTACTACGCGGTAGGTGGTGGTGAGCTGCGGTGTGGCTACCGGGTTCGAAGTGGCAGTGCTGCTTAACCCTATTGCCGGCGACCAGGTATAAGACGTGGCGCCGCTAACCAGCAGGTTTGATGATTGGCCGATGCAGATGGAATCGTTGCCCGACGTGGTGAGGTTTAGCGGCTGAACGACGGTAATCACCACCGTATCGTAGGCAGCACAGCCAAAGCTGTTTTTTCCTTCCACGATATAAGGTGTGGTCACCGTAGGTTGAGCTACCGGGTTGGGACAATCGTAGCAGCTTAATCCCTGCAGCGGCAGCCACTGGTAGCTGCCCGCGCCGGTGGCCGACAGCGGTGCGCTGCTGCCCAGGCAAATCACCGTGCTGGCGGTTACTTTCATCTCCGGGCTTGGATCAATCCGGATCGTGTGCGAAGTGGTGTCGTAGCAGCCATTGAGGCTGCCGGCAATCAATTGCAGCGTATAAGTGCCGGGAACAAGAAAGGTGTACGTGAAGTTTTCGCCGCTGGCGGTAGCGCCGTTCGATAATCGCCATTGCCGGATGGTGACCGGGTCAATGGATTGCACACCACCGGTGAATAAAATCGGTTTGCGGGTGCAGCTCGTCGTGACGCCGTTGATGGAAGCATTCGGTTTGCCGTTGACCAATATCGTGATGCGCTTGCGGATGGTGTCGGAACATCCACTGTTGCTGAACACGATCATTTCGACCGGATAAGTGCCCGATGCCGTGTATGGATGGCTGGCGGTAATTCCTTCACCCGACGAGCCATCGCCGAAGTTCCATTGCACCCTGCTCTTGCCAAAAAACACTTTTGAGGTATCGTTGAAGCGGACCGTGGTGGTGCCGCAGATCAACTGCTGCGTGGAGGTGAACCCTGCCTGGATGCGGTCAACCTTAATAGAGTCAATGCCTTTCAGCGGTATGGCGCAGCCGGCGCTGTTTTGCAAGGTCACCGAGGGCAGGTAGGTGCCGGGGTTCGGGTATTGATAATAAACAGTGGGCATGGTGGTAAGGGTGGTGTCGCCATTGCCAAAATCCCAGCGGTAGCTGTCGGTGTTGGTGGCCACGGCATCCAGTTGCACCGTGCGTCCGGAACAAACATAGCCGCCGGTATATTGCAGCCGGCCACCCGGCCCTGATACGGACACCGTTTGTTGCGAGGTATAAACGCAGCCGCCCGGCACGGCCACGGTCAGCCGAACGAGGTAGGTGCCGGCCGCCTCAAAAACGTGTACCACGCTGTCGCCGGTGCCGGTGCTGCCATCGCCAAAATCCCAAACCGCCGTCACCGATGGCCGGTCCCGGTTAACGAATGTTGCCGTGAACGGCGCACACTGGCTGGTGGTTGCCTTGGCCGTAAAGCCGCCGGGCAGAGAATCCGTTACCTGTACCTGCTGTTCCGTGCTGTCGGTGCAAACATTGCCCGACGGGTTGTTCCGGAAGATGATCAGCCTTACCCGGTATAAGCCGGGGCGGCTGTATTTGTGGGCCGGATTCACAACCGTCGTGGTGCGTCCATCGCCAAAATCCCAGAGGTAAGACGTGGCGCTGTCCGACTGGTTGGTGAAGCGCAGGGAGTCGCCAATGCACACGGCATTTTTATCAACGCGGAAAGCCGCTTTCGGCTTTGGGTAAACGATGATCAGCTCCGTGGCCGTGGTGTCGGAGCAGGCATTGAAAGCCCTGATCTTCACCTCGTACCGCCCTGGCGACTGATAAACATGCCGGACGGTATCAATGTTGTCAACCGTACTGCGAATGTTGTCGTCGCCGAAATTCCAGTCGAAGGTGCTGGCGCCGCTCGAATTGTTGATGAAGGAAACGGCGTGCGGCGCACAGCCAAAGGCTTCGGTGCCGTTCACGGCCACGTTGAACTTGACCGTGTTGGGCGCCACTACAATAGCATATTGTGCCGAATCCACGCCGCATTCGTTCACCACCTTCAGCTTTACATAAAATGTATCCACCACGCCGGTCACAAAGGTGTGCGGCAGTGTATCGGCGGAGGTGGTGGAAAAGGTAGCGCCATCGCCAAAATCCCAGAAGTAGGTGTTGTTATCGCCTCTTGAGTTATTGCGGAAAGTAACCCGCATCGGCGAGCAGCCAACCGTTTTTGCCGGGGTAAACAGCGCCTTCGGTGCCGATTTTACTCTGACGGTACGGGTTACCGTGATGGTATCGCAAACGGAAAATACGGTCATGCGTACGCGGTAAACGGTGTCGCCGTACAATGGATTTGGCGGCAGCACAAACGCTGGCGGTTGGGCACCGGTAAAGGTTTGGCCGTTGCCGAAATCCCAGAAATAGGTAAAGCTCGAAAGATTAGGTGTTTGATTGGTCGCCTGTATTGTCAACGGCCCGCAACCGACGGTGTCGCTTAGCGTAAAGGCCGGGTGCGGCAGCAGGTAGGTGCGGAAGCTGCGGGTAAGGCTGTCGCTGCGGCAACCGAATTTGGAAATTGTTTTCAGGGTGATGGCAATTGTTTCGGCTTCGTTCTGCATCACATATCCCGGGAAGGCGCCCGTGGCCAGCAGCGATCCGTTGACATACCACTGGTAAGCGCCGGTGGCCGTATCCGGCTGAAGGTTCATGAGCGCTGCAGTCAGGTTAAACGGCGGGCAACCCACCGTATCCCTTGGCAGGAAAAGCGCCTTTGTATCGGCATTCACTGTAATAGTGACGACGTTGCTGGTATTGGCAAAAGCGCCGGTGCAAAGCGCCGTTTGTACCGTGCGGCGGTACTGGGTTGTTTGGGTAAGGATGCCGGGTTGCAGGTCCTGCGTGGTGGCACTGAGGCCCGTCCAGGTAAGGCCGCCGTTGGTGCTTTGTTCCCAGCTATAACTGTATTGGTTATTGCCGCCGGCAGGAAGCGAACCGCTGATCAGCGGTGCGGCCGTGCCGGTACAGATGGCTGCGTTGGCCGAAATGCTGTTGTTCGACAGGGCTGCCTGCACCACTACCAGCACCGTATCGGAATACCCGGCGCAAGGTGCCGCTTCCACAAAGCGGCGCAAGTAAACGGTTTCGGTGGGGGTTAGGGTGATGTTTTGCTGGGTGGCGCCATTGATGGGCGTGAACGTAACGCCATCGGTGCTGGTTTCCCAGCGGAAGGTATAGCTGTTGCCGCCGCCCGTCGGCACCCCGCCGGCAATGGTCAATGGCTGCCCAAAGCACAGTGTTTTTGTCGCCGTGTCTATCCTGTTGACCAACGAAGGCTTGTTATCTATGCTCACCGAATCGCTGGTGCTGGGGCAGCCAGGAAAACCCGTTTGCGTCCATACAAACCGGTACAGGTTGCCGGGCTGCAAATTCCGAAGCAGTGAGGCCGGAGATGTGGGCGTTACAATCTCCGCCGCGGGGCCGGCGATCTGCGTCCACTGGCCAGTGGTACCGCCAACCGGCACCGCCTGCAGGTTGTACGTAGTGGCGGCACAAAGCACCGCGTCGGGGCCGGCCGCCGCCGGTGGGGTAGATGGTTTTACGGTGACGGTATAGCTGACCGGCAAGCCATCGCAGGTGTGGTTGTTAAAGGTATAACGCGGCGTTACGGTAATGGTTGCCCGCAAGTCGGTGCTGCCGTTATTCACGGTACCATAGCCGGGTATTTGCGGCCCGCTGCTGCTTTGCAGGTTGATGCCGCTGCCGCTTACCGTCCAAGTGTACGAAAGCGTAGCACCGGCGGCAAAGCTAGTGTCGGCCACAGGAGCGAAGGCAGCAAGGGCAGTACCGGTGCAGGTTTCTACCGACGGTATGGGCGCCAGCCCCACTGTGGGCAGCACTGTTATGCGAAATGTGATGGAGGCGCCGGGACACTCCACACCGCCGCCGGTGAAGACCGGTGTAACGGTGATAGTGGCGGTTAGAGGTGCCTTGGGACTGCTGTTATTGATGGCGGTGAACGAACCAATGTTACCGGTTCCGGCTTGTGCCAGCCCAATCAGCGGGTTCGTATTGGTCCAGCGGAAGGTAACGCCTGCCGACGGTGTTGAACTAAAATTTATGGCGCCGGTGGCAGCGTTGTTGCAAACCGTCAGGTCGGGTACGGGAGCCATTTGCGGGGTGGGGTTAACAGTGATGCGTACCGGTGCCGAATACACCGAACATTCACCGCTGCTCACCTTGCGGCGGTACCAGGTAGAAGCCGTTAGCGCCGGAGGAGCATAATCTTTCGCATTAGCACCGGCAATGGGAACAAACAGATTTCCGTCGGTAGAACTTTCCCAGGAATATTGATAGACACCGCTGCCGCCCGATGGCTGTTGCCCTTCCAGCGTTGCGGGCCTTGTGCCGGAGCAGATCGTTTGTGCGGCCCCAATGCCTGTATTGGTGAGTGTGCCCTGAACGGTAATGAGCACGGCAGCCGACGTATCGCGGCAGGAGGAACTGCTGACGATACGGCGGTACCGGGTGGTGATGGTGAGAGGTCCCGGGCTGTAGCTGCCGGCCGTTGCACCACTGATGGTGACCCAGTTGGCGCCGCCATCGGTGGAAGATTGCCACTGGTAACCATAGCTGCCATTGCCGCCGGCGATGGTCAGTCGCGGTGTAATCGGTTGCGGCTGTCCGCCTTCGCAGATCGTCTGGTCTTTTTCGATACTGTTGTTGCTGATGGCCCGATGCACGATCACTTGCAGCCGTGCCGTATCGCTTTTGCAGCCAAAGCTGTTTGTCTGCAGCACATAAAAATAAAAGCTGCCATCATTTACCGTTGATGGCACAGGAGCCGTGGCCGATGCGTCGGTGGTATCGGCACGGGTGTACCAGGTAAGATTGGTGCCGCCGGCCGTCAGTGGCAGCGCCGGTTCATTTTGGCAATAAACCACCGGCGAGGATACCGTTGGCTGGACAGGCGATGGATTGACAGCAACCCTTGTGGTGGCCGAAACCGAGCAGCCGTTGATGGTAGCCGTTACGGTGTAGTCGCCGGCGTTGGCGGCGGTTGCATTGTTGATGGTGATGGCCGACGTGTTGCCCAGGTTGCCGCTTGCATTGCTCCAAACAAAGCTGGCGCCGGATGTGGAGCTGGTGGCCGAAAGCCGGATGGATGTGCCGGTGCAAACCGGCGAATTGGACGTAATGACCGGCGCCTCGGGGCGCTGTGGATCGTTGAGCACGAATGGCCCAACGACATTCGACGGACAATTGTTCTGGCTGACACTGAAATCGGTGTAGGTCGCGGCCGTCAGGTTGTTGACCAGCAGGATGCCGTTGCCGCCAACCGTTTGGTTCGGCACCGTTACCGGTGTGCCGTTTCGGCGGTAGGTGAGGGTGTACGATCCGGCCGCAAGGCCCTTCAGCGAAATGGTGCCATCGTTGTTGCCGCAGGCAGTGGGATGAGTAGAGCTGCTGTCGTTGATATAGGGTGTTGGATGGACCAGAACAGAAACCTGCGCCGGTTGCGATGAGCAGTTGCCCAGCGTGGTAATCAGTTGGTAGGTGCCGCTTGCGGCCGTGGTCACGTTTGCGATGGTTGGATTTTGGGCAGTTTCCGCAAAAGGGGATGGGCCCGTCCAGGCAAACGACACACCGGCTGTAGGCGAATTGGCAGTCAGTTGAAGCGTACCACCACTGCACACCGGGCTGTTGCTGCCCACCGTGGGCCGCGCCGGCGTTGAATCAATCACTACGTCCACCGAGCCAGGTTGCGAGGTGCAGCCCGCTACTGTTAAAGTGACAAAATATTTTCCGCTTTGCCGTACCAGGGCGTTGCTGATTACCGGCGTTTGCAGGCTCGATACAAAGCCCGCGGGCCCCGTCCACGAGTAGCTGGCATTGGCAACAGCGGCGGTTGACAGGCTCACGGTATTGCCGCTGCAAACCGGGCTGGTAGCGGTGGGTGCGGGGGCTGCCGGCGCACTTGGGTCGGTGAGTGTAAACGGACCGGCAGCGGTGGACCGGCAACCGGCCAGCGTAACGGTAATGTTATTGTAAGTGCCTGCATTCAGCCCGGTGATGGTGATGGTACCGCTGCCGGTTGCCGTGGCGTTGTAGGGCGCCACCGGCGTTCCGTTTTTGGTATAGTTGATTGTATAAACGGTTCCCGCTACCAGGCCCGAAAGCACGATGGTGCCATTAGAGGCGCCACAGGCGGCCGGGTTGTTCGGTGTGGCCGTAAAGGTGGGGATAGGTTTGATGGTAACGGTGAGCGCCGCTCTGGAGCTTTCGCAACCCGTTGCGGGGTTTTTCTGGCTCACGTAATAGGTAGTAGTTGTTACCGTCGCCGTCGAAGGCGTCGGCGCAGTTGGGCTGCCGGTTCCGCCGGTTGCCGCATCATACCAAAGCAGCTCGAAGCCCGTAAGGCCGGTAGCTGACAGGGGAGATGCAGGTTCGTCTTTGCAGTAAGAAATAGGGCTGACGGAGGGAGCGGCAGGGCGGGGATGCACGGTGATGGTAAACGTCCTTACGGTTTCGCAGCCACCCCGGCTCGCCGTTACAGTAATGGTGGCCGAAACCGTGTTGGCTGAGTTGTTGATGGCCGTGAACGAATTGATGACAGCGCCATTGCCGCTGGCCGGCAAACCAATTGAGGTGTTATTGTTGGTCCAGCTAAAGATGGTTCCTGCCAGGCCGCTCGACAAGGTTGTTGTACCAACGGTGGCGCCGGTGCAAACCACCTGGTTGTTGATGCCGTTGATATCCGGCGAAGGGTTGACAGTGATCGCCTGCGACAATTCCGTATTGCCACATTCATTGGTTACCCGCAACGACAAAGTTTGGTTGCCGGACGCGTCAAATACAATTGCACCGGGTGCCAAGGTATTTGGCGAGCCGATGGTACCACTGCTGATGGCCCACTGATAGGCGGGTGCCGGCGGTCCTGCCATATTGCAATCGGCTGTTGCCGACGGCGTGAGGCTTTGATTTTGGCAAATGGTGGCTGGCACAGTAAACGAAACGTTCGGTTTTCCTTTCACTGTCACCTGCTGAGAAGGTATCGTGACCGAACAGCCATCGCCCGGGCTGAAGATGGTTAAACCAATGGTGTAAACGCCCGGGTTTGTAAAACGGAAAGAGGGTTCCGGCGACGCGTCGTTGGTTGTTTTTGTAAAAACGAACGAGCTTGTGGCCGGGAGGCAACCCGTCGTTGGCTGATAAGTCACCGTCCATTTAAACCGGTTCTTGCCGCAAAAGGGCGTATTGGTCGTTGACGTCACGTCAACATCCAGTGGTCCGCAGCCGGTTGTCTTGTCAAGCGAAAAAGAGCCGGTGGGAGTGGGGTTAACACAGATGGTCTTTACCATTTCATCGCTACCGCAATTAGGATTGGCCGTTTTCAACCTGATGGTATAGGTACCAACCGCCGTAAACCGAATGCTGAGGATATTGTCACCCGAATCCCAAAACGATGGGTCCGCCAGGCCAAAGTCATTGCCAAGTTTGCCGGTTGCCGTCCAGCCGGTGGCGGGGCTGATGGTCCAGATGGCTTTTCCGTTGTAACAATTGCCGTTGTCAACGTATGTGGTCAGCCCGCTGATATTGTTCAGCGTAACATTTGAATTAACGCATGCGGTGTCGCCCGGCCCGACGGTAAAATCTGCTTTCGGTTTGTCCGAAACGTAGATGGGCACAACGGTGGCCGAAGAGGTTTGGCAGGGATTTCGGGCTTCGATACTGGCCGAGAACGAATTGCTGTACGTGCTGCTGTTGGTGCCGCAAGAACTGCGGTTGAACTGGTGCGAAACAGAAGCGAGCATCGGATGGCTGTAAACGAGTGGCGACGATCCGTCGTTGAATGTGACAGTATAAATTGTTTCGGGTGGGTTGGAACTGGTGTTGGATACCGGAAACGTGAGGGTGCTGCCCGTACAGATGGTCGTATTACCAGGATTGCCCAGGCCAACCGCCGGATTGCTTCCCACAAAAATGTAGTAGGTGGCGGTATCAATACAGCCATTGCTGCCCCCGATAATGTAAGTCATCGTAAACGTTCCTCTTGCATAGGTGTGGGTGAGCGGACCCGTAAAAGCGCTCCCGTTAAAATCGGGAGTGTTATCGCCCCAGATAATGCGATACGACGTGTTGGTGCTGGCTGTGCTGGAGGGATTGGTGAAGGTAAATTCGCTCGACGCGGCATTGCTGCAGGTACGAAAATAATTGCGCCCTTCATACACGGTGGCACCGGGGCCGTTTAATTTGGTGTCGGGCAATTGTTTGGTCGTAACAGATTCGGAAGTGGCGGCCGTGCAGCCAAACGAGTTGGTGACGGTGAGCGTGGTGGTAAAGGTTTGCGTAGCATTGCCGCGGTTGCCGACAAACCGGTGCGTTGGATTTTGCTGGGTGGATGTATTGCTGCTGCCTGAATTGACATCGCCGAAATTCCAGGCAGAACTGAGACCCGTGCCGGTAGAATTATTGGTGAAGAAAACCGGCGCTGTGCCACACTGGCCGGAGGGCGAATAGGTAAAGGAGGCTACCGGCACCGGAGCTTGTGTCACTGTCACTGCCGGCGTATTGCTGATGGCCGGCGGGGTGGCGCCGGAAGTGATTTGAACACGGTACTGCCCTGCTGCGTTGGTATTGTAGGTGGTGGCTGTAGCACCCGCCACATCGGTCCAGGTGGTGCCGTTGTCGGTAGAGCGCTGCCATTGGTAGGTTGAATTGGCAGGCGGGTTTGTCAGCGTTAGCGTTGTATTTCCACCCGGGCAAAAATGCAGCGTGCCGGTAATGGGTTGGCCAAAAGAAAAACTGAAGGCGAAAAAAAATAACACGAGACCGGTCAATTTCCTCATGAAGCGTCAGTTATTGGTTATTGCAGTGCTGCAAGGTGTTAAAGATACAGGCATTTGCAATGCGGCCGGGTAGGTAAAAACACCCATTTGGGGCGGCAGGCGGGCCTTCTGCCGGATTCGGATTGAGGGAACAACGGCCGTTTATTTGAGTGTATTGTCCGGCGTCATCGGCGCCTGGCGTTATTTCCGGGCAGTGGCTTCAACGGTCCAGGTAGATGACAGCCTGTTCTGGATTTTCGACCGAAACTGTTTTGTAGCCGGGTTTCGAAAAGCGGATGGTGATGTCTTTACAACGCGGTACACAGCCGCTGATCCGGTTGCACAAGTCAAATTTGCCGCTGGTATCGGTGTATTTTGTTGCCACCCCCGTTAATACTTCGCAGTACACGCTGTCGAGCGGTTGGTTGGTAAGGCGGTCAACTACCCGGCCGGTGCCGCAACGGTAGCCTTCGCAGCCGGCCAGTGCAAAAGCTGCGATGATAGTGGCGGATATAAAAAAATGCGGTTTCATTTCGATCTCTTTTGTTGACATTGCGGCGTCCGGCACCTTTCGGTGAGCCACTTCTGCTGTTTTTAGTTAATCGGGGCGGTATGGATCGGTGTATGTCTTCGCTGCGGAAGTACGATAGTGAAGTGCACAATCCAGATGAATTTATCTCGAATTTGGTAAACCTCGACGGGAAAAAATGCCCGAAAGCGTTGGAGAACCAAGTGAAATCCCTCAAAAACCCTCCCGAGACCAGAGAAGAAATTTTGGAAGCGTTGCCAAAATGGGGTCTGGTTGATAGGAGCGATTTATTGAAGAACATTTGATCGCCGCTAATGGAACCGGGCTTTCTGCTTTGCTGATATTCTGTGTTCGGTCAGCCCGCTACCGAAGGCGATTAAAGATAGTTTGCTCATTGATGAACCGGAAGTTCAACTACGTCTCGTCAGCCGGGTAGGTAGCTGATTAGCGATATAAAGCCGATGTTTCTTCCTTCAGCCAGCATAGCAGAAAGCCACAGATTATATGTTCGCCCTTCGTCTTGGTGATTTGACTTGAACGTATGTGTCCACCGAAATAGGGTGTGTCGGAAGAAGCGTGGGAACAAGGCAGGCTCTTTTGCAAGGTTAGCTTTCGTGAGTTGGCTTTGTGCGCCTTGCAAATGTGGCTGCCTTGGTAGGTTGGCTTACTTACATTATACTGAAGCCAACCGCTCATCGTAACAATGCAAGGGTATAATTTATTTTTATAGTCAGGATTACGGTTTAGCGACCCGTTAGCTTTTCACCAGCTTCTGTGTACCTCGCTCCATGAACGGCGATATTGGAAGCAGCATCGTTAATCTGTTGTAGGTCTGAAGTGGTTAGTTCAACATTTACCGCATCTAAATTTTCTTCCAACCGGTGAGGCTTCGTTGTACCAGGAATGGGAACAATCCACGGTTTCTGTGCTAAAAGCCAAGCCAATGCCACCTGTGCCGGTGTAGCGTTCTTTTGTATTGCTATTGTATTCAGCAGTTCTACCATTGGCCCATTGGCTTTCCGGTTTTCTTCCTGAAAGCGGGGCAGGGTGTTACGGAAATCGCCTTTATCAAATTGAGTGCTTTCATCTATTTTCCCTGTTAGGAAACCCTTACCCAAAGGGCTGAACGGAACGAAGCCGATGCCCAATTCCTCAAGTATTGGCATTATTTCGGCTTCCGGTTTTCTGTGCCACAAGGAATACTCGCTTTGCAGTGCTGCTACTGGTTGTACTGCATGTGCTTTTCTAATGGTTTCGGCACCAGCTTCTGAGAGACCAAAGTGGGCCACTTTCCCTTCCTGAATTAAGGCTTTTACTGCACCTGCAACATCTTCAATCGGCACACTTAAATCGACCCGGTGTTGATAGAACAAATCAATTACATCTGTCTTTAATCGTTTTAAACTTTGCTCTGCAACTTTCCTGATGTTTTCAGGACGACTGTCTAATTCAGACCACTTTCCATCGGCAGCAGCTTTCCAACCGAACTTCGTCGCAATAACTACCCACCCTTTGAATGGCTCTAATGCTTCCCCGACTAATTCCTCATTGGTAAACGGTCCGTAAACTTCAGCGGTATCAAAGAAGTTTACCCCTTTCTCCACTGCTTTGCGGATTAAGCTTATCATTTCGTTCCTATCCGGGATAGGGGTATAACCAAAGCTCATACCCATACATCCCAATCCAAGTGCAGAGACTTCAGGACCACCCGTCCCTAACGTACGTTTTTGCATACAACAATTTTTATTTCAATGAAGTATTACGGTTACAAACACAGTTTATTCTACATTTCCTGCGAAGTAGGACGGAAGATAATTTCGTTGATGTCTACATCTTCGGGCTGGCTGATTGCAAAAGCAACCACACGGGCAAAACTATCCGGGCTAATGCCTACAGCTCCTACATAATCTTCATTCGCCTGCCGAACACCTGCATCTGTGATTTGTTCCAGCAGCTCTGTTTTAACAGCTCCCGGACAAACAATTGTTGTGCGGATATTGTAAGGCTTCACTTCCATTCGTAGCCCTTCAGTTAATGCACGAACGGCATATTTGGTAGCAGAATAGACAGCAGAGCCGTTAAATACTTTATGACCTGCTACAGAAGATGTGTTGATTATCTGTCCTGACTTCTGCTCTTTCATGTAAGGGAGAGCGGCGGCAATACCATTGAGCACTCCTTTAATGTTTACATCTATCATCTTATCCCATTCGTCAACATGGAGGCTCTCTAACAGCGATAGGGGCATGATACCGGCATTGTTGAGTAAGACATCTACACGTCCAAATTGTTCAACGGTGGCATCCACCAAGCCCTTTACCTGTTCCCGCTGCGTTACATCTACAGCGACCGCAAGAACTTTTCCACCATTGCCTTTAATCTCTTTTGCCAGCTTTTCAATTCTTTCGCTTCTTCTTGCGCCCAGTACCACTGATGCTCCAAGTGGTGACAAATGTTTTGCTGCAGCTTCACCCATACCGCTGCTTGCGCCTGTAATGATTACTACTTTATCTTTTATGTTGTTTTCCATTATTCTTTTGTTATTGTTTCTAAATTGTTGCTGCATCAATGACATAGCGGTAACGGGCTTCTTTGTTTACCACCTTTTCCCAGGCATCATTTATCTCTGTGGCTTTGATAATTTGGATTTGCGGATAGATTTTGTTTCTGGCGCAATAGTCCATTACCTCCTGTGTTTCCGGAATACCTCCAATCAATGAAGCATTAAAATTTACCCGGTTAAAAATCATGTTGAAGTTATTGATGGCGAGTGCTCCGTTTACCGGCATTCCAACTTGCGTATAATACCCATAAGGCTTTACACAATCAATGTAAGGGGACATTTCGTAAGCATAAGGTACTGTTGAAATCATGTAGTCTATTTTCCCTTTCCACGGTTTCAACTTATCTGCTGTATCTACCACAATCACCTCCTTTGCACCAAAGCCTTTTATGTCGGCCACTTTTGAAGGAGAAGTGGTAAAAGCATACACTTCGGCACCTTTTGAAACGGCTATTTTAATGGCCATGTGCCCTAAACCGCCAATGCCCACAACACCTACTTTGTCGCCCTTTTTTACATCGTATTGCATCATGGGTGAATAGGTGGTAATTCCAGCACAAAGCAATGGTGCTGCATATTGCAAGTCTATATCGTTGGGGATTTTTATGGCAAAGTGTTCGGTCACTACAATGTTGTTTGAATAACCACCTTGTGTAATACCAGTAGGCGATGATGCTTCTGGCGCCCCATACGTACCAACGTTTCCTGTTGTCTCGCAATGGTGTTCTTCGCCTTTTTTACAGCTTTCGCATTGCATACAGCTGTTGACCATGCAACCCACTCCGGCTTTGTCACCTACTTTAAATTTCTTTATATTTTTTCCAATAGCAGTAACGATGCCGGCAATTTCATGACCGGGAACCTGTGGGTATGGCTGTTTACCCCAATGCCCTTTAATAACGTGTATGTCTGAATGACAGATGCCGGAATATTTTATTTCAATTAAAATGTCGTTGTCACCAACCGGCCTGCGTTCAAAATTCCAGGGTGTCAGTTTTCCATGCTCATCTTTGCCTGCATACCCTTTTGATTTGATGTTGCTACCATCACCGATTGGTTGAATTGATTGTGAAAAAATAGGTAATGAATTAGCAAGCATTAACCCAGCACCAGCTATTGCGGTTTGCTGAATGAATTTTCTTCTTGATGATTGATTATTATCTTCCATAAAAGTCGTTTAATTATTATTTGTTGCTGTTGTATTCTTCATCGGTTACTTTCTGTGACCAGTTCACTAAACCCTTCTCTGTTTTAGGTAAGATGTACATCTGTTGCAGACCGGTATCAGGACTTGCACCATGCCAATGCAAAACATTAGGCGGACATTTTACAACATCTCCCTTCCTGATGGTTTGCCTCGGTTGACCTTTTATTTGGTGATAGCCTACACCATCTGTTATAATCAGTATCTGACCTGAAGGATGGCTATGCCAATTGCTTCTTGCTCCCGGTTCAAAATAGACGTTGCCTACAACTGTGTTGAAAACGGTATCGTTTTTTACCACGCCAATATTCCAGGCATTTCCGGTAAAGTTTTCAGCAAGACCTTTTTCGCCTTTTGGAAAAATAGTCTGCTACGCTGTTTCCTTGTTTTCTGAGCCATTTTCCATACAACTTGTTGTTAGTAATGCCAACGAAGCGAGGGCAGTTATGATTAATGATTTCATGCTATTCGATTTTATGTGTTTATTGTAATTCAAACTTGACCGTTATATTTCCCGAACCTAATGCAGTGGTTAATCCTGATACATTATCGATACGACCCATTGGTGTATAGTTATATGATGTTGAAAATGATTTATAGAAAAGCACTAAAGTGTTAGAACCATACAACATCAAATCTCCTGTTTGTATAGTTCCGGGATTTGATGCAGCTGTTGGCAAATTATTAGGCAAGTCAAAGAACTTTTCGTTAGCATTTAAATCACTCATGTTAATGGTTATAGGCAATCTTGTCTTGAATGCTGTTACTGTTGGGTTGTTATAAAGTGTTGCAGTAAAAGCAGTCGTACCGATTGTTATTTTCAGTTTCATACTGTCTGGATTTAAGACATTATCAGGATTGCTTGTAAAGGCATTATTTTTATTGCAGCAGGCAAAAAGCTGAATAAAGATTAACAAGGCTAAGGATGTGAATACTGGTTTCATACTATTCCTTTTTATTCATTAATATTTTTGATGTGTTTGGCAGGGATGCCGCCTACAACGGTATTTGCAGGGACATCTTTAGACACTACAGCACCTGCGGCTACTACAGAATTTTCGCCAATAGTTACGCCTTGTAAAATGATAGCACCAGCTCCGATCCACGCATTCTTTTTAATATGAATTTTGCCTGCAGTTAGCGTTTGTCTGTCATTACCGATAGGATGTCCTTCCGATAACAGGCTTACTTTGGGTGCCAGCATGACGTTATCATCAATGGTAATTCCTCCCAGATCCAGAAACGTACAATCAAAATTGATGAACACGCCCCTGCCAATCTTTGTATTCCTTCCGTAGTTGATTTGAAAGGGCGGGAAAACCATAGTTGTGGCATCAACTTTAAAACCAATGATCTTACCGAGCAGATGTCTGATTTCTTCCGGTTCCGATGCAGCATTCAACCGACACAGCAATTTCCGTGTATCATTACAAGCCTTTATAATCCTGAAATAGTCCGGATCATTGAACGGAACAGCTTCACCCTTTAGTAACCTTTGAAAAATATCTGTTTGTTGTTGATCCATGTCTTTTATTCTTTACTCTGTAAAGGTAGTGGAGCTATATAAGCTAAATGGTACACTTATTACGCACATAGTTTCAAATATCACGTATCTTACAATAGTCATCAGTCAGTACAGCTAATAGAGTATAATGGAGAAGATTATTTTGCATAAATCATCTGGAAGTATTGCGTTTCCGGATAATTATTTACAGCATTTTCATACGCACATTTTATGCAGCAGTGGGAGTATGGACTTTGTCTTTAATGGCAAGAAGTATACGGCTAAAAGTGGTGAGTTTATATTCTGGTTCGCAGATAGCCAATTAACGAACGTAACATTTTCAAAAAATTTTAAAGCGAATGTTCTATTTGTAGAAAGAGAGTTTTTGGACAATGCCATTCCTGACCAAAGCTGGAGTATTGACGTCATACTGCATTCCAGGGCAAACCCGATATTGCATTTGCACGAAAAGGACAAGATAAAAGTGGTGTCAAACTTCTCGTTATTGCATAACCGATATTTGGAAAGAGGACACCTTTTTTACAATGAAACACAGCAGTTACAGATGCAACTGTTCCTTTTTGACATGTGGCACATTTTTGCGAATGAATATGAACGCCGGAAACGCACAGTAGAAAGCGGCTCGCTATACGAGCAGTTTATGCACCTGGTGCAGGAACATTGTATGCAAGGACGTGAAGTGCAGTTTTACGCCGATCACCTACACATTACGGCAAAGCGTCTGAACTTCGTATGTAAACAAAATACGGATGTTACCGCATCGGAATGGATACAACGCTACGCC
>CBDUBQ010000012.1:0-135131 GCA_965365435.1 uncultured Flavisolibacter sp.
GGCCCAGCACCGCTTTTTTTAGTCTTTGCCATACACAAAAAAAGTTTAGTGAAACCACTTTCACTAAACTTCCTCCAAACCCTTGCTGGAACTGAATCATAGCCGAATCCACCAACTATTTTTCAGTATTATGCCTAAAATGTTGAGCATCCGTGAGCAGATTGTTTTGACGAAATGAAGATACAATCTATTCCTATCTCGCCATTTGCTCACCGGCTGAGCCCTAACCCATCACCTTTCGGTCAATGTTTTGCCAGTTGCCTTTTGCCCTTTGCTTATTGCCCATTGCCAATTGTTTTACTCTGCCAGCCCACTCGCCTTCCACTGCTCAAATACAGCAATCGTGGCATCGGGCAGTTTCGGATGACGCAGCGGCATAAAACCTTTTTCGGCGGGATTCTTTTTTATGCGGGCAATGATCTCGTCTGCCTCCGCCTTGGCGGCTTCCAGGTTGTTCAGTGCTTTTGCTTTTCCCTGGCCGGCAATGTGGCAGGGCGAGCAGCTTGCCTGGATAATAGGATGAACATTTTTCGCATAGCTGATTTTTGCAGTCTCAGCCGCTGCTTTTTTCGTTGACGTACAAAATTGAAAAACGGCACCCAGCGTAACCAAACCAACTAAAACAAGTTTTTTCATGCGATTAGTTTTGTGGCGGTCAAGATAGCTATTCAACCGCAGCGCTTGCTGCCTTGGGTTAGTTTCTAACCTTTTTTAACGACGATTTGCCGGTTTCGCTCCGTTGTTGCTCAACGATTCCGCTACGGAACCTTTCTTCTGCCACCTCATTCTTTGCTTTCTTCAATTCATACCACCGTGGCTTGATGCGCCTTATGGCGAGCCATAGTTTCACCGCATCAACCATCGTGTATGTTCCGCAAGATTTTGAAATGGACCGGTCTTGTTCTGCTTTTTCTGCTAGTGGGCGTGGCTGTTCTTACTGCCCTCCGTCAGCACCTGACCTACGCGGCACCTTTTCCGGAGATCAAAGCATCTGCCGACACGGCCATCATTGCCAAAGGTCGCCATTTGGTCTTAGGGCCCGGGCATTGCCTCGACTGCCACAGTACGGCCGCTAACAAAGACTCACTAATGGAGGCGGGCATTATGCCGGCGCTGAGTGGTGGTGTGCCCTTTGACCTTCCCTTTGGCAGGTTTTACACCCGCAACCTTACCCCCGATGCTGAAACCGGTATTGGCCGCCTGACCGACGCCGAACTGGCCCGTGAACTGCGGCATGGCGTAAAGCCCAATGGCGAGGCCATGCTGCCGTTTATGTCGGCGCAAAACATGACCAACGAAGAACTCACCGCCATTATCTCCTACCTGCGTTCAACCCCACCCGTTCGCAACCCGGTGCCTGAACATGAGTTTAACGTAATGGGTCGGGTGCTGAAAGCATTTTTGATAAAGCCCGAAGGTCCGACAGGTGTACCGAAGAAGATGGTGAAACCCGATTCGACAGCCAGTTACGGGCGCCATTTGGTGATGGCGGTGGCCAACTGCAATGGCTGCCATACCAAACGTGGTGCTACCGGCAACTACATTGGCGAGCCCCTGGCGGGCGAAACAGTTTTTGATGAAGCTGGCAAACCAACGGTTGTTGTCCCCAACCTGACCCCCGATCCTTCATCGGGCCGCATTTACCACTGGTCCGAAGAATTTTTTATCAAACGCTTCCGCGCCGGTCGGCTGAACAAAGAAAGCCACATGCCCTGGGGGCCGTACAGCCGCATGACCGACATAGAATTGAAGGCAATTTACCGTTACCTGAAAACAGTAAAGCCCGTGAATACCAGCAAGCCGGCAAAAGCCTGAATTTAGAAAAAAGCAACGACGTATTTCCTGATGAATGAACTATAAGTTGTCACGTAAATAAATAGTCTGATTCGTGCGTGGTGAATAGTTAGTGGAGAGTAGAGAGGCCGTTCGTTCGCCATTCACGACTCACCACGCACAAAAAGATCTGTGAGATGCTTATAATAGAGAGCCGATTGTCTTTACGTCAAACAAACCCATTGAACCAAGGAAAAAAAGCAGTATGAAGAAAATAGCACTGGCCATCCTTATTGCCCTCACGGCCTTTTCCTGCACGAAAGAAAAAGACTGTCCGGGTAGAGGCGAAAAAGACGTTACGTTAACCAATTTCAGTCGCATTGTCGCCGGCGACAATTTTAACCTGATCGTCAAACAGGGAAATGCATTTACGGTAAAAGGCAGGGGTTGCACGAAAGATCTGGAAGACCTGGAATTGACGGAGCGGCAAGATGGTTCATTACTCATCAACTACAGCCGCAGCAGCAACCACCGCGACCCTCTCTCGCTGGAGATCACCATGCCGGCTTTGTTACGGCTGCAACTGGATGGTGTAGCCACAGCCACTGTTTCAGGTTTTGAGCAGCAGGGTACGGCCATGCGCCTGGTGGTAGGCGGCGTGGCAAAATGCGCAGCCACCTCCCTGCCCGCGTTTGTGTACGCCGAGGGATCGGGTGTGGGTACGGTGACCCTGACGGGCAGTGCACCCGACCTGATTGCCCGTTTCTCCGGCGATGCGAAGTTGAATGCCTACGGGGCAACTTTTGCCGATGCCGATGTCACCACATCGGGCACGGCAAAGGCTTATGTTCAAGTACAGCAAAGCCTTTCGGCCATTGCCTCGGGCAACAGCCGCATTTATTACAAAGGCAATCCGGTGCAAATGCACGCCGAAGAATCCGGCACATCCAGGGTAATTAAAGAGTAGTTTTTAGCGTCTATAAATTAAGGTGTCATAACGCCATGCTGTTTCCACAGTGTGGCATTTTTTATTTCAGGGCAAGCCATCAACAGCGCCGATGGCGGCCTGGTACAACTCACAGGCCCGGCGGCAGCTTTTGTCTTTTCGGCGCGGCCTCCGCTTGTCCTAATTGCCTTGCCGATTGCAAAAGAAAATTTACCTTTCTTCCGTAACAACCATCATTCTTCATGAATCATACAAACGAAGGAAAAGAGCAGTGTGGGTCGCCCTCCCGCCGGTCGTTCCTGAAACGCTCCACCGCCGCCGCCGCCATTACCATGGCGCCGGCGGCGCTAGTAAAAGCCGCCGAAAACGGGTTGGACGAAAAAGGCGCCGGGTATTTTGAAAAACTGCCGCTGCAGCTCGAGGTCAACGGCAAACCCTACTCGCTTTCGGTGGAACCCCGCGTAACGCTGCTCGATTTTTTAAGGGAGCAGTTGGGACTGACCGGTTCTAAAAAAGGCTGCGATTTTGGGCAGTGCGGGGCCTGCACTGTGCACGTGGATGGAAGGCGGGTGCTCTCGTGCTTAAGCCTTGCCGTGATGCAGAACGGAAAAAAGATCACCACTATCGAAGGCCTGGCCACTGGCGATACCCTGCACCCGATGCAGGAAGCCTTTATTAAGCACGATGGCTTTCAATGCGGCTATTGCACACCGGGGCAAATTATGTCGGCGGTTGCCTGCATCCGCGAAGGGCATGCCACCTCCGACGCAGAAATACGGGAGTACATGAGCGGTAATATTTGTCGCTGCGGGGCTTATCCCAATATCATAGATGCCATCAAAGAAGTGGCGCAAAAAGGAGGGGCTCAATGATCAATTTCAATTATGCAAAACCCGGGACCGTTGCATTGGCCGTTGCTGCCGTGAGCAAAGACAAAACGGCAAAATTTATTGCCGGCGGCACTAACCTTGTGGACTTGATGAAGCGAGGCGTGACGAACCCGGAAAAACTCGTTGACATTAACAGCCTGCCGCTAAAAACGATTGAACAGCGGGGTAATGTGATTCGTATGGGTGCCCTGGCGCTGAACAGCACGGTGGCCGACGACGGGTTGGTGCGAAAGCATCTGCCTCTGCTTTCGCAGGCCCTGGCAGCCGGCGCCTCTGCGCAAATCCGCAACATGGCCACCGTGGGCGGAAACATCATGCAGCGCACCCGCTGCCCCTACTTTTACGATACCGCTTTGCCCTGCAACAAACGCCAGCCCGGCAGCGGCTGCGGTGCGTTGGAAGGCTACAATCGTATGCATGCCATCTTTGGCGCTTCCGACAGTTGCATCGCTGTTCACCCCAGCGACATGTGCATTGCGCTGGCCGCATTGGACGCAGTTGTAGTAGTGGCGGGCCGGGGAGGGGAGCGGCGCATTCCTTTTGCCGACTTTCATCGCCTGCCCGGCAACACGCCGGAAAAGGACAACAACCTGCAACCGGGCGAACTGATTACTGCGGTGGAAGTGCCGGTGCAGGCCGGCTTGGCGCAACACTCGATTTACCAAAAAATCCGCGACCGGACCTCCTACGCGTTTGCCCTGGTATCGGTAGCAGCGGCGCTGGAGCTGAAAGGAAAAACCATTCAGCAGGCCAGGCTGGCAATGGGCGGCGTGGCCCACAAACCCTGGCGCCTGACGGCGGCAGAAACTTTCCTTCGCGGCAAGGAAGCCACCGAAGCCAACTTCCGGCAGGCAGCCCAATTGGCTATGGCCGCGGCAAAGGGTTATGGCCAAAACAACTTCAAGCTCACGCTGGCGCCCAACACGCTTGTTCACACCTTAAAAAAATTGACCGGCGTTTAAATCGTTTTTATGGAAAAACTCTTTTTCGATACCGACCGGCCTTTTGCCGATGACGACCGTGTGGACGGCAAAGCCAAGGTGACCGGCAAGGCCGATTACATTGCCGAACGCTCTTTGCCCGGACTGGTGTACGGCGTACTGGCCGACAGTACCATTGCCGCCGGCACCATCTCTGCCATTGACACCAAAGCGGCCGAAAAGGCCCCCGGTGTGCTGGCGGTTTATACCCATCTCAATGCCCCCGAAATTCCGGGCTATGCGCAAAGCACCAGTCCCAACCCGGGCCAAAGCCGCGGCGGCGGGTTGCGCATCTTCCAGGACAATATTGTTCGCTTCAGCGGGCAGCCCATAGCCCTGGTAGTGGCCGACACGTTTGAAAGGGCTACCCATGCCGCTTCGCTCATAAAAGTGCAGTACAAAAAGGAGGAGCCGAAAACCTCGCTGGAAGAAGCGATAAAAGAAGGCAAGCCGGTAGAGGGCAACAACTTTAAAGAAGCCGTGCGGGGCGAACGGGATGCCTGGAAAAGCGCAGCGGTAAAAGTGGAAGGCACATTCCATACGCCCATTCATGTGCACAACCCCATGGAGCTGCATGCCACCGTGGCCCATTGGGAAGGCCCCGATAACGTGACGGTGTGGGAGAAAACGCAGGGACCCGTAAGTGCACAGCAGAGCATTGCGGCAGCCTTTAAGCTGGAACCAAAAAACGTAAGGGTGATAGCGCAGTATATCGGCGGCGGATTTGGTGCGGCGCTACGTACCTGGCCTCACGCTATTGCCGCGGTGATGGCCGCCAAAAAGCTGGCCCGCCCGGTAAAGCTGGTGCTCACCCGGCCACAGATGTTTCATTCGGTAGGGTATCGTCCGGCAGCGGTGCAGCACATTGCCATTGGTGCCCATACCGACGGCAAACTGGTAGGCATGTGGCACGAAGCGCATGCCCTGACTTCTACCTACGAAAACTTTACCGAAGGGCTGGTAAAACAAACAGCGCAGTTGTATGCTTGCCCAAACGTGACGACCAAATACAGCATTTATCCGCTCCACCTGAGTACCCCCACCTGGATGCGTGGGCCGGGCGAGGCCACCGGCTCGTTTCCGCTGGAGTCGGCGCTGGACGAACTAAGCTACCAGCTCAACCTCGATCCCATTGAACTGCGCAAGCGCAATTATGCCGAAACCGATCCGGAAAACGGAAAGCCGTACAGCTCTAAGTTTTTAAAAGAGGCGTATGACCTGGGTGCGGAAAAAATTGGCTGGAAAAACCGCAAGCCACAACCCCGTTCGATGCAGGAGGGCGAATGGCTGGTGGGATATGGCATGAGCAGCGGCCTGTTTGGCGCCGGCCGTGGCAATGCCTCTGTGCTGGCCCGCCTGCTGGCTGATGGCACGCTGGTGTTGCAAAGCGCCGTCAGCGACAGCGGCCCGGGTACGGCCACCGCCATGAGCCGCATTGCCGCCGATGCCCTCGGTATTCCTATAAACAAAATAAAGTTTGAGCTGGGCGATACGTCGCTGCCCCCGGGACCCACACAGGGCGGCTCCACCACAACTTCCACGCTGGGTACGGCGGTGACCGCAGCCTGCGAATCGCTGAAGAAAAAGATGGCGGGTTTACTCCGTACCCAGGAGAGCGAGGTAAAGGTGGAGGACATACAATTTGGCAATGGCCAAATGCGGTTTAAAGATGGCAAAACGCTGTCGTACACCGATGCCCTGAGAGCGGCCAATGTGTCGCAGGTGGAGGTAACCGAATCTACCGGGCGCAACGCCGAAATGCAGAAGTATTCCGCCTATTCCTATTCGGTGCATTTTGTAAAGCTGAGGGTGCACCCGCTGACCGGGGTTGTTCGTATTGACCGCATTGTTTGTGCGGCGGATGCCGGTAAAATCATTTCGCCAAAAACAGCCGAAAGCCAGATGATTGGCGGGGCCGTAGGCGGCATGGGCGGGGCCCTGCACGAAGAAGGCGTGATTGACCACCGCTTTGGCCGTTGGGTCAATAATAATTTTGCCGACTATCATGTACCGGTACACGCCGATGTGCCGCCGATTGATGTGGTGTTCGTGAACAAGCCCGACCCTGTGCTAAACCCGAACGGCGCAAAAGGAATGGGCGAGATTGCGCTGATCGGTTTTGCCGCGGCCGTGGCCAATGCCGTGTATCATGCCACCGGCAAACGGATACGGGAGTTGCCGATTACGCCGGATAGGGTGTTGTTGTGAGGGAATTGTAATGTGTGAAGAAACGGGTTTGAAAGTTGAGTTTACAAAGTACCAGTGCAAATGTCATCAGTATAAACAGGCCCGAAGGGCCGTCATAATTAGCCCAGCCTGCTAGGGCTGGGTTTAAAGACGAATAAATTTGATCAAAGCCCTGAAAGGGCGCAATAAATAACCACAAAACGAACGCAACTGCTAATGCCTCAGTCGCATGTCCGGAATTACATCCACCTAATCTTTAGCACGAAACATCGTGTTCATACCATCAACGACGAAATCCAGGCAGAGTTATTCCGCTATATCGCCGGTATCTGTAATCATAATGATTGTTACCCGGTAAAAATCGGCGGGTTCACTAATCACGTCCATTCTCTTTTCTTATTGAGTAAGAAAATACCTCTAACAAAAATTGTTGAAGAAGTAAAGTCTCATTCGTCTAGCTGGATGAAAACAAAAGGTTCGTCTTTTCAACAATTTTATTGGCAGAGCGGCTATGGCGCATTTTCGGTCAATTCATCTGAGGTGGACACTGTTGGTGCGTACATTGAAAATCAAAAAGAACATCACCGTAAAATGACATTTGAAGAAGAGTACAGGGGATTTATGAAAAAGTACGGCGTCGAATGGGATGAGCAGTATGTATGGGGTTAAGTCAAAATAAATGAACAATCAGCGTTTCGTTATTGCGCCCCTTCAGGGCTTGGCATCTAATAGCATTGATCTCAACCCAGCCCTGGCAGGCTGGGCTAATTATGACGGCCCGTTGGGCCTGCAATACGAACCGTTTATTTAAACTAAAATGTTTCGTTTCTACAGAACGTTATACGGCGATGGCCTGAACGTTATAGAGCCATCGCTGCGCTCCAGTACCGCCAGTCATAACTTTCGCCGGCATGGGCGGCGGCTGGCCGAATAGGCTTTTCTAACACCGATTTGTCCAAAATATTTTCGGTCGTCAATCGCTTTTTCGCTTCCATGATTATCTCCTGCACGTCCTTGTTTTGCATCCACGCCTTCTGTGGCGGCTCGTAGCCCACTTTATCTTTTCGCCAGACAATTTCCTTTGGCAGCCGGTCTTCCACGGCTTTGCGCAGCAGCCATTTCGTCCAGCCCTGGTGAATTTTGAAATGCGGTGGCAGGGTGAATAAAAATTCCACCAATTCATGCTGCAAAAAAGGTAGCCGCACCTCTACGGAATGCGCCATGCTGTTCCGGTCCGCAAGGCGCAACAATTCTTCCAGGCCATTGACAAACGTGTTGTAAAACAGGGCGCCATTCAAATCGAAGGTGGCAGGCGTGCTGTAGTATAGGTTTTGTTTTTGGGCGAACGCAAAATCCCGGTTCAGGTCCGGATGCCGGTAGGCCTGTTTGGCTTTGCGGCTTTGAAGCAGCGAAGCGCTCAACTCCGGCAGCAAAGCAGCTAGTTTATTTTGCAGGCCAAAGCTTTCCTTTACACCCAACGCTTGCGCAGCGCTTTGCTCGCCGCTCTTTTTCAGCTTCCGCTGCCCGTACAGCTCCTGCCACCACCATTTGTAATATTTGTGATAGCCGGCTAGTATTTCATCAGCACCCTGGCCATCGAGGAGCACCGTTACGCCCTTTTCTTTTGCCCGTTCAAATACTTTGTATTGTGCCAACACCGATGCCGATGAAAATGGCTCGTCCTGCGCCGTTGCTACTTTCTGCATCAACGGCGCTACTTCATTTTCCCGAACAGTGGTGGTAAAATGTTGTAGTCCGAATCTTTCCGCCACCGTGGCCGCCTGCGCCGTTTCGTCTTTTTCAAAACCGGCAAACGAGGCCGTAAAACAAGAATGAGTGTACTGCGCTACTTTTTCTTCGGCGCAGAACGCCACAATGGCCGAACTGTCTAAGCCGCCGCTTAGGCTGGTGCCGATGGGCACATCGCTGCGCAGGCGTTTTTTTATGCTGTGGCTAAGAAGTTGTTGAAACCGGTCGGTTGCATCGGCTTCAGTAATGCTGCTATCAATGTCAATATACGTTTGCCACCAACGCTCTGTCGCCAGTTCGTTTTTCGGCAGCGAATAGCGGAGCCAGAATGCTGCGGGTAGTTTAGAAACCTTGTTGTAAAACGTCTCAAATGGATCGGCCGGATTGGTGGTGTATCCGATGGTGAGAAAGTTATACAGCATGGCCGGGTTTGCCTCTTTCGGCACACCGCATTGCCAAATTGCCTTCAGTTCGGAAGCAAATACAAGCTGGTTGTTATCCTGGTAAAAGAAAAATGGTTTTTCGCCAAAACGGTCGCGGGCAGCAAACAATTCCTGTTCTTTTTCATCCCAAACGGCAAAAGCAAAAGCGCCATCGAATTTCGGAAGGCAATCTTTACCATAAGCGGCGTAGGCGGCTAACAGCACCTCCGTGTCCGATTGCGAACGAAAAGTGTAGCCCTTTTTCTCCAACTCGCTACGCAGCTCTTTATAATTGTATAGTTCGCCATTATACACCAGGTAATAGCGGTCGTTTAAGCTCATTGGCTGGGCCGCAGCCGCTGATAAATCGAGAATGCATAAACGCCGGTGCCCGATGGCAACCGTTTCGTCTGTGTTGGTGTAAAAGCCCTCGCTATCCGGACCGCGATGTGGCAGCACTGCCGTTGCGGCAACAACCAACCGGCTATCAACCATTCGTTTATTTGGAGAGGCCATTCCCGCAAAGCCGCACATACCGTTTTTTTAGTTGCCTGAGCCCAATGTTGTTTTTTGAAACTGATATCTCAATAGCCTGCAAACCTGTTCTCAGAACTGCAGCGGCAGGCGGGCCTCTTTGTTTTCCCAGGCCATTACCATTTCGGCACCGGCGCCGGTTTTTTCAAAGGCGATGGTAAAGTATTCGATCATGCGGTTGGTGGTGGTTGCCGGAATGGTAAACCGGGCTTTGTCCTGTGCCAGGTTGAACTTGAGTCCCCAGGTGTAAAGATCGCTGTTGAAAACAATGGTCCACGCCGACTCCTGCGGCAGCGCATAAAGAATATAACGGCCTTTTTCCACCCGTTTATTTTGAATGGTCACCGGCCGGAAAAGCTCAATTTCGGTGGCTTCATTGGCCCCCAGCCGCCAGGGCTCGCCCCACTTGACAATGCGACCGAAGATCTGCCGGCCCTGCCGCTGCGGACGGCTGTAAATGACCCTGGCCAGCGGCGGCGTTTGTACTTCGCCGTTCATTTTCTGCACGCTGTAGTTGGCCGGAAAGTAGGCAATGTCCAGGGGCGACATGTCAACCGGCGAATACGGATTGGCCAGTTGGCGTTTGGGCAGCACGGTTTCGGGAATCACGGTTTTGCCCGGTGGTTTTGCTGCCGGCGTTTCGTTTTGACAGGACAGCAGTACGGGAAATACAAAGGCCAGCAAATAGCATTTCATGCCGGAAAAATAGAGCATTTTAGGCAAGCCCCCGGCCCGCAGCGGATGGGTGGTTTTATTCGGTGATTGAATTGTTGTGGCACCGGCTTCTGCCTTTATCGTTGTTGTTTCTATTAATCGCCTGCCGGCTATCGCAGCGGCTGGCGGAAGCATAGGGGGCCTTTCTGCGATGGCCCACAAAGGCAATCTAAACTGCCGGCAGTCTGTTGGCGTAACCCTGATGATTGAAAAGACCGGCGGCGGCGCCACAGCAGCAGAAAGGCTTTTTCACCACACCATCCACAATCTCCGCGGCCGGCGTATTTTGCGGCCTGCCGGCGGTTGGCAGCAGCCGGGAACAAGAACAGACACAACCGAATAAAACAGCCAATGGAATGAATGGCCACGACATCCTGAACCCCCCGTTTATTGATTTTACAGAGATTGTAAAAGAAGCCTGGCATGCTTACGATAATACCCGCGAAATAAAACGCATTGTGGACATCAGCGCAAAGGTGTCCACCAATCACGTGTATCGCATTACGTTTACCGACGACAGCATCATTATCGGCAAGCTCTCTTATTTTGGCGCTTACGAACATTTCGTGGAGGACCATGGCATCATCAATGCGCTGTCGAATAACCTGCCGGCGCCCTTCGAAAATTTTTTGGCCCGTTCGCTGGCCAAGGCCGACAAATTGTTTGTGTATCGCTACAAAGCCGAGCCGCTGGATGTGTGGGTGGTGTTTTACCGCCCCATCACCATTAAGCGAAAAATGCCGCGCCGGCTCAACGAAGAGCAGATAATAAAGCTGGGCGAACAAATTGCGCTTTTTCACAAGGCTTGCTACAGTATCAGAAACACCCTGCAGCCTTCGTCGAAAACGCTTAAAACCGACATTGACTACCTGCAGCAATACCTCGACACTGATGAAGGCCGGTACGAACACCGGATGCAGATTGACCAGATCAGGGAGCAATGCGAACTTTTTCTCCGGAATGCCGCAACCCTCAACGAAGCGGCACTGGATAAGATACCGGTGTTTGTGGACTGGAACATCGGCAACTTTTCAGTAACCTCTTCGCAGCGGCTGTATTCACGCTGGGATTATGACTGGTTTCGCGTAGGCACCCGGGTGCTGGATTTCTATTTTCTCAGCCGCGTAGTATCGGATATCGGCGACCGCACGGTGTTCAGCTATTACATTGGCCCGTTGATGGAAGAGCGGTTCCTGCTTTTTTTAAAGGCTTACCACCAGGTGTTTCCGTTGCAGGAGGCGGAGATCCGTTTCCTGAAAGAAGCCTACCGGTTTTTTATACTGAACTATGTGATAAAAGACGGCCGGTTTTTCTTTCACGAGCTGTTTGCTAACAAGCTTCAGAAAGAAGCGTTTGAAATTTACCTGCCCTCGGTTGAGCGGGAGTTTAATGCCGACATTCTATTAAAAGCGCTGGACCTTTAAGCCAGTTACAACACATGGAACTGCAATCGTTTTTACCGCTGGCCGCTCAGTTCAAGGCCGTATTTTTAGATTCCTACGGCGTATTGAAAAATTTTAAGGGCCTTATAGCTGGTGTGCAGGATACCGTGGCGGCTTTGCGGGAAAAAGGCATTGCCATCCGGGTGCTTACCAACGATGCCTCCCGTAGCCAGGAGCAGCAGGTGGAAAGTTTTGCGGCCCTGGGACTGACGGGCTTGCAAACACACGAGGTCATTACCTCGGGCATGATGGCCAAGCATTTTTTGCAGCACAAGATCACCGAAGGAAAAATCGCTTACCTGGGCACCGAAAATTCGGCGCACTACATCCTTCAATCGGGGCTGGAGCATATTGCCGTCCGCGATATTGACCTTGAAAATGTAGATGATATTTCAGCCTTTGTTTTTCTGGACGATGAAGGCTTCGACTGGAATACCGATATCAACAAAACCATCAACCTGCTGCGCCGCAAAAACATTCCGGTGGTGGTGGCCAACTCCGACAAGCTTTACCCGGTTTCTAAAAACGATGTGGCCATTGCTGCCGGCGGTATCTCCGGCCTGGTGGAGAATGTGCTCAACCGCAAGTTTATTCATTTTGGAAAGCCCGATACGCAAATGTTCACGTATGCCTACAACCGCCTGAAGCGCCTGCAGCCGGTAACAAAAAAAGAGATCCTGATGGTGGGCGATAACCTGCATACGGATATTTTAGGCGGCAATAAGTTTGGCGTGAAAACAGCACTGGTGCTGTCGGGCAATACCAGCGAGAATAGCGTGGAGCAACAGATTGTGGCCACCGGCATTATTCCCGACTTTGTTTGCCGGAGCGTGGTGGGATAATTTTTAATTCGGGGAATAGCCGGTGATGCTTTCGCTGCTTTACTTTTTTCCACTGCCGGCAACTCTTCTTTATCTGCCACCCAACACCCGGTTTCCCCGTTTATTTAAAAACTTATTTTTTTTTTAAAAAAGTTTTGAAAATTTAGCGGAATGTTAACCTGAAAACATACATTCGTTTACCCAATTCATCCTGCTGTGAGCAAGTCGGAAAAACAAAAATGTGATATTCTGAAGCAACTCTATTATGGTGGTGTTGCTTCCTGTGCCGAGATAAGCGAAGGCATAGAACGGAGTATTCCATTGACCACCCGGCTTGTAAATGATCTGGTGGAGGAGGGGTATGTATTGGAAAAAGGGCTGGCGCCTTCTACCGGCGGCCGGCGGCCAATTACCTATTCGCTGAAACCCGATATCCTTTATATCCTTTCCATCGCCATGGATCAGCATGTGACCCGGCTGGTGGTGATGGACATGCAAAATCATTTTGTTACGGGGGTTAAAAAAGTACAGCTTCCGTTGCAGAATAACCTCCATGCTCTTCAAAGCCTGGTGGCCGAGATCAGGATCTTTATTGCAGAGTCCCGCATTCCAAAAGAAAAGATGGCCGGCATTGGTATTGGCATGCCGGGATTTGTGGATGTGAACAAGGGCGTCAACTATTCGTTTCTGCTGGCCGGCGGCAAAAACATAAAAAAGATCATTGCCGAGCAGGTAGGCATACCGGTTTTTATAGATAATGATTCGAGCCTGATAGCGCTGGCTGAGCTGAAGTTTGGCGCCGCCCGAGACAAATCAAACGCCATGGTCATCAACTTCGGTTGGGGCGTTGGGCTGGGGCTGATCCTGCACAAGCAGCTGTTCCGGGGGCATAACGGTTTTGCCGGCGAATTCAGCCACATTCCGTTGTTCCAGAATGGGAAACTGTGCAGTTGCGGAAAAACGGGTTGCCTGGAAACAGAGTCCTCGCTGCTGGTTATTATTGAAAAAGCCAGGCAGGGCCTGCAGGCCGGCCGACGCTCTTCGCTAAAGCTGGAGGGGCTGGAAAACGTGGAAACGGCCAATGAATGCCTGAGCCAGGCGGCACAAAACGGCGACCAGTTTGCCATTGAACTGTTTTCTGAAACCGTTTATACTATTGGGAAAGGGGTTGCCATCTTAATTCACTTGCTTAACCCCGAAATTATTGTGTTGAGCGGCCGGGGAGCCACAGCCGGTTTTGTGCTGCAGGCGCCCATCCAGCGGGCTTTAAATGAACATTGCATTCCCAGGCTGGCGGCCGGAACAACACTGGAAATATCCAATCTCGGACACGATGCTGAACTGATAGGCGCTGCTTGCCTGGTAATGGAAAATCTCGAAAAAGTTTCGATCAAATTGACTGATGCCAAACCGTTATTAACTCTTGTAACGAAAGATTAATCACCTGTCCCTAAACTGAATCAATCGCAACTCTTTGGAGGGGCAAGGGGTCTTTTTGCCCTACACATTTATAGACGAGTAAAGATTTTTAAAAACCAAAAACAACAAAAATGCGAATGCGATTATTATTGCTGGCGATGTTGTCCTTCCTGTGCTGCGCAAACACGGTTTATGCGCAGGCGAAAAGGACGGTTACGGGAGTGGTGCGGACGGCAGAGGGTGCCGCTCTTTCCGGCGCCACGGTTAACGAAAAAGGCACCCGAAACAGTGTGGTGACGGATGAAAACGGAGCGTTTTCTATCAGTGTTTCTCCTAATGCCACCCTTGTGATTACGTATTCCGGCTATACTTCCCAAGAAGTGTCTGCCGCCGGTACCGATCCGCTTTCCGTTACACTGCAATCCAACGGGTCTTCAATGAGTGAAGTGGTCGTCACAGGCTTTGGTGTGCGCCGGGAAACCCGGAAGCTTTCCTATTCGGTACAGCAAGTAAAGGGTGAGGACCTGGTCCGGGCCAACACGCCGAACCTTGCCAATGCACTGCAGGGTAAAGTGGCGGGGGTGATGGTTAACCAAGGAGCAGGCGGTCCTACATCTGCATCCAGAATAAGAATCAGAGGTAATACGTCACTTAAACCTAACACTCAACCGCTATTTGTTATTGACGGTGTTTTAATTCAGCCCGGTACGTCAGGTGCTGACTCGTGGGGAAGTGCGCAAGATTTCGGCAACGACTTGAATAACTTGAACCCTGATGACTATGAGAGCGTAAGCGTATTGAAAGGTTCTGCTGCAAGTGCTCTCTATGGTTCTCTGGCTCAGAATGGTGTGGTCCTGATTACTACAAAAAAGGGTACTGCAAGAAAAGGCTTGGGGATTACCGCTTCTCATACGCAGAGCTTTGAAAAAGCATACAAATCCGTCGCCGTGCAGAATACATACGGTGGTGGCATTAATCCTACATTTACGAAAGGCGCTGATGGGATTGATGTTGTTGACCCAGCCAACTATGTTTGGAGCTTCGGTCCAAAATTCGATGGCCATACCGTTCGCGATGTTGATGGAAGGCTCATTCCCTGGAGCCCATTGAATGATCTTCTAGCAATTTATGAAACCGGACGATTTGTAAATACAAACGTGGCAATTGACGGTGGTAATGATAGGACCACTTTCAGGTTTTCATATACCAATAACACGAATAAAAGCATCTTGCCGAACAATAGTTTAGACAAGAACAATTTTTCTATTCGTGCTACCCAAAAACTCTCAAATTTTTTGAACTTAGATGCCTCTATTAATTACAATACGTCGAAGGGAAGCAACCCAATCCGTCAAGGCGGGAATGACAACCCTGTATTTGCACAGGTTTACTTTAATCCAAGGCATTTAGATATCAATTATTGGAAAGATAATTATATAGACTCCGCTGGTGGACAACTGATTGGTAGCAGGAACTACTATGGTCTGGCAGGTATTTTCTTCAATATCAACCAAAATGATGTAACGCAAAAAGCTGACAATCTTAGAGCAAATATGGATTTGAATGCCACGATAACTCCATGGTTGAATTTGTTACTCCGTGGTAATATTAATTCTACGGTTACAAATAGGGAGACCAAAAACTGGGGAACCGGGCCAGGATATACAGGAGGGTATTATAGCCTTTTGCAGCAGAATACAAAAAATGCCCGGGTGCAGGCATTATTAAATGGAAATCACACGTTCGGTCAAGACTTCGAACTGAATGTAACGGTCGGTGGTGAAACAAACCGAAATCTCGGAGGAATAAGCTCTTTTAGCGAAACGAACGGTGGTCTTCGGTTGCCTTTAAAATTTTATTTTGGTAATTCAATAAACCAAATCAACACCAGCACACGGGTATTGGGACGCTCAAGGTTGGATGCGCTTTATTCGTATGGTGATCTTACCTGGAGAAATATGCTCACGTTTAATTTCAGTGCCCGCAATGACTGGTCTTCTACATTGACCTATCCTGATGGCCGTGGTAACCATACTTATTTTTATCCCTCCGCTGGTTTGTCTTGGGTATTTACTGAAGTGACAAAGGGTCTTGGCAAGTTTGATTTTCTTTCCTTCGGTAAATTGCGAGCCAGCTATGGTTGGACGGGTAGCGATGCAGGTATATTCGCGACTAGTATCGGTAATTACCGGCCGCTTGATCCGATTTTCTACCAGGATGTAAACGGCACTGTGGCTCGTTATGGATTCGATGGCAACACATTAGGAAATCTGAATCTTAGAAACGAGTTGACAAAAGAGATGGAATTCGGGGCTGACATCCGCTTCTTTAAAAACCGTTTAGGATTAGACATTTCTTACTATAAGAAGAATACCTACAATCAGATTATTGAATTACAAGCTCCAATTGAAAGCGGTGTGTCTGCCCGTCAGATCAATGCCGGAAATATCCAGAACAAGGGGATTGAAATTTTGTTATCTACAACGCCGGTGCGTACAAAAAATCTGGAATGGAACGCCAATTTCAATTTCACAAGAAATAGAAATAAGATTATTGCGTTAGCACCCGGCGTAACGGCCCGGACACTTGATTTGGCTTTCGGTGCTGATGTTGAGTCCGTGGCCATAGTAGGCAAGGAATATGGCACGATCCAAACAGGATACGCTTATTCTTATTATCAAAAGCTTGATGCGGCCGGTAAACCGATTGACCATCCAAGTAATGGGCAAAAATTGATCCGTACCAATGCAGCCTATGTGCGCTCACAAGACATTGGACAGGGCAAGAAACAGTTGGGAACAATGATGGAAAACTTCTTGTTAAGTACCATCAACAGTGTTCGATACAAAAACTTCACATTCGGTTTCCAGATCGATTCAAAATTTGGTGGCTTAATGGCGTCTGCAACACATGCCTACGGTTCTACCAATGGTTCATTAAAGAGTACACTGTTTGGCCGAGATGCTTCAACAGGCGGCGTTCAGTTTACAGATGCAACAGGCGTTGTAAGAAATGACGGTATCATCCCTGAGGGTGTCTTTCCAGACGGCACTATGTTGAGGGATCCTGCCTCCGGAAACAATGTAAACGTGGGTGGCATGAGCTATGCTGAAGCTGTGCAGAAAAATATGATTTTGCCAATTGACGCTCGCCGGTATTATGCACGTTTAACGCAGTGGTCTACGGGAATAAGAGAATACTCTGTATTTGAAAACAGCTGGGTAGCACTCCGTGAAGTTTCTTTTGGATATAATATTCCCAAAAGACTTACGGACAAAATTAAATTGAACAACTTGCGTTTGAGCGTAGTTGGCAGAAATTTGCTGTATCTCTACACAACCACTCCGGACGATATAAATCCTGAGGGCGTATTCAGTAACCGTTCGGGCACATTTGCTGAATATGGTGGAGTGCCTTATACCAGAAACATTGGCTTTACATTGAGTACTGTATTTTAAACAGGCGAATGCATGAGGCCTTACGAATTATCATCAAAAGTTGAGTAATTATGAAATTTAGATACCGAAATATTATCATTGGGGTTTCGCTTGCAGGCTTGATTTTGTCAGGCTGCAAAAAGGAAGATTTTGTTGACGACAACACCAACCCGGAGACACTTTACGACATACCCCCAGCCAACCAGTTTTTAAATGCGACCATCAGTACGCATAATGCGGATTTTGAGTGGTTTTATGATTTTTATCGCCGCATTATGCCATGGATGCAAATGAATACGGCAACCACCGGTAATGGCAAAACCTTTATCGAAGATGCCGGCAATTTTAACCAGCGCTATGGTAATTTTTATACTAATGTAGGCAACAGGCTGGTGGATATAACAAAGCTGATCGAAAAGCTGCCGGCGGATGAGCAGCCTAAGTACAGGCATATGAACGCAATCTCCAATGTCCTGCTGGCTTACTATGCTTTTTACACATCGGACATTAACGGGAGCATTCCCTTCTCAGAAGCATTTCAAGCAAGATATGGTGGCACCTTTACTCCTAAGTATGACACCCAGCAAGAAGTGTTCGACCGGGTAGATGCGATGCTGAAGGAAAGTATTGCAACCCTGAAAGGTGTTCCTGCAAATACGCAGCAAACCCTAGGCAACTATGATTTGTACTACGCCGGTGACGCTACAAAGTGGGTTAGAGCAGCCAACGCACTCCGCTTGCGGGTCGGCATGCGTTTTATGAAGCGTGATGCCAATAAAACAAAGGCGATTGCTACGGAAGTGCTTTCCAGTCCTATCACTGATCTAATGAGCAGTAATGCAGACGGCTGGATATTTGATGCGTTAGCAAACTTCACAGGATCGGGCAATTCAAACTGGAATCCTGATGGTTTTAGAGCGCCAAAATCATCAGTGGATTTTATGTTGGACAATAACGATCCGAGAATTAGGCTTTTCTACCAAAAAAATAAATGGGGTCAGTATGTAGGAAGTGTGGCTAGTCCAGATGCCGCAGTAAGTCCTCAGTATAGCCGGTTATATTCAACACCAGATACACTTTCGAACCTGCAGTACAGGATGTTTATGGCCTCCTTTAATGGTGGAACTGGGATAAATTATTTTCCAATAATTACTTATGCCGATTTTGCTTTTATGCGGGCCGAACTGGCCGCTAGAGGGTTAGCTGGCGATAACGCTGAAATCTGGTATAACACCGGCGTTACTGCTTCAATCAAGCAGTACGACGAGTGGGCGAAAAACGCTATGATCATTGAGCGAAATGCAGCCGGTACTTATGTAAATTCCTACGTCCCTGTTACGGATATGGAAATTGCAAATTATTTAGCTGCACCGAAGGTTAAGTATAATTCTGCAATTGCTGTTGAGCAAATCGCTGTTCAGGCTTATTTAAACTTCTTCAAACAACCAAACGAAGCTTGGGCATTGTATAAACGCACAGGCTTTCCAAACAGCAACACAGTCCTTGCTTTCGAGAAAATCATTGCTGATCAAGTTGAGCAAAGTCCTCCAAGACGAGCTCCGCTTATTGTACAAGCTCCTACGGATCTAAATTTTGCAAATAACCAGGCTGCCCTTGCTGAAATGGCCAAAGACCCTGGATTCGGACGAGGACCAAGCGATGTTTTCGGTCGTGTTTGGTGGGACCAGCAATAAGCAAACAATTCTGCAAAAACTCCAGGTCTCACAAAGACCCGGAGTTTTTGCTTTCCATGACGGCTACGAAATGACGAAGAAACTATTGAATTTTGGGTTATGCCTGGTGGCTGCTTTGGCGGCCATTGCCTGCACGCCAAAATTCAACACAGGCACAAATGCGTTGCCGCTTTCTTCTGAAACGCCCCTGAACAAAATAGCCTTAGAATCAAACGGTAAAAAAGCCTTTATTGAAACTGGCAAGTCTGCCCTAACGGTCATCGTTTTTTTATCGCCCGAATGTCCTTTGTGCAAGAACTACAGTCTTACCCTGAATTCGCTCTACGAAAAATATAAGTCCACCGTGCAGTTTTACGGCCTTGTGCCGGGCAGGACCTATTCGAAAGAAACGGTGGCGGCCTTTGCCAGCGAATACAAGATTGGCTTCCCGGTTTGGATTGATCAAAAGAAAGAATTCAGCATCGCCGTGCAGGCAACCGTTACACCCGAAGTGGTGGTGCTTGACAAGGCAAACAATATAATTTACCGCGGCGCCATAGATGATTGGGTGCAGGCGCTGGGGAAAAAGAAGCTGAAGCCGCAGCAACTGTACCTGGCAGATGCCCTGGCGCAGTATCTTCAAACCAAAAGCGTTTTGGTAAAACAGACCTCCCCGGTGGGATGTCTGATCAACGAGTTTTGATATGGTGAAAATGAAATGTTTTAGTTCTCTCCTGGCATTGGTCGTTGCTTTTGCGGCCGGCGCCCAAACGCCGACGTTTGTAAAAAATGTGGCGCCCATTATCCATGCAAAATGCACCCCCTGCCACCAGCCCAAAGAAGCCGCCCCTTTTTCGCTGATCAGTTACGAAGACGTGGCCAAGCGGGCCAGCTTTATTAAAGAAGTGGTACAAAGCGGCTACATGCCACCCTGGAAACCCGACAACCATTTTGTGGCCTATGATAATGACCGTTCGCTGACGCAAAAAGAAAAAACTACCATCGTTCAATGGATCAATAATAAGGCGCCGAAAGGCGAAGGGCCGGAGCCGGCGGCAAACCTGGAAACCTTTCAGCAAAAAGGTTTGGCGGCCGGAAAAAAAGCCGACCTGACCCTGAAGACAAACGTAAGCTACACCGTGCCGGGCGACAACTATGAGCGCTTTGTGGTGTACCGCATTCCGTTCGAGCTGAAAGATTCGGCCAACGTGGCCGCTATTGATTTTACGGCCAGCAATAAAAAGCTCATTCACCACGCCAACTACAGCATTCACGAAGTGCCGGAAGGCATAGATATCCACGCCGGGCCGGATATGATCAACCTTTCCGAAGATGATCGCACCAAATACGATGCTTACCTCCCGTTCAAAAAAACAATCACCTATTACGGCGGATGGATTCCCGGTTCCTCCGGCGAATCGTATCCCAAAGGCATGGGCTGGGTAATGCCCAAACGGGGAGTGATCCTGTTAACCGTGCACTATGCGCCATCGGCAAAAGAAGAAGTAAGCCTCTCCGGCGTCAATCTTTATTTCACGAAGGAGCCGGTAGCCCGCAAAGTAAAAGTCATCAGCTTTGGTTCCGGTGGCATTGGCGAAGAGCAGATCACGCCTCCGCTGATGATCACCCCCAACCGGGTGAAAACATTCAAGCTGACGGTATCGAACCCCGGCGAAGATTTTTCAGTGCTTTACGTTTGGCCGCACATGCACCTGCTGGGAAAGGCGTACAAAGCCTACGGCATTGCGCCGGCCGGCGACACCATTCCGCTGACCCATATTCCGCAATGGGATTTTCGCTGGCAGGAAAACTACCGCTTTAAAAAACTGGTGCGGATTCCAAGAGGTACCCGTTTGTACATTGAAGGAACGTACGATAATACCGCTAACAATCCCTTCAATCCAAACAATCCGCCGCGGCTGGTAATGTCGTCGGGCGATATGCGGGCAACCGATGAAATGCTCACCCTGATGATGATTTTTCTGCCGTATAAAGAAGGGGACGAAATTCTTTCCATCGAGCAATAAAGGAAATGAGGCACCGGGTTTACTTTGGTTGGTTAGTGAGCAGTCTGTTGACGGCGTTTGTTGCCCCGGCGCAACAAACCGAACCGTTGTTTACCCTGCTCACCGAAAAGCAAACCGGTGTACGTTTCATCAACACTATCAGGGAAGATGATTCGCTGCATGTGATGAAGTACGAATACCTCTACAACGGCCACGGTATTGGCGTAGCCGATTTCAACGGCGATGGCTGGATGGACCTGTTCCTCTCCGGCAATAACGTTGCCAACAAACTGTTTTTAAACACAAAAGAATTTACGTTTAAAGACGTAACCAAAGAAGCCGGTGTGGGCGGCAACGGCACCTGGAGTACCGGCGTTAGCGTGGCCGATGTAAACGGCGACGGCCTGACGGATATTTATGTTTGCCATTCGGGCATGTACAGCAAAGAAAAAGACCTGACCAACGAATTGTTCATCAACAAAGGACTGAAAAACGGTCTTCCTTATTTTGAAGAATCAGCGGCAAAATACGGGCTCGATGCGCCGGGAACACAATCCACCCAGGCGGCCTTTTTTGATTACGACCGCGATGGTGATCTGGATATGTTTCTCCTGAACCACTCCAATCACACCTACAATCCTTATCTCAACACCCGCAAGGTGCGGTCAACGCCACACAGCGGCTTTGGCAACCGCCTTTTCCGGAACGATCGCCGGGCCGATGGTGCCAGCTTTTTTACCGATGCAACCCTGCAGGCGGGCATCATCAACAACGCCCTCAATTTTGGCCTGAGCGTTACCGTCAGTGATCTGAACGGCGATGGCTGGCCCGACATCTACACCACCTCTGATTACACGGAACAGGATTGCTATTACGTCAACAAAGGCGATGGTACGTTTCGCCAGTCCTTGCAGCAATCCTTCACGCATATTTCCAAATATTCGATGGGTGCCGATATTGCCGACTACAACAATGATGGCCGGCCCGATGTGGTTACGCTGGACATGCTGCCGCAGGACAATTACCGGCAAAAGCTGCTGAAAGGCGCCGACGAATACGATGCTTACCATCTGTTGCTCGACAGCGGCTACTACCATCAGCAGATGCGCAACATGCTCCATCTCAACTGTGGCGTTGACGCCACGGGCCACGTCCGCTTCAGCGAAATTGGCCAACTGGCCGGCATCTCCAACACCGACTGGAGCTGGGCACCCCTGCTGGCCGATTTGGACAACGATGGCTGGAAAGACCTGGTGGTTACCAATGGCTACCTGCGTGACTTCACCGATCTTGACTTTCTGAAATACACTGTTGCCAACACGCAACTCGAAGAAGCGGCAAAAGGCAACCTGGCCTTCAAAACCTACGATCTGGTGAAGAAGATGCCTTCGAACAAGCTGACAAATTATCTATTTAAAAACAACGGCGACCTGACCTTCACCGACCGGAGCCGCGACTGGGGTTTTAGCCTGCCTTCGGTTTCCAATGCGGCGGCCTATGCCGATTTCGATAACGACGGCGATCTGGACCTGGTGATTGGCAACAACAATGAGCCGGTGATGCTGTATCGCAACAATGCACAGCAGCAAGGCAAAAACCATTTTGTAAAACTGGAGCTGAAAGGCAAAGACGGCAACACGGCGGCGCTGGGGGCAAAGGTTTGGCTCTACACCGGTGGCAAAACGCAATATGCCGAGCAATACCCGGTTCGCGGATACCAGTCTTCTGTAGCTCCGGTACTCCACTTTGGTTTGGGCAATGCAACCGCAGCCGACTCGGTGGTGGTGCAATGGCCCGACGGCAGCTCTTCTTCGCGAAAGCAAATAGCCTCCGGCGAAACGATCATTCTTCAGCAGTCGGATGGGGTAAAAACGGTTTTAGCAAAGCAGATTGCAGCACCAATTTTCCGGGATATCACAGCCACCTCCGGATTAAACTTTCGCCACCAGGAAAATGATTTTGTAGATTTTAAAGACGAAGTATTGCTCCCTTACCAGCTTTCGAAAAATGGCCCGGCGCTGGCTAAAGCCGATGCCAACGGCGATGGTTTGGAAGATATTTTTTTCGGCGGCGCTATCAGCCAGCCGGGCACACTTTACCTGCAGCAGGCCTCGGGTTCTTTCGCCGAAAGTCCCTCTCAGCCCTGGGTGGCGGATAAGGAAAATGAGGATGTGAATGCCATTTTTTTCGATGCCGATGGCGATGGCGATGCGGACCTCTATGTGGTAAGCGGCGGCAACGAATACGGCGATGGCTCACCCGAATATGCTGACCGGTTATACGTCAACGATGGCAAGGGAACATTTATCAAAGCAGGCAAAGCCTTACCGGCTATGGGCAGCAGCAAGCAGGCCGTGGCAGCCGCAGATATGGATGGCGACGGTGACCTGGACCTGTTCGTAGGCGGTTCGGCCGTGCCCGGCTCATTTCCGTTAGCGGCCCGCAGTTACCTGCTGCGGAATGATTCAAAGAACAGGGAACCGCAGTTTACCGACGTAACAGAGGCCTGGTTCAAAGACCTGCTGCAACCCGGGCTGGTAACGGCGGCGCTTTGGCAGGACCTGGACAAAGACGGCTTTCCCGAACTAATGCTCGCCGGCGACTGGATGCCGCTGCAGCTTTTTAAAAACAACAAAAACGGGCTTCGAAATATCTCGGAGCAGGCAGGTTTGTCAAACACAAACGGGTTGTGGTCGGCCCTGCTGGCTGATGATATTGATGGTGACGGCGACATTGATTTTATTGCCGGCAACAGCGGCTTGAACAACCAGTTCAACGCTTCGGTAAAAGAACCGATGACAGTGCATGCCGCCGACTTCGACGACAACGGCCGACTGGATGCCATCACCTGCTATTACATTCAGGGCAAAAGTTATCCAATGGCGTCGCGGGATGAGTTGCTGGACCAGATTGTTCCGCTTCGCAAAAAATTTGTCAAGTACCGCGACTATGCGCCTGCCTCGCTGGAAGATATTTTTCCAAAAAACAAACTCGCCACAGCCACTGTTAAATCCGTTTATCAACTGGCTTCCTGCCTGCTGATCAACGATGGCAAAGCCCGGTTTTCGGTTCAGCCGCTACCGGCCGAAGCGCAATTTTCCCGGCTCTTTGGCCTGGTGGCAACCGATGTGGACAAAGACGGAAAAAAAGACCTGCTGCTCGCCGGAAACTTTTTTCCGTACCGGGTGCAATTGGGCCGGAACGATGCCGGCCTGGGTGTTTGGCTGAAAGGAGAAGGGGGCGGCAAGTTTGGGGTAGTGCCCAACGAAAAAGCAGGCTTGTTTATCGGCGATGATGTGCGGCAGTTGACAACCGTTAAAACAAAAAGCGGCGAAACGCTGCTGGTTGTTGCAAAAAACAACGATGCTGTACAGGTTTTAAAACTGGCGAAATGAAGCGATGTATTTACATAGGCTTGTTGTTGCTGGGCTTTCTTTCAGCGAGGGCCCGCCAACCACGAGATGCGGCGCTTCTGCACAGGGCACAACGAGCATTGACCACGGTGATTGTGCACGATATTTTCGCCCCGCCGGTGGCCAGCCGCATTTACCTCTACGCCAACATTGCGGCGTACGAGGCGGCCCTGCCCGGTCAAGACAAGTACATCAGCCTTTCGCAGTCCATCCCTTCTTTTCCAAAAATTTCCGGACCGCAGAACAAGGCTACCCTTCGCACAGACCTGGCGGTGGTGTATGCATTTATGCAAACAGCCCGGCGTTTTGTTTTTTCGGAGGCCATGCTGAACGATTCGCTGCAAGCGCTTTTAAAATCGTTTGCGTCTGTTGATCCTGCTGTGTTCAAGGCTTCGATAATAGTTGGCCAGGCCGTGGCTGACAGCGTTATTGCCTGGGCCGACAAAGACGGCTATAAAGAAACCCGCAGGCTGCGGCGCTACAACCTGCAGAAAAGCGACGGCAAATGGCTGCCAACGGCACCGGGTTATATGGCCGCTGTGGAGCCGCACTGGAGCCGTATGCGGCCGGTGGCGCTGGATTCGGCGGGCGAATGTAAGCCGGTACCGCCGCCGTCTTTTTCGGTGCAGAAAGAAAGTGAATTCTACCAGCAGGCGCTGGAGGTTTATTCGGTTCAAAAAAACATGACGAAGGAACAGCGGGAAATGGCCTTGTTCTGGGACTGCAATCCGTTTTTTCTGAACGTGCAGGGCCACCTCAATTTCGCCACAAAAAAACTTTCGCCCGGTGGGCATTGGATGTCTATCGTGGGCATTGCTGCACGCAAAGCGGGCGCAGATTTGACTAGATCTGCTGCCGCTTATGTGCTGACGGCAATGGCTCTTTACGACGGATTTATTTCCTGTTGGGATGAAAAATACCGCAGCAACCTCGTTCGTCCCGAAACCTATATCAACAGCTATATAGACGAGCAATGGCGGCCGCTGTTGCAAACACCGCCTTTTCCGGAGTACACCAGCGGCCACAGTGTTATATCCACCGCTGCCGCTTTGGTGCTCACCCGTTTTTTTGGTAAAAATTTCAGCTTCGCCGATGATACCGAAACGCCATACGGCTTGCCGGTACGGTCGTTTGCCTCGTTTGAAAACGCGGCGGCGGAAGCGGCCATCAGCCGGTTATACGGTGGCATTCACTACCGGGCGGCCATTGAAAACGGACAGGTGCAGGGAAAAAGAATAGGCGAAAAACTGTTGGGTAAAATAAGGCTGACGGCGCAACCCAGTTTGGCAGCGCAGTAACAGGGCGGATGGACTGAATGAAGGAAACGTGTGAAAAGGCTGGAAACCGCAACAACGAAAGATTATCTCAAATACGGATCAAATATGACGACTTACAGTACGACACCAAACGACAGCCGGAAAGCTTATTTCCTGCTGCTCTTGTTTTCTCTTTCCACCCTTGCCGTTTTTTCGCAGGAAGTTTATCATTTTAAAAAAGGATTAGTGGCCTCTGTGCCCAGCCGCTACGGACGCGAAGCACTCTACACAGATATGCTGGCCTACCAGCTTTACACCAAAACACTGACAACGCCCACCGAAGGTGCTGTGTGGGGTAAGGCCGACAACGGCGAAGACATTGTATGGCAGGCGGTGACTGCCGACAGTGCCAACCGCCTGTTTCGCAGAGGCGGCCGTGGCCCCGGTGGTGGCGGTGGTTTTGGCAGGGGCGGATATATTTATCTCACTTACGAGGCCGAAAAAGAAGGGCCTGCCATCCTGAATGTAAGGGGCAACAGCGGCCTGTATTTTAATGGCGAGTCGCACGCCGGGGATCCCTATAACTCGGGCTGGCTGCACCTGCCGGTGAAGCTGAAAAAAGGCCTGAACGAACTTTATGTAAGGGCCACGTTTGCTGTTGCCAGTCTTACGTTCCCGGCAAAGCCGGTTCTGCTGAATACCGAAGATCCAACACTCCCGCATATTGTGGTCAATGGTCAAAACAACGGACTGCAAGCTGCCGTCGTGGTGATTAACACATCGGCAAAGGAGTTGAAGGGTTTGCAGATCCGAAGCACTGTGATGGGTAAAGAAGTAACAACTGATTTGCCTGCAGTGCCGGCCCTTTCTACCCGGAAGGTTCCGTTCTTATTCGATGGCAGTGCGGTAACAACGGCCGGTAAACAAGATTGCCGCCTTGCCCTTTTAGACAAGGGAAAAACGCTCGACGAAACTTCTTTGCAGATAGAGGCCGTTACTTCTGCAGATAAATACAGTTCTACGTTCATCAGTACCATTGATGGCAGCCTGCAATATTATGCGGTGGCGCCACAGGCATCGGGCCAGGCACAAAACAGTGCCCTCTTCCTTTCGGTACACGGTGCCGGCGTGGAAGCTATTGGCCAGGCAAGGGCTTACAAGTCGAAAGACTGGGGCAATCTTGTTGCTGCCACCAACCGCCGTCCACGTGGCTTTAACTGGGAAGACTGGGGCCGCCTGGATGCCCTGGAAGTATTACAATTGGCCAAAGACAGGTTCAAACCCGATCCGCAACAGATTTATCTCACCGGCCATTCGATGGGTGGTCACGGAACCTGGTTCCTCGGCGCTACGTATCCCGATAAATGGGCGGCCATTGCACCCTGCGCTGGTTATCCTACCTTAAAAGGCTACGGTTCTGCCGATGGCCTGATACCCGACAGCAGCAGCAACCCGATGGAGCAGATGCTGCTTCGCTCCGGCAATCAAAGCGATGTGATCAAACTGGCTTCTAACTATAAGCCTTTGGGCGTGTATGTTTTTCATGGCGATGACGACAGAACCGTATCGGTAAACTATGCCCGGCAGATGCGGAATATCCTGGGTGGGTTTCACCCCGACATCAGTTATTACGAGTATCCCGGCGGCAGCCATTGGTTTGGCGATCACAGCGTGGACTGGAAGCCCATCTTTGATTTTTTCAAATGGCACCAGCGTCCGCAGGATAGCGCTGTCAACACCATTGATTTTATGACGGCGAGTCCAGGCATTTCTTCATCATATTATTGGGCAGCCGTTCAGCAGCAACAGCACCCCCTGCAATACAGCCGGCTGAAGCTCAGAAGGAACAGAACTGCTGAAAGCATAGACGGCACCACCGAAAACGTGCGGTTGCTGAAACTCGACCTGAAAGAATTTGCGGCCGGCACGCCGGTAAAAATTACGCTCGATGGCGCATCGCCGGTTCAATACACCACGACCGGGAATGCGGATAACATTTATCTGCTGAAAGAAGAAGGCAAATGGGCGGTAAGTGCAAAACCCGATGTGTACGAGAAAGGCCCACACCGCTACGGTACCCTGAAAGATGCCTTTAACCACAACATGATTTTTGTGTACGGCACGGGGGGCACCAAAGAAGAAAACGAATGGGCGCTGAACAAAGCCCGGTACGATGCCGAAACCTGGTACTACCGCGGCAACGGTGCGGTGGACATCATTGCCGACAAAGACTTTTCGCTGGCCAAATACAAAGACCGGGGCGTGATCATTTACGGAAATAAAACCACCAACAAAGCATGGAGTGCACTCTTAAACGATTGTCCTATCCAGGTGGAAAGAAACAAAATAACAGCCGGCGAAAAGGCCTGGCAGGGCGATGACCTGAGTGCCTATTTTGTTTGGCCCATCCGCAGTTCCGAAAAAGCTTCGGTAGGCGTGATCAGCGGCAGCGGGATAAAAGGCATGAATGCCGCCAATGCCAACCAGTATTTTGCCGGCGCCAGCGGCTTTCCTGATTTTATGATCTACAGCCTGGAGATGTTGAAGTCCGGTCCTTCGCAGGTGAAGATGGCCGGCTTTTACGATCATAACTGGAAACTGGTACCCGGTGAATTGATACAAACAAACTAAGATGCTGATGCAATTTCTGTATAAAGCTGTTGGTATTCTGGCCCTAACCCTGATGGCCGTTACGCTACAGGCGCAAACCATTTCGCAGCTAAAAAGCTGGCTGGCACATGGAGCAACTAGTCGTGCCCCGATCAGCCAGCAGCCCTTCGCAAAAAAAGCGCTGAGTAAAAAAGAAGCAACCGAGGCCGCTACGCTTTTGCTGGAAGATGAATACAACCAGCAGCGGGCCGCACTGCGTGCCGAATGGGAGGCCAAACGGCTGGTTATGGATGATGACTCACTGAAGTTTGAGTACAAAATCTTTGGGACCAAACCCGACGACGGAAGAAGCCTGTTTATTTCGATGCACGGCGGCGGCAATGCGGCACCCCGGGTGAACGACCAGCAATGGCAAAACCAGATCCGTTTGTACACACCGGCCGAAGGCGTTTATGTGGCGCCCCGTGCCCCGACGAACACCTGGAACCTTTGGCACGAAGCGCACATTGATCCGTTGTTCGACCGGCTGATTCTTGCCGCGGTTTTGTTCGAAGGCGTTAATCCGGCCAAGGTGTACCTGATGGGTTATTCGGCCGGTGGCGATGGCGTGTATCAGTTGGCGCCGCGTATGGCCGACCGTTTTGCCGCCGCGGCTATGATGGCAGGCCACCCTAACGAAACCTCGCCGCTCGGCTTGCGCAACATCGGCTTTACCTTGCACATGGGCGCCGAGGATAAAGCCTACAACCGCAATGAAATTGCCCGTCGCTGGAGTGTGATGCTCGACAGCCTGCAACAGCAGGATGCCGGCGGCTACAAACACCTGGTGCAACTGCACGAAGGCCGGCCGCACTGGATGGCCCGGCAAGATTCCGTTGCGGTGCCCTGGATGGCCGCGTTCCAACGGAATGCCCTTCCCACCAAAGTTGTTTGGAAACAGGACGATGTGCATCATTCCAGTTTTTATTGGCTGGCGGTGCCGGATGGTGTGGCGCAAACCGGCGGCGAAATCATAGCAACCTACAAAGGCAATGAAATAAACATCGAATCCGCTTATACCGATTCCTTGCTCCTTCGCCTGAACGATAAAATGATGGACCTTGACAAGCCGGTGATCTTCCGGTTGAAAGGCAAAGAAATTTTTAAAGGCAAGGTGAAGCGATCGGCGGAGATCCTGTACAACCCCACCAAAGCAAGAAAAGATCCGGACCTGATTTTTAGTGCAGAACTGGCCCTGGTGGACGGGACCCTCGTTCCGCCGGTGCGATAGATTTTTTTCGGCAGCAAAACAAGTTGGTTTTCTGTACCGGCCCTATTGTGACAACCGCGGCAGCAAGGAACCGCTGCCGGTTCATTGCTTCAACTCAAAACAAGAACGATGAAAAAAAGTTTCGTTGCAAAAATCCTGGTGGCGTTTTGCCTGTTGCAGGCGAACGGCCTGGAAGCACAGGAAAGTGTGCACCCGCAATCGGCAATCTACGAATGGCCAACCGATGTGCTGGTAAAAGAAAAGCTGGACAAATGGCAGGACCAGAAGTTTGGCATGATCATTCATTGGGGCCTGTATGCCGTGCCCGGCATGATTGAGTCGTGGGCCCTTTGCTCCGAAGACTGGATTGACCGCGACAGTACCATCTCTTACAACGATTTTAAGAATTGGTACTGGGGCCTGAAGAAAGATTTTAATCCCGTAAACTTTAACCCCGAAAGCTGGGCAAAGGCCGGCAAGGACGCCGGCATGAAGTACGTTGTTTTTACCACGAAGCATCACGACGGATTCAACATGTTTGATACAAAACAAACGGATTTTAAAATCACCGATGGTCCCTTTAAGAACAACCCAAGGAGCGATGTGGCCAGGCATGTTTTCGATGCCTTCAGGAAGCAGAACTTTATGATCGGCGCTTATTTTTCCAAACCCGACTGGCACACGGAATATTACTGGTGGCCAAAGTATGCTACCGCCGATCGCAACAACAACTACGACATTCGCAAGTTCCCCTGGCGTTGGAATAAATACAAAGAGCTTACCTATAATCAGATCAGTGAACTGATGAACCACTACGGCAGCATGGACATTTTGTGGCTCGATGGCGGCTGGGTACGGCCCCGCGAAACGGTAACCGAAGAAGTGCTTTCCTGGGGTGCCCGCATACCCGAATGGAGCCAGGATATTGACATGCCGAAGATTGCCGCCATGGCCCGCAAAGCACAACCCGGCTTGCTGATTGTTGACCGCACGGTGCACGGCCCTTATGAAAATTATCAAACGCCGGAACAGAGGGTGCCCGCCGAAAAGCTCGATCATCCGTGGGAAAGCTGCATGACCCTCGGTGGTGCCTGGGGTTACGTGCCGGGCGATAAAATGAAGTCTTCCGCAAAAGTGATCCATACGCTGATTGAAGTGGTGGCAAAAGGCGGCAGCCTGTTATTAGGCGTCGGGCCAAAGGCCGATGGCACCTTACCGGACGAAGTTGTTAGCCGTCTGCAGGAAGTGGGCAAATGGATGGAAAAAAACGGTGCCGCTATCTATAACACCCGCACAACGGATATTTATAAGCAAGACAGCACATTCTTCACCCGTAGTAAATCAGCCGATGTTAAATATGCGCTGGCCTGCCTCTCCGATGGCAAAGCAGTTCCGTCAACCATAAGCTGGCAAAACAACCTTCCCAAAAAAGGAACAACCATGCGCCTGTTGCAAACCGGTGAAGCGGTAAAGTGGACACAGGCTGGCGACAAGGTGACGGTACAGTTGCCGGCTTCGTTGAGGAAAGCAAAAGAACCGCTGCCGGCGCTGGCGTTTTCCTTTGTTGCCGGTGAATAAAGCTATGGAGGTTTTTGCGTCAGGCGCAAACCTTGAGCACGAGTAGCCGCAAAGAAAAATTCATAGGAATGGATAAAGGTGAAAAGGAGCAGGCGGTAGATGGATCGGACAATCAAGCATTTTATCAGGAAGCGGAAAGCCGGCTAAAGAAGAGAGAAATTATTTGATGAACAACAAAAAAAATCGGGGCTGTAAGATGCGCTGCACGTTTGCGGCCGTCGTCTGTTGCATTTCGCTAAACCTGTTTGCGCAGGACCTGTTTTCGGGTTACAGGCACTTGTTTACCACACCAAAAAATTACACGGCAAGCTACACCACTGTTGGTCCGCAGATAGATGGAAAACTTACAGATAAAGTTTGGCAGAACGTTCCCTGGACCGACGATTTTGGGGACATTGAAGGGGAAAAAAAGCCAGCGCCGAAATACCGCACCCGGGCAAAAATGGTTTGGAGCGATAGCTGCCTGTTTATTGCCGCCGAGTTGGAAGAACCGCAGGTGTGGGCCAGCCTGAAGCAACACGATACCATCATTTACCACGACAATGATTTTGAAGTGTTTCTCGACCCCGGCAATCATTCGCATCACTACTTCGAGGTGGAAGTAAACGCCTTTAATACAATTCTTGACCTGTTTATGCCAAAGCCTTACCGCAACGGCGGCCAGGCGATGCTATCGTACAATGCTGCCGGTTTGCGATCGGCCGTCCGGGTGAACGGAACCATCAACAATCCAAAGGATAAAGACAAAAACTGGACAGTGGAATTTGCTATTCCGTTTCGATCGGTCTATTTCGGCAATTATTGGCGCCCGCCGCAGGAAGGGGCGCTGTGGCGCATCAATTTTTCACGAGTGCAATGGGAGGCAGAAGTGGTTGAGGGTTCTTACCGACGTAAGAAAAACAGCGAGGGAAGGTTGCTGCCCGAAAACAACTGGGTATGGTCGCCCCAGGGCGTTGTGAACATGCACTACCCCGAACGCTGGGGCTACCTGGTTTTTACAAAAGACTCCCTGGGCAAAAAAATGTTTTCACTCCCACCGGATGAAAAGCGCCGGCAATATTTATGGTTGGCCTACTACAAACAGAAAGCATTCTGGTCGGCCAATCGTAAGTACGCAGCTTCGTTAGCCGACCTGGGGCTGCCCGTTGGTGCCTTTTTGATTGACGGGGCTGAAAACCAGTTGAAGCTGGAGGCCACATCAAAGCAGTTTACCGTTACTATCAGCGACGGCCGGTCAACTTTATCAATCAACGACGAAGGATTTGTTCAGGCAATAAAAAAAACAGGATGAGCAACCGCAGAAAATTTTTAAAAGCAAGCGTTTTTACCAGTCTTTCGGCAGCGCTGGTGCCTGCCGTAGCAAGCGGGGCGGCCCCGGTTGCCGGCGCAAAAAAAGATTGGAAGCATTGGGTATGGATACGGCCGAGGGAAGCCGACAAAGACGCCGACCTGAAGACGTTTTATCAACGCTTGTACGCCGCCGGCGTGCGGGGTGTTTTTTTTGAGGCAGACAGCGAAAGGCATTACCGCCTGGCCAAAGCACAAAAGCTGGAAGCCCACCGCTGGATGTGGACTATGAACCGCGGCGAAAAATCCCTGTTGCAGGCACACCCCGAGTGGTACGCTGTCAATCGCAAAGGCGAGTCCTGCGCCAACAAACCGCCATACGTCAATTATTACCGCTGGCTTTGTCCCTCCCGCGAAGAAGTGGCGCAATACCTTGAAGCGGATGTGCGGCAATTGCTGGCCAAGGATTATATTGACGGTATTCACCTCGACTATGTACGTTTTTGCGATGTGATTTTGCCCGTGAATTTGTGGGATAATTACAAGATAGAGCAGACAAAAGAGCTGCCCGAATATGACTACTGTTATTGCGACATATGCCGGCAGAAGTTTAAAGAATGGAAAGGCGTAGCGATAAGCGATATGAAATTTCCGGAGGCAAGCCTAAGCTGGCGGTTGTTCCGGTACAAGGCCATTACCCATGTGGTAAACCGTTTGGCCACTATAGCGCAAGCGGCTAAAAAGCCCATCACGGCAGCCGTGTTTCCCACACCCGAGGTGGCCCGCCGTATTGTGCGGCAAGACTGGACGGCCTGGAACCTCAACGGCATTTGCCCCATGATCTATCACGGCTTTTACAAAGAAGATGTAGCCTGGATTGGTGATGCGGTAGAGGAGGGAGTGAAAGCGCTTCATGGCAAGTTTCCGCTTTATGCCGGGTTGTACCTGCCTGACTTTAAATCAACGGCTGAAGTAAAGCAGGGGATCACCAATGCCCTGAACAATGGCGCTGCCGGTATTTCCTTATTTGGTAACGTAACGGAAGATGTGTTGCAGGCGCTGGAAGGAGCCTCTGCTTCCGTTAAGAAATAACCCGGTTGAAATGGTAAGCGTATTTTCTTTATCACACAGGCACAATAGGTGCACCAGCCTGGCACGAAGTATATCCTATGTGGTAAAGACAAACCAGTTCTCTCAACGTAAGCAACAACTATGATTTTTTCAAACATCAGGAAGAGCCTTTTTCATTATTACACGAAATTTTTGTTGCTGACTATCTGTTGCATTTCCCAGGCGGCATTTTGCCAGCAACCTTTAGGGAAAGGCAACCATACTGCAATGGACCTAACAAAGTATGTGGACCCTTACATCGGCAGCAGTTTTCACGGCCATGTATTTGTTGGCGCCAATGTGCCTTTTGGTGCGGTGCAACTAGGGCCGGTCAATCGCTCCGAGGGTTGGGACTGGTGCTCGGGCTATCATTATTCCGATTCAACCATCATTGGTTTTTCACACACCCACCTGAGTGGCACCGGCATTGGCGACCTGGGCGATATTTTGCTGATGCCTGCCACCGGTACGGTAAAGCCGCGGAAGGGAAGAGTGCCGGATTATACCTCTGGCTATTACTCTCTTTTCTCCCACGCAAATGAAACCGTAAAGCCCGGCTTTTACAGCGTCTTGCTCGACCGCTATCAGGTCAAAGCTGAACTCACTTCTACAGAAAGGGTTGGCTTTCACCGATACAGTTTTCCGGCGGCCGACAGCCCACAGATTGTTGTTGATCTGCGGGAAGGCATCGGCTGGGACCTGGCCACGAAAACATTTCTGCGCAAGGAGAATGATACCACTATTTCCGGTTACCGGTATTCCAAAGGCTGGGCAGCGGATCAGCGCATTTATTTTACGGCTGTTTTCTCCAGGCCCATCAAAAGTTTTTCGTTGTATAAGGACAGCGTTTTACAACAAGGCCTGGAGGTAGAAAACCGCTTTGTAAAGGGCATCGCGTTCTTTGATGTAAAGAGAGGCGAGAACGTTTTAGTGAAGGTGGGCATATCGCCGGTAAGCATAGAGAACGCTGCGCAGAACATAAAGGCGGAGATACCGCACTGGAACTTTGACAGCGTAGTGGCGGCAGCAACAACAGCCTGGAACAAGGAGCTGAGTAAGATTCAAATTAGCACGAACGACGAGGCCCGCAAGCGGACGTTTTATACAGCGCTGTATCACACTCTTATTGCACCATCTATTTTTAACGACAGCAACGGTGATTACCTCGGAACAGACAAAAAAGTTTACAGAAAATCACCGTTCACTAATCTCACCACCTTTTCGCTTTGGGATACTTATCGGGCAGCCAACCCGCTTTTCACCATTACGCAAAAAGAAAGAGTAAATGACATGATCTCTTCCATGCTGGCCATTTACCAGCAGCAGGGCAAGCTTCCCGTCTGGCACCTGATGGGCAACGAAACCAATACCATGCCCGGCTACAGCAGCGTGCAGGTGGTGGCCGATGCTTACCTTAAAGGCTTTCGTGGTTTTGATACGGCCCTGGCTTTTGAAGCGGTGAAGGCAACAGCCATGAAAGACGAAAGAGGTTTGAAGTGGGTAAAGAGCCTTGGCTACATTCCTGCCGACAGCATGACGGAGTCGGTAGCCATGGGACTGGAATATTCCATTGCCGACTGGAGCATTTCACAAATGGCCAAAAAGATGGGGAAGAAAGCCGATTATGATTACTTCATCAAACGCGGCCGGAATTACAAAAAATATTTCGATCAATCTGCCGGTTTTGTTCGCGGAAGGATTGCACAGAACGAGTGGCGTACGCCATTCAGTCCCTTCGTTTCCCGCCACATGAAAGATGATTTTTCGGAAGGCAATGCCTGGCAATACACCTGGCTGGTACCGCAGGATGTGGAAGGGTTGATGGCACAATTGGGTGGCGAAAAAGCGTTCATCAAAAAGCTCGATTCGCTCTTTGTGATTACCGGCGATATGGGCAAAGAAGCATCGAACGACATCACCGGCTTAATTGGCCAGTATGCCCATGGCAATGAGCCCAGCCACCACATCACCTATCTGTATGCCTACGCTGGCCAGCCCTGGAAAACAGCCGAAAAGGTGCGTTTTATTTTAGACAGCCTTTATTCCGATAAACCCGACGGGCTGAGTGGAAACGAAGATGTGGGACAGATGTCGGCCTGGTATATTTTTTCGGCGCTTGGTTTTTACCCGGCCAACCCGGCCAATGGATTATACGTCTTTGGCAGCCCTGTTTTTGATGCAGCAACAATCCATGCCGGCACTGGAAAATCCTTTGCCATCGAGGTGAAAAACAACAGTGCCGAAAACAGGTACATTCAAAAAATGACCCTCAACGGAAAGCCGTATACCAAATCTTACCTTCAGCACAGCGATATTATGCGGGGTGGCCGTTTGGTAATGGAGATGGGCAACAAGCCTTCATCAACATGGGGGGTAAAACCGGCCGACAGGCCCTATTCCGAGATTAAATAACCGTTCAACATTCCTTATGCAAGATCGTCGTCATTTTTTACAGTTGTCGTTTTTCGGTGCCGCCGGCCTGTTCTCCGTATCCGCATTTGCCGGGAGGCAAAAAGCCGGTAAACCGGTGGTATTGTCAACCTGGAAGGAAGGCATCAACGCCAATAAAGCGGCCTGGCAGGTGCTGCGTAATGGTGGTAGGGCGCTGGATGCCGTGGAAGCCGGCGTAAGAGTAACGGAAGCTTCGCAAAACTGTTGCGTGGGCCTTGGTGCTTATCCCGATCGTGATGGCATTGTTTCGCTCGATGCCTGCATCATGGACGAAAAAGGCGGCTGCGGCAGTGTGGCCGCTCTCGAAAGAATAAAGCATCCCATTTCGGTAGCCCGTAAAGTGATGGAAAAAACGCCGCATGTGATGCTGGTGGGCGAAGGTGCACAGAAATTTGCGGTTGCCGAAGGTTTTCCGCTGGAGCCGCAGCAGCTTTCTGCCGATGCCGAAAAGGCCTACAAAGAATGGCTCAAGACCTCGCAATACAAACCAGTGATCAATATCGAAAACAAAGGCCACGGGCCCTTTGCGCCCATGCAGTTTGAAAATGGTGAATGGAATCACGATACCATCGGCATGATTGCGCTGGATGCCAGCGGAAACCTGAGTGGCAGTTGCACCACCAGCGGCATGGCCTTTAAAATGCGGGGCCGGCTGGGCGACTCGCCCATCATCGGAGCAGGGCTGTTTGTTGATAACGAGATCGGCGCGGCCGTATCTACCGGTGTGGGCGAAGAGGTGATCCGCATTTGCGGTACACACCTGGTGGTAGAGCTGATGCGGCAGGGTTATTCGCCCGAAGCAGCCTGCAAAAAAGCCGTGCAGCGAATTGTTGGCCGCGATGCTGCCAAAGCAAAAGAAATGCAGGTTGGTTTTATTGCGCTGAACAAAAAAGGCGCTTACGGCGGCTACTGTTTGCAAAAAGGTTTTGATTATGCCGTGTGCACGGCTGATAACAAAAATGTTCTCCTGAAAGGAAAACACTGGTTTTGATGCAAGGGAACCAGGTTGTCTAATAGGTTCAGCCGTTTGTACAACGCCCTCTCCTTCTTAAACTAATGTCAAAGAAAAGCCGAATGAAAAGAAGTGAATTTATCCGCAGCACCGGCTTGTTAACCGGTGGTTTGATGATGGGCAAGCTTTCGTTTGCCGAAACGGTCAAGGAATTCCCGGTGGTACGAACGCCGGTGGCCAAAAGAAAATTTCAAAGCAAGGCCGTGGAAGCCGCTATTGCCGAATTCAAATCCAAAGTAAAAAACAAAGAGCTTGCCTGGCTGTTTGAAAACTGCTTTCCCAACACCCTCGATACTACGGTTGATTTTGAGCGGCGCAATGGCCGGCCCGATACCTATGTGATCACCGGTGACATTGACGCCATGTGGTTGCGTGACAGTACGGCCCAGGTTTGGCCCTACCTGTCGTTGATAAAAAACGATAAACCCTTGCAGCAACTGATTGCCGGTGTCATTAACCGGCAAACGTTTTACATTTTAAAAGATCCATACGCCAACGCTTTTTTCAAGGACGAAAACAAGGTGAGCGAATGGAAGGAAACGGACATCACCGATATGAAGCCCGGCGTGCACGAACGCAAATGGGAAATTGATTCGCTGTGCTATCCCATACGGCTGGCTTACCACTACTGGAAGCAGACCGGAGATGCCAGTCCGTTTGATGCCGACTGGGAAAAAGCCATGGAAGCCGTGTTGCGAACCTTCACCGAACAGCAGCGCAAAACCAGTAAGGGCCCTTACAGCTTTCAACGCCGTACCGCCTGGGCTACTGATGGTGTGCCGCTGGCGGGTTATGGTTACCCGGTAAAACCTGTTGGATTGATTTGTTCCATGTTCCGCCCCAGCGACGATGCCACCATCTTCCCCTACCTGGTCCCTTCCAACTTTTTTGCGCTGGCCAGCTTGCGCCAGGCAGCACAGATGGTGCAAACAATCAAATCCAATGCAAAGCTGGCTGCGGGTATGCAAAGCCTGGCCGATGAAGTGGCGGCAGCCCTTCAGCAACATGCCGTGGTAAACCATCCGCAGGCCGGAAAAGTGTTTGCTTACGAGGTCAACGGTTTTGGCAGCCACAACCTGATGGACGATGCCAATGTGCCCAGCCTTTTGGCTTTGCCTTATCTCGGCGCCGTCAGCGCCAAAGACCCGGTTTATGTAAACACCCGCAAGCTGCTGCTATCCGGGAACAATCCTTTTTATTTTGAAGGCAAAGCCGGGTATGGCATCGGCAGTCCGCATACAGGTATAGACATGATCTGGCCCATTGGCATTACCATGCGTGGCCTCACGGCTGCCAGCGATGCAGAGATTAAATCCTGCATTGACCTGCTTCGGAAAACGCATGGCGATACCGGCTTTATGCACGAATCGTTTCACAAAAACGATCCGGCAAAATTCACCCGCAAATGGTTTGCCTGGGCCAATACACTTTTTGGCGAGTTCCTGTGGAAGGTCTATAAAGAAAAGCGCCAGTTATTGTCCTGAAACCAACCACCTTTTACACGATTTACTGCTTTGTTATGCGTATAAAAAAATGGCACCGGCATTTCTGTTTTTTCTTTTTTCTTGTCGGCGGTTTTTCTTTCACCGGCTTTTGCCAGATGGTTGCCAAAGTCACAGATCCGGTGGAGTGGGTGAATCCCCTGATGGGCACCGACTCTAAACCTTCACTTTCCAACGGCAACACCTACCCGGCTATTTGTGTGCCCTGGGGCATGAACTTCTGGACGCCGCAAACCGGCAACATGGGCAATGGCTGGGCCTATACCTATGCCGCAGACAAAATCCGTGGTTTTAAACAAACCCACCAGCCCTCGCCCTGGATGAACGACTACGGTCAGTTTTCCATTATGCCGGTAACGGGCCGGATGCGGTTCCGCGAAGCCGACCGGGCTAGCTGGTTTTCGCACAAAGCCGAAGTGGCCAAACCTTATTATTACAGCGTGTACCTGGCCGATCATGATGTAACAACCGAGATTGCACCCACCGAAAGGGCAGCGCAGTTTCGCTTTACGTTCCCGGCGGGCGATAGCTCATTTGTGGTGATTGATGCATTTGATAAGGGGTCTTATGTAAAAATTTTTCCGGAGCAACAGAAGATTGTAGGCTACACCACCCGCAACAGCGGCGGCGTGCCGCAAAACTTCCGCAACTATTTTGTCATTTACTTCGATAAGCCTTTTACGGCTGCCCATGGCTGGCACGACAGCACGCTGACAAGAGGTGTGTTGGAAACAACAGCTAATCATGCCGGCGCTGTTGTTGGCTTTAAAACAGCGAAGGGCGAAAAGGTTGGTTTGAAAGTGGCGTCGTCGTTTATCAGCGAAGAACAGGCGGAGCTGAACTTGAAAAGAGAAGTGGGCAACGATGCATTTGATGTGACACAATCCAAAGCGAAAAGGGCCTGGAACAAAGAGCTGTCGAAAATTCTGGTGGAAGGCGGCACGATTGATGGGGTAAGAACTTTTTATTCCTGCCTTTATCGCACCTTACAATTTCCTCAAAAGCATTACGAGCTGGATGCAGCCAATAAGATTGTTCACTACAGTCCTTACAACGGGCAGGTGTTGCCGGGTTACCTGTTTGCCGGCACTGGTTTTTGGGACACGTTCAGGGCCTTGTACCCCTTCCTCAATTTTGTTTATCCTGCCATCAACAAAGAAATGCAGGCCGGGCTCGTGAATGATTACAAAGAAGGCGGCTTTTTGCCCGAGTGGTCAAGCCCCGGTTTCCGGAATGTAATGGTGGGCAACAACTCGGCTTCGGTGGTGGCCGATGCGTACATCAAAGGACTTCGCGGCTATGATATCAACACGCTTTACGAAGCCTTAAAGCATGGCGCGGCCAATGAAGGCCCCATGGACGCCGTGGGGCGCAAAGGCGTGGCCTATTATAACGAGTTGGGCTATGTGCCGTATGATGCCGGTATCAACGAAAACGCCGCCCGTACACTGGAATATGCGTACGATGACTTTACCATTTACCAGTTGGCCAGGGCGCTTAACCGGCCAAAGGCGGAGATTGACCTATATGCGCAGCGCAGCCAGAATTACCGCAAGCTGTTTGATCCCGAATCCAAACTGATGCGGGGCCGCAACAAAGACGGCGGTTTTCAGTCGCCGTTCAATCCATTCAAATGGGGCGATGCGTTTACCGAAGGCAATAGCTGGCATTACTCCTGGAGTGTCTTTCACGACATTGAGGGCCTGAAGAACCTGATGGGCGGAAACGACATGTTTGTCCGGATGCTGGATTCTGTTTTTAAGATGCCGCCTGTGTTTGATGAAAGTTATTACCGCGGTGTGATTCATGAAATCCGCGAAATGCAGATTATGAACATGGGCCAGTATGCCCATGGCAACCAGCCCATTCAACACATGATTTACCTGTACAACTATGCGGGCCAGCCCTGGAAAACGCAGTATTGGGTGCGGGAAGTAATGAACCGTTTATATAAACCCACCCCCGACGGGTATTGCGGCGATGAAGATAATGGCCAAACCTCGGCCTGGTATGTGTTTTCGGCCATGGGCTTTTATCCGGTTTGCCCGGGTACGGAGCAATACGTGATGGGAACGCCGCTTTTCAAAAAACTCACGGTTCAATTTGACAATGGAAAGAAACTGGTGGTAGAAGCGCCGGCCAACGACGCAGCAAAAGGATATGTGCATTCAGTACAATGGAACGGCAAGCCGCACCATAAAAATTATCTCAATCATTTTGACCTGCGGAAGGGTGGTGTGCTTCGATTGAATATGGCGGCTTCGCCCAATAAAGGTAGAGGCACCCAGGCAGCGGCTTTTCCCTATTCGTTTTCGGCTGAAGAGAAAAACTAAGGCAGCAGTGGAACCCGGCCGCTTCAGCCCTTGCCGTTGCGATGACAGATGACTGAACGCCTTTTTTACAAGCACTGCCATTGCAGTATCATTCATTGCCCAAAAAAATCCGATGATAAAATCTATCAAAAAAATCAGGCGTTGCTGCTCTTTGTTTTGTTTCGGCGCCTTTCTTTTGCTGGCGCTGAATGCTATGGCGCAGCCGGGCAAAGAAAAACCCGCTTTCCGGAATGCCGCCATACCAATGCAGAACAGGGTGGATGATCTTTTGCAACGCTTATCGCTGGAAGAAAAAATTTCGTTGCTGGGCTACCGGAGCAAAGCCGTTCCGCGACTGGGCATCCCCGCCTACAACTGGTGGAATGAAGCCCTTCATGGCGTGGCCCGGGCCGGCCAGGCTACGGTGTTTCCGCAGGCCATTGCCCTGGCGGCCACCTTCAACGACAGCCTGGTGCACCAGGTGGCAGACGTTATTTCTACCGAAGCGAGGGCCAAGTATAATTTGTCAACCGCCATGGACCGCCGCCTGCAGTACATGGGGCTTACATTCTGGTCGCCCAATATCAACATCTTTCGCGACCCCCGCTGGGGCCGTGGCCAGGAAACCTACGGCGAAGATCCCTTCCTGACGGCAACTATCGGGTCGGCCTTTGTAAAGGGCATGCAGGGCAACAATCCGTCGTATTTAAAAACGGCGGCCTGCGCCAAGCATTTTGCCGCCCACAGTGGTCCCGAAGCAGGCCGGCATCAGTTCAATGCGGTAGTGGATGAAAAAGACCTTCGCGAAACTTACCTGTATGCGTTTAAAAAACTGGTGGATGCCGGCGTGGAATCGGTGATGTGCGGCTACAACCGGCTCAACGATCAGCCCTGTTGTACACATGATGTTTTGCTGCGGCAGATACTCCGTAACGAATGGAAGTTTAAGGGGCATTTGGTAACGGATTGCTGGGCGCTGGAAGACATCTGGGCCAGGCACAAGGTGATGAAGAACAGCGTAGAGGTGGCGGCCGCGGCGTTAAAGGCCGGTATTAATCTCGATTGCTCCAACATGTTGCAGGATGACTTGCTGAAGGCGCACAAGCAAAAGCTGGTGACCGAAGCCGACATTGATTCGGCTTTGGCCGGCATACTCCGCACCCAGTTCAGGCTGGGCTTTTTCGATGAAAAGAAGAGTGTTCCCTTCAGCAAGCTGGGGGCCGAAAGTGTGCATGCAAAATAGCACGTTGAACTGTCGAGGAAAGCCGCACAGCAAAGCATGGTGTTGCTGAAAAACAATAAAGGGCTTTTACCGCTGACGAATCAATACAAGTCCATTATGGTGCTGGGAGCAAATGCCGGCGCCCTGGACCCCCTGGTGGCCAACTATCATGGCATGTCGGGCAACATGGTGAGTTTTGCCGAAGGCATTACCGAGGCCGCAGGCCCTGCCACCGCCGTTCAGTACGACCAGGGAAGCGACTACACCGTTACCGCTCATTTTGGCGGCATATGGGCGGCCGGCGAAAGTGATATTTCCATCGCTGTCATTGGGCTTACGCCGGTGCTGGAAGGAGAAGAAGGCGATGCCTTTCTGGCGGCGAAAGGTGGTGATAAACTAAGCCTTAGCCTGCCGGCAGCGCACATCAAATTTTTGAAAGAGCTCCGCAAGAAGAACAAACCGGTAGTGGTGGTAGTTACGGCCGGAAGCGCTGTGGATATTGCGGCCATTGAACCCTATGCCGATGCCATCATCCTGGCCTGGTATCCGGGCGAACAAGGCGGCACTGCGCTGGCCGACATCCTGTTTGGCAAGGTTTCGCCATCGGGCCGCCTTCCCATCACCTTTTACCAATCGCTGAACGACCTGCCGCCTTACGACAGCTACAAAACAGAAGGCAGAACGTATCGGTATTTTAAGGGCGATGTGCAGTATCCTTTCGGCTTTGGACTGAGCTATTCCTCGTTTTCGTACCAATGGAAAGGAGCGCCGCGAACTGTGAAAGCAACCGCCGATCAGCTTGTTTTTTCCGTTGCCATTAAAAACACCGGCGGCTTTAATGCCGACGAAGTAGCGCAGGTTTATATTCAGTATCCCTCGCTGGAGCGAATGCCGCTGAAAGAGTTGAAAGCCTTTAAACGGGTTTGGATAAATAAGGGCGGAGAAAAGGTGGTGCAGTTCAGCATACCCGTACAGGAACTGCAAAAATGGGATTTGCAGGAAAAGCAATGGCGGCTGTACCCGGGCGAATACAAAGTGCTGGTGGGCGCCAGTTCGCAGGATATTCGCCTGTCGTCTGCTGTTCAAATTAAAGAGTGATAAGATGGCGTTGACGACGCCAAACCGGTGCATTCAATCCGGGCGGTGAGGGAAACCTTACCGGTTTATTCGGCGCAATAACATTTCATACGCCCTTTTTTTCCATTGGTGTAATGTGCGGCGAACGGGCGGGAGAATTTCACCATTTTACGAGCTGTTTCGTAAACACGAACCAACCGCCGTTATGGAAAATTATGTTTTAAAGGGCCTGGCCATTTTATTGTTGCAATGTTTTGCATTGGCCGGAATGGCCCAGGGAAAAGCAAGCCTGGAAGGAGTTGTTGGCGACAGTACGGCACAAAAGCCACTGCCATATGTAACCGTGGAGTTGTACAAAGGCGCCGGCACGGCCACCCCGCCGCTGAAAGCCGTTTACACCAACGACAAAGGAAGGTTCAGCTTTGCCGCCCTCGACACCGGTCATTATACAGTGCTGGTAAGCCACACGGGTTTTGCTGAGAAAAAGATAATGGTTAACGTAACCGGCAACGAAGCGATTGATTTAAAAACCGTGCTGTTGGCGCCGGCTGCGGCCGCTATGCAAAACGTGGTGGTGACGGCCCGCAAGCCATTGATAGAGCAGCAGGATGACAAAATTATTTTTAACGTAGAAAACGACCCGGCCACCAAAACCGAAACCGCCATTGACATTCTTCGCAAAACGCCTTTTGTATCGGTGGATGGCGACAACAACGTGACCGTGAACGGCCAAACAAGCTTTAGAGTGTTGCTGAACGGGCGGGAGACCGGCATGTTTGCCCAAAATCCGAAAGAAGCCTTGAAGGGATTTCCGGGTTCGCTCATCACCAAGATCGAGGTCATAACGTCACCATCGGCCAAATACGACGCGGAAGGCGTGGGCGGCATCATCAACATCATTACCAGGAAAAAAGTAATGGGCTACAACGGCTCGGTCAATATTTGGGTGAACCAGATTGGGTGGTACAATGTCAATACCAACTTCAGCGCAAAATTTGGCAAGTGGGGCATGACCATGTACTACGGATTGAACGGCGGCAGCAACATTCCGGCGAAAAGCCGCATGGTGACCCAACCCAGGGTGCCCGCCAATTTTGCCCGCCGCGAACTTTTTGGTACCCGCACCATGGACAACCTGTGGCAGTTTGGCAATGCCGAGCTGAGCTACGAAATGGACTCGCTCAACACCTTTGCCTTTTACGGAAACCTGAGTGGTGGCCGCAACCATCACGTCCTCGACCAAACCATCACCACTTCTTACGCCACCACTGTTGACAGCATCAGCTATTTTGACCTCGACAGCCGGTTTGAGATGCCCACGACCAGCATTGGCGCCGACTATATTAAAAAGTTCAGCGGAAACAAGGACAAGGAATTCAGCATACGCACCAATGCCGAATTTGGCATTAACAACACTTTTCTGAACAGCGTGATGGACAACCCGGTGATAGCCGACCGCTACGTGATCAACAACAGCGAGGCTACCAATAAGCAGTATACGATACAAACCGACTATGTACTGCCGCTGAAAAAGGCCCAGAAACTGGAGGCGGGCCTGAAAGCCATTATCCGGAAAGCCGCTTCGGATTTTGAAGGCAGGGTGAAAACCACCAACACCGAAGACTACCAATTAAACACCAGCAACACCGACCGGTTTCGCTACGATCAAAACGTATTAAGCGCCTACAGCAGCTATAGCTTCAAAACGGGGAAAACAACGTTCCGGCTGGGCGGACGGGTAGAACATACCACTGTGGACGGCAATTTTATCACGGCAAAAACAGTCGTCAACCAAACCTATACGAACGTGCTGCCGAACCTGCAGGCCACCACTAAGTTCAGCAACGCCTTTACCACCGTCATCACCTACAGCGACCGTATTCAGCGGCCGTTTATTCAAAACCTCAATCCCTTCCGCAACGACAACGATCCGCGGTTTATTACTTATGGCAACCCCGACCTGCAACCGCAGACTATCCACAGCCTGGCCATACAAACGAGATTGATGAAGGGCCGCACCTTCGCTGGCCTTACGTTTACCGGCTCGTACAGCAACGACCTGATTGTGCAGTACTCCACCTTCGACGCACCGAAGGGCATCACTTACACCACCAGCGATAATGCCGGCAAGGAGTGGTCGGCGAGTGTGCAGGGCAATTTCAATACAAAAATCAACAACGACTGGTCGGTGTTTTTGAACGGCAATGTGCGGTACAACCGGGTAGAGAATAAGTTTCTCAAAGGGCAGGTCAACAGCGGCATCAGCGGCAACGCCAACCTCAATTCCAGCTATTCTCTATCAAAGCGGTTTACCCTGAGCAGCTACGCGGGATTTTTCCGGGCGCCGGTGAGCATACAAACCAGCTATCCGCTGAACATCTGGTACGGCATTCATGCCGGCTACAAGCTGTTCAACGAAAAGCTCACCCTGTCGGGCGGCCTTTCTAACTTTTTTGAAAAAGAACGGGACTGGGAGCTGCGCACCATTGATCCTGTGTTTGAATATGTGTCCACTACCACCAGTCCGTTCCGGGCTCTGTCGTTCAGCCTCACCTGGAACTTTGGCAAGCTGTCGGAAAGTGTATCGAAGAAAAAGGGCGTGACGAATGATGATTTGCTGAGTACGGGAAGTGGGAATTGAGGTAGGGAGCGAGGCAAGTGGTGGTAGATAAAAATGGGCCGGCGCCATATGGGCCGGCCCTTTTTTGTGGTGGATCCTGAGGGACTTGAACCCCCGACCCTCTGATTATGAGTGAGGCTGTAGGGTTACTCTCGTTTAACTCACTTTAATCTATTTTAGCACAATCAATTTGTTTTCAGATAGTTACAGAAGTTTTGCTATCTTGGCTTTGCAGGACTTAACCTTGTTTAGCCGCTGATTGATTGCAAATGTGATTGCAAATCAAAGGAAGTGAAGAGTGCATTGTGAACCTGAAAACCTTTTTTGTATGTCAATCTCTATTGCTATTATCTTGGATACCAGAAGAGCCAAGGAAGGCAACACCTATCCCGTAAAGCTGCGGGTGAACTACCAACGTGTAACCAACTATTACCCGACCATCTTTGACCTTTCCAAAGAAGCCTACGAGAAACTCTCTGCTCCCCGTATCTCTTCAGAACTGCAGGAAATCAGAACCAAGTTGCGGCAGATCGAGCGGGAGGCAGAAGAGGCGGTAAAAGAACTTGCTCTTTTCAGCTTTTCAGAGTTTGAACTAAGGTATGTGCGCTTTCATCCCCTGTTTCGCCAGCGGAAGCCAAAGCCCATGTCTGCTCCTGCTGCACCTACGGATGATTTTGACTATTCACCTTATCAGCAGAAGTTTCCTATCATTTTGAAAGCAAATGCTGAGCCGGGCACACTCACCTTCTCCTACCGGCACTACATCCAGCGGCTCATAAGGGAAGGAAGAATCAGTACGGCGGTTAGTTACCACTGCTCCTATGTGTCGCTCACGAAGTTCAGTGGCAATGTGCCCTTTGTAGCGTTGACACCTGCTTTTCTGTTCTCCTATGAACAGCAGATGAAAAAGGAGGGAATGACAAAGTCAACGCTGGGCTTTTACTTGCGCGCCCTCAGGGCTGTTTACAATGAAGCCGTAGAGGCGGGGCTGGTGAGAAAAGACAAGACCTACCCCTTTGGCAAACGTAAGTACCAGATTCCCTCCTCCCGAAAGGTCAAGAAGGCCCTAGAGCTTAGCGAGGTGGAAAAGATCTATTACCTCAGTGAAGAGTGCTTGAGTGAAACGGAGCAGCGGTGCAGGGCTTATTGGCTGTTCAGCTACTTTGGCAATGGGATGAACCCCAAAGACATGGCCTTTCTCAGGTATGGGAACATTCATGAAGATTACCTGGTCTTTGAACGGGCAAAGACAGAACGCTCCACCAGAGAAGACCCCAGACCCATCACCGTGTACCTCACCGAAGACATGAAAGCCATTATTGATAGGTGGGGCAATAAGCCTGTCCTGCCAGGCAGTTACATCTTTCCTATTCTTCAGGAAGGCATCACCCCACTTCGGCAGTATACCTTCGTCAAAAACCTGGTGCACCTGATCAATGACTGCATGCAAGCGGTGGCAAAAAGGGCAGGCATAGATAAGAAAGCCACCACGTATGTAGCACGGCATACCTTCTCCACAGTACTCAAACGGGCAGGCGCCAGCACCGAAGCCATTCAGGAGGCACTGGGCCATACCAACATCAAAACAACAGAGAGCTACCTCGACAGCTTTGATAGGGAAACCAAACGAGAACTAGCCCAGAGACTCACTGCCTTCAAGAGCAAAAAACCAGACGAGTAATTGCGTGGGCTCAACATTGCAGGTATAGCGTGGAAAGATATAAGTGCTCCATGTGGTTCAAAACTTTTGATTAGAGTAAAATGTGAGTAGGTTCGATTCCGGTTTGCTGTAATCATAGATACACCAAACAACTTTTGATATTTCTTATTGGTGATCTTTCTCTCCCGTTTTACGTATAAGAGGAACTGAACCTGACGTTCATTATGGTTTAAGCCTTTCAAATAATTTTCTGTATATATATCCTTTTGAAAGGTAGCTTGGAAGCCTCCGGCTAGTTCTTCAAATATAGGTTTTGGCAACCCCGCTGCTTTATAGGTGTCAATCAGTTAACGTTATTCATATTTTTGGACAAATGTCCGAGCAACAAAACATAGAATACAAACAAAGTTGGCATGATGACTATTTGAAGACCATTGTTGGTTTTTCCAATAGTCAAGGTGGCACTGTCTATATTGGGAAGAATGATGATGGAAAAGTAGTGGGAGTCGCAGACCACACCAAACTGCTGGAAACATTGCCTAATAAAATTCGGGATGTTTTGGGCATTATGCCGCAGGTAAACCGGTTGGAAGAAAAGGGCTTGCACTACATTGAAATTGTAACCCTTCCCTATGCTGTTCCCATTTCTCTCCGTGGTGCTTATTATATCCGCGTTGGCAGTACTACACAGGAACTAAAAGGAAATGCTTTGACGGAGTTTTTATTGCGTAAAACTGGTAAGACCTGGGATGACGTGACAGAACCGTTGGCATCACTTAATGATATTGATGCCGGTGCGGTGGAGCGTTTCCTAAATGCAGCAAAGAAAAGTGGGCGTCTGCCAGAGGTGGAAGGGCTGTCTCTGCCAGAACTATTGGAAAAGCTTCGTCTTTTAGAGGAAGGAAAGATTAAAAGGGCAGCGGTTGTCTTATTCGGCAAAGACCCGGGTAGATTTTATCCCAACATGGTGGTGAAGATAGGCCGCTTTCGTGCTAATGATTATGACCTCCTGTTTCAGGAAACAGCAGAAGGCAATCTTATCCAGCTCTTGCAGGATGTACCGGAAATTCTCAATAAAAAGTTCTTTGTAAAGCCGGTGCATTTTGAAGGGTTGCTGCGGATTGAAAAAGGTGAATACCCTGTTGCCGCCCTGCGTGAGATGCTGCTCAATGCTTTGGTACACCGGGATTACATGGGCAGCACCGTGCAAATAAGGATGTATGATGACCACTTCAGCATTTGGAACGAAGGACTGTTACCGCAAGGCCTAACGCCAGAAGCCCTCAGGCAGCAGCATTCTTCCCGGCCACGGAACCCTATTCTTGCTGATGTATGTTTTAAGGGTGGATATATTGATGCCTGGGGAAGCGGCACTTTAAAAATTATCAACTCCTGCCGGGATGCCGGACTACCAGAGCCTGAAATCAAAGAAAAGGACGGTGGTATAATGGTCACCTTATTTAAAGACATCTACCAGGAAACCCAGTTAAATGTTCATAATTTAAATGATCGTCAAAAACAGGCTTTGCGTGTATGGAAACAGGAAGGTGAAATTACAACCGGCAAATACAAGCAAAGATTCGCGATAACAGACAGAACAGCCCGGCGTGACTTAACGGAACTGGTGACTTTGGGTTTACTGGAAAAAACAGGGGAGAAAAAATCATCAAAATACCTGTTTAAAAAGTAAGGTGTCCGTTAATTGTCCGATACATGTCCGATATGTCCGTTAAATGTCCGATAAGGCAATTGCTTTTAAAATCAGAGCGGAACAAATAAAGGGCTCACAACAGGCCCCTAAAATGCCTAAAATCTCAAACTAATAGAGCCTGCATGGGCTCAGTAGGGTCTAAAATGATGGTATACGTTTCCAATAAATGCGCGATATCTGTCTGAAATGTCTGATCACAGAAATTATATTCCGCTCTTTCGCTCGCTTTTTAAGGGCAGAGAAGACGTATTTGCCATCCGCTGGGAGAAAGGAACCAAAAGCGGCTATATGCCTGCTTATTTTTATGACCCTTACCGGTATAAAGCGCATGTTTTGAAAGGCGGCTCATTTCAAACCTTTACCGAAAAAAGCTATCTGCTGTTGACCGACGAGCAGATTACAAAACATTTAAACGGAAAGCAGCATATAGGATTATACCCGCTATTGACTGATAACACATCTTGGTTTATTGCAGCAGATTTTGATAAAGAGAACTGCGCAGAAGAATGCAGGAGCCTTCTGAAGATCTGCTATGCCAAAGGCATCTCTGCTTATTTGGAGCGCTCCCGTTCCGGAAAAGGAGGGCATGTATGGATATTTTTTGAGCGTCTTTACCCGGCTAATAAAAGCCGGAAGATCATGCTTTCACTTCTACGGGAAGCAGGCATCTTATCGGCCTTCGACAAAGCCACAAGTTTTGACAGGTTATTTCCCAATCAGGATGCCCTTTCCGGAAAAGGGCTGGGTAACCTGATTGCCTTGCCTTTACACGGCCCATCGGTTGAGCAAGGAAATAGTTGTTTTATAGATCCGGAAACCTTGCTTCCGGGAGACCAGTGGGCATTTTTGTCCGGTGTAAAAAAGGTAGGTGTAGAAAAGTTAGACGAAGTCCTCAATAAGCTCTTTCTGAAAAGAAACACCTACTACAGAAAGCTGGAACGGCAGGCAACCTTATTCGATGATCCCAAAGAAGAACTTCCCGAAACGAGGGCTGTCATCACCATTGAAAAAGAAATAAAGGTGCCGATTGAGTCACTGGTGTTCAAATATGGCAGTATAGCATTTCCATACGAAGCTGCTGAAACGGTGGCAATCCTGGAATTCGAAATCGAAAATGATGAGATCCGCCCGGAGTTTGACGTGTTAAAGCCCTATTTTGAAAAAGCCTTGAAATCAAAAAATGTAAGTGTCTCAATCCATGCTGAATTTGAGAACGGCAAATTGGTTTCGCAATCAGCAGTGTCGGAGGATATCAAAAGAATCAACAGGGAAGTGATTGAAGGGATGCGCTTCCGATTCGCGTCCAAATATATTTTGAACAGCCATGTCGTGGAAAGAAAAGAAAACCTTCTCGACATCACCCAGGTTCAATCCGGCCATCAGATCTATGTAACCAGCGAAGAGCTTTTGGGTGATTTGCTGAAAAACAACCAGTTCAGGCACCATAAACAGCTTCGCTATCTTGCTGAAAGGCATGCTGGTAATTTGCTGAAGATTCGTTTTGTTCTACGTCCCTTTTCATTTGTGTTTTTGATTGCCGGGACAGAACAATATCACATTATACTGGAAACACTGGATACCGAAGAAGCCACGTACTTATGGCACTTCGATAAGAGTTTGTCATTATTGCTCTCAAAGCTGAAAGAAATTGATGCCCACCTGCAAGTTATCCGTAATTAAGGCCGGCAGGTGTTTCTTGATTCGAAGCCAGAAAACTTCAGCCGCATTCTTCATGATTATTCCAATACACAAAAGGGCTTTGTTCTCTGGAAAGAGATGCTAGAAGAACGGTTAGCTTAATCGGAAATTAAATAAAAAGAATGAACAGTATACGGTAAACATCTATTGATTATGGAAACACTGAAGTATAAAATCATCAAATCGAAGGCTCAATACAATCAATATTGTAAAGCGTTGGAAGCTCTTCTGGAAAAAGGAGGTGACAAAGGAGTGCAGGACGAGATTGATCTGGTGACTTTGTTAATTGAGAAGTGGGACAGTGAGCATGATACGTTTGAAGAGGTGGATCCCATCCGTTTACTCAGGTCTTTGATGGAGGAGCAAAACATGAAGCCAAAAGACCTGGTTGATCTCTTAGGTGTAAGCAATGGCTACGTTTCTGAAATCTTGCATTACAAGAAGGGGTTGTCAAAAGAGGTCATTCGAAAACTATCAGCTTATTTTAAAGTTTCCCAGGAAGCGTTTAACCGACCGTATAAATTAAAGGTGACTGAGAACTCCCGGTTTAAAAATGCCAGTGTTATGAACACAAGGAAGAAAGTAACTCCTGCCTAACTCGTTTATAGAAGAAGGTATTTTTTCCGATCGTGAACTGAAAGTTTGAAAGCTGTCTTTGGAGAAGGGGAAATGAGTCCGGCTTCAGTTAATTTAACAGTTAGTGAAATGTGAATCGATGAACAACAAACCTTTGCTCCATTAAAAGCAAGCGTTCACTATTGAATAACCTCATTCCTAACCTCGTTTAAACCACAGACGAGCAGACGCGAATATTATTTCTTTTGCGCAAATAAACCGGCAATTGTTTTCATAGGCAGGAACATTTTTCACTCTCCGGTAACTAAATAAAGCTGTACTTCAAATAGCAATGCTTGCCAAGTTATCTATCGGATCAACAATAACCGCCATTGACCCCACGGATGTCTGTGACACTTCATGGCATTTCGCAGGTGCGTCGATCAACAGCAGTTCGCCCGATCCCCTGCCTCTGAATCGCTGATCAACCGCAATCCTGCTTAAAAAATGTTACCGGCAGTTCCTTAGGCTGGGCTGCTATTTTGCTCTGAACGCCTTCGGCGTCACGCCAAACTTTGATTTGAACACCGTCGAAAAATATGCAGGAGAGGAGAAGCCCACCTGGTAGGATACCTCTGCTATATTCAGGTCTTCGTGCTGCAACAGGTATTTTGCTTTTTGCAGCCGCATGTTGAGGACGTAATCATTTACGCTGATATTCATGAGGGCCTTGACTTTGCGGTAAAGTTGCACACGGCTGATGCCAAGCTCCTTGCAAATATCGTCAACGGTGAAATTTTCGTTGGCAAGATTGTGCTCCACAAGGGCGGTGAATTCACTCACAAATTTACGATCGATCTTACCCACCGTTTGCGTCTTCAGGCTGGAAGGCAGTTCTGCCGTAAAATGTTCTTTCAGGGTGGCACGGTTAGCAAGCAAACTATGGATGGTCTGTTCTAAAAATTCGGTGTTGAACGGCTTGGTGATATAGGCATCGGCACGGGCTCGCATGCCTTCGATCTGGCTCTCAATATTGGTTTTGCCGGTGAGCATGACGATGGGAATATGTGACGTTCTGATGTCAGATTTAAAAATGTTCGTCAGCGTCACCCCATCCTTTTCCGGAATCACCACGTCCGATACAATCAGGTCCGGCACCACGTCGAATGCCTGTTGCATGGCCGTATTTCCATTTTCTGCTTCTGCTATCTCGTAAACCCTTTCCAGCCTTCGTTTGAGAAAATTCCGCAAGTCTTCGTTGTCTTCGATAATCAGAATGGTGTGTTCTTTTTCCTGCTTTAGTCCCGCAATTTCTTGCCGGGAGCTTTCCGGTAAGAGGTCGGTTGTGTACACCATTTCATCTTCGTAAAAGACAAAGGGAGCATCCGATGGCACCGTACATTCCTCTTCTTTCAAATGCTCTTTTCCAAGCGGCAGATGAATGGTAAAGGTGGTGCCTTTTCCTTTTTCACTGTTCACAGCAATAGCGCCCCGGTGCAGTTGAATCAGTTCTTTTGACAAAGCCAATCCAAGGCCGGAGCCTTTTTGGTTTTCAAACTCCCCCTGGTAGAAAACGCTGAACAAGTTGTTCACCGCTTCTTTTTCCATGCCCACGCCGTTGTCTTCTACTTTTATCACCACCGCTTTGCCGTCTGCACTCCGATTGAGGTACACATGGATAAAGCCGCCATCCCGGGTGAACTTGAAGGCGTTTGATAGAAGATTGAACAAAACCTTATCCAGCATATTGACATCAAACCAGACCGGCAACGTCCTTTCATTGGTCATCAGCCGCAAGTCAATATTGCGCTTTTGGGCAATGCTTTGGTACGATTGAAGAATTTCGGTGGTGAAAAAAACAAGGTCATTTTCAGATGCCTTCAGTTGCATCTTCTCCACCTCCACTTTACGGAAATCCATTAATTGGTTCACCAGCCGCAAAAGACGAATAACGTTTTTGTGTACCAGTTTGAGGTTTTGGCTCCATCGCTGGTTCAACCTGGCGTCGTTTTGCATTTCTTCCAGCGGTGCTAAAATGAGCGTCAGCGGGGTGCGAAACTCATGTGAGATGTTGGTAAAGAAATTGACCTTCGCCTCGTTCGCTGCCTGTGCTTTGGCCGACATAACCTCCAGTTCTTTTTTCTGTTCCAGGATTTCGTTGTTCTGCACCTGTAGCTGACGGTTGATGTTGCGGTTGACACGCAAAAAGTAAAACACCACACCGCCGGAGAGCAGCGCAAGAAGAAGGGAAACAATTAAAATGATTAAAAACGTACGTTGATTGTCGGTGAGCGTTTTTAAATCCGTTAAGAGCGACTGCTGCCGTTCGATGGCCGCCTGCTGGTTTCCCATTTTGGACGCCTGCAGTTGCATGTAGCGGACATTGGTGGAATCAATGACCGTTGTTTGAATGACATTCTCCCGTTGGAAATTTTTTTTGGCCAAAATTTGAAAAGCGGTCCGTATGGCCTCTTCACCGCCCGTAGGATAAAGCAGGGTAGCGGTAATAATATTATTGGCCACAAGGTCCATTCCTTCGCCCTTGTACGGCAGGCCGTCGGCACCAATGATTTTTGGTTTCGGCAAACCCAGGCGTTGGTACAGGCTGGCCACCCGGGTAGCCAAAAAGTCGTTTTGGGCAAACACCAGGTCAATATCCGGATGCGAGGTCACAATCGAATCCACCTGTTTGTTGATGGTGTCTTTCAGCCATTCACCGTTTACTTCGGTGGCAAGGTGCAGAGAGGGGTGTTGATTGATGGCATCCGCAAAACCACGGCTCCGCTCCGACGCCGGCGAAGAACCCGGAAGCAGGGTAAATTCGAGAAGCGTTCCTTTTCCCTTCAGCAGGTTGGCCGTGTACTCACCGGCCATTTTGCCCACGCCATAATTATCGCCGCCCACATAAGCCGTATAGATCGGGGCGGAAATCTTCCGGTCCACAACAATAACGGGGATCCCTTTTTTAACGGCTTCGTCCACCACCGGCGTCAGCGGCTCTGCTTCGTTGGGCGACACAATCAGCAGGTCAATGTCTGCCTGAATAAGTTCCTTTACCTGGTCAATTTGAAGATTGGTGTTTCCGTCCGCTTGCCTGTAAAGCAAACGGCCCTTGGGATGAAACGAAAGCTCCCGCTTCATGTCGGCCAACATGGACTCCCGCCAGGGCCCGCCGGTGCATTGCGAAAAGCCAATCACAATTTCATCTTTCCCGCTGTTCCTGTTGCAGGCTGCAAAGGAAAGGAGCAGGACCATCCAAAAAACAGGCTTGAAGAAATTATGGTTGTTGAAACGACGCAAAAGTAGAAGCAATCATTTTAAGGGATGCTTCTGCAAGATAATTTTTCCGGCGTTAGCAACTTTCTGCAAAACTGTCATTTAACAAAAACTGAGGCCGGCAAGCTTTCAGCGCACTTCCCATGAATCAAACGTTTTTTCGTTTTTGTGTAAACACATTACCTGCCGCATTTTGTGGCCAGTACAGCCCGCTTCTCCACCTGGCTTCAGTGGTACAGATTCAAAAAATGACGTTACAAATTCAGAATCCAGGCTTTAAAGCAAATGCTTAAAAAGTGTGATTTACAACTTGTTAGATGCAAAAATCATTTTTCTTTCTTTTGAAAGACGTTGAAACAGGTTCAAAACAACTGGCTTGCCGGTAAACCCTACATTGGGTGAAAATTGCTTGCAGCATGATGGAAACAAAAACGGCCAGTCGGTTCCGGCTTTACCAACGAAAGGATGCTCTTTATCTATTTGTGACTGCCATTGTAACAGCTCTGCTGCTCCTTCAATTCGAAAAACGATTGTCTTGTATCCCCTGAACAACGTCCGCTTTTTTCCGTCAGCCCTGTGTCCCGAACGAATGCACGGGGATGAAAACATGATTTAAAAACGTAAAAAAATTTAAATGGAGCTGTCTTCTCAACACCAGGTTGTTTGCTTTGGCGAAGTGCTTTGGGACCTGTTGCCCACGAAAGCCTTGCTGGGTGGTGCGCCTATGAATGTGGCCTATCACCTCCGGAAATTAGGTTCAAATCCCGCTGTGATTTCAAAAATCGGAGCGGATGATTATGGAAAAGGGCTGGTGGATATGCTGGCTGCCAATGGCCTGACCACTGATTTTATTCAGGTAGATTACACGCATCCCACCGGTCTTGTTTATGCCAACCCCAACGAGCACAACGAGGTGGTGTACGACATTGTTTTTCCCTCTGCCTGGGATTTTATCGGCTGGGACAACGACTTTTCTCTGCTGCTGGCCGGGGCCGAATACTTTGTGTATGGTAGCCTGACCTCACGGAACAAAGTATCCCGGGACACACTTTACGAGTTGCTGGATGGGGCCAAAACCAATGTGCTGGACATCAACCTCCGTCCGCCGCACTTTAACCGGGCACACGTGGAATACCTTTTAGAGAAGGCGCATGTGCTGAAAATGAATATAGCCGAGCTGGAACTGATCACCGGGTGGTTTAGCCAGTTTGCCACCACCGAAGACCGGATAAAGCTGATTCAGGAACGTTTTCACATTGACACCATCATCATCACAAAAGGTGGTGACGGTGCGCTGGTAAACGAGAAAGGAGCCGTTTACCGGAATGAGGGCATCAAGGTAACCGTGGCCGATACCATCGGCAGCGGCGACTCCTTTCTGGCCGGTTTTCTTCACAAACGCCTGAACGGTGCACCCGTGGGAGAGGCCCTTCAGTTTGCCTCTGGTGTGGGCGCCTTCATTGCCACGCAACACGGCGCCTGTCCGGCCTATCAACCTGCACAAATAGACGCCTTGATCGCTGCTCACCATCCCAAACAAAATCTTCAAACCGTTTAAAAAACAACACTTATGCGCAAGATTGCTTACTTATTTGCTGTATTGCTCCTGTCGCTTTCGGCGATGGCGCAACGAACAGTGACCGGTAAAGTTTCTGATGTCAACAATGCACCGGTGGCCGGTGCTACTGTCACGGTAAAAGGTACCAAACAAGCCACGCAAACCAATGCGGCCGGCAACTTTACCATCGCTGTTCCGGAAGGAACAACCCTGATCATTACCAATGTGGGTACCGAACCACAGGAAGTAGTGGTGGGCGACCAAAAAGAGCTGAACATTTCGTTGAAACCAACGGCCAATAACCTGGGTGAAGTGGTGGTGGTTGGCTATCAAACACAAAAGAAAGCCGACCTGACGGGCGCCGTTTCGGTGGTGGACGTAAAAGAAATTAAAAAGATGCCGAACAATAACCCCATCCAGGCCCTGCAAGGCCGGGTGCCGGGCATGGTGGTTTACACCGATGGTTCGCCCAGCGGTTCAAACGTGGGCATACTTATCCGTGGGGTGACATCCACAAACGGTACTACGCCCTTGTATGTGATTGACGGGGTACCTACCAGGGGTGGTATGCACGAACTGAACCCTAACGATATCGAAAGCATCCAGGTGCTGAAAGATGCCTCTTCGGCTTCCATCTATGGTTCCAGGGCGGCAAACGGTGTGGTGATTATCACGACAAAAAAAGCCAAAAGGGGAGAACTGTCGGTTACCGCCAGTGCCCGCCAGAGTTTTGCGTGGTACAGCAGTAAGATGAACGTGCTGGATGCGGAAGGTTTCGGCCGTGCTGCCTGGCAGGCCAGTGCCAACGATGCGGTGGCGTATGGTGGCGACCCGCTGAACAATTACCTTGTTTACAACTACGACTGGACAAAAAACAGCAACGGCGCCTACACGTTGAACAAAATCAATCTGCCCGAATACATCGACGGTACCAACCGCACCATGCGTACAGCCAATACGGACTGGTTCAAAGAAATTTCCCGGCGGGCTGTTTACCGCACCTACGACATTTCCGTGGCCCGTGGCAGCGACAAGGGAAGTACCCTGCTTTCCCTGGATTATACCAACAACGATGGCATTGTTCGCACCACCAACTTCCAGCGCATTTCGGCCCGCATCAACACCGATTACCGCCTGCTGAACAACCGCCTGGTGATCGGTGAAAACTTTACGGCAAATACCACCCGTGAAGTGGGCGGCAACACCTTGAATGCGGCCTTGCAGGCCTTGCCGGTTATTCCCGTTCGCACGGTGGACGGCGTTGGTTGGGGTGGCCCCTGGGGCGGCATGAACGACCGCCAAAACCCGGTGCGCCTTTTGGAAGACAACAAGCAGAATCATTACAACTTTGTTCGCCTGCTGGGCAATGCTTACGCTGACCTGGAAGCGGTAAAAAATCTGCACCTCCGTTCCAGTATTGGCCTGGATTACGGCAATTTCACCCGGCGTGATATGCAGTTGGCCTATGTTTCCGGTTATCTCAACAACCCGATTAACAGGGTGACCATGACCAACTGGAACAGCACCAAGCTGATTTGGACCAACACGGCCAACTACAAACGCATCATTGGCAGGCACAATGTGGATGTATTGGGCGGTATGGAAGTGTATAAAGAAAAGAATGAAGATTTTTGGGCCAGCCGCCAAAACTTCGCCAGCCAGGATCCCAACTACATGTACCTGGGTGCCGGCACCGGTTTGAAAGATAATGAAGGCGGTGCCAGTGTTATTCACCTGCTGTCTTATTTTGGAAAGGCCAACTATGTTTTCAATGAGAAATATCTTTTCTCCGGTACGCTTCGCTATGATGGTTCGTCCCGCTTCGGAAAAGAAAACAAGTTTGGGCTGTTTCCTGCCTTTAGCCTTGGATGGCGGTTGAACCGGGAAGATTTTATTGCCAACAATTTCCACTTTATTTCTGATCTGAAATTGCGCTACGGCTGGGGCAAGAACGGTAATCAGGACATTGACACCCGCAATGCCAATTACACGCTTTACGTGACCAATTATGCCGGCGGCGACCCTACCTGGCGTACACCCAACGGCACTGCCTACGACCTGAATGGAGCCGGTTCCGGTACGCTGCCATCCGGTTATCTTCTTATCCAACGTGCCAACGATGCCGTGCGGTGGGAAGAAACATCGCAATCGAACATTGGTCTTGATTTCGGCCTGTTCAATCAAAAGCTGTATGGCACGGTGGACTACTTTGTAAAGAAGACGTCTGATATGTTGATCCGTCCGGCTTACATCGCTGTGCTGGGCGAAGGCGGCGACCGTTGGGTAAACGGTGCCAGTCTGGAGAACAGCGGCGTGGAATTTTTGCTGGGCTATCGTGGCCGTTTTGGCAAAGGCTTCGATTTTGATGTGACCGGCAACATTGCCACTTACCGGAATAAATACACCTCTCTGCCAGCTCAGGTAGTGAACACCTACGGCGGCAACGGAACAACGGACAACATTCTCGGCCACCCGGTGGGTTCCGGTTATGGTTACGTGGCCGATGGGCTGTTTACCTCACAGGAAGAGGTGAATAAATCGGCGGAACAATTAGGGAAGGCGATCGGCCGCATCCGTTACAAAGACCTGAACGGCGATGGCCTTATCAACGAAAAAGACCGCACCTGGATACTCAACCCAACACCGGACTATACTTATGGGCTCAACTTCAACCTGGGTTATAAAGGGTTTGATTTAACCCTGTTCTTCCAGGGTGTTGGCCGTCAGGATATCAACGTATTTGATGTAAAGTCCATGACCGATTTCTGGAGCATCAATGAAACAGGTTCAAACAAAGGCACCCGTCTTCTGCAAGCCTGGTCTGTTGACAACCCAACATCAACCATTCCCGCACTGACAACAACAGACCGGAACTTTGAACGCCGCTTTTCCACATATTTTATTGAGAACGGCGCTTACATGAAGTTGCGTAACCTGCAGTTGAGCTACAACCTGCCGGCAGGCATCAGCCGCAAAATTTCTGCAACCAACCTGAATGTGTATGTCAGCGGGCAAAATCTCTTCACCATCAAATCCAAAAATTTCACCGGCGTGGACCCCGAAATTCCAACCTACGGCTATCCGGTGCCAACCATGATCACAGGTGGCGTAAGAGTAACCTTTTAAAAGCAAAATCAGTTTCGATAAATAGATCAATTTCTTTCCTGTTCCCGCTGCTGTTTTTCATTGGAGGAATAGGTTGAGGAAATAGCAAAAAAATAACGTCATGAAAAAGTTTCTTTCCATTCTCTTTCTGATAGCACTCTTCTCGTGCAAAAAAAGTTTTCTGGATGTGGATCCCCGGGGGCAGTTAAGCACCGCACAGGTGCAAGGCGGCACCGACGAACTGGTAACTGCCGCTTATGCTTCGCTTGGCAACGACCACTACGACATTCCCTGGAGCCTGTGGCCTTATGGTGATGTTCGTTCCGGTGACGCTTACAAAGGCGGCCGTGATGAAGCCGATATCCAGGAGTTTTATTTTTTGGAAATATTCAAACCGGTGCGGAGTGACATTGGCCAGTTTGATGCGTTGTGGTTCCAATACTATGTAGCCATCTCAAGGGCCAATGCAGCGTTGGTAAGCCTGAGCAATTTGCCGGACGACAATCCGCTGAAAAAAGTACGGCAGGGCGAAATGCGGTTTCTCCGTGGGCATTGGTATTTCCAGTTGAAGACGCTGTTCAAATACATTCCCTACATTGATGAAACGGTCAATGCAAATGACTACGACAAAATCTCCAACCGTGCGCTGAACAATGACCAATTGTGGGAAAAGATCGCCGCCGATTTCCAGTTTGCCATGGACAATCTGCCGGTATCGCAAGCGCAAATTGGCCGGGCCAACAAAATTGCGGCAACAGCCTACCTGGCAAAAACCAGGTTGTACCAGGCGTATGAGCAGGATGAAAAGCACAACGTGACCGCCATCAATCAGCAGAAGTTGCAGCAGGTGGTGACGCTCACCGACCAGGTGCTGAATTCTTCGTATGGTTTAGAGACTGATTTTGCCAACAACTTCCTGCTGGAAACAGAGAATGGCCGGGAAAGCATTTTTGCGGTTCAGTATTCTAAGGATGACGGTACCATGTTTGGCCGTCTGGATTTTGGTGATGTGTTGGCAACGCCGCAAGGAATTGGCTGTTGCGATTTCAAAAAGCCCTCGCAAAACCTGGTGAATGCCTTTAAGACTGGCGCCAATGGTTTGCCCCAACTGACTGATTTCAACAATGCAGATTACGACCCTGCCACCAACACCGTTGACCCCCGGTTGAACCACACGGTGGCCATGCCCGGCAATCCCTGGAAGTACGATGTCAACGATGTGTACCGGGAAAGCTGGAACCGTACGCCGGATGTTTACGGCTACTATGCGTCGCTGAAAGAAGGCGTGAAGCGAAACCAGTATGTTCAGGTTGGGCCTTTCTACGGCACGACCAAAAACCGCATTCTTATCCGTTATGCCGATGTCATGCTTTGGAAAGCGGAAGCGCTGATTGAACTGGGCCGCCAGAGCGAAGCACTGCCGCTGATCAACGCCATTCGCACCAGGGCTGCCAACAGCACGGCCAGGTTGAAACTGGCAAATGGAAACGGGGTGGCAAACTATCATGTTGATACCTATAAGCCGGGTGTCAACATTGAGTGGTCACAGGAAACAGCCCGCCGGGCATTACGCTTCGAAAGAAGGCTGGAGTTTGCCGAAGAAGGCACCCGCTTCTTTGACCTTGTTCGCTGGGGCATTGCGGATACGTACCTCAATGCGTATTTCCAAACAGAAAAGGAAAAACGCAAATACCTCAAGGATGCACAGTTCCAAAAAAACCGGGATGAGTACCTGCCGATTCCGCTGAACCAAATCCGCTTTAGCCACGATTTGTATGTACAGAACAACGGGTACCTGCAATAGCAAGCGAACGAAAAAATCAAACCAGTATTTGACAAACCGATTATCATGCAAACAAAAAAAACAACATACATTATTCCCTTAGGCTTCTTGCTTTCGCTTTTTGCCTGTCAGAAAAGAGATATTGTGGCGGAGCCTGCAAAACTGGCTCCGGTCACCAACCTGAAAGCAGCTATAAATGGCGACACGGCCACACTTTCGTGGACACTTCCATCGGCAGGTGATGCGCTGACGGTTGTGCTGAACGATGGTGCCAACTCGAGGGAACTGCCGGTACCAAATACCTCAATGTTTAAATTCGGCATTGTAGAAACCAACCGGGATTACCTGTTCACCATAAAGCTAAAAGACGCCAAAGGCAACACCTCTCTTGGGGAGGCGGTAAAGTTTCGGAGAGAAGGCGCCGCTCCGGTGAAAAACGTAAGCGGGGAGCAAAACGAAAACGGTGTCGTGTTGAAGTGGACCACGCCGGATCTGCCTGTCAGTAAAATCACGATTAAAATTGGAAACCAAACAGCCGATGTTGCAGGAAACGCCACATCGCATCAGTTCAACAACGTGCCGGTAGGTTCATATACAGTGAGCTTTGTTTCGTACAACAGCAGCAATCAGCCTTCAAATACCGTGTACCTGCCGTTTAAGGTGGGCGCCACAAAAGTGGCTTACCTGGGTGTCTACAGCGATTCCACTACCCTGCTTGCAGCGGGAGATGATGATGAAGTGGCCGGCGCAAAGTGGTTGTTCAACACCTATCCGGGCAAGTCGAACTATGTCTCTTTTGCACAGGTAAAAAATGGTGCCGTTGATTTAAGCCAGTACCGGGTTATCTGGTGGAACTATGACATTGAAAACGGCAAGGACCTGCCGGCTATTGCCACCGATGCAACCGTTGTTACAAAGCTGGCTCAATACTACAAAGATGGCGGTAACCTGCTGCTCAATCAATTTGCCGTGCAGTACTTCTGGTCGCTGGGACGATTGACCGAACCTTATTTTATGGGCTTTGATACGGGCGGCGGTTTCAACAACCCGGATACCTGGGGCATTGGTGTGAACATCAACAAAAAGCACAACCAGAGCAATCATCCTTTGTACAAGAACATTGCAATGACCACACAAGGCGATGGCCGTGTGACGTTCCCGGCGATTGGCGCGGGTTGGAAGGAAAATCACAATGCGGTGATCCTTCGCATCCCCGAATACCTTGGCATTGGCGGCAACGACAATGAAGCAGCGTACAACAAATTTACCGGCGATAACAACCTGGAGTGGTTGGGACAATGGGACGGCATCGGCGATTACTGGATGGCCGGCATCATGGAGCTCAAGCCAAAGGGAGAATTTCAGGGCTCCGCCATCTACATCGGCATTGGCGCAATTGAGTGGCGCCAGAACTCCGGCACCAATCTGTATCAGGCAAACATTGAGAAGCTTTACAAGAATGCCATTGACTACCTGAAAACAAAATAATCATCACCACCATTAACTGGTTCAAAAATGAAAGCCATGAGTTTTTATATTTCCTTTTTTATGTTAGCCCTCAGTGTTTTTTCCTGTAAAAAAGACGGGGAGAAGAAAGACAGTATCATCAACATCATCAAAGACTCCACCGCCTCGTTGGTGCCGTTGAAAGAAGCAGACTACCGGCCTCTTTTCCATTTTACACCACCGAAAAACTGGATGAACGACCCTAATGGAATGGTTTATTATGACGGGAAATACCACCTGTTTTACCAGCACAATCCGGCTGCCAGCGTGTGGGGACCTATGCACTGGGGACATGCCACCAGCACAGACCTGTTCAACTGGCAGGACCAGGGCATTGCGCTGGCGCCCGGCAGCGACGGGACGATTTTCTCCGGAAGCGCCGTGGTGGATGCGGCAAACACCGCCGGATTGAAAACCGGGAACGAAGCGCCCCTGGTGGTGATCTATACCATCGCCGGTCAGCAGCAGCACCAGGGCCTTGCCTACAGCAACGACGGCGGCGCTACCTGGACCAAATACGCCGCCAACCCGGTGCTGCCCAATCCGGGTGTGCCCGACTTTAGAGACCCGAAAGTTTCGTGGAATGCACAACGGAACAAGTGGGTTATGACCCTGGCCGTTGGGAATAAGATAAGCTTTTATTCTTCCGACAACCTGAAGGCATGGACGCTGGAAAGCAGCTTTGGTGAGAACGTTGGAGCGCATGGCGGTGTATGGGAATGTCCCGATTTGTTTGAAATAACGGTAGAAGGAACCAACACAAAAAAATGGGTGTTGCTGGTGAGCCTCAACCCGGGTGGTCCCAATGGCGGTTCCGCTACCCAATACTTTGTTGGAAACTTTGACGGAAAAACGTTTACGCCGGAAACCACCGAAACCCAGTGGCTGGACTACGGTACCGACAATTACGCCGGCGTCACGTATAGCAACATTCCTGCTGCTGATGGCAGGCGGATTTTAATTGGCTGGATGAGCAACTGGCTTTACGCCGACAAAGTCCCCACCACCACCTGGCGAAGCACGATGACGGCGCCAAGGGTGCTGAAACTTGCGGCAACAGGAAATGGTTATGTTGTCAAATCTGCTCCGGTGAACGAACTGACGGCTTACCAGCGGAACACGGCAGACACCGCATTGGCAGCACTGGCGAAAGAAGTAAAACTGGTGGATAACAAGATCATCCAGTCCGGCAGTTATGAGTTAAATTTTTCTGCCGATTTGACGGCTTCCGGCAAGTTTCAGGTCTCCATCGGCAACACGGCCGAAAAGCTCCTGATAGAGTACGATAAGACAAACAACGTTATTGTCATTGACCGGAGCGCCTCTGGTAAAGTGGATTTCAACAATGCTTTCAAACAAAAGATTGTAGTTCCTTATACGCCCAAAGTAGGTCAGGCAACGGCCTTTCAGATGCTTGTTGACAAAACATCGCTGGAGCTGTTCGTTGACGGCGGAGAAAGAGTAGCCACCGTTTTGTTTTTCCCGGCTTACCAGTATAATGACCTGAAGATTAGCGGTGACGGAACGTCCAATCTTGTGAGCAGTTTCCGCCTGAAGGGAATCAACAAAAGTTTGCAGCGTCCATAAAAAATAAGGAAGCGCCGGGCTACTTGTGTACATACCGGCCGGTAGCCTGTGCAACCTTATTCATTCAACACAATTTATCTCCTTTAAAACGATTCGCATGTTTATAGAAGCAAACAAAACCGCCGCCATACCATCACCGGCACCAACAGCGGAGGGTGCAGCGGGTTACGTGATACGTATTTCGCTGACCGCTGCCCTTGCCGGTTTTATTTTTGGTTTTGATACGGTGGTGATTTCGGGAGCCAATCTTCCCATCAAAGAACTGTGGCAAACTTCGCCCTGGTTTCATGGCTTTTTTATTATGTCCATGGCCTTGTGGGGAACTGTGATTGGCGCCATCTTCGGCGGCATACCAACGGAGAAGTTTGGAAGAAAAAAAGTGCTTTTTTGGATTGGTGTGCTTTTTACAATTTCAGCCATCGGGTCTGCCGTATCGCCTGAGCCTTACACCTTTTCGCTTATGCGGTTTCTCGGTGGTCTTGGGATTGGCGTTTCGTCGGTAGCCGCACCAACGTATGTCTCTGAGATTTCGACGCCTGCCACCCGGGGCAGGCTGGTGGCCTTGTACCAGTTCAACATTGTCTTTGGTATTCTCATTGCTTTTTTGTCCAACTATTTTCTGGAAGGTGTAGGGGGTGAAAACGACTGGCGGTACATGCTCGGTGTGATGGCCATTCCCTCCATTATTTATTCGCTGATGGTGTTGGGTATTCCGGAAAGCCCAAGATGGCTGATTGCCAAACGCGGCGACCGGCAGGGAGCAAAAGGCGTAATGACCAAATTAGGTGTGGCCGACGTGGAAAGCGAAACAGCTTCCATCGTTGACAGCTACCGGCACGAAACCGCCTCTGGAAAAAGCACCAACCTGTTGGACAGAAAGTACCGCACCATTATGTGGTTAGCATTTTTGGTGGCGTTTTTCAACCAGTGGTCAGGTATTAATTTCATTCTGTACTATGCACCGGAAATTCTGGAAAGGGCCGGACTGGCAGCCAAAGAGAGCCTTTTTAACTCCATTGCCATCGGCGGCACCAACCTGGTGTTCACCTTTGTCGGTCTTTACCTGATTGACCGGCTGGGAAGAAAAACATTGCTGATTATTGGTTCGATCGGTTATATCTGTAGCCTTGCAGCCGTTGCCTGGTGCTTCTATACAGGTGCCGGCGCCGGGTTGCTCCTGGTTTTCTTATTGCTTTTTATTGCCGCCCATGCCATTGGGCAGGGTGCGGTGATCTGGGTGTTTATCTCCGAAATTTTTCCCAACAATGTCCGGGCCACCGGGCAAAGCTTTGGGGCTTCGGTGCATTGGGTGTTTGCCGCACTGATTACGCTGCTGACACCTGTGTTTCTGGATGCCGGTGATGGTATTTTCAAAGACAATCCCTGGCCCATCTTCGCCTTCTTTGCCTTTATGATGGCCCTGCAACTGGTGTGGGTACTCACCAAAGTACCGGAAACAAAAGGGGTATCGTTGGAGGAACTGGAGAAGCGGCTCGTGAAGCCCTGATGCAGGTCAATCCATTCCGCTTTGAGGCTTCTATTTCAATCAATATCCTTGTAAGACTGGAATTCAGTTTGCCGAAGTGATCAGCTTTTCCGTATAGCAAGCAATCGTTAATGCCCCTTGTTTTTACAAGGGGCTTTTTTGTTGCACAAACGATGGTGATGGCTTAAAAGATTTGTGGCGGCGGGTTAAGTGATCTCGTGCCTGGTTGTTATATCTTAAGATATCGGCGCTTATCCGATGGGGCAATGTGCCCATTGTGATCACAGCCCACATCGACCCAAAGAGCCTGCCGACGATCAACACCCGTAAAGAAGTGTTTGAATTTGTTACCTCTGAAATGCTGAAGGCCGTGGACGATCTGCCTTCGGTAAAGACGGTCATGAAATCCTCGTATTATCCGCGGTTTACCAAAGAAGCGATTTATTCGGCTCTGGCAACCATCTACCTGAACGGTCAGGTGTATGCCGGAACAACATATTGGGACAAACTGATCGAGATGTGCGATAAAGTGATCAGCACCGGCGTCTATAAGCTTGAGAAAGATGTGGCGGATAATTTCAAATCAACCAACGAAGACAAATCCACGGAGATCATCTCGTCGTTCTCTATTGATCCTACCAAGAATGCCGGTGGCGATCAGTTTATCCCGTACACCCAGCATGCGTTGGATCAGAAAAAATACAACCTGCCGTTTATCCCGGCCGACGGTCACAGCACCACGCAGGAGGCGCTCGATCGCTACGAAGACCAGGACAACCGCAAAAAGCTGATCGAGTACGGCCCGCAGTATTACCTGGATGGCTCGCCCATGCTTCTGCCCAATGGGCAGCAGTTGGTGCTGATTCCGGTGAAGGACCTGGTGGGTGCCGAAGACAATGAAGGACACAAGGTGCTCAAGTACACACCGGTGGGTGCTAAGTTCGTTGGCTACAACGGCGACAAAGACCTGGTGCTGATCCGATATGCGGATGTGCTGCTGATGAAAGTTAAAGCTCTGTTCCGGACGGGCACGCAAGTGGAAGCGCTGGAATTGGTGAACAAAGTAAGGGAAAGAAGCAGCGCTACAACCCTACAGACGCTGAAGCTGAAAGGCACTGAAAACGAACGGGGGAGAGAATTCATTTGGCAGGGTCAGCGCCGGCGGGACATGATTCGCTTTGGAACTTATTTTACCGGAACCTGGAAGTTTAAAACAGGCGTCACGCCGGAGTGGCGTGGTATCTGTCCGATACCGGCACAGCAGATCAATGCCAATCCTAACCTGCAACAAAACCCGAATTATTAATCGTTTCTCACAAAGCAAGCAGTCAATCAAAAGCAGGAGCTATCGTCCGGATAGCTCTTTGCTGTTTCTGCTTTTCTGTCTCAGCGATTAGTCAGTTAACCCTCAGCCTGTTTAGAACATAACATTTCGGTTTTTCCATTCTTTGCATCTGGAAATTGCAGATTGCAGTAAAGCCAAAAAAGCAGGATTTGATTGCAAATACGAAAAAAGGTTGCCAAAGCAACCTTTTTAACTGATTGATACTGAGTGGATCCTGAGGGACTTGAACCCCCGGCCCTCTGATTATGAGTCAGACGCTCTAACCAACTGAGCTAAGGATCCTGATTGGTTAACCTCTCCTTTAAGAGGACGGCAAAAATAGGGAAAACACACCGAATGCAATACTTCCTGCCGTTGCGGCTCAACCTCAGTTCTTCACCTCCTCAAAATCAATATAGTCGCCCAAAGGGTTTTTGTCTTTGGCGTTGTGGCTGTTCGGTGGGGGTTGCTGCACGCCATCCTGCTGTTCTTGCATCCGCTGCTGCATGTCGCGGAAACTCTTCTTTATTTTCCGGGTGGTGCGTACAACCGGAATGATGAAATCAACCACCAGTTTGTATAGCATATAGGCCAGAAAAAGAAAGAAAAGAAAACTTAAAATCATAGAATCCAAAGGTACAGCCCCACAAATATTCAATTTGAATTTGGACGGTATTTAACGTTTAGCTTACCTTTGCCCTGGCAAACGAAAAACAGAAGGGAACGAACGACGTTCCCTTCTTCTTTTAGGATATGCAAACGGAAACAATCATCGCAGCGGTAGAACAACGGATCAGCCGGCTTTTGGAGAGCCACCCAACGCATTTTTTGGTGGAGGTGCGGATAAAGCCCACCAACAATATCAAAGTGTTCATTGACGCCGATGAAGGCATTATGTTGTCTGTATTGATTGACTACAACCGCAAGTTGTACAATGAGCTGGAGGAAAGTGCCCTGTTTCCCGACGGGGATTTTTCGCTGGAGGTTTCGTCGCCCGGCCTGGACGAACCGCTGAAAAAGCATCGGCAATACAAAAAAAATGTGGGCCGCTTTGTCCACATTACCCGTAACGACAACACCGTAACCGAAGGAAAGCTGCTGGAAGCCGGCGATGACAGCATTGTTGTAGAAACCGAAACCGGCAAAGGAAAAAAGAAAGAGATCAAACAGGAAACAGTGCTTTTTACCGATATAAAAACAACAAAAATTCAAGTAAAGTTTTAAGAGAAGCTATGAGCCATCAGCTATGAGCTATGAGCCTTTTATGGTGTCTTTGCTCACGGCTCGCGGCTCACAGCTCACAGCTAAATCACAAAGCTATGGCCAGTATCAACCTCATAGAAGCCTTCCAGGAGTTTAAGGATGCCGAAAACATTGACCGTCCCACGCTCATGCGTGTGGTGGAAGACGTATTTAAAACACTCATCCGTAAAAAATACGGCAGCGACGATACCTTCGACGTGATCGTAAACGCCGAAAAAGGTGACCTGGAGATCTTCCGGCGCCGCACGGTGGTGGACGACGATGATGTGTACAACACCCTGGAAGAAATTGAGGTGACCGAAGCCAAAAAAATCTCGCCCGACTATGAGGTAGGTGAAGAAGTGTATGAAGAGGTGAACCTGGAGGATTTTGGCCGCCGGGCCATCCTTGCCGCCAAGCAAACCCTGGCCAGCCGCATCTCCGACCTGAAGAAAAACGTGCTGGCCAAAAAATACGGCGACCGTGTGGGCGAAATCATATCGGCCGAGGTTTACCAGGTTTGGAAAAAGGAAATTTTGCTGCTCGACGAGGAAGGTAACGAGCTGATTTTGCCAAAAAGCGAGCAAATTCCGCAGGATTATTTTAAAAAAGGCGAAAACATCCGGGCGGTGGTGAAGAAGGTAGATATGAAAAATAATACGCCGGTTATCATACTTTCGCGTACTTCGCCTGATTTTCTGGCAAAACTTTTGGAAATAGAAGTACCGGAAATCTTCGACGGCCTCATTGTGATCAAAAAAATTGTACGCGAACCAGGCGAACGAGCCAAAGTGGCTGTGGAGTCTTACGACGACCGCATTGACCCCGTAGGCGCCTGTGTGGGCATGAAGGGCAGCCGCATTCACGGCATTGTTCGCGAGCTGAAGAACGAAAACATTGATGTTATCAACTGGACGGCCAATATTCAGCTTTTAATCCAGCGTTCGCTGACCCCCGCCAAGATCACGTCTATGGACATAAACAGCGAAGACCGGCACGCCAGTGTCTTTTTAAAGCCCGACCAGGTGTCGCTGGCCATTGGCCGCCGCGGTGTCAATATCAAGCTGGCCTGCGAATTGACAGGTTACAACATTGATGTTTATCGCGATAACGAAGGCGAAGTGGAAGAATTCGACATTGACCTCGAAGAATTCAGCGATGAAATTGAAGGCTGGGTGATAGACGAGCTGAAGCGCATTGGTTGCGATACCGCCCGGTCGGTACTGGACCTCACGGCAGAGGAGCTGGAGCGCCGCACCGATCTGGAAAAAGAGACCATTACTGACGTACGCCGTGTACTGCAGGCGGAGTTTGAAAAGGAATAGTTCACGGGTTCACAAGTTCACAGGTTCACACCTTTGTGAACGACGAATGCAGAACTTGCCACTCGTGAAGTAAACAAAACAAAATATTAGTTGATAAATCGAAGTTCTTTTGTTCCAACGTTTGAGAAGCCTGTCTCCAGGACACAACTCGTGAACTTGTGAACTCGTAAACTTGTGAACTCTAAAAAATCGAATGGCTGAAACGACAACAACACCAAGGTTAATGGCGGCCGCCAAAGAATTCAACATCGGTAAAGATACCCTGGTGGATTTTTTGGTCAACAAAGGCTTCAACAGAGACGATCTGAAACCGACCGCAAAGCTGACGGACGATATGTACCGGGCTTTGCAGAACGAATTTCAGAGCGATAAAGTAGCGAAGCTCAAAGCCGTGCAGATAGACCTGCCAAAAGGTGGCGAAGCAAAGAAAAAACGCGACGAAGAGGAAGTGCTTCGCTTCCGCAAAGAAGAAAAGAAGACGGCGCCAAAAGAAACATTGCCGCCGCCACCACCGGTGGAAGTGGCCCCGCCGGCTCCCGTGGTGCAGGAGGCAGCACCCGCACCGCCACCGCCTGTTGCTGATCCCCAGCCCCAGGTGCAGGCCGAAGAGCCGGTGGCCGAACCCGTGGAAGCGCCAACACCCACCGTTCCGGAGATTGAAGCGCCAAAGGTCATTACCAAAATAGACCTCTCCGCCATAGACTCCTCCACGCGGCCGAAAAAAGGCATTAAAAAAGCAAAAGAGGCAGAAGAAGCGGCCACGCCGGCACCACCCGTGCAGGAGGCCGAGGCCGTGCCTGTTGCTCCCCAGCAACCCATAGAAGAACTGCCTGCTCCCGTTGTAGAAGCGGTGGCAGAAACCAACGTTATTGACCTACCGGAAAAGGGGGAAGAAGAACCTGTCATCGAAAACATCAAAGCGGAAAAATTGGAAGGCCCCAAGATTTTAGGCAAAATAGAACTGCCGGTAGAGAGTGATACCCGACCGAAAACCCTGGACGAAAAACGGAAACGAAAGCGCATCCCCATAGAAAAACGGGGGCCTACGGCTTTCCGCGAAGGCGGACAGCAAGGCGCCGGACAAAGTCAGCCATCAACCGGGCAAGGTGGCGGCGGACGCTTTACCCCGCAAAAAAATGTGGGCGGACAAGGTGGAGGCTTTAATCGTGGCGGCCAGGGTGGTGGTGGCGGACGTTTTACGCCCCAGCGCCGTGGCGACGGACGTGGTCCCCGCGAAGACCGCCAGATTGACGAAAAAGAAATTCAACGGAAAATACAGGAAACCCAGGCCAAGCTTTCGGGCGGTGGTGGCAAAGGAGGCAAGCGCACTGCCAAGCGCCGCGATCGCCGGGCCGAGATGGCCGAAGGTGCCGATAGCGGAGACAACAAGCTGCAGGTAACCGAATTTATTTCGGTAAGTGAGCTGGCCAATCTGATGGACGTTTCGTTTGCGGAAGTCATCAGCAAGTGTATGAGCCTCGGTATTATGGTGTCCATCAACCAGCGTCTCGATGCCGAGGTGATCGAACTCGTGGCTTCCGAATTTGGCTACGATGTGGAGTTCATTGACATGGAGAAGCAACTGGAAATGGAAGAGGAGGAGGAAGAAGACGATGCCGACGAACTGGAGCCGCGGTCGCCGATCGTGACCATCATGGGTCACGTTGACCACGGTAAAACATCGTTGCTCGACTACATCCGCAAAGCCAATGTGGTGGCCGGCGAAGCGGGTGGCATCACCCAGCACATCGGTGCCTACCAGGTAAACCTGCCGAACGGAAAGGACATTACCTTCCTGGATACGCCGGGTCACGAAGCCTTTACTGCCATGCGTGCCCGTGGTGCCAAGATCACCGACATTGCCGTCATCGTCATTGCGGCCGACGATGCCATCATGCCTCAAACACGGGAGGCCATCTCGCATGCGCAGGCGGCCAATGTGCCCATGATCTTTGCCATCAATAAAATTGATAAAGACGGTGCTAACCCGCAGAAGATTTACGAGCAGCTGGCCGGTATGAACATCCTGGTAGAAGCCTGGGGCGGTAAGTTCCAAAGCCAGGAGCTTTCTGCCAAGCAAGGGCTGAATGTGGATCTTTTGCTCGAAAAAATATTGCTCGAAGCCGAACTGCTGGAACTAAAGGCAAATCCTAACCGCGAAGCCTCCGGAACCATTATTGAAGCAACGCTGGATAAAGGCCGCGGTTATGTGGCCACCATCCTGGTACAAAACGGTACGCTGCAAGCCGGCGACCTGGTAGTGTCCGGACAGCATTTTGGCCGTGTAAAGGCCATGATGAATGAGCGAAACAAACGCATTGACGAAGCTGGTCCGTCGGCACCAGCCCTCATCCTGGGCCTGAACGGTGCCCCGCAGGCGGGCGAAAAGTTCAAGGTGTACGAAGATGAAGCCGAAGCCAAAGACATTGCCAACCGCCGTGCACAGATTCTGCGTGAGCAGGGCATGCGGGCCAAAAAGCACATTACGCTGGATGAAATCGGCCGTCGTTTGGCTCTTGGAAACTTCAAGGAACTGAAGGTGATCATCAAAGGCGACGTGGACGGTTCAGTAGAAGCCCTTTCGGATTCGCTGCAAAAGCAGTCAACAGAAGAAATTCTTGTATCGGTGATCCACAAGGGTGTGGGCCAGATCAACGAGAGCGACGTGGTGCTGGCCGAAGCTTCCGATGCTATCATCATTGGCTTTAACGTGCGTCCGTCGCTGCAGGCCAACCGCCTGGCCGATAACGCCGGCATTGAGATCAAAACCTACTCCATCATCTACAACGCCATCGAAGAAATCCGCAGTGCCATGGAAGGCATGCTGGAACCGAAAACGCAGGAAAAGATCATTGGTAATGTGGAGATCAAGGAGGTGTTTAAGTTTGATAAAGCGACCGTAGCCGGCTGCCAGGTCATTGAAGGCCGCATCCGCCGCGACAGCAAGATTCGTATTATCCGCGACGGCATCGTGGTGTATCCAACCGGCGAAGGACAAGGCGCCGAACTGGGATCGCTGAAGCGCTACAAAGACGATGCAAAAGAAGTGATGACGGGTATGGAGTGCGGTTTGACGGTGAAGAACTACAGCGACATCAAAGTCGGCGACATCATTGAAGCCTACGAAGAAGAAGAAGTAAAGCGGACGCTGTAAAATCCCCGGCCTCCTCCGGTTCCCCGGTGGGGGAGAGGTCCAACACACAAAACCTCGCTTTTCGACGATAAAATAAAGCCTCAGTCAGTTTTCTGATTGAGGCTTTTTCTTTTTGTTACCGGCGACAGAATACAAATTGAGCTGCACCGGCGACGCTCCATTGCCGCTTCGCTACGCTTGGTAATGCTATTGGGCTTTTTTTCTTGCAAGGGTTCGATTATTAAGGCAGCGGCGACAGGTGAGGGTTGTGCGTTAGCAAGCCTCCAACCGGGGGCTCTACTCCTCTATCTTCTCATCCTCCACATTCTTCAACACCTCAGCCGTAATCTTCCGCAGCGGGTTTTTTGTTCGCTCATCATACTCGCCCCTCCGGCGAATAATGTCCACGCATTCAAAAACGGCTGTCATAAAGGATGTGTGATCGGCGGTGTTTTTACCGGCAATATCGTAGGCCGTGCCATGATCGGGCGAGGTACGCACAAACGGAAGCCCCGCTGTATAATTGACGCCTTCGCCGGCCGCGATGGCCTTAAAGGGAATCAGCCCCTGGTCGTGGTACATGGCCAGCACCGCATCGAACTGGAGGTAGCTGCGGCGGGCAAAAAATGCATCGGCGCTGTAGGGACCAAACACATTCATCTTGTGCTTGGCATCACGAATGGCGGGTGCAATGATCTTTTGCTCTTCATCGCCCACCAGGCCTTCATCGCCGGCATGCGGGTTGAGGCCCAACACGGCAATTTTTGGCTTGTCAATGCCAAAGTCGCGGCGCAGGCTGTAATTCAGCAGTTGCAGCTTCGACACAATGGCTTCGCGGGTAATGTGCTGCGCCACTTCTTTCAGGGGCACGTGTTCCGTTACCAGCGCCACCCGAATGTTTTCGGCGTACAGCAGCATCAATGCATCGTTAGCATTCGCCACCGCCTTTAAGAATGGCGTATGGCCGGTGTAAGAAAAGGCCTCTCCCTGCACATTTTTTTTATGGATGGGCGCCGTGATGATACCCTGGATGTGGCCCGCTTTGAGGGCATCGGCCGCGGCCAGCAGGGACTTTACGGCGTATTGGCCGCCTGTTTCGGTTAACTGCCCCGGCGTAATGGCCACTTCTTCTTCCCAGCAACTGAAGATATTCACCTGTTTTACCGCCAGCTTCGAAAAATCGCGAATGTTCTGGTAATTGAAATGTGCATCGGGCACCGCCTTGCGGTAAAAATTGAGAAGCTTGTTAGAGCCAAAGATCACGGGTGTGCAGTATTCCAGAATCCGGTTGTCGGAAAATGTCTTAATGATCACTTCGGGACCAATGCCGTTAATGTCGCCACAGGAGATGCCGATAACAGGTTTGTTCATGCTGCAAATATGGCTAAAGAAAAGCAATTGGGATGAGGGGGATAGGGAATATTGAGGCACCAGATCGTTGATGGAGCCATGGTGGGTTTAAGAAAGTCGCGTTGGGTTCCTGGCGCCGGCGACCTTTTCGAGTGGCGGGGCGGGCCCGGGCCAGGGCTGAGAGAAATCCAACACGCCGGTTCGTTATCGTGCTAATGCGGCTAATTTTGGACCGATGTACACACTGAAAAAATCGTTGGGCCAGCATTTTCTGAAAGATGAAAACATTTGCCGGCAGATTGTAGAGGAGTTGGAAAAGCATCCCTTTCGCAACCTGTTGGAAGTGGGGCCCGGCGGTGGCGCCCTCACCAAATACCTGATACAACTACCGGGTATTGTGTTTAAAGCGGTGGAGCTGGACGAAGAGAAAGTTGTGTACCTGAAACAAACTTATCCCATTTTGCAGGATAAGATCATTCATCAAAGTTTTCTGGAAATTGACAAGCCCTTTGATGAGCCGTTTACCGTGGTAGGCAATTTCCCGTATAACATTTCTACGCAGATCCTTTTTAAAATACTCGAATGGGAAACGGGTGTGGAATGCATGATTGGCATGTTTCAAAAAGAAGTGGCCCAACGGGTGGCGGCCAAAGAAGGCAACAAGGTGTATGGTGTTACCTCGGTGCTGGTGCAGGCTTATTACGATGTGGAGTATTTATTCGACGTAAGCGAAAACAGCTTCAACCCGCCACCGAAAGTAAAAAGCGGTGTTATTCGCCTGCTGCCGCGAAAAGAGCCCCTCCAAATAAAAAGCCGGAAAGCCTTTTTCAACCTGGTAAAAACCGCTTTCAACCAGCGGCGAAAAACGCTCCGCAACGCCTGTAGAGGATTGTTCGATTCAACAATTTTGCAGGATAAACTGTTTGACAAACGAGCCGAGCAATTGAGCCTTGCTGATTTTGCGGCACTGAGTTTTCGGATGCAGCAGCCGTAGGCCGATTTTCTTATTGATCCCTTCACCATCCAAATTATGACCTGATGAAAGTGATTATTTCCGCACCGGTACACGACTACCTGCCGGCTGCCTTGCAAAAAGGCGGTTACGAAGTCGTTTATCAGCCGGCAATCTCCTACGATGAGTTGAAAACGATTATCCACGATGCCGATGGGTTGGTAGTGACGACAAGAATAAAAATTGATAAGGCCATGCTTGATCAGGCTTCGCGCCTGCAATGGATCGGGAGGCTGGGTAGCGGCATGGAACTGATTGATGAGGGATATGCGGCGCAAAAAGGCATTCGCCTCATCAGCACACCCGAAGGCAACCGCAACGCGGTAGCCGAACAAATGTTGGGCATGCTACTCTGCCTGCTCAATAATATTTGCAAATCGTACAACGAAGTCAAAGAAGGCAAATGGCTGCGAAACGAGAACCGGGCTATTGAGCTGCGGGGGAAAACTGTCGGCATCATTGGTTTTGGAAACACCGGTTCGCAGTTTGCGAGGCTGCTGGCGCCTTTCGATGTAACGGTGCTTGCGCACGATAAATACAAACGCGATTATAGCAATGGGTACATCAAAGAAGCATCTCTGCCCGAAATTTTTGAGCAGGCGCAAGTCGTTAGCCTGCACATTCCGCTAACCGACGAAACCTATCATTATGCCGATGTCGAATTTTTCAGCAGCTTTCAAACGCCGCCGTTTTTTCTCACCGCCTGCCGCGGCCCGGTTACTGACACAGCAGCGCTGATCAATGCCATCAAAGACGGAAAACTGGCGGGTGCAGCATTAGATGTATTGGAAAATGAAAAGCTGCCGAGCTACACCGATGCGGAGTGGGAGCAACTGCGCTTTCTTACCTCGCAGCCCAACGTCATTGTGACGCCGCACATTGGCGGCTATAGCCACGAGGCTTTCTTACGCATGGCCGAGGTGTTGGTGGAAAAGCTGGGGCTTGGCCGCTGAATTTGTTTTTCCGCTATATTTGTAATACTGGCAACGCTCCCGGAACGGAGCGTTGCTATTTTTTTCATTTATAGCTAAACCCGTTTGATATGAGTGGCGTAAACTACATGACCAAGGACGCACTGGAACACCTGAGGGCAGACCTTCAACGGATGAAAGGCGTGGACCGTCCGGCAGCGGCCCGGGCCATTGCCGAGGCAAGGGAGAAAGGCGATTTGCGTGAAAATGCCGAATACGATGCGGCAAAAGAAGCACAGGGTATTTTGGAGGCAAAGATTGCAGCGCTGGAAGGCCAAATAGCGCAGGCCCGCATTCTCGACGAATCGGCCGTAGATACCAGCAAAGTATCCATCCTTACCAAGGTGAAGCTCACCAACCTGAATACCAAAAAGCAGGTGACCTATCAGATTGTGAGCGAAACCGAAGCCGACCTGAAAACCGGCAAAATTTCCGTGACCTCACCCATTGGCAAAGGCCTGCTGGGCAAAGCTGTTGGCGAGGTAGCTGAAGTAACCGTACCGGCCGGACTGATGAAGTTCAAGGTGGAGGACATTTCTATTTGATATGCGGATGTGCGGATATGCGGATGTAGTACAATTTGATTGGATTGATTTTACTGAGATGGGTTTCTGGAATAGGGTGAACGGTACTTTGTACCTTTATTTTTTAAGCAAGTTCGAATCGCTAATTTCTAATACATACCAAAAAATCACACCCCAAATTTCGACACCAATAAACTATTTATAACCATTTAGTTCATCAGTCTCTACTCATCTGTATATCCGCACATCCGCATATCTTTCCACTATGACCATTTTCTCCAAAATCATCCGCGGCGACATACCCAGCTACAAGATTGCCGAAGACGACCGCTTCTTTGCCTTTCTTGATATTTTTCCCTTGCGGCAGGGCCATGTGCTGGTGATACCAAAAACCGAAGAAGACAATCTCTGGGATCTGCCGGCCGATTATCTGTCGCAGATCCTGGTGTTTGCACAGCCCATTGCCAGGGCCATTGAAAAGGCTTTTCCCTGCAACCGTTGCGGCATTTCCGTCATTGGCCTCGAAGTGCCGCATGCGCATGTTCACCTGGTTCCCATCAACTCTTCCAACGATTTAAATTTTGTGCAGCCAAAGCCAAAGGCCTCCGACGAAGACCTGAAAAAAGCCCAGGAAAAAATTCTGTCATTCCTTAAATAAAAAATATGAAAATCTCCCGGATGATGCTGGCGCTGTTTGTGATGCTGGCTGCGCAGCCACTCCTTCACGCACAGCACCGCACGGCCGACAGCACCGTGCAAAAACTCTTTGCCGCTTTGCAGCAAAAAGACGAGCAGGCTTTTTTGGCCATTTACCCCAATGCCAACCAGTTTGGCCGGTTTATGACTTCCATCATGGAGCAGGTGCTGAAGTCGGAAGGAATGAAGGCAATATTTGCCACCGACGAAAAAACAAAGAATCTCAACATAGACAGCCTGATTACGGCCGAAGCGGGCAATGCGGCCGGTCCGGAAAAGTTTGCGGCCATGCAGGCAAAAAACAAAAGCCTGTTTCAATCTACCCTGAGCAAAGGCGAAGCCAAAGGCGTGCGGTGGAGCGAGGCCCGTATTACCGGATTGACGGTAGATTCGGCTGCCGTATCGGATAAAGAAGCCGCACAGTTTAATCTAAAAGGCTTGAAAGAGGCAAAGGGCGTGATTGATTTTGCCGTTGGCGACTCGGCTTACCAACTCGTGTTTCGCAATATGGTGTACTTTCCGGCCGAAGCGGGATGGTTTGGTGCCGATATCGTTCAGGTGGCCCGCAAGGGCGAAAGTTTGGTACCGGCTGCAGAAGAAACAGAAACAGTAACCGATACGATTAGTACAACATTCGAAGTCGTGCCACCGCCGCCGCCCCCGCCGCCAGCCAAAAAGCAGGCTGCAAAAGCAAAACAAAAACCGGCGGCGCGGAAAACAAAAAATTAAGAGGAAACACGATGCCCGTTGCTGGCAACAAACTGTTCCCAGCTTGCTTTTGATTTCTTTTTGGCCAGTGGCTTCGATACCATTTTCAGCCCGGGTATCCTGGTGCTGTAATGATGGCAAACCGCTACCGCCAATGCATCGGTGGAGTCAAAATGCGTAGGTTTTTCGGGCAGGCCGGTGATCTGCTGCAGCATTAGCCATACCTGCTCTTTATCAGCGTTACCGTTGCCGGTGATAGATTGTTTTACCTTCTTGGGTGAGTATTCGGTAATAGGAACGCCTTTTTCCATGGCGGCCGCAATAGCCACGCCCTGTGCCCGACCCAGCTTCAGCATACTCTGCACGTTTTTGCCGTAAAAAGGGGCTTCAATCGCAAATTCGTCGGGAGAGAAATGATTCATCAATTGCATCACCTTTTGGTGAATTTTCTGCAGGCGGTAATAATTGTCTTTGGTGCTGGTCAGTTTCAACACATCCATTTCGCGGATGGTGATGCGGCTGGCCACCACTTCAATAACGCTATAACCCATAAACAGGGTGCCCGGATCTATGCCTAATATAACGGATGGCTTTTGCAAGAATTGGTTTGTTTAAGCATAAAATTCAAAAAGCAACTGCGAAACCTGATTCATTTTAACGCCAGTACGGATTTTGAATTTTGAATTTCTATTTTTGAATTTTTGCGATGGTCCGGAACAAAACTATCAAAATTTTCCTCAACTACTTTTTGGGCCCGTTGCTTTTCGTTGGATTGTCATTTTCCATCTTTCAGCAAATCCGGAATCAACCGCATTTGGCCCAGTCGTGGGAAGAAATCAGCGCTTCTTTTCTTTCTGTTAAAATTGTTTTTCTGTGCGTCGCCACAGCCCTGATTGTTGTCAATTGGGGAATAGAAGCGCTGAAGTGGAAGCTGTTGGTCAGCACAGTTCGGCCGGTCTCATTCCTGTTGGCCTACAAAGCGGTTCTTTCGGGAGTGTCGTTTTCGGTGGCTTTGCCCAACCGGGTGGGCGAGTATATCGGCCGCATGGTGTATCAACCCGAAGGCGGGCGGCTCAAGATTGTTTCGCTGGCTATTGTGGGCAGCATTGCGCAGTTGCTGGTGACACTGTTCTGCGGCCTGGCAGGGTTGGTGGTGATGAAAACCGAACTGCTGCGGGCTTTCCCGCAAATGGTCATTGCTTTTCAGTTCTTGTTTTATGGTTTATTAGCGGTGGCCTTGGCAACGGTTTTCATTTATTTTAAGGTCAGTGCCGTGGTGTCCCTGTTCAGCCGCTGGCTCAGCACCCACCGCTGGCTGTACCTTGTGGAGTCGTTGCAGAAGTTTAACGGTTCTTTTCTGGCCAAAATACTTTTGCTTTCGTCTCTTCGTTATGCAGTGTTTATGGCGCAGTATATGGCGGTGTTTTACGTCTTTGGCGTGGGCCTCACGGCAGCCGATATGCTTTCGACCATGAGTGTTGTATTTTTAGCGCTGGCCGTCATCCCGTCTATTGCACTGGTGGAGGTGGGTTTGCGGGGCGAGGTGAGCTTGCGGCTGATTGGCTTGTTCAGTGCCAATAGCCTCGGCATTGGCCTCACCTCCGTTACCATTTGGTTCATGAACCTGATTGTGCCGGCCCTGATTGGTACCCTATTGCTGTGGAATATAAAACTGCTATCGAAAAATGAAGAAACTTAGTTATGCCGTTTTGCTAAGCTTTTGCCTGCTGGGGGTAGGCGCAAAAACAAAAGACCCTATCATTTCCAAAGATATCTGCGGCGCCCGCAATGTGACCACACAGGCCGGCGAGCAGATCATGTACATTGTGTATTACACCGTGGCCGGCATCTATGTCAATGCCGGAAACGCCACCTTTACCAATACGGTTGAAAAGCTCAACGGCCGGCCGGTGTTTCACATCACTGCCAGCGGCGCCACCAACGAAAAGTACGACTGGATCTACAAGGTGCGTGACCGGTACGAATCGTACATTGACACCACCAACATGCAGCCCCTGAAGTTTGTTCGGGATGTGCAGGAAGGCAAGCACAAACATTACGAAAACATCATGTTCAACCAAAGCGCCAACACTGCCGTTACCAAAGACGGCGTGTTTAAAGTGCCCGATTGCGTGCAGGATGTCATTAGCGCCGTGTATTGTGCCCGCAACGTAGATTTTGATAAGTACAAAAAAGACGACAAGATTCCGTTCAAAATGTTCCTCGACAATGAGGTGTATGAGATGTACATCCGTTACCTGGGCAAAGAAGATGTAAAGACAAAATACGGCAAATTCAGGGCGGTGAAATTTAAGCCACTTCTTCTGAAAGGCACCATCTTTGAAGGCGGCGAAAAAATGACGGTATGGGTGAGCGACGACGCCAACCGCATACCGCTGCGCATTGAAAGCCCGATTGTAGTGGGCAGTGTAAAAATGGATATGATGAGCTACCGGGGCCTGAAATATCCATTGAGCAGCTTAAAGAAATTCAACGGTCAAAACCTTTCACAGTAGTACTATTTTAAGCATCTTGCCGTAAGTAATAGTTACGCAGTCTTATACTTTTCACAGTTTCACCTGCAGCAGTAGCTGCAATTGCTCCAATTCAAATTCTGAAACACTCGACCGTTGGCCGATACCAATGTGGTTGAAGCCATGCTGATAACGTGTGCAGAAAGATAAACGGGACGAGAATGCATAGCTGGCTCCCACAGTTAATCCAATGCTTCGCTCCTCCGTGTCATGCGTAATGTCTTTAGACACGCCGTTTGTTTTGATGCTGGCATTGATCAAAAAACCAAGCGATGGTCCGGCTTGCAGTGAAATTTTTTTATGGACGTTATACGTCAGCAAAACTGGCAGCTCCACGTAATTCAAAGTGAATCGCCGGTTGTTTGTATGAACGAGATTTTTTACCTGCGAAAAAATGTATTCGTTCCGAAGCGAGAGCTTTTTAGCGAACTGAATGTTGGTGTATACCCCAACCCGAACCGAGGGTTGAAAATAGGTGGTGATAGGAGAAGGCGGCGGCGGAACCGGCGTTTTATTAAAATTCATTCTTGAAAAATTCACTCCTGCAACCAGGCCGGCACCAATTGGCTGCAGACGCTCCTGGGCAAATAAACAGAAAGGAATAAAAATGAAAAGTAACAGGGTAAAATTTTTCATACCGTTGGAATCTGGAGCGTGGCCGTGGAATGGTTTATCGTTATCCCAACTCCGCCAATCTGAAAAAATCTTTCGGTCGTATGCCCTTTTCTGTTTGCTGCACTGTGCAACATTCATTCACCGGGTCGTGTTCAAAAAACAGGATGAAATCATTCTCCAGGGCTTCGCCCAAAAAACTTTTTTTCTCGTGCAATGTGGTTAATGGAAACATGTCGTATCCCATTACATACGGAATAGGAAGATGCCCGGCACTAGGCAACAGGTCGGCCATAAAAACAATCGTTCGCCCCTTGTAAGAAATTTGCGGCAGCATCATGCCGGCCGTGTGGCCCTCCACAAAACGGAGTGAAATTGTTTCGGAAAATGATTGTTCAGGCAAAGGCTTTGCCGCATCCCAGTCAACATTCGGCAATTCGACAAACTGCAATTGCCCGCTTTCCCGGATGGGCAAAATATTTTCTTTAAGGAAAGAAGCCTTCTCGCGGTCGTTTGGCTTGGTGGCCCATTCCCAATGTTCCTCGTTGCTCCAGTAGTTAGCGTTTTTAAATGCCGGCAAAAGCTGGTCGCCTTCGCGAACAATGGAACCGCCGCAATGATCAAAGTGCAGATGGGTCAGGATAACATCGGTGATATCGTTTCGATGAAAGCCGTGTTGCGCCAGCGAGCTGTCAAGTGAAGCATCGCCGTGCAGGTGATAATGGCCCAAAAATTTTTGGTCTTGCTTGTTGCCTATGCCGTTGTCAACCAGGATCAGCCTGTCGCCGTCTTCAATCAGCAGGCAGCGCATGGCCCAGGTGCAAAGATTGGCCTCGTCGGCGGGATTCAGCTTGTTCCAGATGCTTTTGGGCACTACGCCAAACATGGCGCCGCCATCGAGCTTAAAGTTGCCGGTGTGGATGGTATAAAGTTTCATACAAAGGCCAGTCTTTTTGTTTTTTGTGCCGTGAACAACAATAAAACGAATCCGATAACAAAAAATACTACCAGTGCCAGGATGGAGTTGCGCATGGAGCCCGTGGCGCCTTCGATAAAGCCAAAGGCAAACAGGCCAATCACGATGGCCACTTTTTCCGTAATGTCATAAAAGCTAAAGAATGAGGTGGTGTCTTTAGTCTCAGGCATCAGCTTGGCATAAGTGGAGCGGCTGAGCGATTGAATGCCACCCATCACCAGGCCCACCAATGCCGCCAGGATATAAAAATGCATTTCCGTTTGCATGAAGTAACCGCCAATGCACAGGAAGATCCAAAGCGCCACAGTAAGCATCAGTACCTGAATATTGCCCCAGCGGGCCGACAGCCTCGACATGCCAATGGCGCCGGCAATGGCCACTACCTGGATAATAACAGCGGTAATAATAAGGTTGGCATTGGGCAGTTGCAATTCTTTTATACCAAAGTCAATGGCCACCAGCATCACCGTTTGCACGCCCATGCTGTAAAAAAGAAACGACGCCAGAAAGCGTTTTAAAACCGGCATGTGCCGGAGCTGTTCCCACACCTTCTGCAACTCGCGAAAACCGTTGGTCAGGGCATTCTTTTTTTGCCGGGCCACCGGATTGCTTTTGGGCAAATGGCGGAATGGTATCTGCGCAAAGCCCACCCACCACAGGCCTACCAGCAAAAAGGTCAGCTTCAGCGGAAGCGATGAATCGGGCATGGCCATCACCAGGCCAAAACCAATGATCTGCAAAATCACGCTGCCGATATAGCCAAAGGTGTAGCCGCGGGCACTGATGTTGTCCGTGTCTTTTTCCGACGCTATTTCGGGCAGGTAGGAGTTATAAAAAACCTGGCTGCCATAAAAGCCTACGCAGGCCATCATCAATAAAAAAAGGCCCAGCATCACATTGTTCTCATCAAAGAAAAACATCAGGGAACACGACGTGGCGCCCAGGTAGCAAAAAAAACGCATGAAGTTTTTCTTGTTGCCCTTGTAGTCGGCTATGGACGAAAGAATGGGCGAAAGGAGAATGATGATAAGGTAGGCAAAGGCAAAAAAATAGTCCTTCAACTCCGTGTTGACGAAATTGCGGCCAAGAAACGGAACCCCGTCTTTAAATTTTTCGGTGGAAGTGACGGCCGCGTAGTAGGCCGGAAAAAATGTGGTGGTGATAACGAGGTTATAAACGCTGTTGGCCCAGTCGTACATGGCCCACGCGTTGATCACCTTCCTGGAGGCTGTTTGCATGGGTTAAAAGTAGAATGCTAATAGCCAACTATCAAAAAAGAGTGGCAGGGAAAATGCCAGGGGCCGCGGGCACCGGCATCAGCGCATGTAACCCGTAAAGATCAGGCCCAGTAAAATGAGTCCGGCTATGATACGGTACCAGCCAAACAGCCGAAAGCCGTGGCGTTGCAGATAGGTGATAAAAAATTTAATGGCCACCAGTGCCACCACAAACGCCACGACATTGCCAACAACAAAAATTTTGATGTTTTCGGCCGAGGCCAGGATCAGCTCATAACCGCGTTGCTTTTCGGTATCGGTGCCCCAGTTTTTCAGCAGCAACGAATACGCCGTAGCGGCAAACATGGTGGGTACTGCCAGGAAAAAAGAAAATTCGGCGGCAAAGTTCCGCGAAAGCTTTTGCTGCATGCCGCCAATGATGGAGGCAGCGCTGCGGCTTACCCCGGGAATCATGGCCAGCACCTGCCAGCAACCGATAATAAACGACCGCCTGTAGCTCAGTTTTTCATCTGCCTCCACAATCTCCTGCCGGGTAAGTTCTGTCGCCAGAATGTCGGGCTTTTGCGTATTGCGGCTAAACCATTTATCAATAAACAGGAGCACCACGCCGCCCAGCACCATGGCCACGGCCACAATGGTGGTGCTGCCCAGCATTTCATCAATTAAATCATTAAACAGGAAACCAAGGAGAAGCGCCGGTATCACCCCTACAATCAGCTTTACATAAAACTCCCATTTGGTAAGCTGAAAAAACTTTCGCCAGTAAAGAATCACTACTGCAAGGATGGCGCCCAACTGAATGGCTACTTCAAACAGTTTGGTGAAGGCTTCGTCGCCAATGCCAAAAGCCGAACTGGTGATGACCATGTGGCCGGTGGAAGAAATGGGCAAGAACTCGGTGAGGCCTTCTACAATGGCGATCACAATCGCTTCAAAAAGATTCATTAGTCGGCCGTACGGGTATTTTTCGGTTGGCGGAAGATGGCGTAGATCTCAATGCCCAAACCAATGAGAATAACGATGGGCGCAATGGTGATGCGCCGGGTGCTGTACACTTCCGAGGGGTCAAATACATTTGGGTCGTCGCTGCCGCCGCCGGCCATGAGCAGAAAGCCCACAATCAGAATCACGACGCCAATCAGCATCCACATAAGGTTGTCTTTGTCAAACAAGGCGGTTGCCTTTGTTTTTACTACCGGCGCTTTGGCCGTTGCGGCTGGTTTTGTTGCTTTCATAATTTAACCCCCTGCCCCCCTGAAGGGGAATTTAGGTCTGCGTGATCTTTCTTCTTCAGCCTTTACCGAAGAAAAATTAGACACACATTTTCTTTTTACTATAATTAGTATTGTTCTTTTAAAAAATTGCTGACACTTGGCCAGTTATCCTTCAAAAACTGGTTGCGAATATAATGTCTTTCCCACCTAAGTTCCCCTTCAGGGGGACGGGGGGTTAATACAGCTCATCCAGCTTCATGCGCAGGTACTTGGATACGCTGCGCCAGGTGCTGAAAAAGGTGATGGTGATGCCGATCAGGATCAGCGTCAGGAACAGCAGCAACAGCGTGGAGCTCGACCGCACTACCGCCAGCCAGGGAATAAAGTTCTCAGCCACACTAATCAGGATGTAAATAAGCACAATGGCAATTCCGGCTGAGATGGCGCCATTGATAATGGCCCGTATCGTCAGCGGCCGGGCAATAAACTGCCGGGTGGCGCCCACCATCTGCATGGTTTTAATCAAGAAACGGTTGCTGAACATGGCCAGGCGAATGGTATTGTCAATCAGGAAAATCACCACAATGGAAAGAATAATGGCAATGCCCAAAATGATCAGGCTGATGTTGCGAAAATTCTTTTCCATATTCGACACCAGCTCCTGCGGGTAAGAAACATCTGACACCAGGCCGGTGTTTTGTCCCTCCTTAATGTCGCGGGCGATCTTTTGCAGGCTATCGGGCTGCACGTATTCGTTTTTCGGGTTAAAATAAATACCGTCGGGCAGCGGGTTGTAGTCGAGAATGGTGCTGAAATCGCCATTGCCATCGCCCATGTATTTCCTTTTGGCCTCGTCTTTCGTTACGTACTCATACTTGCGAATGTAGGGACGGGAGGCAAAAAACTGCATCAGGGCGGCGCTGTCCTTGTCCGAAACCTTGTTGGCGAGGTAAACCTTCACTTCTACATTCTCCTTAAAGTAGTCGCTCAGCTTATTGGCATTGATCACCAGCCAGCCCACAATTCCTAACAGGAACAAAACCAGCGTCACGCCGATAATGCTCATTATGTAAGACGGTTTTCCCCTTTTGGACGACGCTTTTCCAACTTGTGCCATGTTCTGAACGCTTTTTGAAGGTGGGCAAAAATAAAGGTTTGCTTTTATGCAGCCAGTCGGGTTATTGGTAATCCCGGCCAATAAAAGGCCGAAACAGCTATTTTTGCCTTTCCCTAACGATTGCCTGCTGTGGAATATTGCTATCTGAGCCGTGATTTGTGCGCCGGTTGAATTGGGTGAGATCAATAAGACGTTCCTCTCCGAACGCTTTTTTGTTTTAATGAAGGCCAGTAGTGTTGCCTTCATCCCTCTGTTTACCACAATCCGGTGTCAGCAAAAAAGAAACTAATAATGAGCGAAACAGGAACAAACGAAACAAAAAATGCCGGAGGCATGGACTATAATTTCAGAGAAATAGAGCAGCGCTGGCAGCAGCACTGGACCAACAGTGGCGCCTACCAGGTACCCAACCAAAGCGGCAAGCCGAAGTATTATGTGCTGGACATGTTTCCGTACCCAAGCGGTGCGGGCCTGCATGTGGGGCATCCGCTGGGTTATATTGCCTCCGATATTTTTGCCCGCTACAAGCGTTTGAAGGGTTATAATGTTTTGCACCCCATGGGTTACGATGCGTTCGGCCTGCCGGCCGAACAATACGCCATCGAACACGGCGTACACCCGGCCGAGAGCACGGCAAAAAACATTGCCACTTTCCGCAGCCAGTTGGATAAGATCGGCTTTAGCTACGACTGGAGCCGCGAAGTCAACACCTCCGATCCGAAATATTACAAATGGACACAGTGGATATTTTTGCAACTCTTTAAAAGCTGGTACAATCGTAAAACGGCCAGAACGGAGCCGATTGACAGCTTGATCAAAATTTTTGAGCAAGAGGGCAATACTAACCATCCCATTCCCAATACGCAGTTTCAGATCCCCGATTTTCCGCACGTCACCTTCACGGCCGATGCCTGGCTCATCTTTACCGAAAAGCAAAAACAGCTTATCCTGATGGAATACCGCGTGGCCTATTGCGGCTATGGCGAGGTAAACTGGTGCGAAGCCTTGGGCACCGTGCTGGCCAACGACGAAGTGGTAAATGGCGTAAGCGAAAGAGGCGGCTATCCGGTGGTGAAGAAAAAGCTGCGGCAATGGTACCTGCGCATCACCGAATACGCAGACCGGCTGCTCGAAGGCTTGCAGCAGGTTGACTTCAGTGATGCGATGAAGGAAATGCAAACCAACTGGATTGGCAAAAGCTCCGGAGCCGAAATTGACTTTGCCATTGATGACCACCGCCAAACGCTGAGGGTGTACACCACGCGGCCCGACACTATTTTTGGTGTTGACTTTATGGTGCTGGCGCCGGAGCACGAACTGGTGGCCACCATTACCACCCCCGGCCAGCGAGCCGCCGTTGACGAATACATTGCTTATGTAAAAAGCCGCAGCGAACGCGAACGGATGGCGGAGAAAAAGATCAGCGGCGTAGCCACCGGGGCCTTTGCCGTCAACCCGTTTAGCAAGCGGCTGATTCCCATCTGGATATCCGAATACGTACTGGCCGGCTACGGCACCGGCGCCATTATGGCCGTGCCCAGCGGCGATGAACGGGACCATAAGTTTGCACAGCATTTCAACCTGCCCATTACCAATATCATCGGCGATGCCTACAACGGCCAGGAAGCCAACCCCACGAAAGACGCCGTGTTGAGCAACAGCGGATTTTTGAACGGCACTAAAATGCGGGATGCCATTGAGATCGTGATTGACCACCTGGAAAAAGATGGGATTGGTAAACGAAAGGTCAATTTTAAAATGCGGGATGCCGCCTTCAGCCGCCAGCGCTATTGGGGCGAGCCGTTTCCCATTAAATGGATAGATGGCGTGGCCTATCCGCTGGATGAAAGCGAGTTGCCGCTGCAACTACCCTATGTAGAAAAGTACGGGCCCGGGCCCGAAGGCGAAGGCCCGCTGGCCAATGTACCGGAATGGGTATCGCAGGATTTAGAGACGAATACCATGCCCGGTTATGCCGGTTCGTCGTGGTATTTTCTGCGGTACATGGATCCGCACAACGACGAAACTTTCAGTGATAAAAGCACCAGTTCGTATTGGAACCAGGTGGATTTATATGTCGGCGGAACAGAACATGCCGTTGGGCATTTGCTGTACAGCCGCATGTGGACAAAAGCCTTGTATGATCTTGGTTTGATTACATTCGACGAGCCGTTTAAAAAGCTGTTGAATCAGGGGATGATTCAGGGGAGTTCGAGGTTTGTGTACCGGGTGCGAGGAACGAATCAATATGTGTCTGCCGGCCTGAGAGGCAATCACGAAACCGACGAATTACATATTGATGTGAACATTGTAGATGGTGTGGAGTTAGATGTGGATGCCTTTAAAAATTGGCGTGAGGAGTACAAAGACGCGGAATTTATTTTGGAAGATGGCAAATACATCTGCGGCACGCTTACCGAAAAAATGAGTAAGCGCCTTTACAACACCGTCAACCCCGATATCATCGTTGAACGCTTCGGCGCCGACACCTTCCGCATGTACGAAATGTTCTTGGGTCCCGTAGAAATGAGCAAACCCTGGGACACGAAAGGCATTGAAGGCGTTCACCGCTTTTTGAAAAAATTGTGGCGCCTGTTTTTTGATGAAGTGAAAGGCAAACTTGTCACCGAAGAAAAAGCCACGCCAGAAGAATGGAAAGTGCTTCACCGCACCATTAAAAAAATCGAAGACGACACGGAGCGGTTTTCATTCAATACTTGTGTGAGCGGCTTTATGGTTTGTGTCAACGAACTCACCGACCTTAAATGCCACAAACGGGAAATACTGGAACCACTATTGATTCTGCTCACGCCGTATGCACCGCACATCAGCGAAGAGCTTTGGCATCAGTTGGGTAATACCACCTCCATCCTCGATGCGCCCTTTCCAAAATTCGAAAGTAGCTACCTGGTGGAAGCCACCAAAGAATACCCGGTGTCTATCAACGGCAAACTGCGCACAACGATGGTGCTGGATTTAGCCGCCACGCCGGAGCAGGTGCAGGAAGAAGTTCTGCAGAACGCGGTGGTGCAAAAATGGATGGAAGGCAAGCCGCTGAAGAAATTCATTTTTGTGAAAAACAAGATGGTGAACGTGGTGGTTTGATTCCCCCTTCAGAGGACAGTGGGATTATTCACTCCTCAACACCAACTGCTGATTCGCCGCTTTGCGGGCGGGGATATAAGCCGCAATCAGCGAGATGACCAGCACGGTGCTGCCCACCAGCAAAAAATCCCAGGGATTGATTTTTACTGGGAAATAAGCGATCATAAACGTATCGCCCTGCAGCGGTATCAGGTGAAATTTCATTTGGGCCAGCGCAATCAGCAGGGCCAGCAGCATGCCCACGCCGCCGCCAATAAGCGCCAGCAACAAACCTTCGGTTAAAAATATTTTTTTGATGAAACCCCGACTGGCGCCAATAGCATGCAGCACGCCGATGTCTTCTTTTTTCTCCAGCACCAGCATGGTCAGCGCCCCAATCATGTTAAAGGCGGCCACCACCAGAATCAGCGAAAGAATGGCATAGATCACCCACTTCTCCATTTGCATGATGGAGTACAGACTTTTGTTTTGTTCGTAGCGGGTTTCCACCAAGTACGAAGGGCCCAGCAGGGTACCCAGGCTTTGTTGCACCCTTTCGGGATCGGCGGTGCCCTGCACTGAAATTTCGGCAGCGCCGTAAGCATCCGCCGGCAGGTTCAGCATGCGTTTCATAAACTGCAGATTGGTCAGTGCATACTTATTGTCGAAGTCCTGCTGGATCAAAAAGGCGCCTGAGGTGTTGATGGTATCGGAGCTTAACGACTGAAACGGATCGGACAGGCTTACCTCGCCTTTTCGCGGCAGGTACACCACCAGCGGAAAAATATTACGGTCGGCCTGCACACCTACCGCATTTTCTATGCCGGCGCCCAGCACCAGCAAGGGCCGGTCTCCGGTACCGGTCGAAAACTGCCCGCTCACCATATGTTGCGGCACGGCCGTAACCTGCCCGTAACGTTCATCCACGCCCTTCAGGTTTACCATTGACTGCGATTCGCCATTGCGCAGCAAGGCCCGCTCCTCCAGCACCAGCGACACCGCCTTCACCCCCTTTACCGAACGGATTTTTTGCAGTTGGTCAGCCGTCAGTGTAAGCTGCTTGCCGGTGGCCGGAGCAATGCGCAGGTCGGGGTAAAAAGACGAGTATAGTCCTTTCACCAGGTCTTCAAAACCATTGAACACACTCAGCACCAAAATCAGTGCAGCCGTGCCAAACAACATCGCCACTATCGAGATCCAGGAGATCACGTTAATGGCATTGGTGGTTTTTTTTGCTTTGAAATAGCGCCAGGCAAAGAGGAAGTTCATGAGTGGGTGGTAGGTTGAAAGGTTGATAAGTTGATTAGTTGACTGGTTGAAAAAACACTTGTTAACCTGTCAACATATCAACCTGTCAACTTTTTTCCTCGTCTTTTTTTTCTTCGTCTTCTTTGATTTTGGAAAACAGTTCCTCCATTTTAAACACCTGGTCGAGCGTATCATCGAGGAAAAATTTCAGTTCGGGAATGCGGCGCAGCTGGTGTTTTACACTGGCCGCCAGTTCCTTTTTTATTTCCCAATGCCGGTCTTCGATTTTTTTCACCACTGCCTTTTTATCGGCGGCATTGTAGATGCTGAGGTAAATGCGGGCTTCCAGAAGGTCGGGTGTTACCTTCACCGACGAAACAGATACCATTCCCCCTTCCACGAAGCTGAGTCCCAGGCGCTGAAAAATGCTGTTGATTTCTTCCTGTATCAGCCCGCCGATTTGCTTTTGCCGTTTTCCTTCCTTCATAAAATAACAATTATTTGTTCGCGGCTGCAGCCGCCAAAAGCCCTGCAGACGGGGTAAAATTACTTACTTTGCGTCTTTCCAAAACAGTGCCGCAGGCCACACATGAAGAAATACGCCAGAGTTTTCGCCTATCTCAGCCAGTATAAGGGCGAGGCTGTTCTCTACATTGTTTTCACGCTGTTATCCATTCTGTTTTCGCTGGTATCGTTTGGTATGCTGTTGCCGTTTTTGGAAATCATCTTCAACGGCAACAAACTCGGGGCTGGCGGCGGCATGCTGGGCGACTCCAACAATCCGCTTGTAAACTCCATCCGCAGCTTTTTGTCGGAAAGCATACAAAACCGCGGCAGTGTGCCTACGCTCGGTATCATCTGCGTCATGATCATCGTGGCTATTTTTTTCAAGAATCTTTTTCTTTACCTCGCTTATTATATCCTCAACCCGTTGAAAAACCGCATCGTTAACCGGCTGCGAAACGAGTTGTACGAAAAAGTGCTGCATCTGCCCATTGGTTTTTTTACCGAAAAGCGCAAAGGCGATATCATCAGCCGCATTACAAACGATGTGGGCGAAGTGGAAGCCTCGGTGGTGGGAACGCTCGAAGGTTGGGTGCGTGACCCGCTGACCATTCTCGTCACCCTGGCCACCTTGCTGGTTATCTCCTATCAGCTTACGCTTTTTGTTCTACTCTGTATCCCCATTGTTGGCTTTGTGGTAGGGCGCATCAGCCGCAGCCTGAAGAGAGGGTCAAACGAAGTGGCCCTGCTGGGTTCCGAATCGCTTTCGGTGCTGGATGAAACGCTCACTGGCTTGCGGGTGATTAAAGCATTCAATGCCGAACCGCTGTTGCGTAACCGTTTTTTTGGCATTAACGCACAACTGGTGAACGAAAAAAATAAGATTGGTTTTCGCCGCGACCTGGCCTCGCCGGCATCGGAGCTGATGGGGGTGATGATCTTTACGGCCATCTTGTTTTTCGGCGGCCAGTTGGTGCTGAATGGCGAGTTGCTGACAGGCTCGCTGTTTATTGTTTACCTGGGATTGTTTTATCAACTGATCAATCCTACCAAAACGCTGTCGAATTCGTTTAGCAACATGGCCAAGGGCACGGCCGCCATCGAACGCATAGAAGAGATTTTGAAAACAAAAAGTGCGGTGGACGATAACCCCGATGGAAAAAAGCTGGACCAGTTTAGCGATGGTATCGAGTTGCGCAATGTAGCCTTTACCTATGATGGCGTGCCGGTGTTGCACAATATCAATGTAAAAATTCCGAAGGGAAAAACGGTAGCGCTGGTAGGTTCGTCGGGTGCCGGCAAAAGTACGCTGGCCGACCTGGTGCCCCGCTTTCATGATGTGAGCAGTGGTGAGCTGCTCATAGACGGTGTCAACATCAAAGAATATTCGCTGCGGTCGGTACGGGAGCATATCAGCATCGTCACGCAGGAGCCCATTTTGTTCAATGACACTATCGAAGCCAACATTCGCCTTGGCCAGCAGGAGGCCAGTCAGCAGCAAATAGAAGAAGCGGCCAAAGTGGCCAATGCGTACCACTTCATTACAAAAAAAGAAGCCGGGTTTAAAACCAATATCGGCGACCGCGGTACCAAGCTCAGTGGCGGCGAAAGGCAGCGCCTCACCATTGCCCGGGCCATTGCAAAAAATCCGCCGATCCTTATCCTTGACGAAGCCACATCATCGCTCGATACCGAAAGCGAACGCCTGGTGCAGGATGCCATCAATAAGATGATGCAGAACCGCACGTCAATCGTCATTGCTCACCGTCTTTCCACCATCCGTCATGCCGATGAAATATTGGTGCTGCAGAAAGGTGAGATCGTGGAGCGGGGCACACACGAAGAACTGCTGCAGAGGCAAGGCTATTATTACAAGCTGGTGCAGATGCAGGAGGTGAAGTAGCCCACTCCGCCTCTCCCCGTTGGAAGGCCCTAAATTGAAGCGGTTATTCTTTTTGGCAACAATCTTCTCTCAGAAAAGTCTAAACCAACCTATACGACATGGCTGAGGAAAAAAATAGTGAGCTTCACCCGAGCCCCTCCACCGGCGCGAAGGGGAGAGGCCTTTTGGGTAAATCGGATCTACGCATTAGCCGCGTGGCTATGGGATGTATGTCGTTGGGCGATGATCAGGGGCAGATGGAGAAGATTCTTCACCGGGCCATAGACGGCGGCATTAACTTTTTCGATACGGCCGATTTATACGACAAGGGCAAAAACGAAGAACGGATCGGCATCGCTCTAAAAGAAAAACGGAAAGAAGTCATCTTGGCTACAAAGGTGGGTAACCAATGGCGGCCCGACGGCAGCGGTTGGGACTGGAATCCAACCAAAAAATACATTCTTGAAAGCGTGGAAGGCAGCCTGCAAAGGTTGCAGACCGATTATATTGACCTGTACCAACTGCATGGTGGCACCATTGAAGACCCGATAGATGAAACGATTGAGGCGTTTGAACTGATGAAACAACAGGGCAAGATCAGGTGGTACGGCATTTCATCTATTCGCCCGAATGTGATCCGCGAGTACATTAAACGCTCCAACATCGTCAGCGTCATGATGCAATACAGCCTTCTTGACCGCAGACCTGAAGAGGAAAGCCTGAACCTGTTAAAGCAGCACAACATTGGTGTGCTTGCCAGGGGCAGCGTAGCCAGCGGGCTACTGGTAAACAAACCGGCAAAGGCTTACCTGAACTACTCTGCAGAAGAAATACAAAAAGCGGCCGATGCGGTCAAAGCTGTTTCTGCGGAACGGTCGCCGGCACAAACGGCTATTCAGTTTGTGCTGCAGCATCCGGCGCTTTCGGCGGCTGTTGTTGGCATCAGAACAGCAGGGCAATTAGAAGAAGCGATAAAAGCGGCAAACGCAAGAAGCTTAACAGAAGAAGAAATAAAAATTTTGCTGGAAAGTATTCCAACTAACCGGTACGAGCAGCACCGCTAGAAATTATTGGACTGAAACAGGCGGCTGCGACGAAGCCTCTTTGATGTAATCAAATATTTGCGCTATCTCCTGCCTGCTCAGTTGCGGGAACGAAGGCATCAACTGCCCGTTGTACTGAGCGGCCAGCTCTTTGGTATAGGCATTAGAAGCCATAAAAGCAGCCGGGTTATGCACCCATTTCACCAGGTTCTCCCTGTTAGTCCACGGGCCTCTTTCTTCTACGCCAGCCAATGCCGGACCGGTAAGTGTTTTTTGAAGCGCATGGCAGGCAGCACAGTTAGCTGTAAAAATGTTTTTGCCTTGAAGATTTTTTACGACAACCTTTTTTTCCGGTTCGGTACTGGCAGATTCAGGTTTTTCGGGATGAGCTACCCATTCTGACTTCACCATCGGTTCCATTACTGCATACGTCATGGCCGCACCGGCCAATATCAGCAAAGAATAAAGAATGTATTTTATCTGATCCATACCTTTTAAAGGTACGAATGGGTAAGCCCCGCTCGGTGGCGGGGCTCCTGTTAAAACCGGCTATTTTTTACTTTAAAATCTCGCGGCTGATCACCACTTTCTGTATCTCGCTGGTGCCCTCGCCAATGGTGCACAACTTGCTGTCGCGGTAATGTTTTTCCACCGGAAAATCTTTCGTGTAGCCATAGCCGCCAAAGATTTGCACGGCATCGTTCGACACTTTTACGGCCACTTCGCTGGCGTAATATTTGGCCATGGCCGACACCTTCGTAACCGGCTGTTTGTTGGCTTTCAGGGAGCAGGCTTCCAGCGTCAGCAATTCGGCTGCCTGGATCTCCGTGGCCATATCGGCCAGCTTGAATGAAATGCCCTGGAACTGCGCAATGGGTTTTCCAAACTGCTCTCTTTCCTGGGCATATTGAAGGGCTGCTTCGTAAGCGCCTTTGGCAATGCCCAGCGACAGTGAAGCAATGGAAATGCGACCGCCGTCCAGCACGGCCAACGACTGTTTAAAGCCATCGCCTACTTCGCCAAGGCGATGGCTGTCGGGCACCACACAGTTCTCAAAAATCATTTCGGCGGTTTCGGAAGCCCGCATGCCCAGCTTGTTTTCTTTCTTGCCGCCGCTGAAGCCGGGTGTTCCCCGCTCCACCACAAAAGCCGTGGCGTTGTTCTTTGCACGGGGTTCGCCGGTGCGGCAAATCACCACGGCAATGTCGCCGCTTCGGCCGTGGGTAATCCAGTTCTTAGTGCCGTTAATAATCCAGTTGTCGCCATCGCGTACCGCCGTGGTGCGCATGTTGCCGGCATCGGAGCCGGTGTTGGGCTCTGTTAAGCCCCAGGCGCCAATCCACTCGGCGGTGGCCAGCCTGGGCAGCCAGCGCTGCTTTTGCTCTTCGCTGCCAAAGCTTAAAATATGGCCGTTGCAAAGCGAGTTGTGCGCCGCCACACTCAGGCCAATAGAACCATCAACTTTTGAGATTTCTTCAATAATGGCTTTGTATTCGAAATAGGAAAGACCGGCACCACCGTATTGTTCGGGCACCAGCACGCCCATCATTCCCAGTTCGCCAAGTTGCTTAAAAATGGGCAGCGGAAATTCCTGCGATTCATCCCATTCCATCACATGAGGTTTGATGTGCTGGGCCGCAAAATCGCGGGCTATCTGCGCTACCTGGTGGGTGATTTCATCGGTTTCAAAATTCATAAAGGGCAATCGTTTAAAGCGGCGAAGATAATAGCGGAAAGTCTGAACCTCGATTTTTGCGATGGATTAGATTTACGGGATTAGAAATGGCTGCCGAAATTCATCATCCATGCAATGCTATTCATCCCCGCAATCATGATTCAGATAATTAGTTGCAAGCCATCGTAGCCTAAATGGATACCTGCCGGCAGTTGTTTTTCCACCTCCTCGTGCCGGCCCAACTGGTGCGAAATATGCGTAAAGTAAGCCTCCGGTACAGCCAACTCCTGCACCAGTGCAACGGCTTCGTCGAGCGAATAATGCGAGATATGTTTTTCCCGCCGCAGGGCATTGACCACCATCACCTTGCTGCCGCGAATCTTGTCTTTTTCTGCTTCGTCTAAACGGTTGGCATCGGTGATGTAGGTGAAGCTGCCAAAGCGAAAGGCAAACACCGGCATTTTCAGGTGCCAGACCTGGATGGGAAGGATGGCGATGTCGCCGATCAGAAACGGATCAAGGCTGATGGTATTGAGTTCGATGTTTGGCACCCCGGGATATTTTTTATCAGCAAAAGCGTAAGCAAACTCCCGCATCAGCGCATCAATGGTCATGGGGTTGGCATATACCTGCATGGCCTGCTCCTGAAAGTAATTGAAGGCCCGCACATCATCCAGCCCGGCAATATGGTCTTTGTGCGGATGGGTGAACAAAACGGCATCGAGCCGCTTGACACCCTGCCGCAGCATCTGGTACCGGAAATCGGGCGTGGTATCAACCACGATGGTGGTGGTGGCCGACTGCACCAGGATGCTGGAGCGGAGGCGCTTGTCTTTTTTATCGGCCGATGTGCACACAGGACATTCGCAGGCAATCATGGGTACACCACTGCTGGTGCCGGTACCTAAAAATGTAATGGTAAGGGGAAGGGTGTTCACGCAGGCAAGTTAAGGTGGAAATGGGTAGGAGTGAGAGTAGGCAGGAGGCAACAAAAAAAGCAGGGTCCACTTTCAATGCAGGTCTTGCTTGTGATTGTTTTTGCCCCCGACCGCTTACTGCCTACTGCTTAGTTTTTGTCTTTTGTTTGCCTTCGGCCGACATGGCAAAACTTCGCGTCATGGTTTTGATATACCCAACCTTTCGAAAACGCAGGGCGCTCCAGTCTTCGTCAATGGCCACCATGCGTACGCCTTCCATGCCTAATTGGCCCAGCACGGCCCAGCCGTTGTCGCGGTTAAACTCGCATTTGTATTTTTTTGAGCTGCCTTTTGGATAGCAAAACCAAAGCAGGGCATCGCCTTGCAGCTTTGGCACCAGCAGGGTGGCATAGTAATCTACCTCGGCTTGTTTGGTAACAAAAACGATAGCAAACGTCACCGTCTCCAACGCATTTTCTTTTTCAATGACCGTTGTGTCGCCACGCATCTCTGCCAGTTCGGGCAAAAACGAGCCAGGCGCATTCAGGCAAACGATGGTTTGTCCATCTTTGTAATTAAGTTTTTTGAAAAGCGGTGTCATAGCAAACGCCCATTTTAGTATCAGCTTTCTTTGTCGCCGCTGCTTTGTGCGGCCTGGTGGCGGCCCATGATGTCATCGAACCATTTTTTGCTGTCGGCCGAGAGCGACGCGGCATCAATCTTTAGTTGCGGCACCAGGTCTATAAGCGTATTGATCCTTCCTTCGAGCGGCAGAAACTTGTTCAGCACCACCACCTTTCTTTCTTCCAGAATGCAGAAACCACTTTGAAAAGAGCCACGTTCGTAGCGAACAATGTAGCCGCTCTCTTCAATCATCTTATCTATTTTGTCGAGTGTGTTTTGTGTGTACTTCATATTCCCCCTGCCCCCTAAAGGGGAGACTTAGGCCAATCATCCCTTTTTGTATCTGGACATTTTTTTGTCACAAAGGAAGCGGCATGTATTTATTTTTTTCTTGAACCAAGGTCTTTGTTGCGATCAAGTGCAATGCTAAAATAGCTGATTGCAAAAGTACAGCTTCTCCGCTTTATGTTCCCCCTTCAGGGGTTAGGGGGTTTTGCTCACCATCTGTATCACCGGCACAATCATTTCCTCCAGGCTTACGCCGCCGTGCTGAAACGTGTTTTTGTAATAGTTGACGTAATGGTTGTAGTTGTTGGGATAACAAAGAAACACATCCTCGCCGCCAAAAATGTACGACGAATTGATAGTGGGCGACGGCAGGCCGATCTCTTTCGGCTCACGAAAGGCCAGCACCTCTTTTGGGTCGTAATTGAGGTTGCGGCCATGTTTATAGCGCAGGTTGGTGGTGGTTTGCTTATCGCCAATAACCTTAACAGGCGTCTTTACTTTCACGCTGCCATGGTCGGTGGCCACAATCAGTTTAATGCCTTTATCGGCCACTTTCTTCAACGCCTGGTGCAGCGGCGAATGTTCGAACCAAGAGGTGGTGATGCTGCGGTAACTGACCTCGTCGCCTGCCAGTTCTTTCAGTACTTCCATTTCTGTACGGGCATGGGAGAGCATGTCCACAAAATTGTACACAATCACGTTCAGGTCATTGCCCAGCAGGTTGTGCACATTGTTCACCAGGTCAAGGCCGGCCTGATTGTTCAATACTTTTGTGTAAGAAACTTTCAGGTTGCCTTCGCCCAGGGTTTTTAATTGTGACCGTACAAACTCTTCTTCAAACAGGTTCTTGCCACCTTCGTCGTCATCGTTTTTCCACTGCTGCGGGTATTTTTTTTCAATGTCAATAGGCAGCATGCCAGAGAAGATGGCATTGCGGGCATAATGCGTGGCCGTTGGCAAAATGCTGTAAAATGTATCTTCTTCTATCAGGCGGAAGCTTTCCAGGAAAATGGGCATAATGCCGCGCCACTGGTCAAAGCGAAGATTATCAATCAGCACAAAAAAAGTAGGCGTGCCTTTTTCCAGATGGGGCACCACTTTCTCCCGCATGAGTGTGTGCGACAGCACTGGCTTTTGCTTAACGCCGGGCTTTAGCCAGGAGGCATAATTGCGGGAAATAAATTTAAAAAACTCGGTGTTGGCTTCGCTTTTCTGGGTTTGAAAAACTTCTTGCATTTCGGGACTGTCGCTGCGCTGCAGGCTCAGTTCCCAATGCACCAGTTCTTTGTAGATGTCCATCCACTCGTTATAATCGGGATTGGAATTAAGCGCCATAAACAGGTTGCGAAACTGCTGCTGGTAGGCAGTGGTGGTCCGTTCGGCCACCAGGCGGCGGTTGTCAATGATCTTCTTCAGCGACAGCAGCACCTGGTTGGGATTGACCGGCTTGATCAGGTAATCCGAAATCTGGCTGCCGATGGCTTCGTCCATCAGGTTTTCCGTTTCGTTTTTGGTGATGAGCACCACCGGTATCTGCGCATTCACCTCTTTGATCTTCGACAGGGTTTCCAGGCCGGTAATGCCGGGCATGGTTTCGTCGAGCAACACTACATCCACGGCATTTTCTTTTACAAAATCAATGGCATCAAATCCATTGGTGAGCGTTTGCACATCGTAACCTTTATTCTGCAGAAACTTTTTTTGCGACTGCAGGCTTTCGATCTCATCATCTACCCAAAGAATCTTCGCAAGGGACATAGCTTTTCTTTTTACGTGAATCGTCAATCGTGAAACGCGGATCAGCGTGATAACACCTGATGGATGATTGCTTAGCAGCAGGCATCACTCGGGCTTAACGTTTCACCATTGTTGCCGAAGGTACTTCCGGCATCTGACAAACCAATTGCCGCCCCTGAATTTTGGCACTGGCTTTTGTTTTCCCCGCTTGCGGGATACTGGTCCTTTGGCCGGGAGGGCCTGCTGCGGCGCTTTACAATATCCAGGTGATTGTTCGGGTATGGGTCAATGGGTGTTAATTTTGCGCATGGCTTATGTCCGTAAAATTATCAACGATCCTGTTTATGGCTTTATCACCGTTGATGACCCGCTGATTTTCGACATCGTTTCACATCCTTATTACCAGCGGCTCCGCCGTATTCATCAAATGGCGTTTGCCTCCCTTGTTTACCCCGGAGCGGTGCATACGCGGTTGCACCATTCACTGGGGGCTTATCACCTGATGGGCCTGGCGCTGACGGAACTGCGCAACAAAGGAGTGGAAATTACCAAGGACGAGGAGCAGGGCGCCAAAATTGCCATTCTGCTGCACGACATTGGCCACGGTCCTTATTCGCACGCCCTGGAACGAAGGCTCATCAAAGGCGTTCACCACGAAGATATTTCCATCCTCATTCTGCAGCTGCTCAATGAAAAGCTGAGCGGGCAGTTGCAAACGGCCATTGAGATCTTTACCGACAATTACCCCAAGCGTTTCCTGCACCAGTTGGTGTCGGGCCAGTTGGATGTGGACCGTATGGATTACCTCACCCGCGACTCGTTCTTTACCGGTGTGGTGGAAGGCGCCATCGGCTACGACCGCATCCTGAAAATGCTTACCGTACACGAAGGGCGGCTGGTGGTGGAGGAAAAGGCCATTTTTACAGTGGAGAAATTCCTCGTATCGCGGCGGCTGATGTACTGGCAGGTGTACCTGCACAAAACCGTGGTGGTAGCGGAAAAAATGCTGGTTCGGGTGATTGAACGGGCCAACGAGCTACTAGCCAACGGCATTGAACTGCCCATGGCCTCGGCAAACCTCAATTTCTTTTTAAAAGAGCACCGGCCCGACGGCAAGTTTGTACGCCATCTGGAAAAATTTGCCCAGCTCGACGATACCGATGTCATGTGCACCATCAAAAACTGGTGCGGCCATTTCGACAAAGTGTTGTCGCGGCTGAGCAGGGGTTTGGTGGACCGGAAGCTGCTGAAAATTAAGTTTCAGGGCGAACCCTTTGACGAAACGCTGCTGGAGGCACTGCGCAAAGATGCTGCCTATAAACTGGGCATTACCGAAAAAGAAGCCGCCTATTTTGTGTTTACCGGCGAAGCAGTAAACACCACCTACAACCCCTACGACGAGCACATCTCTATTTTGTTCAAGGATGGCACGGTTACCGATATTTCGCGGGTGGACAATGCGCTGATCCGGGAGCAGATTTCGGCGCCGGTGAAAAAATATTTCCTTTGTTACCTTCGCTAGGTAAAAACGGCAGGACAAACGTTAAAATTAGAATTATTTATACTGAATGTGTTTGTTTTGCGTTTTAAAAAACATCCCGCCGGCGCGGGGTGGATCCTGACATTTGAATCTTGACTCAATCCCGTATGCAATTCACAGCCGCCCAAATCGCCATACTGCTGAACGGAAAAGTAGAAGGAAATGCTGAAGTGAAGGTTTCTTCGTTTGGAAAGATCGAGGAAGCGGAAGAAGGGCAGCTTACCTTTTTGGCCAATCCCAAATACGAAGATTATTTATACACGACCAACGCCTCTGTTGCCATTGTAAACGAGGGATACGAGTTGCGGCAGGCCGTGCAGCCTACGCTTATTCGCGTGGCCGACGCCTACTCTGCCTTTGCCCTGCTGCTGAGCAAATACCAGGAAATGGCCACGCAGCAATTAAAAGGTGTTCAACAGCCCTGTTATATTTCGTCTTCGGCCAAAGTGGCCGACGATGTTTACATCGGTGCCTTTGCCTACATTGGCGATGGCGTAAAGATTGGCGAAGGTTCCAAAATTTTTCCGCAGGCCTTTATCGGCGATAACGTCACCATTGGTAAGAACTGCATTGTTCATCCCAGCGTAAAAATTCTTCACGACTGTGTGCTGGGCAATCATGTTGTCATTCACGCCGGCACCGTCATTGGCTCCGATGGTTTTGGCTTTGCGCCACAGGCTGATGGCTCATTTAAAAAAGTGCCGCAAATAGGCAATGTGGTGATTGAAGATCATGTGGAGATTGGCGCCAACACCACCATTGACCGGGCCACCATGGGTTCCACTTGCATTAAGTCGGGCGCTAAGCTCGATAACCTGATCCAGATTGCCCACAACGTAGAGGTAGGCAACAGCACCGTGATAGCGGCGCAGGCCGGTGTTAGCGGATCTACCAAAATCGGCAGCAACGTAATGATTGGCGGCCAAGCCGGGTTGGTAGGACATATACAAATTGCCGATGGCTCCAAGATCAACGCACAAAGCGGCGTCAGCAAATCGCTGAAAGAACCCTATTCGGCCGTGACCGGCTCGCCCGCTGCCGACTATACCAGTGCGCTGCGCAGCCAGGCGGTATTCCGTAATCTTCCGCAGTTGGAAAAGCGTATCCAGGAACTGGAAAATATTATTAAGCAGTTGATGGCTGAACGAGTGTAAATCCCCCGCCCCTCTGGAGTGGGCCCGGGTGCGATACGCTACTTTCTATTCTACTAATTGCCAAGTGTTGTCCTGAACCTTGAAGAATGCAATCTCGCCTTGGCCGAGACAGGCTGCACCAGACGATCTTGGTAGCCATTCAGCCGGCTACATAAAAAATCGTCGCTTTTTCTTCCCTTCAATTTTGCGTGAAAAATTTCCGGTCTGAAATAACAGAACGGACACACCAGCGGCGTGTCACTAAAATGCGTTTATAACTGAATGCAAAAAAATACAGGCTGGTTGACCTACGTCTCCCCTTCAGGGGGAGAGGGGGATCTCTATCACAAACGTCGCTCCTTCGCCTTCCTGGCCCTCGGCCCTTACGGTACCGTTGTGCAGCGACACAATCTTTTTTACAATAGCCAGCCCAACGCCGGTGCCTTCGTATTTGTCTTTGGTATGCAGGCGTTGGAAAATTTCAAAAATCTTACTGGCGTATTCCTGTTTAAAGCCAATACCGTTATCGGCGTAAATAATCCGGCAGCATTGCTGGCCGTTCTGAAGTACCGGCTCGCTGTGTATGCTGATAAAAGGAGGCCGGTTGGGATGCACAAATTTCAGTGAGTTGGCAATAAGGTTTTGGAACACCTGTCCCAGTTGTATGGCAATGCCGTTGATGACAGGCAGATCGCCGATCCTGAGCGTGGCGCCCTTTTCCGCCACCGGTATCTCCAGGTCATGAACAATGTCCTGAAGCAGGCGGTTGAGGTCCACCGGGGCAAACTCGATACTGGTTTGCGAGAGCCGCGAAAAAGCCAGCAGATCGTCAATGAGCCCCGACATACGCACGGCCGACTGCACAATGTTGTTCAGGTAACGCTCCGAGGTGGCATCCACCGTACCCTCCAGCTTTTCTTTCACCATCCGGCTGAAGATGGAGATTTTCCGCAAGGGCTCTTTTAGGTCGTGCGAGGCCACCGAGGCAAATTGCAGCAGCTCGTAGTTGCTGCGTTCCAGGTCGGCTGTGCGTTCTTTCACTTTTTCTTCCAACAGCTCCTTTGCTTTGGCTTCCTTCATGCGCAGTTCGGCCTGCATCCGTTTTTCTTCGGTGGTATCACGCATTTCAATGACGGTGCCTTTGGGGACACCGTTCTCAATAATAGGGCTGGCCACAAAAGCCACCGGGTAAAACTGCCCGTTCTTATGAATAAAAACGTCTTCGCCCTGCGTTTGGCTTTTGGTGGGCAAGGCCCGGTCTATGGCGCATTCTTCAATGGGAAAATGGGTTCCGTCGGGTCTTGTATGGTGAACGTAGTAGTGCAACGGCTTTTCCTGCACCTCCGCCAGGGTGTAGCCGGTTATCTGCTCGGCGGCCGGGTTCATGTAGGTGCATACCTGCTTTTCGTTCATCATCATAATGGCCTGAAACGTATTGTTGGTGATGGTGCTGATCAGCACATTGCGGCTTTCCAGCCTTTGCTCGGCAAGTTTTCTGTCGGTAATGTCCATGCACGAACCCGCATAGCCTTCAAAATTTCCCTCCGCGTTATAATAAGGGCTGCCGGTGGCGGTGCACCACCTTACTTCGCCATCTTTTCGCCTGATGCGAAAATCTGTTTCAAAGTATTGGCGCCGGTGGAACGAGCGCTGAAAATTATCGCTGGCCGCCTGCCGGTCTTCTGCCACAATCGCCTCCAGCCAACCACTACCCAGATGCGCCTCCAGCGGCCGTCCCGTCCAGTCAATCCAGGTTTCATTGATGTAGCTGATCTCACCCTTGCGGTTGCTCATCCACAGCGCTACCGGCGAGGCTTTGGTAATGACCGACGAAAACGCTTCTATTTTGCGAAGGGCTTCTTCTTTTTCCTGCGTTTGCGACATATCCCGCATCACTGATATCAGGTGCGGCCGGCCCTTAAAAAGGAAAGAGTTGGCGTTTACCTCCACCGGGAGCACCGAGCCGTCTTTGCGGAGCCGCAGGCTGGGGCCTTTAAAATTGCGTCCGCTGCGCACAATCTCCCTTACGCCTTTAAACTCGGGCGGACTTTTGTAAAAAACTGCGCCGTGAAGGCCCATCATCTCTTCGCGGTCGTAGCCCAGCATGCGGGCGGCGGTCTGGTTGGCATCGGCCACTTGTCCTTCTTCGTCGTAGATGACGATGCCGTCGGAGGTGGAGTGAAAAATGCTTTGGTATTGTTCGCGCTGTTCTTCCAGTTTGCGTTCGGTGCGTTTCATTTCTTCAAACAGCCGGGCGTTGCCCATGGCTATGGCGGCCTGCGAGGCAATGCCTTCCACCAACCGTTCGCTGCGCTCCGAAAAAACACCCGCCTCGGAATGGCCGAAGAACAGCCCGCCGATGGCTTCGTTGTTGATGGGCGATATCACCGGAGTAGCCAGGTAGCTGCGCACCGGCAAGTGCCCTTTGGGCATGCCATGATAAGGTTCGTTTTGTCCGTAATGGCTCTCCTGTGTCACGTCATGATAGCGCACGGTTCCTTCGCCGTTGAAGGTGGGTGAAAAGATTTTTGTATTGCGGGGCATCGGGAATTTAGAAAAGGCCTCCCGCGCCACGCCAGAGATGGTATAAAGCAGCAAACTCTCGCCTTTCTGATTGATGACGTTGTAGAAGAAAGCGCCAAACTGGGCACCGCTCAGCTCCGTGCCAACATCGGTGATGCGCTGCACCAGTTTTTCCATGTCAACTTCGGAGGTAATGGCTTTGGCCGATTCAAGCAGTAGTTCCAACACCGACAAATCACTCGCTGCACTTACAGACATTGTTAAAGGTTAAGAGGTGAAAAATACGCTCTTTTCAAAACAATAAAATTAACTTAGCCGATGCAATGATAACCGATTTTCGGTGGTAAAATTTTTTTCAAACCCCTGCCTGTGAACGCACAATCAACTAGACAGTTATCCATATTGCTTGCAGACGATGACCCTGTGGACCGAGAATTGTTTATCGAGGGCATGACCGAAACCGGAGCCCGGTTTAGCATTGCCGAAGTGGAAAATGGCGAGGAACTGTTGCTCCATCTTGCCGGCGCCGATTCGTTTCCTGATTTTATTATTCTTGACCTGAACATGCCCGTGAAAGACGGCCGCGAAACGCTGCGGGAACTGAAACAATCCGAAACCTGGCGGCATATACCGGTTTTTGTGCTGTCCACCTCCAATGCCCGCTTCGATGTGGAGCTGGCCTGCCAAACCGGCGCTAACCTTTTTTTGGTAAAGCCGCATGGCTACAAAGAAATTGTAGAGATGCTGCACCACCTGTTACTGCTCTTTGGCAAATACGTAGCAACCTGTAAATTTTGATAACATGACGCCTGATACCGGTTTTGCGGGTTCCGTGCCGCAGCATTACGAAACTTATCTCGGCCCGCTCTTTTTTGAGCCCTATGCCGAGGATCTGGCAAAAAGAGTTGGCGGAGGCAGACAGCGCATTTTAGAGATTGCCTGCGGCACCGGCCGCGTTACCCGGCACCTGGTGCAAAAGTTGGCGCCGGGTGGCCGCCTGGTAGCCACCGACCTGAATGCCGATATGCTGGCGATTGCCAAACAAAAAATCGGCAACGAGGGTATTGACTGGCAGGTGGCCGATGCACACAGCCTGCCTTTTGACGATGGCGATTTTGAGTTGGTGGTGTGCCAATTTGGTGTGATGTTTTTCCAGGAAAAAGGGCAGGCGTTGGCTGAGATCAGCCGGGTACTGCAGAAAGGCGGCCGGTTTCTGTTCAACACCTGGGCCGCAGTAGAGTCCAATGCGGTTTCGCACATGGCCAATGAAGTGCTGAAAGAAAGTTTTCCCGACGACCCGCCTTCGTTTTTTGAAAAGGGGCCTTACTCCATGCACGATCCGGCAAGGATAAAAAGCCTGCTGGAAGAAGCCGGGTTCACTGGTATGAAAGTGGAAACAGTTGACATAATTTCTGTAGCGCCATCGCCTGACGAACCGGTCAATGGCCTGTTAGACGGGACGCCGGTTAGCGCTTTCTTACGGGAGCAGGGCCAACAGGCAACCGATGTACGCCAGCGTTTGCGTCAGCGGCTGGTCAATCAGTTTGGCGAAAAAAACTTGCCATTGCCCATGCGGGCACTGGTTTGCGAGGCCGTACGTCTGTAACCCGGTGCGATTGGGAGAGAATACCTTCCTCAGTCTTTTAATTTCTCATTTTCTTGATGGCGGTCTTTGTCGCGGACTGTTTTCTTTTCAAAATTTTTCTGCAGGGCATCGGTCAGGTCCACGCCGGTTTGATTGGCAATACAAATCACCACCCACAACACATCGGCTAATTCATCTGCCAATGCCTTTTCTTTCTCGTTTTCCTTAAATGATTGTTCGCCGTACAGGCGGCTCATGAGCCGGGCCACTTCGCCTACTTCTTCGGTGAGAATGGCCATATTGGTAAGCTCACTAAAATATCGCACGCCGGTGGTGCTGATCCATTGGTCAACAGCCTGCTGGGCTTCTTTCATTGTCATGATATAAAATTATTGTTTGATGGCCGGTGCCGGGCAAGACCTTTCCGAACGGCAGCAGAAACTGTCATTTTAACGGTGGCGTTAAAGAATATTGGGCCAATCATCCGGTGTCAAAACAGCTAAGCAGATATCAATTATCGGATGCCGTTCCTGTTGCGTTATTTTCGGAGGATGGCGGACTCCGTTTGCGGCGCTCAAGCCCTACCATCTGCTATAAAAAAACTTTATACTTCGTTTGTCGTTAGCCGAACATCTAACCTGCTGGCCGCGGCTCTGCAGATGCCACCTCCTGATGGTTAAAGTTTTTTTTGTGCAAGGCATAATAAGCAATGGCGGCACTCACCGTCATAAATACGGCTCCCAGTAAAAACGAAGAGCCAGGAAAATACACCGGCGCCGATTTGCCGGTGAAATAGGCAAAAACGTTTGTCATCAGCGGCGGACCAATGATGGTGGTGAGGCTCATCAGTCCGGTCAAAGAGCCCTGCAGTTCGCCCTGCTCGTTGGCGGGAACAAAGCCGGCCATGATAGCCTGCAGCGCCGGCCCGCAGATGCCACCAAGGCAGTAAGGCACCAAAAAGGCAAACATCATCCAGCTTTGCGTGGCAAATGAAAACAGCAGCATGCCAAAGGCATACAAGGCCAGGCCAACATAAATGCTTTTTTCGTTTCCCAGCTTTGGGTTTACCACCCGGGTAAGCCCTCCCTGCACCAAGCCAACCAGGGCGCCTACCACCGCCAGCGAAACACCAATCATGCCCGGGCTCCAGCCAAAGCGCTCAATGGTAAAAAAGCTCCAGTTGCTGTGCACGGCATGCGAGCCCACGTAAACAAAAAACAGCGAAGCCACCAGTCCGGTAAGGGCCGGGTACCGACGAAGCTTTAGTAAGCTGACACCAGGGATGGCTCTTGCCCACTCAAAACGTCTGCGGTTTTCTTTCGATAATGATTCGGGTAAAATCAATAGCCCGTATAGGAAATTCAGGAGGCACAAACCCGCTGCCACAAGGAAAGGCACACGGGTGCCAAAACCGCCGAGCAAACCGCCAATGGCCGGGCCAATAATAAAGCCCAGGCCAAAAGCTGCACCAATGATCCCGAAGTTTTTTGCCCGGTTTTCGGGCGTGCTGACATCGGCAATGTAAGCCGAAGCCGTGGTCATGCTGGCGCCGGTAATGCCTGCCACTACGCGGCCCACAAAAAGCCAGGCAAGGGTGGGTGCAAAGGCCAGGAAAAGATAGTCTATAGAAAACCCCAGCAACGAGGCCAGCAGCACGGGCCGCCGCCCGTAACGGTCGCTGAGGTTACCCACCAGCGGCGAAAAAAGAAATTGTGTAATGGCAAACGAAAACAACAGCCATCCGCCAATACGGGAGGCCTGGCTCAAGTCGGCATGGCCCAGCTCCTGGATAAGCCTGGGCATTACCGGGATGATGATGCCGAAGCCGATCACATCAATCAGCAGTGTCACGAAAATAAAGCCGATGGCAGCATTGCGGTTAGTAGCCATAAAAAACGGGTAAGGTGCAAAAATGCGTGTTTTGCAAAGGCGGGCAAAGAAAACACGATCAGCAGCAGAAAACAAAACATTATCTTGACGGCGCAAGCCGAACGGCAGTAGCCAACCAGCCGTTAACCCCAAAAAAGACTAAAGCTGATTTTATGAGACCCTTACTTCCTGTTTACTTTTGTTTGCTGCCCTTTTTTGTTTTGGCACAAAAGCCTGGCGCCTACAATCAAAAACTTGCCGATTCGCTTGGTGCCGATCAGTACGGCATGAAGATGTACGTACTGGTGATGCTGAAAACCGGCAGCAACCAGGCAGCGAAGAAAGAAACCGCCGACAGCCTTTTTGCCGGACACATGAAAAACATCAACCGGCTGGTGGAGGAGGGAAAACTGGTTGTAGCCGGACCCCTTCGTAAAAACGACAAAACCTTCCGCGGTATATTTATCCTGGACGTAAAATCCAGGGAAGAAGCGCTTCCCTTACTGGAACGGGATCCTGCCATCAGGGAAAAACTGCTGGAGGCAGAGTTGTACGAGTGGTATGGGTCGGCCGCGCTGCCCATGTATCTCAGCTATCATGGTGCCGTGGAGAAGAAGTCGCATTAGGCGCTTTAGCCTTCGCTCCTATTTGCTACCCTTTGCAGATATAGCCGCCTTTTTCTACTTTTAGCGGAGAATTCCAATACATGAAAATCTCCTGCCCGCTGCTGTCATTGCTGCTGCTTTGTTCCGTTTCCCTGTTTTCCCAACCTGTTTATTTACGTTCAGGCAATCTTCGGCCCAGAGCCAATATTACCGCCGAGGGGCTGGATTCCTTTTCAAAAAGCACCCCACGGTTTGCCGGCCAGGCTTTTGCCGTGCTGCAGTTTGATGAAATGCCAATCGCCGCGGAAAGGAGCAAACTGGCGGCCGCCGGCATCGAGCTGCTCGATTACCTTCCGCAAAACGCCTATACGGTAGCGCTGCGCCAAACCCCGTCCGCCGGCCTTTTGCAGACTGCCAAAGCCAGGGCTATTTTCAGCCTTCAGCCGCAGCAGAAAATGCAGGACTATTTTGCCAAAGGCTTGATTCCTTCCTGGGCTGTGCGAGTGGCAGGCACGGTTGATATCTGGATCTCCTTTTATCGCACACTGGAGAGCGGCGATGTGCTGGCGCAGCTCAAGGACTTGCATGCCGATATTGTTTCCACCGATCATTTACCCTACCGCATCATTGCTCTTCGCGTTGCCGCCAGCCGCATTGCCGAAATAGCTGCCCTTCCGTTTGTGGAGTACCTGCAGCCGGCGCCTCCCAGGAACCAGCCGCTCAACTACAACAACCGGGTGCTGTCGAGAGCCAGCCTGCTGAATGCGGCCACCGGCGCCGGTGGCCGCGGCCTCAATGGCGAAGGCGTGGTGGTAGGCCATGGCGATAACGCCGACGTGCAGGCCCACGCCGATTTTTCGGGACGGCTCATCAATCGTAATGCCGCACCGTTTAATGCACACGGCGTGCACACGGCCGGCACGCTGGCAGGGGGCGGTATCGTCAACGAATTGTACCGCGGATATGCCGCTAAAGCCACCCTGCTGAGTCAGTCGTTCAGTTTGATTATTGACAATGCGCCCACCTATGTTCGCGACAATGGCATGGTGATCACCAATAATTCTTACGGCAACATCATTGAGTGCGACTACCACGGCCTGTACGATCTTACCTCCCGCATACTTGACCAGCAGGCCCTGGAACTGCCCCACCTTCTGCATGTGTTCTCGTCCGGCAACAGCGGCGCTGCCACCTGTTTTCCGTATGCGGCGGGTTACCACACGGTGCTGGGCGGCTACCAGGCTGCCAAAAACATCGTCACCGTTGGCGCCATTACCGATTCGGGAATGATCGCCGGCTTCTCCAGCCGTGGCCCGGTGCGTGACGGAAGGGTAAAGCCCGAAATCGTTGCCATGGGACAATCGGTTCTTTCGGCCTGGCCCACCAACATCTATTCGTATAACAACGGTACCAGTATGTCGGCGCCGGCCGTAAGCGGTGGCCTGGCCCTGCTGTACCAGCGTTACCGCCAGTTGAATAACGGCAGCAATCCGGCAAACGCCCTGATGAAGGCTATTCTGTGCAACGGCGCCACCGACCGGGGCGCAGCCGGTCCCGATTTTCAGTACGGCTTCGGCGGAATGGACCTTTGGCGAAGCGTGGAAATGCTGGAAGCCACCCGCTATTTTTCGGGCAGCAGCGCCCACAATGGAACTACTGCCCACAGCATTGCGGTGCCGGCGGGTACGGCCCGGTTAAAGGTTTTACTTTACTGGAACGACTTGCCCGCTTCGGTCATCAGCAACCGCAACCTGGTAAATGACCTTGACCTGGAAGTGGTGGACCCTTCGGGCGCCGTGGTGCTGCCTAAGATCAGCGACACGGCGGCTGCCGCCTTGGGCAATGGCGCCGTGAACGGCGCCGACCATACCAACAACATAGAGCAGGTGGTGATACCCAACCCGGTGGCCGGCAACTACACGCTCCGTATCAAAGGCACTACGGTAAGCAATGCGCAGCAGGCTTACTTCCTGGTGTACGACCCGGTGCCCACCGGGCTGAAAGTAACGGCGCCGGCCGGCGACATTGGCCTGGTGCCGGGAGAAGCCACCAAGATCAGTTGGGACAGCCACGGGCTAACCGGTACGGCCACACTGGAATTCTCGCCCGATGGCGGCACCACCTGGTCGGCCATTAGCCAGAGCGTGGATTTGGCCCGGACGGTTTACACGTGGATAACGCCCCCCGTGGCCACAGCAAATGCAGTGGTGCGGATAACAAAAACCGGGACCGGCGAATCGGCCGTCAGTAATCCGTTTGTAATTGCCGGGCAGCCGGTGGTATCGCTGGCTGCTGTGCAGTGCGAGGACTACATCAGTCTTACCTGGACGGCAGTAGCCGGTGCCGCCAGCTACGAAGTAATGCTCCTGAGAGGCGATGAAATGAAGCCGGTTGCCACCACTACTTCCACGTCGTATGTACTTGGTGGTTTGTCGAAGGATACCGTTTATTTTGTATCGGTGCGGCCGGTGGTAAACGGCCGTGCCGGCCGAAGGGCAGTGGCCATCAGCCGCCAACCTGCTAACGGGACCTGTATCGGTGCTATTTCCAACAAAGATGTCAAGCTCGATGCGCTGCTGTCGCCACGCACCGGGCGGCAGGAAACCACAACCGAATTAAAGCCGGCCGAAACCGTTCGCATCCGGATTAAAAATCTGGATGATGCGCCAGCCAGCAATGTTGTTGTTGCCTACACCGTCAGCGGAGGGGCGCCGGTTACCGAAACCATCGGCACCATTGCCGCAGGCGCCACCATCACGCATGCCTTTGCCGCAACCGTTGACCTTTCTGCCCCGGGCAGCTATCTCGTTAAAACTTTTGTACAACATAGCGGCGATGGCAATACGGTGAACGACACGGCTACAGTTATGGTACGACAGTTGCCCAATGCGCCGCTTACGCTGGCTGGTTATTTCACCGATAGCCTGGAAGCTGCCGCAACGGCCACGTACGAAAAAGACACAACAGGCCTCACCGGCGCGGAACGTTACGATTTTGCCCGCACCACGGCCTTCGGCAGGCTTCGCACCACGGTAAACAGCGGCTTTGCCGCATCGGGCACTAACGCTTTTACCCTTGATGCGGCCCGCCTGGTGCCGGCCGGCAATATCAACTATCTCTATGGCACCTACAACCTGAAGAATTACAGTGCGGCGGCCCACGACCTGCGTCTTGATTTTCTTTTGAAAAGGCACGGGCAAACGCCAAATAGCGCCAACCGGGTTTGGATACGCGGCAGCGATACACAGCCCTGGATACCGGTGTACAATCTCGATTCGGCCATAGCCGACGACGGCCTGTACCGCCGAACCGGAAGCATTGGGCTTTCGCAGGCCCTGCAAAATGCAGGACAGGAGTTTACCGCCAGCTTTGGCGTACGCTGGGGCCAATGGGGCCAGTGGCCGGCCACCGATGCCGAAAATGCCGCCGGTTATACGCTCGACGACATTCGCCTTTACCAGGTGCAGAACGATGTGCAACTGCTGAAAATTGATTCGCCGGCTACCAGCAACTGCGGGCCCGGCGCCGCTCGTGTCACGATATCGGTCCGCAACAGCAGCCAGGCAGCCATGATGAATGTGCCGGTGCGTTACCAGGTCAACAATGGCACGCTGGTGAGCGAAACGATCGCCTCTATACCGGCGCGAACCACCGTACAATACAGCTTTGCCGCCACGGCCAATCTTGCGGCCCAGGGTGCCTATACCATCCGGGCCATTGTGGATGCCCCGGTTGATTCGTTCCGTGAAAACGACACGGCCGCCACTACGGTTTACAGCCAGCCGCTGATTGCATCGTTTCCGTACCTGCAGCAATTCGAGACCGGCGATGGCGGCTACTACACGGCCGGGCACCGCAGCAGCTGGGCTTATGGGACACCGGAAAGCCGCCGCATCAGCGGAGCGGCATCGGGCGCCAGGGCCTGGAAGACGGCGCTTCAGGGTACGTACAACGACAAGGAATATTCTTTTCTTTATTCGCCCTGTTTCGACCTGACGGGTATGACGGCGCCCACCCTCAGCTTTAGCGTGGCGCTGGATATTGAAGATTGCGGCAATGCCGTTTGCGACGCCGCCTGGGTGGAGTATTCGGCCGATGGTATTGCCTGGCAAAAACTGGGCGTTGCCGGCGCCGGCACCAATTGGTACAACAAGGCGGGGCAAATGAATGTATGGAGCGTACAGAATCACACCGTCTGGCATGTGGCAACGCAGGCGCTGCCGGCCGGCGTTGGCCGCCTGCGCCTGCGCTGGGTGTTTTATTCCGATGCCGGCGTAACAAGAGACGGGGTGGCCATAGACGATGTGCATATTTATGACAACCGGAACGGTATCTACGACGGGCCGGCGCTGGCCGCACCCATTACCCAGGCCGTGGGCGGAAATAACTGGACCGATTTTGTGGCTGGTGGAAAACTGGTGGCGTCGGTGCAGCCGCAGGGTCAGTCGTTGGGCAGCACAGCCGTACAGGCTTTTTTCCATACCGGCCCGGTACGCTTCGGCAACCATCAATATTACCTCGACCGTAACCTGACCATCAAACCCGCCGGCAATCCGGCCGACTCGGTGCTGGTGCGCTTTTATTTTTTGGATAAGGAAACCGACTCGCTCTTGAAAGCAACAGGCTGTGCCGGCTGTGCCAGGCCCCGCAGCGCCTATAATTTTGGCGTTTCGCAATACACCGACGACAACAAGGCCGCCGAAAACGGCAGCCTGGCCGATAACCAGCAGGGACTTTGGCAATTCATCCCATCGGGCAGGGTAACGAAAGTGCCCTTCGATAAGGGCTATTACGCGGAGTACAAAGTGGCCGGCTTTTCGGAGTTCTGGCTCAACAGCGGCGGCGCCGACCTGGCCACCCCGCTGCCCGTAAAGCTGATGAACCTGACGGCCACAAGGCAGGGCAGCAATGTGCTGATAGGCTGGCAGGTGGGCAGCGAAACCGATGTGCTGCGCTACGAGATTGAATTAGCCCGCGGCAATGAGGCCTTGCAGCAGGGCCGGTTTGAAAAGATAGGAGAGGTGCCCGGTGCCGGCAACACAAGTTCTGCCCGGCAATACAGCTTTACCGATACGGAAACCGATAAATTCGGTGCCCGTTATTACCGGTTAAAAGTGATCAATGCCGATGGTACGTTCCGCTACTCACCGGTGCGGATGGTAAGCTTTGACGAAGCGGTGGTATGGCAGGTCTATCCCAACCCAGGCAATGGCGAATTTGCTGTGGTGCATCAGCACACGGCCGGCGAACCGGTAAAAGCCCGGCTGTACGATGCAAAGGGGCGTTTGGTGAAAGAAATCAGCACACGGGCCACCGGTGTTCTACAAAAACTGATCGTTGATATTTCGGCAAATAATTATGCCAATGGGTTGTACCTGTTGCGGGTGGCGGCCGGCGGCAAAGAGCAGGTACTGAGGCTGGTGAAGCAGAAATAAGCCAGTGGCGGTGAGCTATGAGCCACGAGCAACAATATGCTCGTGGCCCACGGCTCAGCACTTACGGCTTATTCCCATCCTTTTTTAGCAATGCCGGCATTAATGGCCGCCATAGCTTTCTGTTCGTTGCAGAGCGTGGTAAGCTTGTTTCCTTTTCCATCGTTGCCTTGCACCATGTACGCACCCTTGGCGGTTTTGGTGATCACCGCATCCTGGATGGGTACATTTTTTTCCTTTGTTTTTACATTGTAAGCGGTCAGCGTCACGTCCGGCATATCGTTATGGTTTTAAAGGTTAATGATAAAATGATTCTTTCTGTGCAGGCAAAATGGGGGCCAAGGTCAAAATAGTGGCATAAAGTGGAAAGCGGTTCGAGGAAATACTGAACCGCAGGATAGTGAACAAAGAATGATGATTTTTGAAGGAGAGGAGAGTTTACCTCTGAGACTGCTTTACTGCATCATTGCTTGTTCCCTTTTCATCTGTTCGATATCCGTTTCTTATTTCTCCAGGATCGTTTCAATCTGCTGCAGTTCCTCTTCGCTAAACAAAAGGTTTCGCTGGCATTGCACCGAGTCCAGTACCTGCTCCGGCTTGCTGGCGCCAATAATCACCGAGGTGATGCGTTTGTCTTTCAGTATCCAGGCCAGCGCCATTTGTGCCAGTGTCTGGTTCCGGCTTTCGGCCACTTCATTTAGCCGTTGAATTTTTGAAATGAGCTCATCGGTAATGCGGTCGGCTTCCAATGCCCCGTTGCCGCGGGTGCTGGCGGCACGGCTATCATCGGGGATACCCTTGAGGTATTTGCTGGTGAGCAGGCCTTGCTCCAGCGAAGAAAACGTAATGCAGCCGACACCCTCTTTTTCCAGCACTTTTAATAGGCCATCCTCCACCCAGCGATCGAGCATGGAATAACGCGGCTGGTGAATCAACATGGGAGTACCGAGGCTTTTTAAAACGGCCACTGCTTTTTCGGTTTGTTCAGCCGAGTAGGAGGAGATGCCGATGTACAGGGCCTTGCCCTGCCGCACCATTCCATCCAGCGTTTGCATCGTTTCTTCAATGGGCGTTTCGGGGTCGGGCCGGTGATGGTAAAAAATATCAACATAGTCGAGGCCCATGCGTTTGAGGCTTTGGTCGAGGGAGGCGGTCAGGTATTTTTTCGATCCGAAATCGCCGTAGGGGCCGGGCCACATGGGCCAACCGGCCTTGGACGAAACAATGAGCTCATCGCGGTAAGGCAGAAAATCCTGCTTTAGAATTTTACCGAAGGTGACTTCGGCTTCGCCGGGCGGGGGGCCGTAGTTATTGGCCAGGTCAAAATGGGTGATGCCACTGTCGAAGGCCGTGTGTAAGATGCTCCTGCACTTTTCGTAATCGTCGTTGCGGCCGAAGTTGTGCCATAAACCAAGGGAAATTGCCGGAAGCTTTAAGCCGCTACGACCACAGCGCCGGTACTCCATGTAGGCGTAACGGCCGGGAGATGCCTGGTAGTTCATTGTGCTGATTTAATGATAAAAGCCTGAGCCCCTGAAATTAAGTTGAAAACGAATAGCATTTACCGTTTGTCCGGCTCGAAGTCAAAGGGTAGCAGGGTGGCTATTTTCTCCGACCAGGCCCAGTAGCCGTAACTCACAATATCCATAGGATTATAATACATGCCATTTGCCTGTATGCTAACCGGCCGATTTTGCTGCAGGTGCAGATGAGAGATCATTTGCCGATCGCTGCCGGGAAACCGTTGGTGGAAGGCCTCCGGTGCCTTTGCGTTTTTGTAGTGAACGTACAAATAATAAGGGAAGAACATGCCTGCAGTAAGGCTGTCGAAAGCAAATGCAATGCTGTCGCCTGCCAACACCTTTGTGCCCAGTTCTTCGTAGTCGTTGGGCTCACGCAATACCTTGCGATAATAAGCCGCACTGTCTGCATCCGATTCAATACTCATGCGCAAGGCATTGCCAGCCGACAGGCTGCTTGCTGCTTGCGTTTTGTACAATGCCTTCACCCGCTGCTTTTCTGTATTGGGAATCTTTTTCAGGTGGCGGACTTCAAATCCTTCTTCCGGCAGGCGGTTGCGGTACACGGCCCGCATAAAATGCATGACGGAACCGAGGTAAATTTCGCTTCGTTTTTTCTGCCAGCCCTTTTGCTTTTTTTCTTTGCCATCCATGGGCGTAAAAAACGGGTAGCCGATATATAAGAAATAATGGTCGTCAAAATCGTACTGAAAAAGCTCCATTTGGTAACGAAGGCGATACCCGATGGCTTTATTTTCGATCACCAGCGGTTCCAGTGCATGCGCCGTCAGCCGGTTTTCCTTTTTCGATCGCCGGAAGCGAATGACTTCTTTGTTCAGAATCCGGCAATCGGCCGCCAGGTCAGATGTGCCAATGAAGTTGTCAAGGAAGAAACGCCCCCATTTTTCCCACCCGTCTTTTTCGTAGGGTTCAATAATGACAGCCTCCATTTCGGGCGCCTTCAACTGAAGTTTTATGGTCAGGAAGTCGGTTGCGTCAGCGTCGGAGATGGGTTGATTGCCGGTGGTATAACCTACCGAGGAAACAATCAGCTCGTACCGGCCGGCGGGGATCAAAAGTTCAAAGCGGCCATCGTCGCCGGCGGTGGTGCCAATGGACGTGTTGTTAAGAAAAATGCTGGCTTTGGGAATGGGAGTGGCCTTGTCGGCATCGAGGACAATGCCTTTGAGCGGTTTTTGGGCATTGGCTGTAAAGAAAAAAAGTAAGCAAAAGAAAGTCAGAAAGCTTCTCATTGCATTTTATTCGGAGGAAAAATAGGCTTTCTTCGGCAACACGGTCATAAGTCAGTCCCTATTCACACAAATGGCGAATGGTTGGCTTTATGGTGTAGTTTACCTGGGCTGAATCTGTTTGTGAAGGGTGGTTTGTTTCTATGATAAGTTGAAAGAAACAATTGCAATAGATTTCATGCAAGTCAACAGATGTTTCCGTTCGTTTCCCTAACTTCCGCACCTCATAAACCCTTGCTGCTTATGAGCTTCGCCGCTCTCCTCGAAAAATACCGCAAACTTGCCTCTAACAACCGCGACCTCGGTGACAAGTTTGAACGCCTGATGCGGGCCTACCGCCGAACCTTTGCTGCTGATTTAAAGAAAATGCTGCCCCGCCTGCCCCTGGTAGAGGCAGTAAAAGATTTCTGGGCCTTCAGCAAAGCCGGCCGCCAGTTGGCAGAACTGCACCTGGCCTACGAAACCCAACCCAAGCCTAATGGCGTAATTGAGATGATAGACCGGGTGCCCAAAAAGTCCATTGAAAAAGGCTTGGCAGGCGGTGACCTGCAGGGTGTGGATTATACCGTAGAAAAAATGCGCTTTCCCAAAAAAGGGCAAAAGGACACCATCATCTACAACCACCAGATAACGATTAAAGGCATTCCGGAAAGAGCCTACGAATACGTGGTCAACGGTAAAAGCGCCATTGAGTGGATAATGGAACGTTACCAGGTAACCACCCACAAGGAAAGCGGCATCACCAACAACCCCAACGACTGGGCCACTGAACATAATCAGCCGCGCTACATTTTGGATTTGCTACTAAGCATTATCAATGTAAGCCTGCAAACGGTGGAGATTGTGGAGGGGCTGCCGACGGTGGTGTTTGAGGCGGAAGAGAACGTTGTGGAAAACGTATGAAAAAAAGATTCAATCATTTCATTACTTTAGCAAAGTTTGTGATGCGAGATAAATTATAGTTTTTTTTTGCTTAAAAGTTTCAATTTGATAAAGCCATGGTGTGCATTGTGCCTCTTGCCTGCCTTTGCAAGGGAGCATCCATTTGATGGAGCGAGGACGGTATCAAGACCAACCCTTTAGTTCATCGGACATTGCCAAATCTTTCCGGTACTCGCCAGACACGTGTCTGACGAGCCCAGGATGATGGTGATGATGCGATGCAATGACAGTAGCATGTTGTAGAGATTTAGTGAGAAGGAACAAAGAGCTTGCAGCAATGTTACGAAGACAATCCAGGACGTGGCCCGGGTCGTGGGGTAATCTTACCTTTAATACAATTGTAGTATCTACTCAATTCACGACCACTGTACTCCCAGCCGGCCGTGCGGCGGCAAGTAGTTTAAATGCTGAAGGTGCCAACACAATTACATCATGGCTTTATCAAAACAAAAAAAACATGACTCGTGGATGAAGTGGAGGAACTATCCCCACTTCGGAACCAAGCTAACTCTCAATGACCGGCAATTCATTTACTCATATGTAAGCCTCCCCTCAAATATTGAAAAACACAGGTTTTTTCCGCTTATATACAAAGAGTCTGTTACGAGAAGGTATCAATTGAAAGATGGTAAAAGGTGTCATAGCTATTTCAAAGGTGATGTGCGGGTCTCTACGGCTAAAATAAGAAAAATATACTATGCGAATCACATGGATTCCATGATATATGCCTACTATGCGAACGTTGTCTTAGGAAAATTGTATGAAAGGCTTTTAAAGAATCATCCAGACATAAATCATGCAGTAGTTGCTTACAGGAAAATTGAGAAAGTCAAAGACAAAAACAAAAGCAGTGTTGATTTTGCCAACGAAGTTTTTATAGCAATTAAAAATCGGCTGAAAACTGATGGTGAGTGTGTTGCAATATCTTTTGATATTGAAAAGTTCTTTGATAGTTTAGACCACCGGCATTTAAAAAAAGCTTGGAAATTCTTACTTGGCTTACAAGATAACGACCAACTTCCACCTGACCATTACGCGGTGTATAAGGCAGTAACAAAATCTGCCTATGTTTGTCTTGAAGATGTTGCAGATGTAATTGGTCTGAAACACGTAAATGATTTGCGCAGAAAAGAAATTGATTCATTTGCCCACAACTATTCTGAGTTCCGGGCGAAATTTGCAAAAAGCGGGAAAGTTCGACAACACCCATTCAGCAAGGTACTTGATAACGGCAAGACAGTTAGAAGAGGAATCCCACAAGGTACTCCTATTAGTAGTTTCCTTTCCAATCTATACATGTTTGAGTGTGATTCGAAGATTTGTGAACTTGTTTCGCATTGTGGCGGTTACTATCGAAGGTACTCCGATGACCTTGTAATTCTCTGTCATAAATCTGACAGTGCTTTTCTCATTGAAAAAGTAATAGCTACAATCAAAAACGATTGCGGATTGGAAATTCAGGAAACGAAAACACAGTTAAACAGGTTTGAAGTTTTTCAAAATGAAGTAAAATGCTTTCAGGGAAACACAAGTAAAGAAAAGGCTTTTCAATACCTTGGATTTGAGTTTGACGGAAAAAGAGTATTGATTAGGCCATCAAGTATTTCTAAGTTCTATCGGAAGTTAAAAGCTTCAGTTAGCAGGCGGATAAGATTAGTTGAAAAAATGAAACGTGCTGCCGGTAAACGCTTGAAAATGCCTGATAAGTTGAACGGTGTATTGTTCAAAGGTCCTATTTATTCAAGGTATAGCTATCAAGGCAGGAGAGGTGCTAAGCGAAACTATTTTCACTATGCCGCCGATGCAAGTAGAATAATGAGTGAGCTTGCAATAACAAGTCAATTAAAAAAAGCTTGGAAAAATCTTGAGAAGTTCCTTTCAAGGAAAGGTCATTAAAGTCGTTTGAGTTTCCCTCTCGCCGTCACCTCAAACCCAAACGGCAGCCTTTCCTTTTCAATGGTACGGATCATCTCTTCCCAAATAACCATTTTCCTTTTTCTTGGCCTCTTGATTGTCCGGGCCAAAAATTGCCGGATAAATACCAACTTAGCTTCTTGCTTAAAGCAGAATCGCCAATGAAATACCCCCGCCGCCTCTCCTCCGGTGCCAACAACATCGTACTCGCCCTGAACGAAAGCGAAGTGGCCAAGTTGTACCTCGAAGACACCCGTTCGGACCTTGGCTCCGAAGCGCAAAAAATGCGCTTTGCCAACCAAATAAACGGTTTGGTTTGTCGCTTTATCCGGCTGGATTATGATGCAAACCTCAAAGCCGATATGCTGGTGATGGAGCGCATTTACCCCATTGACTACCGGGCTTATGAGGCCGAAAGGCGGTTGCTTTGGCTGGACGTCTTCCGGGATGAACTTCAGCAGTTGCACAGGGCCGGATTCGTTCATCGCGATTTGCGCCGTCCCGCTAACCAGGGCGGGCTTCAGTTTGATAATATCCTGCTTACCGAACAGGGACTACGCATGATTGACGTCGGCATCTCCTATTTAAAAGAGCAGGTAGGAGAAATGATTTTCCAAAAAGCAGTAGAACTGGAGATGGAGGAGCTACGCTTATTCGAAGACTACTTTCTCAATCGCTAAGGTGATAAGATTTGCGGCTGCAAATTTGGCCCGTATAAAATCAATTCAGGCGACTGCGGCTAATGACGCTAACCAGAAAAAGAAAAAAACGCAGCCCTCAACCAGGCTGCGTTTTTCTATTTCCGTTGCAAAGTGGGCCTTGTGTACCAGCAAGCCCGTTTTTAAGGCGTAAATCCAGTAGCGTTATCCGTTATTGATCTTCACATCAGCCAATCCAAATAATTATCCCTTGAAATCACCTGGAAGCCGGCCTCCGGATAAGCCGCGGCAAAAGCCGGCGGCACCTTTACTTTAGCCGCCGGGGAGTACTTAAACTCAAAAGCACGCAACTGCCCGTTCTCCACTTCCACGAGGTCCACTTCCTGCTGGTTGTAGTTGCGCCAAAAAAAGGATTGCACGTTCTTGCCGTCGTAAGCAATCTGTTTAATCCGTTCGCCGAGGAGGTAGTTCTCCCATAAAAGGCCGGTATCGGTGCGCAATGGCAGCAACCGGAAATCGTTGATGATGGCATTCCGGATACCGTTGTCGTAGAAAAACCATTTGGACCCTTTGGACACTTCTTTTCGCAGGTTGTTGCTGTAGGCACCAAGCCGATACACGATAAAAACCTTCGACAGCAGGTCGAGGTAATGTTCCACGGTATTTTTGGAAATGCCGAGCTGTGCGGCCAGTTCGTTATAGGAGACTTCGGCACCGCATTGAAACGCAATCAGCCGGAGAAGCTTCACGATTTTGTCGGACTGCCGTATGCCCTCATAGGCCAGGATGTCTTTCAGCAGGTAGGCCTGCACCAGCTGCAGAAGATAAGTTGACTTTTCTTCAATGGTGGAAAGGCCAAAAAGTTCGGGGTAGCTGCCGAACACCAGCCTTTCGTCGAGGTTTTGGGCTGTTTCGAGGTAGGTTTCCCGGGTACTGATTTCGGCCAGCGATAGCGGATGCAGATGGAGCTGTACCTGCCGCCCGGTCAATGGATCGCCGGTTTTGTTGGCCAGGTCAAATGAAGATGAACCTGTGGCAAGAATCGTTAGCGAGGGCAGGCTGTCAATCATCAGTTTTAAGGTCTTGCCAATTTCGGGAACCGCTTGTGCTTCATCTACGATCAATAGGGTGGCGTTGCCGATAAGCCGTTTGTAGTGGGCAACCGACCGGTTTTTAAGAAGTTCCTGTACGTCGAAATCTTCTCCATTCAGGACCAACGCTTCGCCGTTGAAAACCTTCTTTATTTGTTCTGCCAGCACCGTTTTGCCTACCCTTCTCGTGCCCATCATCACAATGACTTTATTTTTACCAAGCAGCTTTTGAATACTGGCTTCCAACTCCCGGTTAATGAAATACATAGTAGTCTGGTCAGTGAATTGACTAAATTACTTAAAAACTTGTCAGTATATTGACTGAATTACTAAAATCCGGCCGTTATGACGCCCAATGCACACTATTCGTCCTGGTGGCGTCAAGTCGTTCATTTATGCATCCGACCGTTTGCATAGTTGCCTTTCATTAACTAAAAACGCAGCCCTTCAACTGGACTGCGTTTTTTTATTTCGTTGCAAAGCGGGCCTTGTGCGTCAGCTTTTTCCCTACACCAGAGAGGATTAGGAAGAGGCCAGGGCCCTACACATCAATCCTCGCATACTTCGCGTGGCTCTCAATAAACTCCCGCCGCGGTGCCACTTCATCGCCCATCAGCATGCTGAAGATGCGGTCGGCTTCGGCGGCACTTTCAATGGTTACCTGCTTCAAGGTTCTTGTTTGCGGGTTCATCGTTGTTGCCCACAACTGCTCTGAGTTCATTTCGCCCAAACCTTTGTAACGCTGAATGCCCACCGCACCCTCATTGCCTCCGCCCAGCTTGGCCACCAGGTCGCGGCGCTGCTCTTCGTTGTAGGCGTAAGCCTGTTCTTTTCCTTTCTTCACCAGGTACAGCGGCGGCTGCGCAATAAAGACATAGCCCTGCTCCACCAGCTCTTTCATATAACGGAAAATAAACGTCAGGATCAGCGTGGCAATGTGGCTTCCGTCCACATCGGCATCGGTCATGATAATCAGCTTGTGATAACGCAGCTTCTGCAGGTTCAGTGCCTTGGGGTCTTCCGGCGTGCCCACCGTTACACCCAGGGCAGTGTACATGTTGCGGATTTCTTCGTTCTCGTAAATCTTGTGCTCCATGGCCTTTTCCACGTTCAGGATCTTACCCCGCAGCGGAAGAATGGCTTGGTAGCTGCGGTCGCGGCCCTGCTTGGCCGTGCCACCGGCCGAATCGCCTTCCACCAGGTACAGCTCACATTTATCGGGGTCGCGTTCGGAGCAGTCGGCGAGTTTGCCGGGAAGGCCGCCACCGCTTAGTACCGACTTACGCTGCACCATCTCACGGGCCTTCTTTGCCGCTGCACGGGCCTGTGCAGCCAGGATCACCTTTTGGATAATGTTCTTGGCCTCTTTGGGGTTTTCTTCCAGGAAAGACTCCAGCACACGGGCCACGGTGGTGTTGACAATACCGGCCACTTCGTTGTTGCCCAGCTTTGTTTTGGTCTGTCCTTCAAACTGCGGCTCCGGTACTTTTACTGAAATAACGGCGCTCAGGCCTTCGCGGAAGTCGTCGCCTTCAATGGTAACTTTTGCTTTTTCAAAAAGTCCCTGCTCATCGCCGTATTTTTTAAATACACGGGTCAGCGCACTGCGGAAGCCCGAAACGTGGGTACCCCCTTCGATGGTGTTGATGTTGTTGACGTAGGAGTAAATATGTTCGGTGTACGACGTGTTGTAGGTCATGGCCACTTCCACGGCCACATTGGCCTTCTCGTCGCGGCCTTCTACAAACAGCGGCTTGGGCAGGAGGGAGGCGCGGCCACCGTTGTTGTCCAGCATTTCTACAAACTCAATGATACCGCCCTCGCTGAAAAATGTTTTCGTGTACGTAAGGCCGGCATCTTCGTCTTTTTCCCGCAGGTCGTTTAGCGTAATGCGGAGCCCTTTGTTCAAAAAGCTCAGTTCCCGCAGGCGGCTTTCCAGGATATCCTTGTTGTAGGTGGTGGTGATGAAGATGGTTTCATCGGGCCAGAAATGTACGGTGGTGCCACGTTTCTCCGTTACGCCAATTTCGCGGACGGGGTATTGCGGCACGCCGATGCGGTATTCCTGTTCAAATATTTTTTCCTCCCGAAAAACCGTTACATGGAGGAGGGTGCTCAATGCGTTCACGCAACTGACACCCACACCGTGCAAGCCACCGGAAACCTTGTAGGAGTCCTTGTCGAATTTACCGCCGGCGTGCAGTACGGTCATCACCACCTCCAGCGCCGAACGGCCTTCTTTGGCGTGCATGCCGGTAGGAATACCGCGGCCATCGTCTTCTACGGAAATGGAATTGTCTTCGTGTATGGTAACAATAATGTTTTTGCAATGTCCGGCCAGGGCCTCATCAATGGAGTTGTCCACCACTTCGTACACCAGGTGGTGAAGGCCTTTTACGCCAATATCGCCAATATACATGGCAGGGCGCTTGCGAACGGCTTCCAAACCTTCTAAAACCTGAATGGAGTCGGCACCATAGGTGGGGGCTGTTACAGGTGCCGGGCTTGTTGTCAGCGAATCTAAAATATCACTCATGTTGGGGCTACGATTTACGCACCACGAAAGGTGCTGGTCTATTCGGGCAAATGTACCGAAAAAGGCCGGCTCAGCCAATGCCAAACTCGTTAAAAACCCCGCTTTTACGCTGCTTCCAGGGCGTTTTCGCCCATCTTTTGGCAGGCGCCGAAAAATCGGGGCCGGGCTGCTCCTGATTTTGGTAAATTGAACCCCGGAAACAGTTTTGCCTGGTTGGGCCGCCACCTGGCGAAGGGCCGGTGATGGGTACAAAAGACAAATGAATCAACAGCCACCGTTTATATGAAAAGAAACCTTGATGCCGTTTGCTTTGGCGAAGTGCTTTGGGACCGGTTACCCACCGGCGAAAAGCCCGGAGGAGCGCCCATGAATGTAGCCTACCACCTGCAGAAGCAGGGCCTGCCAACGGCCATGATTTCCCGAATTGGCCGGGACGAAAGGGGCGAGAAGCTGCTGTCTATCTTGCAACAGGCCGGCCTTTCCACCCAATTTATTCAGCAAGACGAAACCCATCAAACCGGCATCGTTAACGCCACGCTGCACGAAAGCAACGAAGTGACCTACGAGATTGTGCAGCCGGTTGCCTGGGACTTTTTAGCACCGGCCGAATCGCTGACCGAACTGGTAAAAGAAGCGCAGTTTTTTGTTTTTGGAAGCCTGGCAAGCCGCAGCCCGGTTACTGCTGCCACCCTCTGGCAATTGGTAGAAGCTGCCAACACCAGGGTGGTGGACATCAACCTGCGGCCACCGCATTATTCGCAGCCGCTGGTGGAGCGCCTGCTCCGCAGCGCCGACATTGCCAAGCTAAACGAACACGAGCTGCCGCTGATCAGTGCCTGGTATGGCCACAACAATGGAGAAGAGGCACAGGTGAAAGCCCTGCAAGAACGATTTTCCGTCAACACCATCATTGTAACGAAAGGCGGCGACGGCGCCCTGGTTTGTGACAATGGCACCATCTTTCGCCATCCCGGCTACAAGGTAACTGTGGCCGATACCATCGGCAGCGGCGATGCTTTCCTGGCCGGATTTCTTGCCAAAACAAAAGAAGGCAAACCCATTGCTGAACGCCTGCAATTCGCCAATGCGCTGGGTGCATTTATTGCTTCCAAACAAGGTGCCTGCCCCGCTTATAACCTGCAGGAGGTGGAGGCCATCAGCCGAACCAACTAAATACAGCCAACCATTCAACCAATTAACCAATCCGCCCTCCTGGCGATGTTTTTGTAGCCCTTCCCCAAACAAATAGATGTATGGAGAAGAATTTTTCGGCCGGCCTGGTGTGGAAGTCACTGAAAGACGCGGCTTCGGGCTTTAGTAATGACAAGGTGACGAAGCTCAGTGCTTCCCTGGCGTATTACACCGGTTTTTCCCTGGCCCCTTTGCTGATCCTCATTATGTCCATCAGCACCCTGGTGTTTGGGGCCGAGGCGGTGCAGGGCACCATGGACAACCAGATTCGCAGCTTTGTGGGCAGCGAGGCAGCCAACCAGATACAGGAGATGATGCGTAATGCGGCCCTGAAAGGCGGCGGTGTGCTTGCCACGGTCATTGGGGCGGTAACGCTGGTCATTGGGGCTACCACGGTATTTGGCGAGCTGCAGGATTCGATGAACAGCATCTGGGGCCTGAAGCCCCGGCCGAACGTTGGTTTTATGAAAACGATCCAAACCCGTGTGCTTTCCTTTGGCGTTATTGCCAGCCTTGGTTTTATCCTGCTGGTGTCGCTGGCGGCCACTTCTGTCATTGAAGGGCTGATGGGCCGCCTTCAACGCAACTTCCCCGATATTACCGTCATTCTGTTATACATCATAAACCTGGTGGTAACACTGGCTGTGGTAACCACCCTTATCAGCATTGTGTTTAAAGTGTTGCCGGATGCAAAGATCCAATGGCGGCACGTGATTCCCGGCGCCATCACCACCTCGCTGCTGTTTATGCTGGGCAAATTTGCCATTTCGCTCTACATCAGCAAAAGCGATATGGGTACCACCTACGGGGCGGCCGGTTCGCTGGCGGTGATTTTTATGTGGATCTATTATTCCTCCATCATTTTATATTTCGGGGCCGAGTTTACCAAGGCCTATGCCCTGAACAAAGGCGCCCGGATTGTTCCCGATAAATATGCCGAATGGAATGCGGAGCCCACGGTGCCCGGCGCCGAGCCAAAAGAGCCGCCGATATCAGCGGCACCATCAGAGCGGCAGCAGCGTCCCGCAGAAGTGCAGCCGGCTCCACAACTTTCGCTGGCCGGTGCCAACCGTTTGCAACCGGCGCCCCGCGAAACGGCAGTAGTGGAAAAGAAGGACGATGGCCCTGGCGTAGGTGGCTTGCTGCTGGGCTTAGCCCTATATTTTGTAACGAGAGATAAGAAAAAGGAACCGAACGGGTAAGATGGTAAGCCGGGCCGTGGCCGGCCTTTTGTAAGCACCTATGCTAAAGTCCGCCATGGCCAAAAAAATAACACCAAAAGGGGTTTTTAACCTGCTGAAAGAAGCCGGAAATGGGTTTGTAGATGATAAAGTGGTAAAGCTGAGCGCTGCGCTGGCTTATTACACCATCTTTTCCATTGGGCCCACCATCATTATTGTCATTTACCTGGCCGGCGCTTTTTATGGGCAGGAAGCCGTGCAGGGAACGATTTTTAACGAGCTGAAGGGCCTGGTGGGCGTGGAGGCTGCCGCGCAGATACAAGATATGATCCGGAATGTGGCCTCTAATCAACAGGGAAACTTTGCCGCCATTATTGGATTTGTTACTCTTTTTATTGGCGCCACGGGTGTGTTTGCCGAAATTCAGGATTCCATTAACGACATCTGGGGCCTGAAGCCAAAACCCAAACGCGGCTGGCTGAAGATGCTGACCAACAGGCTGCTTTCGTTTTCGGTCATTGTGAGCCTGGGTTTTATCCTGCTGGTGTCGCTGATCCTCAACGGGCTGATTGAGGCGCTGATGGACCGCCTGAAAACCCGCTTTCCCGACATGACGGTGATGGTGCTCTATATCATCAACCTGACGGTTACTTTTTTGGTAACGTCCTCTCTTTTTGCCATCATTTTCAAAGTGCTGCCCGATGCCATTATCCGCTGGAAAGATGTGATCGTTGGCGCCATGGTGACGTCGGTGCTGTTTATGATCGGTAAGTTTGGCATCACGTTTTATATCGGCAAGTCCGATGTGGGCAGCACTTACGGTGCGGCCGGCTCGTTGGTGATTTTGCTGGTATGGGTATATTATTCTGCCATCATCCTCTACTTTGGCGCCGAGTTTACAAAAGCCTATGCAAAAGACTATGGGTCGCGAATTCATCCGAATCATTACGCCGTGTGGGTAAAGCATGTGGAGGTGGAAGAAGGCCGCCAGTCGTTGAAGCAACAGGAGCAAAAGAAAAAAGATGAGAACGACAGTACAGGGGATCATGTGAAGGTGACGTGAGGCGGATGGCTGGCTGAGTAGTTGATTGGGTGGGGAAGGGCGTGATAGGGCAGTTTATAAAGGGAGCCGACCGCCCAACCGGCTTTTGCTTTCTGCGAAAGAGGTTTGTGCCGTACCTTTTACCGAAACTTTCCGTTATGAGACCAATCTTCTTTTTTGCGGCCCTGCTGGCCCTGCAACTTTTATCGGCGCAACGAACGCCAAAACAATACTCCATTGAGCAGTTTTACAAAACCGTTGGCTATGGCGGTGGCGATTTCAGCAAAGCAGAGAACAAACTGCTGATTCACGACAACAGCTCCAAAATCTACAATGTGTATGAGCTGGACATTGCCACCGGCAAAAAAAAGCCAATGACCACATCGGAGAAAGAATCGTTTTTTGCCATTGGTTTTGTGCCCGGCACCGACAACTTTTTGTACACGGCCGACAAAGGCGGTAATGAAAACGCTCATCTTTACCTGCAAACCGGCGATGGCTCGGTAAAAGACCTCACGCCCGGCGAAAAAGAAAAAGCTTCGTTTTTTGGCTGGACAAAAAGCAAAGACGCATTTTATTACAGCAGTAACGTTCGCGACCCGCGTTTTTTTGACCTGTATAAAATGCGGGTTGGCCAGTGGAAGCCGGAGTTGCTTTTCACCAACGAAAAAGGCTACGAACCGGGCGGCATCTCACCCGATGAACGCTACCTCTCTCTCACCAAAAGCATTACCACCGATAAAAACGAGCTATACCTCTATGACCGTACAACACGGGAAATGAAAAAGCTGTCGAATGACGGAGAGGAGGCCACGTACAACCCACTGGCCTTTGAACCAAACAGCTCGGTGTTTTATTACAGCACCAACGAGGGCGACGAGTTTAGCTATGTCATGAAATACCAACTGGCCAATGGGAAAAAAGCAAAATTCTTTGCAGCCAAATGGGATGTAGTGGACATGAACATCAGCGAGAATGGCAAGTACCACTCCATACTTATTAACGATGACGCCCGGAACAAGCTTCTGCTATTTGACCATAAAACCAATAAAGCCGTAAAGTTTCCGCAGGTGAAGGAGGGTTATGTGCAAAACCTGCGCTTTGCACCGTCGGAAAAAGCAATGGTTTTATATGTGGCCGGCGACCGGAGCCCTGTGAATCTTTACCACTACAGCCTTGCTTCGGGCCAGTTAAAAAAGCTCACCAATGCGCTGAATCCTGAGATTGATCCCGACGATTTGGTGGATGCAAAAATCGTTCGCTTCAAATCGTTCGACGACCTGGAAATTCCTGCTGTGTATTACAAGCCGCTGAATGCTTCGCCCGGCAAAAAAGTGCCGGCTTTGGTTTGGGTGCACGGTGGCCCGGGCGGGCAAAGCCGGGCCGGCTATTCGCAGGCTATTCAATACCTGGTGAACCACGGCTATGCCGTATTAGCGGTAAATAACCGCGGCAGCAGCGGCTATGGCAAATCGTTTTACAAAATGGACAACCGCAACCATGGCGACAAAGACCTGAAGGATTGTGTGTGGGGTAAAAAATGGCTGGCGGCCCAACCGGATATTGATGGCGGCAAAGTGGGCATCTACGGCGGCAGCTACGGCGGCTTTATGGCGCTGGCAGGCATTATTCAGTACCCGCACGAGTTCGCCGTAGGCGTGGACGTTTATGGGGTAACCAACTGGATACGTACGCTAAAAAGTATTCCGCCGTATTGGGAAAGTTTCCGCACGGCGCTGTACGATGAAATGGGCGACCCGGCCACCGACAGCGTGCGGCTGCGCACCGTATCGCCGCTGTTTAACACCGATAAAATCAAAACACCACTGTTGGTGCTGCAGGGCTCCAACGATCCACGGGTGCTGCAGGTGGAAAGCGACGAGATTGTGGCCGGCGCCAAAAAGAACGGCGTGCCGGTGGAGTATGTTTTATTTCCCGACGAAGGCCATGGGTTTGTTAAGAAAGAAAACCAGATGAAGGCGGCTGAAGTGACGCTGAAGTTTTTAAACGAACATCTTCGGAACGCTCAGCCGGCAAAGGCGAAGCCGGCGTTTTAGAACATAAACCACTAAGGCACAGAGGCACGAAGCGTCACAAAGTTTCTTCGTGCCTCTTTGTGTTTTTGTGGCTTCGTAGTTCAAGAGTCGCAGCTATACGCCATCGAATCCATATCCACTTTGCGGGGCTGGAACTGGTAACCGTCGTAATTTTTCTCAATCTCGTTCAGCACGTCATCAATTTGTTCCACTTCAGAGATCGTCACCAGCTTTAGCCGAAACTCTTTTATGTTGGGCAGGCCGCGCAGGTAGTTGGTGTAATGGCGGCGCATTTCATTGATGCCGGCTTTTAATCCTTTCCACTCTACAGAGCGGTGCAGGTGCTGGCGAATTACATTCACCCGTTGCTGCACCGTGGGTGGCGCCAGGTGTTCACCCGTTTTAATGTAATGTTTGATTTCGTTGAAGATCCAGGGGTAGCCAATCGCTGCCCGGCCGATCATGATCCCATCTACACCATAACGGGCTTTGTAGTCCACCGCTTTTTCGGGCGAATCAATATCGCCGTTGCCAAAAATAGGAATCTGGATTCGCGGATTGTTTTTAACCCGGGCAATCGGTTCCCAGTTGGCCACGCCTTTGTACAACTGGCAGCGGGTGCGTCCATGAATGGATAGCGCCTTGATGCCTACGTCCTGCAGGCGTTCGGCCACTTCGCCAATGTTGATGGTGGCATCGTCCCAGCCAAGACGGGTTTTAACGGTAACGGGCAGGCTGGTGGAGGAAACCACCGCTTTGGTCAGCCGCACCATCAGGTCAATGTCTTTCAGCACCGCTGCCCCGGCGCCTTTGGTCACTACCTTTTTTACCGGGCAGCCAAAATTGATGTCCAGCAAATCCGGGTTTACCGTGTCCACAATTCTTGCGCTCATGGCCATGGCTTCTTCATCGCCGCCAAAGATCTGAATGCCCACCGGGCGTTCGCTGTCGAAAATGTCCAGCTTCTGCCGGCTTTTGATGGCATCACGGATAAGGCCTTCGCTGCTGATAAATTCAGTGTATAACAAATCAGCGCCGGCCGCTTTGCACACGGCCCGGAAGGGCGGGTCGCTCACGTCTTCCATCGGCGCCAGCAGCAGCGGAAAATCGGGCAGCGTTATGTTGTCAATTTTGACCAATGGAACAAGGATTGATGATTACCGGCTTAACTTGCACATTTTTGGGAGGACAAATTTACACCCATTGATCCGTTTATGACGAACAATAACAATTCCAAAGGCATTTCGTACACGGCCGCCTTTTTTTTTCTCATTGGCCTGGCGCTGGTGGGCATGGCCATTGGCAGCATGATCGGTTTCGGCATGCTGGCAAATGGCCCCGGCGCGGCCGTAGATTTGGCGGGTGCCCTGAAAGACCCGGCCAATGCCAATCTTCTCCGCACCATACAGGTGCTCAACGTGGTGCTGAGCATGATTTTACCAACGCTTCTGGTTGCCTGGATGATCCGCCGCCGTCCGCTGCAGGAGATTGGCTTTCGCACACCAACAGGGGCAAAACAAGTGGCGCTGGTGCTGGGCATTATGCTTGTGTCGGTGATGGTGGCCGGTGCCCTCGGTGTGCTCAACAAAAACCTCAATCTTTCGCCCGGCTGGCAAGCCGATTTTGAACGCCTGGAACGGGCCTATACCGAACAGGTTTCGGCCATGATAAACCTGAAAAGTTTTGGTGGCTACTTGTTCAGCCTTTTTTTAATGGCTGTTCTTCCGGCCATTGGCGAGGAAATGCTTTTCCGGGGCGGGCTGCAAAATTTTTTATCGCGGGCTACCTTTCAGCCCTGGATAGCAATCGTGGCCGTTAGCCTTCTGTTCAGCCTTATTCATTTTTCATTTTTTGGTTTTTTGCCGCGGTTTTTTTTGGGTCTTGTGTTGGGGGCTATCTTTTTTCTCACCAATAATTTATGGCTGTCGGTGCTGGCGCATTTTCTGAACAATGCCTTTGCGGTAACAGCCATGTATGTGTACGTGCGGCGGGGAAAAGGCATGGAGGAAGCCATGGCCGACGAGATGGTGTCGTACTGGGCGCTCCTGTTTTTGCCGGCCCTGATCTACCTGCTGATGCAATTGCGGAAAACGGCTGTGGCCACACCGGCATCAGCGGCGCTGAACCCTCAAACTACTTCCGATCATGGCACTGAACGTACAGACTTTTAAAACACGGGCCCTGACGGCCGTCATTTTTGTTGCGGTGATGATGGCCGGCCTGCTTTGGAACGGGCTTTCCTTCTTTCTGCTTTTTACGCTGGTGCATTTTGGCGCCTGGGTCGAATACCAAAAGCTGGTGGAGGGTTTTAATCCCGATTACAAAAAGGTGATACCATTTCACCGGTACGGCATTATGGCAGCGGGTTGGTGCGGCATGTTGTTTTTCACCAACAATCAAATCTGGTACCGGCTGAGCGAAATTGGCTTCTGGGGTGGCCTTGCCCTGCTGGTAATTATACCGGTGGTAATCCTGTTTGAATCGAAAGCGGTGCTGGTAAAAAATATGGCCTATTCGTTATTCGGGCTGCTGTACATTTCCCTTTCGCTTTCGCTGCTTGTGGGCATTCGTATGTTGTATGGTGTGGAGTTGGAAGGCCGTGGCGATTTTGGAAAATACATTGCGCTGACGCTGATCTTTTCTATCTGGATCAATGATACCATGGCCTATATCGTTGGCTCGTTCATTGGCAAAACGCCATTCTCTAAAATATCCCCCAAAAAAACCTGGGAAGGCACAGCCGGCGGCGCTGTTCTTTGTGTGGTGGTGATGGCGTTTATCGGCAAGGCACTGGGTCTTTCTTACCGCGATGCGGCCTGCATTGCCGCATTGGCCGCTATTGCCGGCACCCTTGGCGACCTGTTCGAAAGCAAACTGAAACGCATGGCCGGTGTAAAGGACAGTGGCAGCTTTATGCCGGGACACGGCGGCTTTCTCGATCGTTTCGATTCGCTGTTGTTTGCGGCGGTGGTGGTATGGATTTACATGGTCATCTTTATGCGCTCGTAAGCTATCCGTGCGGCAACTGCTCTCTTTGCCGTCTATCGTAACATTACGTATCTCCATCGCAGTACTACCCGATTTTGCGCCTCCGTTTTGAAAAAGCGGCGGCCATTTTTATTTTGTGGTTCAATCCAAAAACCGCCGTCCTATGCTAACTGATCCTTTTTTTGGCCTGGCCTCCGTCGTGTGCTTTTCGCTGCCGGTGATCACTCTTCTTTCGTTCCGGCTGTTCCGCCATATTAGCCTGTTAGCCCTGCTGGTATATTACGCACTTGCTATTTTGCGGTGTGCCGGAAATGCCAGCGACCAGCCAGCTCCCTTTTTTAAAAACAACTGGGAGGTGCTGTACAGTTATTTCGAAATACCCTTGCTGTTGTCAACCCTGCTGTTCTTTTGCCCGCCCGGCCGGCGGCAACAAAAATTCCAGTTGCTCCTTGTTGGTTTTTTGGTGTACGAACTGGCGGTTGCTTTATTGTATGGCATTTCGCCCAAAGCAGGCTTTTACGTAATGCTGCCTGGATTGCTGCTGGTTGTGGTGAGTGCGATTGCTTTGCTTGCCCGGCAGCTCCGCTTTTTTCTCACGCATGGAAAAAATGCCGGCCGTGTGCTGATGCTGGCTGCGCTGGTGCTTTCCTATTGCTTTTACCTGTTTTTATTCGTTACCTATTTTCTGGTGGAATTGGAAAACAGTTCCGGACTGTATGCGCTTTTCTTTTTATCGTCGGGCATTGCCGCCGTTATGATGAGCGCCGGGCTTTTCCTGATGCGTCACCGGCTGAAAGAACTGCAGGAGATAAAAGTAACAAGGCGTGAATTGCAGATTGTGTTTGGAACCTGAAATGGTTCACGGGTTCACAAGTCGGACGCTGTTGTCGCTAACAACCCGTGAACTTGTAAACCCGTAAACTCGTGAACTTCTACTAAAGAGCATACCTGTCGTTGCTAACCAGGTGCCCGGCGATGTTTCGTCGGGCATTTTTACTGTTAAAGGGCTGTGCCTTGGTAAAGCGCCGAAGGCCCATCAGGATCATCCGCTGCTCATCGCCTTCGGCAAAAGCATTGATGGCATCTTTGCCGCTTTTTAAAATGCGGTCGGCCGCATCGTACAAAAAGCAGTTCAGCACGTCTTTGTACACCTCACCGGCACCGTTTTCCGAAAGCTTCATGACCCGTAGCAACAGGCTTTCGGCTACAAAGGTGTCAATGCTCATATCGGCGATGTTCATCAAAATTTCCTGCTCGTTCTGCAGTTGCATCATCAGCTTCTGGGCAGCGGCACCGGCTGTCAGCAGCACTGCTTTTTTAAAGCCTTCCACCAATTTGCGTTCCGGTGCAAATGGTGTATTGTCTTCGTCGCCAAAATCCGGAATGCTCATCAACTCGCCCTGCACTTTCATGGCGGCGCCCATCATGTTCAGGCGTCCTTGCATAGCACGCTTCAGGGTCATGTCCACCGTTAGCAGGCGGTTGATTTCGTTGGTGCCTTCGTAAATGCGGTTGATGCGGCTGTCGCGATAGGCACGCGAAATATTGTACTCCGCACTGTAGCCGTTGCCACCGTGTATTTGCACACCCTCGTCCACTACATAATCCAGCACCTCGCTGCCATATACTTTCAGAATGGCGCATTCAATAGCATACTCTTCGGCCGCACCCAGCAGGGCTTCATTGAAAGGAAGACCGCTCTCCAGAAGTTCGTGTTCTTTTTCGGCAATCCAGCTGGCCGCCCGGTACAAGGCTGTTTCCGCGGCAAAGGTTTGAATAGCCATTTCCGCCAGCTTAAATTGAATGGCGCCGAAACTGGCAATGGGCGTTTTAAACTGCTCCCGGGTTTTGGCATACTGCACCGAGGTGGTGGTGGCATGCTTGGCGCCGCCCACCGTTGCTGCGCAAAGCTTCAGGCGGCCGATGTTTAAAATATTAAAGGCAATCTTGTGGCCCTTGCCAATTTCGCCCAGTACGTTCTCCACGGGCACTTTGCAATCCTGGAAGTAAAGCTGCACGGTGGACGATCCTTTAATGCCCATTTTATCTTCTTCGGGGCCGTTGCTAAAACCCTCAAAGCCCCGCTCCACAATAAAGGCGGTGAAGTCTTTGCCATCCACTTTGGCAAACACCGTATAAACATCGGCAAAGCCGCCATTGGTGATCCAAACTTTTTGGCCGTTCAAAATATAATGTTTGCCATCGGCGCTGAGGGTGGCGGTGGTTTTTGCGCCCAGGGCATCGGAACCGCTGCCGGGCTCCGTTAAGCCATACGCCCCGCTCCATTCGCCACTAATCAGCTTTGGAATGTATTTCTGCTTTTGCTCCTCGTTGCCAAAGTATAGAATAGGAAGGGTGCCGATTCCCATGTGGGCCGAAATAGCCACCGAAAATGAGTGGCCGGCGCCAAGGTATTCGCTCACGATGGTGGAAGTGACAAAGTCTTTGCCAAGCCCGCCGTATGCTTCGGGGAAAGCAACAGCCAGCATGCCCTGCTCGCCGCTTTTTTGCAGCAGCGAACGCATGTAGCCGGGTTCCATTTTATCCATGCGCTCCACGTTCGGCAGCACCTCGGTACGGAGGAACTGGTCGCACATATCGCGGATCATCTGTTGCTCTTCGGTGAATTCTTCCGGCGTAAACGTGTCGGCCGGTGCACTTTCTTTCACCAGCCATTCGCCGCCCTTCAATACTTGTTTGATAGTAGCTTCCATGATTAGTTGTTTATCCCCAAACCCCCTGAAGGGGACTTAAGGTCGTTTATGAATTGATAATTGTTGACCTGTTTGTGATGTATTGTTCTCCTTTGAATTGAGACGTTCATTTCTCCTCTTGCTTCGACACGCCATTTTACCCGGAAGCGTCTTACACCGGCGAGGCGCTGTACACCAGTGAGCCCCCTCAGGGGGGTGGGGGTTACTGACTGAGGTTATCATATACCCTTTGCAGTACTTCTTTACACACCTCAATCTGCTCCTGCGATACGCCGGCCAGGGCATCGTTCAGCGTTTCCTCGGCCAGTTGCATTGTTTTTTCCTCAAGCGCCTGCGCATTTTTGGTCAGATAAACTTTGTTGATGCGCCTGTCGCGGCCATCGGGCACCCGCTTTACCAGCGCCAGTTTTTCAAGGTTGTCCACCAGCCGGGTGATGCTGGGTTTGTCGCGGAAGGTGGCGGTACAAAGCTCCTGCTGGCTGATGCCGTCGGTTTTCCAGAGATGATACAAAACACTCCATTGCTCTATGGTGAGGTTTACACCGGCGGCATTGAATTTCCGTTGCAGCCGCCGGGCAATGGCCGTTGATGCCTTGCCGGTAATAAAGCTATAGAGTTCGCCTTTTTTAAAATGGGTCAGTATCATATGGTTGTTTATGCAACTACTTAAAAATACAATTCCTTTTCAAATCACAAAAAAAACTTTATAAAACCGGTGCCATACCGAACCCCTACATTTGAAACGATGTTTTTTTCTTTGCTTGGCCTGTTGGTTTTGGCGGGCT
>CBDUBQ010000013.1:0-127870 GCA_965365435.1 uncultured Flavisolibacter sp.
AGCGCACTACGTTCGGGACGTAGGGGTCGCTGGTTCGAATCCAGTCATCCCGACCGCAACAAGCGGAATTGCAGAGTGCCTGCATTTCCGCTTTTTTTTGCGTTACACAGCTGTCGTTCTGGAATTTTTCCGGCTGCTCATTTACTCCCGGCAGGGACATTCATGTTTTTCAGAAATGTATTTGAGAGATGCTTTACTGATTTTTTCCAGAACCTTTAAGTCCAGATCGTCCAGCTTTTTTACATAAATGCAGGCTTTGCTCTTTTTGTATTTTCCCAAAGCGGCAAGCAAGTTATCGTTGTCAGTGCCAGGTCCGGTAACATAAAGGGTCAGCGCCGCTTTGCGTGGCGAAAAACCAATAAGCGGGGCATCGCCTTCGTGGCCGCTGGCGTATTGGTAATGATAACTTCCAAATCCTACAATGGATGGTCCCCACATTTTGGCCGCAAATCCCGACCATTGCTGCATCAGCTCCACCAGCCGAAAGCTGTCCTTGCGCTTTTGTTCATTATCAACCGTGTTCAAAAAATCAGTGACGCTGGCTTCGGTGTAGATCGTTTTGTTTTTTGTGGCCATTGTATTGCGTTTTGCGTGAAGAAAGACCGGGCCGTGCGTCGCAATTGCTGAACAGCCCGGCCCTTCGTTAAATGTAAAACAAAAGGAGAATGGAATTATCCTACCGCAGCGATCCCTTTCGCCAATTTGATGAAAAGCTTTTTTTCCTTAACAATACACTGGCGCTGTCGCTTTCCATTCGCAATGGCAAAACGGTAAATTTGCTTCTTAATTCATCCGCTTGGAAAAACCGGTTTTCCTCATAACGCCTCCCTTCACGCAGCTCAACACCCCCTACCCGGCTACCGCTTACCTGAAAGGTTTTCTCAACACCAAAGGCATTCCGTCCTACCAGGCTGACCTGGGCATTGAGGTCACACTTGCTATTTTTTCGCAGGAAGGCCTGAAGGATCTTTTTACCGAAATAGGCAAAAAACCGAGACCATTTACGGACAATGCTGAACGGATGCTGGCGCTGAAGGCGGATTATCTTTCCACCATCAACAGCGTCGTCTCCTTTCTGCAGGGCCACCAACCCACGCTGGCCCATCGTATTGCCAAACGCGGCTTTCTGCCCGAAGCCGGCCGGTTTGCGCAAACCGGCGATATGGAGCTTGCTTTCGGCAGCATGGGCCTGCAGGACAAAGCAAAACACCTGGCCACCCTCTACCTCGAAGACCTCAGCGACCTGATTCAGGAAACGGTGGACGAACATTTCGGCTTTAGCCGCTATGCGGAAAAGCTGGCCCGGTCGGCTAACTCGTTCGATGAGTTATATACGGCGCTTCAGCAGCCACCAACTTACATTGACGCCATTATGCTAAATCTGCTGGCGCAAAAAATAGCCGCCGTGCAGCCTTCGGTAGTGGCTTTGTCGGTGCCTTTTCCCGGCAACCTTTACACCTCGCTGCGGTGCGGGCAATGGATAAAGCAGCATTTTCCGCCCGTAAAAGTGGTGATGGGTGGCGGTTTTGCCAATACCGAACTGCGCTCGCTGGCAGATGCCAGGGTGTTTGAATTTTACGATTTTATTACGCTCGATGATGGCGAAGCACCGCTGGAACAATTGCTGGCGGTAATTGACGGAAAAAAACCGGCATCGGAACTGAAGCGCACATTTACCCTGGCCGATGGCGACGTCCGGTATACTAATAATGCTTCCTGCCAGGATTACAAGCAGGGGCAGGTGGGCACACCCGATTACTCCGACCTTTTACTGGACCGGTACATATCGGCCATTGAGGTGGTGAACCCCATGCACAGCCTTTGGAGCGATGGCCGGTGGAATAAGCTGACCATGGCGCATGGCTGCTACTGGGGTAAATGCACCTTCTGCGATGTTTCGCTCGATTACATTAAAAACTACGAGCCGGTTGCCGCTTCGCTGATCGTGGACCGCATGGAAGAATTGGTGACAAAGACCGGGCAGACCGGTTTTCATTTTGTGGATGAAGCCGCACCACCGGCCCTGATGCGGTCCGTAGCCATTGAAATATTGCGCCGAGGGCTGGTGGTAAGCTGGTGGGCCAATGTGCGGTTTGAAAAAAGTTTTACCCGCGATCTGTGCCTGCTGCTGCGGGCATCGGGCTGCATAGCCGTGAGCGGCGGCCTGGAGGTGGCCTCCGACCGTTTGCTGCAACTGATCAACAAAGGCATTACCGTAGCGCAGGTGGCCCGCGTTTGCCGCCACTTCACCGAAGCCGGCATCATGGTACATGCGTATCTTATGTACGGCTTTCCCACCCAAACCGAACAGGAAACAATTGACTCGCTGGAGATGGTGCGCCAACTGTTCGAGACCGGCGTGCTGCAGTCGGCCTTCTGGCACCTTTTTACCATGACGGCACACAGTCCGGTGGGGCTAAACCCAGCCGCTTTTCATGTTAAAAGACGAACCGAAGCGGTAGGCACATTTGCCAACAACGATGTGGAGCATATTGATCCCGCCGGCAACCATGAGCGTTTTGGTTTTGGGCTGAAAAAAGCCCTGCTGAATTATATGCACGCCGCCTGTTTGGATTATCCGTTGTCGAAATGGTTTGATTTTAAAGTGCCGAAAACAAGCGTGGCGCCGGATGTTATCCGCAAGGCCATTGAAGAACCCGACCTGTTGCCGGTGCGCCCGGGCACCCGCATTATCTGGTGGGGGCACCTGCCGGCCACCGAAGTGGTAACCAAATCGAAAAAAGGCGCCTCCTGGCAGGTAATGTCGCTCAGCTTTCAAACCAAAACGGCTACCCACACCATTCAGCTGGATCCGGCAAAGGGCCAGTGGTTTCTTTCCCTTCTACCCCGCCTCTCCGTCAACAATCCTGCTATGCTGACCCGACAACAGGTGAAAGACGATTACGAAGCCGCCGGCCTGGAAGACTTTGAGCTTTTTTGGGACAACAAGCCGGTGAACACGTTGTACAAAGCTGGTTTGCTTCAACTTTAGGCGAGCCAGCAAATAAAAGGCGGGTTGCTTTTTTTGGATATGGCCAAACACGAAATTCAACCAATTACACAAATTTTTCTATTTACGGCGGGGCTAAGGTTTTTGCGGGATTGGCTTTCTGCCGGCAGATGCATCAGTTCTCCATGAATGGAGGTAGTGATGGACTATACGAATGCATATAATTCTTGTCGCCAGAATGGCGAGCCTTCTTCGCCGAAAAAAGCCTGGCAGAACGCACCGCTGGCTACTAAAAGACTCGATGTTTTTGAAATTGATACTGGCAGTTTTACATAGCACGCAATGGCGTGATAAATAGGACAGACATCTGATAATGCTCCTCTCCTGCCTCACCGTTCTTTGTTCTAATTTATCCTTACCTTGTCGGTTCAACCAACTTCTTATGACAATAAAGAACTGCTTCGTTATTATCGGCTACGGGAAAAAGCCAAGCTATATTGACAATAAAGTGCGCATGCTCGATCTCGACGAGACCTATTCGGTTTTAATCAAACCGGTATTTGACGAAATGGGCATTAATTGCTACCGCGCCATTGATAAAAACATCAACGGAAGCATTGACGAACAAATGCTGAAGGAGATTAAAAATGCCGATATGGCGTTGGCCGACATCTCCACGCTCAACGCCAACGTGATGTGGGAGCTTGGTGTGCGCCATGCGCTGAAGCCTCATTACACGGTAATGATTTGCGAAAAAGAACAAATGAGCAAAATTCCCTTCGACATTAACTCTTTCGTCATTCACCAGTACACGCATTCGGAAGAAGGCATTCCGTACAGGGAAGTGGACCGGTTTCGTAAACACCTCAAAGAATCCATTCAAAAAATCATAGACCAGGACCCACCGGTGCACGACAGCCCCGTGTTCACATCGCTGAAGGAACTGCTGCAGGCAGATCAGGCAACTGCTTTTGCCGACAGCGCCGATTCGCCCTTAGAAGAAACTGAATCGTTTGCCTCTATCCTGCAAAATGCGGAAACCGCAAAAAAGCAAAACAAATTCGATACAGCGCTGAATCATTTAAAAAAAGCAAGGGCCATGGCAGAAAAAAACATGAGCCTGAAAGACAACCTTGCCTTCATTATTTCGCGGCAGGCGCTATGTACCTATAAATCAGCGCAGCCCAACCAGCTTGAAGCCCTTGTGAATGCCAAACTGATCCTCGATGAACTGAAGCCAACCCAAAGCCAGGACACCGAAATATTAGGACTGAATGGCGCCATTAATAAACGGCTATTCGATTTGACGTCCGACGCAGCCTATCTCGAACATGCCATCACCTCGTACCAGCAAGGCTTTCAGTTGAAGCACGATTATTATAACGGCATCAACGCTGCTTTCATGCTTTACCTCAAAGCAAGCCTGTTGAAAAAAGAAGGCAAGGACGATTGGGAGGACATAAGGCTGGAAGCCGACTACATGCGCAACAAAGTGCTGAAAGTAGCCACTGAAATTGAGGCCGGGGAGGGCTTTGCTGAAACCAATGACGCCTCCTGGGTTTTGTTCACCCTGGCCGAAGCCTACAATTACAAAGGAAATGAGGCAAAGATAAAAGAGTACGAGGAAAAAGGCACGGAGGCCGCTGCAAAAGCAAACGATGAGTTCCCGCCTAAATCATACCGGGAGCAAAAAGAGCGCATTAGGAAAATATTTGCGGCGCTTGCATGACGTTGCCGGCTGAGCGCCTGTTTCCATAGCCTTTTGAACGCCGGGGCTGCAGATCTTGCGGAAAATTGTTGACTGTTCATCAATCAGGCTTTGGTTTTGACGAAAAAATACTGGCTCCCGAATCCCGGGCACCAACGCAGCCGCCCATTACTTCAAAGAGCTTTCCACTAGTTGCCAAGCCCCTATCTTCGTGGCCCTGCGCTTATGACCAATTATGCCGATCACCAGCCTTTTCTTGTTGCCATTGACTGCATCATCTTTGGCTTTGACGGTCAGGACATTCGTCTTTTGCTGATCAAGCGAGGCTTTGAGCCGGCAAAAAACCGGTGGAGCCTCATGGGTGGTTTTTTGCAGTCGGGCGAAACCCTCGACGAAGGTGCTAACCGCATCCTGAAACAACTGACCGGCCTTTCCGGTGTGTACATGGAGCAGCTTCATGCCTTTAGTGCCGTGCACCGCGATCCCGAAGTGCGAACGATCTCTGTAGCTTATTTTGCGCTCATAGACATTCACCGTTACCAGAAACAGATTTCGGACTTGTACAGAGCGGAATGGTTCCTGCTGGCCGGTCGCCCGCGGCTTATTTTCGACCACGACAGCATGGTGGAAAAAGCCCAGCAGCAATTGCGTTATAAAGCCGCGCAGCAACCCATTCTTTTTGAGCTGCTGCCGGAAAAATTTACCGTGCCGCAATTGCAAAAATTATATGAAGGCGTTTATGATACTGTTTTCGACAACCGCAATTTTACCCGTAAGCTGATGGCCACGGGCCTGATCGTAAAACAAAATCTGAAAGACAAAGCCGGGTCGAAAAAGGGCGCATTTTATTACAAACTCGATAAGCGGAAATACAAGCTGAAGCAAGCCGCTTTTCTCAATTTCGTTCCCAAAAACCGTTGAGCTGTTTCGGCCTGCAAATGGTGGGGGAAGGAATCGTTTTTTGCAAACAACCAGAAATCTTTTTACGTGAAATTGCTGTTCATCACCAGGCTGCGTAGATGAACCGGTTGATCGGCAGCCATTGGACCGCGGGATGCAGCATAGCCTCTTCCGGTTTTCTTTCAAGTCTGTATTGAATTATTTCCGTTAGGGCAAAATTGCTTTAACTACCCGTACCCCGTTATTGCCTGGTGCCTGGGCCGGGATGGTGAACAACACCCGCCCTCCCTGCTTCTTCCAACTTACCGGTTGGTTGCGATCTAACATTTGCAAACTGGCTTTTTCGGGCAGACTAAGTTTGCTCAGTTCAAAAGTATTCTCTTGCTCATCCAGGAGGAAAATATAAACCGTTTTGCCATTCTTCGATTGTGTGTAACGAATAGTGCTGCCTTCTCCGAAAACGGTGTAGGGCCGTGTGGCGTAAATTGCTTCGCGGTGCATTTTTATCCAGGCGCCGATCTCCGCCAACCGGCTATAAGCCACCGGGTCCAGTTCGCCGTCCGGCTGTGGTCCAATGTTCAGTAAAAGATTACCGCCCTTGCTGACCACATCCACCAGGTTTTTTATTAAATCATTGGCAGGCTTGTACCGGTCGCCCGGCTTGTAACTCCAACTGTCGCCCATGGTCATGCAGGTTTCCCAGGGGTACGGCAGGGTGTTTTCGGGTATGTGTTGCTCGGGCGTCAGGTAGTTTTGGTTGGGTCCGCGTACGCCGCGGTCAACCACCAGCAACCCGGGCTGCAGTGCCCTTGCTTTTTTAACCAGGCTATCCATTTGCAGGTCCTGGTTTTGTGGATTGCGTACCCACCGGCTGCCTTCATATTCTTCCTTCATTTCATAGTCCACCTCTGCTTGTGGCTTTTGCTTCACCCAGCTACCATCCAGCCATAAAATATCAACGGGCCCGTATCCGGTCAGTAATTCCATCACCTGGTTATGGGTGAAGCTGACAAATGATTTCCAGCGGTCGGGATGTTTTTTTATGGAATAGTTGGCATTGCGGTCAACGGGCGGAAAGCGGCGCCACCAATAGTCATCGCTATGCCAGTCGGGCTTCGAAAAGTAGGCTCCGGTCCAGAAGCCCTGTTTTCGGAAAGCAGCAAACACTTCTTTGGTGATATTGCTACGCGGGTGTGCAGCAAAGGGGCAGGCACTATCCGTGATCTTGTAGTTCGTGTAACGGGTATCGAACATGCAAAAGCCATCGTGGTGTTTGGTGGTGAATACCACGTATTTCATGCCCGCATCCCTGGCCGCCAATGCCCAGTTTTCGGGCGCAAAGGTTGTAGGGTTGAACGTGGTTTGCAGGGCTTCGTATTGTTTCACATAGTCGAAATAGTTGCCGGCCACTCCCTCTTTCCGGGCCCCGGTGGCCCAGCTTAGGTCTTCGGGACAGATGCTCCAGCTCTCCGCCACCCCCCACTGGCTGTATGGTCCCCAATGGAGCAACAAGCCAAACTTCAGGTCCCGCCACTCTTCCAGGCGGCGACCAACGGCCGGGTCAGGGTCCGGTACATAGGGGCTCTGCTGCCGGCAGAAGGCGGCCGAAAAAGCAATGGCGATCAGTAAACAAGTTCGTAGCACAAAACGGTTCATGATGGAATGAAATTACCCGGGGCCGGACCTTGCGGCGGAAAGACCCGGCGCCGAAAGATAGCCGTTTTAATGGCGGAAGAAAAGCCGCCCGGCCGCGACAGAATTTGCAGCCGGCCAGGATGCCGCAATCGCATCAGAATACGCTATTTTGCCATTTCTCAACTTTTGCAAAATGAAGATCATTGTTACCGACGGCTTTACGCTTAACAGCGGCGATTTGGATTGGAAAATGATAGCAGACCATGGCGATCTTACCGTTTATGACCGTACGCCGCGGCACCTGGTAGAAGAGCGTTGCCGCGACGCACAAATTGTCCTCACCAACAAAACTCCGTTCGACGGCGATATGCTGGGCAGGCTTCCGCGCCTGCAATGCATTTCGGTTCTGGCCACCGGCTATAATGTCATTGACACAGCCGCTGCTGCGGCGCAAGGTGTAGTGGTTTGCAACGTACCAGGATACGGCACAGCATCGGTGGCGCAGCATGTTTTTGCCTTGCTGCTGGAGCTAACAAACGCAGCCTTCCTGCATGCACAGTCGGTGCGCCGGGGCGAGTGGCAGCAGTCGCCCGACTGGTGTTACACTAGGCAGCCAATGCTGGAACTTCATGGTAAAACGATGGGCATCGTTGGACTAGGCAACATAGGCCGGCAGGTGGCGCGGATAGCGGCGGCCTTCGGTATGAAAATTATTTATTACAACCACCGGCAGAAACCGTCGGACCTTGGACAGCAGGTTTCCATGGCCGACCTATTTCGCCAGAGTGACGTTGTTTCGCTTCATTGCCCTTTGACGGATGCTAACCGGCAAATGGTGAACGAAGTGCTCCTGCGCACCATGAAGCCTTCTGCTTATCTAATTAACACGGCCCGCGGTGGCCTGGTAAATGAAGCGCACCTGACTGCTGCCTTGAACGACGGCGTGATTGCCGCCGCCGCCCTTGATGTCTTGGAAAATGAACCACCGGGCGACCAGCAAACTGCGCTGATGGCGGCAAAAAACTGCCTCATTACCCCACATAATGCCTGGATGAGCCGCGAGGCGAGGCAGCGGATCATGGAGATCACGGCCGGAAACATCAAAGCTTTTCTGGAAAAAAAGCCGGTTAACCGGGTTGCCTGAAAACAGTGCTTTGTATTGAAACGCAGCCTATCAATCGCCATTTTCCTTCTGGCAGCAATACCCGCGGAAAATTACATAAAATGCTTACCCTAAAGGGTCGGAATCATACGCCGGCCGCAGCGGTATCTTAGGGAAAGAAGCTATTATTGAATACAAATGCTGGTTCCTTTGCGCACATATCGCCGGTTGTCCATGCCCGTGCCCTCGGCCACCCACACCACGGCTTGATTGGCTTGCACCTTGCCGCCATATGTGCCGTCCCACCCGCGGTATTGATCGGTGGTTTGAAACAGCAGTTGCCCCCACCGGTTATACACACGGAAGTACAACAGTTGCTTCATGCCAAAAAGCACCGGCCGCAGCACGTCGTTCTTTCCGTCGCCATTTGGTGTAAATGCGGTGGGCACCAGTATATCCATCCGCGATACAATTTTCACCAGTTGGGTATCCACCGTGGCGCAGCCTGCGGCCGTTGTGATGGTGACGGTAAAAAGGTGGTCGGCCGTTCCGGAAAACACCGTTGTGCGGCTGCCGGGGCTCGTTAAAAATTCAGGCGGCTGCCAGAGAAATCCGGTGCCGATAGGCCTGGCCGTTAGCTCCACTGGGCTGTCGGCCACCACATACAGGGTTGGATACGTCACCGGTTGGCGGGGGCTTTCAATCAACACCGTTTTCCGGTCGGTTTCCACCGAACAGGTTTCTTTCGACAGCAGGGCATAATAGGTCCCCGACTGATTCACGGGGTAGCGCCGGGCGGAAGCGCCGTTGAGCAGGGTTTCGTCGCGAAACCACCTTATGGTACCATCGCCTTTTAAAAAAAGCACCGCACTGTCGCTGCTGGTGGTACAGAACGCTTCTTTTCCCCGCAACTCAATGCCTTTGTCAATCACCACCGGCGTTACTGTCACCGTATCCGATTCGCGACAGCCACCGCCGAAGCTGCTGCTCGTCAGTACATAGTTGGTGACCGTGCCCGGGTTGGCAAATGGGTTCGACAGCAAAGCATTTGAAAGGCCATTGGCAGGACTCCAACTGTAGAGCAATCCCGGCTTTGGCGGCATGCCGATTTCTTCCGCATTACCAAAGCAGGTGCGTTTATCGGGGCCGGCCAGCGACCGCACCGTCAACGTATCAATGAGCCGGGCAAACAAGGTGTCGGTACACCCGTAGCCGTCGTATGGCACCACTTCCACAGCAATGCGGGTGCCGGCGGCCGGCGCCGGCCGCAGGATCAGCACTTGTTCCTTACCCAGCACCTCGGCAAAGCCATCTTTAAACCAGGTATAATTCTGATAGCCGTGCGGCGCTTCCACTTGTACGGCACTGTCGCCACGGCAAAAAGTTGCTCCCGTGAACTCGCCGCTGCATTCCGAGTTGACATCAATATAACTATAGCCGAAATGGCGCCGGAAAGTGCAGTCGGCTGTTTTAAAAAACAACCGGATTGTTTTGCCCGCAAGGCCGTTAAGGTTTACCGAAACCGCCGTCCAGTTTTTGCACCATACCGGCGTATTGCCCGTCATTACCGACGATTGAAAAAAGCCCGGCAAGGGCGAACCGACCGGGTAGAATTCGAATGAAGAACAATTGATCACTTGGTTGTCGGAAATATTGGTGATTTCGGTCACCATCCGCGGTTGTTCGTACGGGCGATGGGCCGGGTCCTGAAACACGACTGCGTAGTGGTAGATCAACGAATATTCATTTCGGTTAGCCGGTATGATGAACTCGTACGAGATGCCTTCGGCTTCGGTGCCTGCCTGGTCGTTTCCCAGCCGTACCGAATGGCCGCTGCCGTTGGGGCAAACCACCGGGAAACCGCCGTAGGGGTCGGTCTCCTGGTTTGCATTGCGGGTAAAAACGGTATGTCTTCCAGCATATGGTGAGCCGGGCGAAAGTGTAATCATGCTCACACCATTTTGGTGGGCGGCCATACCGGTGTAGCAGGTCCATCCGTCGAACGACGCCCTTTCAAAATCAAGGTTATCGGGGCATTGCTGGGCAGCCGGTATCGTGCATACAACAGCCAGGGCGGCCACGCACAGGAAGCGTAACGCATAAGACTGGCAACGATTTTTTCTTCCGGCGTTGAAACCCGATATCAAGGGGTAAGTGTTAGTCACTTAAAGTTAGTTTGTTTCGCTTACCAAACAGCAACCGATTCTATTCCCTATTCAAAACCTGCACCAGCCGTTTTTGTTGGCAGGCGCCTGTTTCTATTTTTCCCGAAGGCAGCGAGGCCGCACAACATTCGTCGCCCTTTCAGAGTTGGCGATAGCGGCCACCCCCCTACCTTTGCCCATGCCTCTTAAAATCGGCCTCACTGGCGGCATCGGGTCGGGAAAATCCACCGTTGCCATGATTTTTCAATTGCTACAGGTGCCGGTGTATTACGCCGATGCCGCAGCCAAGCGGCTTTATCACACCGACCGCGATCTGATGGCCAGCCTGAAACGTCATTTCGGCGAAGCTATTTACAACGGAAACCAGCTTGACCGGTCGGCGCTGGCAGCCGTTGTGTTTAACGATCAGTCGAAATTGGATTTGTTGAACAACCTTGTTCATCCCACTACCATCCGCGACGCCGAGGCATGGATGGCCCGGCAAACTGCACCGTACGTCATCAAGGAAGCCGCGCTGCTTTTTGAATCGGGGTCGGCGGCCGGCCTCGATTATGTAGTGGGTGTGTCGGCGCCGGTGCACGTGCGCCTGAAAAGAGTGATGGAACGGGATAGCCTTTCCCGCGATGAGGTACGAAGCCGCATGGCCCGGCAAATTGACGAAAGCATCAAGATGCGCCTATGCGATTTCGTCATCACCAATAATGACCAGGACCTGGTGATACCACAAGTGCTGAACCTGCACCAACAACTGCTTCAACTGGCAAGGGGTTAAGCTGCCTGCCGGCATTGGAAATCCAACGGCAAATTTTTATTTTTCAGAAAAAACCAATGCCGAAACCCTGCAACGCCAGCAACCCACGCCTTTTAACGCTATTGCTTTTAGCGCTAGCCTGCCAGCAGCCATCATCGTCAACGCCCGATGTGGCGCTGCAGGTAAAATCAGCTTCTACAGCGCCGCCAGCCAATACCGTTGCAACCGCAGCCACCCTGGCCGATACCACAACGGCTGCTGTTGCCCGCCTGACCACACCACAGTACGAGCTGGAACTGCACCGGGCTATTGCCTTTCTGCCGTCCGTTGAAGGCATAGAAATGCTGCAGGCAAAAAAAGCGCATCGTTTTGTGGTGCTTGATGTTTCGGTGAAGAATGTGGCCGCCGCCGATGTGGATATGGGGCAGGTATTGTTGTCAACTTTTTTCCGGGATGAAAAAGGCCGTACCTACAGCCACCAGTCGAAGGCTGTGGCGGCCTACACGCTGGACAATCCAAACCCCTTGCACCAGGCGCACTACAATGCCTTGTGGGGTAAACTAAAACCCGGTGAGCAGTACCGCACCACGGCTATTGGACTGGAGATACCGGAAACCGTCAAAAAACTGACCCTTAGCATGCGTGACGACGGCGACCCAACGCGGGAAGCAAAACGCTACGAGGCAGCTTTCGCCATCAATTAAATAGCTGATGGCTGCTGACGCAACAAAACCTTTTACAGGCAGCCTTCAATGGCGTGTTGCCATGCAGACGACAGCAGGCCACCCACTTGCCATCAGCGATCGCTGGGTTTTTGCGGAAATAAGATGATCAGGTCACGTCAATTGTAATGACTGACAGCTCCCTAATTTTTGACCAGTTGAAAAAAACGAACGCCGGCAGGCGTGGCGTTCTACCGCAAACGGCCCAAGGCTTCTTTTATTCGCTGAAAACCTTTTTCAATGTTTTCCATGCTGTTGGCAAACGAAATGCGGATACATTGCTCATCGCCGAAGGCTGAACCGGTTACGGTTGATACATGGCCTTTGTTAAGAAGGTACATGGAAAAATCATCGGCATTGTTGATGGTTTCTTCACCATCGGACCGGCCGAAATAATAATCCACGCAGGGAAAAGCGTAAAAAGCGCCATCGGGTTCGGCAAAACGAAATCCCGTTAGTTCCTTCATCAGCTCCATGGCCCGTGCCCGCCGCCGGCCGAATTCATTTACCATCTCTTTTGTGGCGTCCAGTGATGAGGTAAGTGCGGTAATGGCCGCCCGCTGGGCAATGGCATTTGTACCCGATGTAAACTGCCCCTGAATTTTTTCGCAGGCTTTGGCTATCCGGGCATCCGCGGCCAAAAAGCCCAGCCGCCAGCCGGTCATGGCAAATCCTTTACTAAGGCCGTTGATGACAATGATGCGTTCTTTCAGGTCTTCGTGTTCGGCGATGCTGACATGACCTCCGGTGTAATTGATGTATTCGTAAATCTCGTCGGAGATGATAAAAACCTGTGGATGCTGCCGGAAAACATCGGCCAGGGCGGCCAGCTCTTCGCGGGTGTACACCGCTCCGCTTGGGTTGCACGGCGAAGAGAAAATGAACAGTTTTGTTTTTGGGGTAATGGCGTCGGCCAATTGCTCCGGTGTGAGTTTGTAACCGTTGGCAATATCGGTGCGGATAAGGCGAACCTCGCCGCCGGCCAGTTGCACCTGTGCCGAGTACGAAACCCAATAGGGTGTTGGAATGATCACTTCATCGCCGGTATCTACAAGGCTTAAGATGGCATTGGCCAGGCTTTGTTTGGCGCCGGTTGAAACCACGATGTTTTCCGGTTTGTACTGCAGGCCGTTGTCGCGGCTAAATTTATGGCAAACGGCTTCGCGAAGGTCCAGGTAACCCGGCACCGGCGTATAATGGCTCCAGTTTTCGTCAATCGCTTTTTTTGCCGCTTCCTTTATGTGTTCGGGCGTATCAAAATCGGGTTCGCCGAGGCTGAGATCGGTCACGTCAATTCCTTTTGCCCGCATTTCCCGGCCGAGTTTGGCCATACGGAGGGTTTCGGGTTCGCTAAAGCGTGACAACAATGAGGATAACTCCATGCAGTGTGGTTTTTGTACGGCAGCAAATGTAAGTTTTAACTGCCATTACGGTACGGCTTGCGCCGGCTGTTCTCCGCTTTTTAAAATGGACTGCTAACGGCAGACCGGGCTGAAATTAAACCTGGTTGTGCTATAGGTAATGCCATTACGTGGCTACAGCCTGTTGTTAGTTGTCGTCGTAATTAACCCTGAACCTCGAAAAATCAGGCGGGTGCTGCTTTTTTCGTTTGGCCTCATGGGCATAAATAACCTCTCCCAGCTTTTTCAGAAAAGGAAAGCCCACAGAGTCGTAATCATATTTGTCATCATTAAAAATGCCGTCGCTGTTGCAATAGATGGTGGCGCTGAGCATAAATTCAATGCCATTGGCAAAATCGGCCACATAAGCCACGTCGGTTAAAAATCCGTAGGCATCGCCCACTTTGTTAAAGATGCGCAGCGCCGTGTCGGTAATAGCACCCCCTCCGCCGAACAGTAAAAATTTCACATAGCCATCTGGATATTGGCCATCGTACGAGGGAAACCGAGATTCCCGCGGAAGCATGGACATATACTGGTAGAGAAAGCGGTAATCATCACTGGTGAGCTTAAATCGTTGTTTGGCCGCCACCGACTCCGGAAAGACAACACTTTGCAAAATGGAATGAAGGTCGGGTAACGGAAACCGGTTCTTTGCCGAAAAATCAAACGGCTCTTTTACCACTTGGCCGTTGCGCAGATAGCCGGTGCCCATTTTTTGTTGCCTGCCCTGCCAGGGTAGTTGGCTGTGCACTGCCGGTTGGGTACACAGGGTATTGCCTGCACTGTCTATAAAACGGACGGCGTTGGTGTATCGGTTTTGTTCTTCCGTCAGCGCAACCTCTAGCCGGTGGAGTAGTTGCACACTGTCGTATCCCATCCGGTGAAGCGTTTGGTTCAGGTATTCCTGTCCCAAAAACTCGTATAACCGGTTGTAGGCGTCATTGTCGCTTACGAGAAAAATTTTTTTGATGTAGTGAGCTACCGTTGGCCGTCCGTCGGCCGTACCTGGGTCGTTGTAAGAACCCGGCAATGCCCTGCCACCTGCCTCATGAACCAAAGTAGTGTATTTGTGCAGGCCGGGTTTGTTCAACTCGTTCAGCCGCTGCAACGCCAGGATGGCCGCCGGCATTTTAACCGTGGATGCCGGGTAGAAATAAGCGGCCGGGTCCACTCCATAGTAGTGATGCGTCAGCACCGGCTGATTGTCGGCCTTACGGTCTATCTGCGTATAAATGATCTGGATGCGCCATTTTTCATTTTGCCGTAGAAGACTGTCTAAATAGGGAGCGTGCCGTTGCAGCAGGCCGGCCAGCAGGGTGTCCGTCCTCGGCAGGCCTGGTGCTTTGTCTTTTAGTTCAACAGTGGGGCTGCTGTTTTTTGGTGTGATACAAGCGGTAGCAAAAAGCCATAAGATGCAGGGAACCACATACCGCTCAATTTTTATCATTACGCTAAAATATAGCTAAAATGGGTTTGAACCGGCTGTTTTGGCAGTTGAAAAGACCGTTATTTAGACGGTGGATATAGGGTGAAAAATATATCTTTGCCCACTCTTAAAAAAACACCTCGCCCTGTCCCCTCCTTGATTGAGAGAGAAGTGAGGCAATCTAAAAAATGAGTTTATGCAATTGAAAGGCCTCGTCCGCTTTTTTACGATCTTGCTGATCATTTACTCCATCTACGAACTGTCCTTTACCTGGGTGGTCCGCAACCACGAGAAGAAAATGGAGGCTAAGGCAAAGCAATTTGTAAGCCAAAACTACAACACTGCCGACAGCACTACCAAAGAACAGGTGTACAAAGACCGCTTGCGCCGCCTGCTCGACAGCACCAAGGAAGAAACCGTTCACTTTGGCATCACCGGTCCCATCTCCTACCAAAAAGCGAAAGGCGAAGAATTGAACCTGGGCCTTGACCTGCAGGGTGGTATCAATGTAACGCTTGAGGTGGAGCTTTCCGGACTACTGCGCTCCATGGCCAACAACAGTAAAGACCCTGCTTTTTTAAAGGCATTGCAGGCCGCCGATGCCCGCAAGGCCAACAGCAGCGCCGACTATGTTTCCCTGTTTGAAGAAGAATATAAGAAAGCGTCGAACAATGCGCCGCTGGCACCGCTTTTTGCCGCTGCCAGCGCTGGCAAACTAACGCCCCGCGACGACAATGCGAAAGTGATTGGAGTGATTCGCGAGGAAGCGAACGCCGCCTTTGGCCGCACCTTTCGCGTATTGCAAACCCGCATTGACCAATTTGGCGTGGCCCAACCCAACATCAATCCCAACGCGGAAAGAGGCATTATTACCGTAGAACTTCCGGGCCTTCAGGACCAGGAAAGGGTACGCCGCTATCTTCAATCGTCGGCCAACCTGCAATTCTGGCTTACCTATAAACCTGAAGAATATTACACCGCCCTGGTTAGTGCCGACAAAGCACTGGCTGCCCTGGAGAACGCCACGACCACACCGGTAGCGGCGCCTGCCCGCGTTGACACGGCGGCAAGAAACACTACCACCGATACGACAACGGGTGCCAAAAAGCTGTCGGAAACAACCGATAGCGGCGCCAAAGCGGCCGATACCACGGCGCTGGCCGAAAACACACCGCTGCTGAAGCTGTTCGACAAATCCGGTCTCGGCCAGGTAGCTGTCCGCGACACGGCTTTAATGCGCTCGTACCTCAACAACGAAGTAGTGCGCCGTGCCTTTACCGCCGCTGGTTTTTCCGATGCCCGCTTTGTGTTTGGCATACCGGGCCGCGACGAGAACGGCAAACAGAAAAACGTTGTTCCGCTTTTTGTATTAAAAACAAATAACTCCGACAAAGCGCCGATGGAAGGTGACGTCATCACGACGGCGGCCCAGAGCTACGACCAGATGGGCGGCAAGCCCACCGTGACAATGGAAATTGGCCCGGCCGGCAACGCCAAATGGGGCCGCCTCACTGAAACATCATTTAAAGAAGGGCGCCCCATTGCTATCACGCTCGACGAGCTGGTTTATTCAGCTCCCGTAGCCCGCGATAAAATTACCGGTGGCCGCACCGAAATTTCCGGCGACTTTACCCTGGAAGAAGCGCAGGATCTGGCCAACATTTTAAAGGCCGGCAAGCTGCCTGCACCAGCCAAGATTGTAGCTGAGCAGGTGGTAGGTCCCACGCTGGGCGCCCATGCCATCAAAGGCGGCATGATGGCCTTTATAATTTCGTTTGTGGTGATCTTTTTGCTGATGCTGGTGTACTACAATACCAGCGGCTGGGTGGCCAACATTGCGCTAATTTTAAACCTGCTGTTCACCATCGGAGTGCTCACCGGTTTGGGTGCCACCCTTACTGCTCCCGGTATTGCCGGTTTGGTATTAACCATTGGTATGGCAGTGGATACCAACGTCATCATCTACGAGCGTATCAAAGATGAGCTGAACCGCGGCAAGGGTTATATCCAGGCGGTAAACGAAGGCTATAAGCGATCGTTGCCGCCGGTGCTTGATGCCCACGTCACCACGTTGCTAACGGCCATTATCCTGTTTTCGTTCGGCCTGGGCCCGGTTAAAGGTTTTGCCACCACCCAGATCATAGGGATCCTTCTTTCGCTGTTTTGCGGTATCCTGGTGAGCCGTTGGGTTACCGAGTGGTTTACCAACAAAAAGCGTCATCTTGAATACTTCACTCCTATCTCGCGTCGTATTCTGAAGCATCCGAGTTACAAGTTTATTGAATACCGCAAGGTGGCTTATATCATTTCGGCCGTAGTGTTGGTATTAGGGATCGGTGCTATCTTCAATGGTTTTCACCAGGGCGTGGAATTTAAAGGTGGCCGCAGCTTTATCGTTCGTTTCGATCAGCCGATCTCCAATAAGGTTGAAAATGTACGCGAAGACCTGACAGCCGCCTTTGGCGAAAGCCCGGTGATTAAGACCATCGGCAACGATCGGCAGCTTGATATCACCACTTCGTACCTGATTGGTAATTCGGCCGCCAACGCCGACGATGTGGTTGGGCAAAAGCTGATGGAAGGGTTAAAAAATTATGCGCCGGCTGCCAGCTACGAGCAGTTTAAGAACAATAACATCATTGGTAAAACAACAGTGCTGCCAACCATTTCCGATGACTTGAAGCAGGGTGCTATCACTGCCACCATTTTTTCGTTGATCATTATCTGTCTTTACATTTTCATCCGCTTCCGCGACTGGCGTTATTCGCTGGGTACCATTGTGGCCCTGATGCACGACGTTTTGGTGACGCTGGCGGTATTCTCCTTCCTGAAGAATGTGGTGCCCTTCCCGCTTGAACTGGATCAGCACTTTATTGCGGCTATCCTGACGGTCATCGGTTTCTCCATGAACGATACGGTGATCGTATTTGACCGTATTCGCGAATACAGCCGCCAATTGGTGGGCGCACCCAAAGAAACCGTTATCAACCGTGCCATCAACGAAACACTCAGCCGTACCATCATGACATCGCTGACGGTATTCCTGACCATCCTGATTTTGTTCCTCGTTGGCGGTGAAGTCACCAAAGGTTTTGCCTTTGCCATGCTGATAGGTGTGATTACCGGTACGTACTCGTCAATTTTTGTGGCGGCGCCGATACTGGTTGACTTAGGCGGCAAAAAAAGCCTTGGCTCCGGCAACGAGCCGGCGGCTCCCGGAAAACCGGCCGCAAAAGCACAGCCGCAAAATGCCTAACATACAAGCTGTTCGATAAAAAAGCCCTGCAGACATGCAGGGCTTTTTTTATGCAGAATGAAAGGCGAAGGTTCGGGCAAATGCCAGCGGTAAAAAAGGTCCCGGGCTGGTCAGGTGGCCGCTTAGTAATGCCCCCGTATTTGCTTCCTGATCTTTTCCTGGTAGATGGCGCTGAGAATGCGGCGCACCTCCGGCGTTAATGGCGGCAGATCGCTGGCGGAAAGATTACCCTTTACCTGTGCCACGCCGGAAGCCCCCGGGATCACCGTGGTCACTTCCGGATGATCGAGGACCCACCGCAACGCCCAGGGTGCCATAGGCCCTGGCGGCAGCAGGGTTTGCATTTCTTTTGCCAGCTTCACGCCCTGGCTAAATTCAATTCCCGAAAACGTTTCGCCGGCATTAAAGGCATCGCCATTGGCGTTGAAATTCCGGTGATCGGTGGGCGCAAATGCAGTGGTCTCCGAAAACTTACCCGAAAGCAATCCGCTGGCAAGCGGCACCCTTACAATCAAAGCCACTCCTTTTTCGGCTGCCCGGGCAAAAAACTCATCGGCCAGGTGCTGGCGGAAGAGGTTGAAAATGATTTGGAGCGAAGCAAGTCCATCCTGCTCCAGGCAAAGAAGGGCTTCTTCGGTTGTTTCCACGCTAACGCCCCAATGCAGGATGAGACCTTCGGCCTGCAGCTTTCGCAAATGAGAAAAAACCCTGCCTTCGCGAAGTGCTTCGGTGGGCAGGCAATGAAGCTGCTCGAGAAAAAGCGCCGGCTGTTGCAGGTTGGTCAGCGAATTTTCTACATGGCGGCGCATGCTGTCGTAAGAAAAATTCTGCGGCCATCCATTCTGTCCATCGCCCCGGCGACCAAGCTTCGTTGCCACGTACAAGGTTTTGCCCGATTCCTTTAGGTACCGGCCGATCATCTGCTCACTGATGCCCATACCATAAACGTCGGCCGTATCAATAAAATTTCCGCCACCGGTGGTAAAGGTTTCCAGTATCGCCATCGCTTGTTCTTCTTCTACTTTGCCCCAGTCTGCATTTCCCAACTGCCAGGTACCAAGCCCTACTTCCGACACGTCTGTACCCCGAAACTTTCGATACTTCATAAATAGACAAATTTGCTGCGAAGTACCAGATTTTTTAGGTTACATCGGCACTCCGACTGACTGAAATTGGCAGGGAAAGGTCATTGTCCGCCTGCCCGCGAAAAAGGCAACCCAAACAAAACAGACCACTAATTTCTTCAGGGGTAAATGATCAGGAAAATAAATGCCAGGAGGTTTACCAACAGCACTACGCCGTAAATGATATTGGATCGTCCGCTGACCAGCGAAAGCAGCACGATAACAACCGAGAGACCGAGCAGGATAATTGATTTCAAATCCAGGCCAAGGATAATCTTCATGTCCAAAAGGCTGCTGACAACGGCAACGCAGGGTATCGTCAGGCCAATGCTGGCCAGGGCTGAGCCGAGGGCAAGGTTCAGGCTTGTCTGGAGCCGGTTGTTGCGGGCAGCAATGATGGCGGCTATACCTTCGGGCAGCAAAATCACCGCGGCAATCACCACACCTACCAGCGTCTTCGGCAGCGAAAAGCTCACGATGATGCTTTCGATCTTCGGCGATAGTGTTTTTGCCAGCAGCACCACAATACCAAGGCTGAACAGCAGAAAAACCAGGCTGGTTGCCATCACTGTGTTGGTCACAACAACCGGTTTGCTGGTTTCTTCATCGGCATTCTGAAGAAAATACTCGCGGTGGCGGGAGGTTTGTGCAAAAAGAAAAAAGCCGTAGATTATCAGACAGGCGGCCGAAACAAACACAAGCTGCGGCGTGGAATAATAAGGGCCAACCACACTCGTGGTAAAGGTTGGAAAAACCAGCGTCAACACAATAATGGACACGAGCGAGACCAGGGCTATAGTGGCGGAATGTTTGGAAAAATTCTGCACATGATGTTTTAGTCCGCCAATAAAAAGGCATAGCCCGACGATACCGTTGAGGATAAGCATGGTGGCGGAAAAAACGGTGTCGCGGGCCAGCGAAACCGAGTCCTCTCCGCCCGAGATCATCAGCGATATGATGATGGACACTTCAATTACCGTGATAGCCACTGCCAGGATGATTGTGCCATAAGGCTCACCCACCTTGTGAGCAATGATTTCGGAGTGATGAACGGCCGACATAACACTCAGGATCAGGAGCACGGCAGCAATGATCTGGAAAACCGTATGGTCGTTTGCCAGCCCGGAAAAATAAAGCAGCCAGGCCAGTATCGGCAAAATCGTAGTCCATTGCAGTAACAGCTTCATGTTCGACTTTTCAAGACCGGCAAGATACTATGTACCGCTAAATTACACGGCCCTAATGTCGGTCTGCCAAGGGCAAAAAATGAATCCACGGAAAAGGCTGATTTTTTTTGTTTGGCCTGCCGGCAAAAAAAAATGGAGCAATCAGCTTGCTCCATTTCAATAAGCTATTCCGGGTTCCTTATCTTTCTTCGAACCGATTGATGTAGCTGTAGATCTGCTCCACGCCAACGGCCGAAAAAGTGCTCACCTTGCGCAGGTCGGCTTCTACCATTTCCTGCACCAGCATTTTCAGGTCGTACTTTGGTTCCCAGCCCAGTTTGGTGCGGGCCTTGGTGGCATCGCCAATGAGCAGGTCAACCTCGGTGGGCCGGAAGTAATTCGGGTCAATGGCTACCACCACCTGGCCAATCGGCAGCTGAAATTCATCGTTTGTGCAAGCCACCACAATGCCTTTTTCCTGCTGGCCGTGCCCTTCAAATTCCAGCACAATGCCGGCTTCGGCAAAGGCCATTGAAATAAATTCACGCACTTTGGTGGTAACGCCGGTGGCAATCACAAAATCCTCCGGTTCGTCCTGCTGCAGAATGCGCCACATCGCCTCTACATAATCTTTTGCATGGCCCCAGTCGCGCTGGGCATCCAGGTTGCCCATGTACAGGCATGTCTGGTGGCCGGTGGCAATGGCTGCTACCGCCCGGGTGATCTTGCGGGTCACAAACGTTTCGCCTCGCAGCGGGCTTTCGTGGTTAAACAAAATACCGTTGCAGGCAAACATGCCATAGGCCTCGCGGTAGTTAACGGTGATCCAGTAACCGTACATTTTGGCTACTCCATAAGGGCTGCGGGGGTAAAAAGGCGTTGTTTCCTTTTGCGGAACTTCCTGCACCAGCCCATACAGTTCGGAGGTAGAGGCCTGGTAAACTTTAGTTTTTTTCTCCAGGTTCAGAATGCGGATTGCCTCCAGAATGCGGAGCGTACCAATGCCGTCGGCGTTGGCGGTGTATTCCGGCGTATCAAAGCTCACTTTTACGTGGCTCATGGCGGCCAGGTTGTATATTTCATCCGGTTGCGTTTCCTGGATGATGCGGATAAGATTGGTGCTGTCTGTCAAATCGCCGTAATGAAGTTTCAGGCGAACATTTTTTTCGTGGGGATCCTGGTACAGATGATCAATACGATCGGTATTGATAAGCGACGAGCGGCGTTTGATGCCGTGTACCATGTAGCCTTTTTCCAGCAAAAGCTCAGCTAAATAGGCACCGTCTTGTCCTGTAATACCGGTGATAAGGGCCGTTTTCATAATCAGTTAGCGTTTTTAATAGATTAACTGTGTGTTTTTGAAGCTGCTAATATCTGCATTTTTTCTGTAAGGTGGTAGTGGCGAGCCGAAATTTCCGGAAAACAGCGGTGGTTAAACACACCTGTCGGCCCCTGCTGGCGGCGACAAATTTTCAACCCTTGTTACCGAAAACTTATCTTCGCAGCTTAATGGACATTCTCTTAAAGGCTGTTACTGTTGTTGACCCCACCTCCTCTTTTCATCAGCAACAGATTGATATTTTTATTCAGAATGGTTTTGTAGCAGATGCCGGCCAGCTTACGGTCTCGGCCGACCAGGTCATCTCGCAGGAAGGTCTTTGCCTTTCGCCCGGCTTCACCGATATTTTCGCTCATTTCTGCGACCCCGGTTTTGAATACCGAGAAACGCTGGAATCCGGCGCCAAAGCAGCGGCGCATGGCGGCTTCACCGATGTGTTCGTGTTACCCAATACGGCACCTGTGATTGACCAGAAAGGCGGCGCCGAATACATTGTGCAGCGAAGCAAAACGCTGCCGGTGCGGCTGCACCCTGTTGGCGCTGTCACCAAAGCTGCCGAGGGAAAAGAACTGGCAGAAATGTACGATATGCACCAAAGTGGCGCTGTGGCTTTCAGCGATGGTCTTTGCGCCGTGCAGTCGTCGGGACTATTGCTGAAAGCCCTACAATACGTAAAAGCCGTGGGTAAAACCATTATCCAGGTTCCCGACGACCGGAGCATCACCTCCCATGGGCTCATGAATGAAGGGTTGATGTCCACCCGTTTGGGACTGCCCGGCAAACCCGCCATTGCCGAAGAACTGATGATCAACCGCGACGTGGAGCTGGCCAGGTACACTGGCTCGAAGCTGCATTTCACTGGTGTGTCAACACGGAAAGGCCTGGCCTGCATTCGCAAAGCAAAAGAAGAAGGCCTGGCGGTGAGCTGCTCGGTTACGCCGGCGCATCTTTATTTTACCGATGAAGACCTGGCCGGCTACGATACCAACCTGAAGCTGTCGCCGCCGCTGCGCACCGCCGCCGACCGCGATGCCCTGCGGGCCGGCGTGCTGGATGGCACCATTGATTGCATCGCCTCGCACCATCTGCCGCATCACACCGATCATAAAGTAGTGGAATTTGAATACGCCAAGAACGGAATGATTGCACTGGAAACGGCATTGTCGGTTGTGCGCAGCAGCGTACCCTCCATTTCGCCGGAACGGCTGGTGGAGCTTTTTTCCCTTTCGCCGCGACGCCTCTTTGGATTGCCGACGGCATCGGTGATTGCCGGAAACCCAGCCGCCTTTACCATGTTCTTTCCGCACCGGGAATGGAAGGTGGGCAGGGCTGCTTCAAAATCACAGAATACCCCATTTTCCGGCAGCCAGCTTGTGGGTTTGCCGTTCGGCATTATTCAGCAAGACAAAGTATTTTTGAGGCCTTTATGAATACAGAACAATCGAAACCGGTCAGCCATATTCGGGCTGGACTCATGATATCTGCCGCCATCATTCTTCTCTCTGTGGTGATGTCGCTTTTTAGCGGCAATGGCGATCCCAACGGCGGCTGGATCAGTTACCTTATCATCATCATCGGGGTTAGTTTTTTTGTGCAGCAATATGGAAAGGCGCGGCAGTTCCAGCCTGGCTTTGGCGAACTATTTTCTTATGGGTTTAAAACCACCACCATCATTGCTCTTTGTTTTGTGGTGTACCTGCTGGTTTTGTCGCAGGTGGCGCCGCAGTTGAAAGAGGCAGCGATGGAGGCCACCCGGCAGCAACTGGAAACCAGTAAAAATTTATCGGAAAGCGATGTGGACCAGGCCCTGAAGCTGGCCGACCGCTTTTTCTGGATTCTGCTGATCGGCACCTCGCTTTTTTTCTTTGTTTTTATCGGTGCCATCGGCGCCCTGCTGGGGGCGGCTATTACCAAAAAAGGCCAGCAGCCTCCTATTGAACAAAATTTCTCCGAATGAACCTTTCCATTGTTGTTCCCCTGCTGAACGAAGAAGAATCGCTCCCGGAGTTGTGCGACTGGATTGGAAGGGTGTGTGAAGCCAATGGTTTTTCTTACGAGATTATCCTGGTAGATGATGGCAGTGCCGACCAGTCGTGGCAGGTAATAGAGAAATTGAGCGAAAAAAGCAGCCATATCAAGGGCATCAAATTCCAGCGCAATTATGGCAAATCGGCCGCGCTGAACGAGGGCTTTAAAGCATCGGCCGGCGAGGTGGTGATTACCATGGATGCCGACCTGCAGGACAGCCCCGACGAGATACCGGCGCTGTATAAAATGATCGCCGATGAAGGTTTCGACCTGGTGAGCGGATGGAAGAAAGTGCGCTATGACAACACCCTGACGAAAAATATACCGTCGAAATTTTTTAACGCAGTCACCCGGAAAGTATCGAAAATTCAACTGCACGATTTTAACTGCGGCCTGAAAGCTTATCGCCGCAAGGTGGTGAAAAGCATAGAGGTGTACGGCGAAATGCACCGTTATATCCCGGTGCTGGCCCGGTGGGCCGGCTTCAAAAAAATAGGCGAAAAAGTGGTGGAACACCGCAAGCGTAAATACGGTGTCACCAAATTTGGCTGGGACCGTTTCGTCAATGGTTTTCTCGACCTCATGTCCATCACCTTCGTGGGCAAGTTTTCGAAGCGGCCCATGCATTTTTTTGGTCTTTGGGGACTGTTGTTTTTCGGCCTTGGCCTTATGATGACGCTTTACCTGACGGTTTCCAAGATTATGGATTTCGACTTCCCCATCACCAACCGGCCGGCGTTTTACCTGGCGCTTACCTCGCTCATTATCGGGATGCAGCTTTTTCTGGCGGGTTTTGTTTCCGAGCTGGTGTCGAGAAATGCGCCGGGACGAAACACTTACCTGGTGGAGGATAAAATTGGTTTGTGATGAAGGTAGTGATTCTTGGACCGGCACATCCCCTGCGCGGTGGAATTGCCAAATACAATCATCGCCTGGCCGAGCAGTTCATCGCCGAAGGACACCACTGCTCTCTCGTTTCATTTTCCCTGCAGTATCCGTCAATTCTTTTTCCGGGAACCTCGCAAACTACCACCGAGCCCCCACCCCCCGGCCTGCACATTCGCAGCCTGCTCAATTCGGTAAACCCTTTGAGCTGGATAAAAGTCGGACGGTTGCTAAAGGCCGAAAAACCAGACTTACTTGTTGTTCGGTTTTGGCTTCCGTTCATGGGACCCGCACTGGGCACTATCATTCGGCTGGCCAAACGGAACGGCCACACCAAAGTGGTTTGCATTGCCGACAACATCATCCCGCACGAAAAACGCCTGGGTGATGCCCCCTTCACCCGTTACTTTTTAAAGGCCTGCGACGCCTTCATTGTCATGAGCGAAAAGGTAATGCAGGACCTTCGCACGTTTGAACCGGCTAGGCCGGCCACGTTTGTGCCGCACCCGCTTTACGACAGCTTTGGTGAGCCCTTGCCCCGCGCCGAAGCCCTGAAAAAACTTGGCCTTTTGCCGGAAGCCAAAGTAATTTTGTTTTTTGGCTTTATCCGCCGCTACAAAGGCCTTGATCTTTTGCTGAAGGCCATGGCCGACGCCCGGATAAAAGCAGAAGGCATTCGGCTGCTGGTGGCCGGGGAATTTTACGAAAACGATGAGATTTACAAGCAACTGATCGCCGACAATCATCTGGAAGATGCTGTGATTTTGCACACCAACTTTATACCCGATAGCGAGGTGGCGCAGTACTTTTCGGCTGCCGATTGTGTGGTGCAGCCTTACCGGAACGCTACCCAGAGCGGCGTGACCCCATTGGCGTATCATTTTGAAAAACCGATGATTGTTACCAACGTGGGAGGCCTGCCGGCCATGGTGCCCCACGGGAAGGCCGGCTTGGTGGCGGAGCCCAACGAGCGTGCCATTGCCGATGCCATTCTTGCGTTTTACGGCCTGGGTGCCGGGCATTTTTTGCCTGGCCTTATCGAGGAAAAGCAAAAGTTTGCCTGGAGTCATCTCACCACGGCTATCCTGTCGCACTGATTTTTGTTGCCGTTTAATTCCCGGCCCCATAAAGGCCGTCCTCAATTTTTAGAACATGATGTTCAGAAGCAAAGCGCCCCTGCGCATTGGCCTGGCCGGTGGCGGTACCGACGTCAGCCCCTATAACGATTTGTATGGCGGGGCCGTCCTCAACGGTACCATCTCCATGTTTGCCAGGGCCACGGTAAAGCCGCTGTCGCATGGCTACCTCGTTCTGGAGGCAAAAGACCGGGCCGAAAAACTGGAGGCGCCGGCCAACGAAGACCAGGTGCCGGACGGCCAGCTCGACTTGCACAAAGCGGTTTACAACTGCATCCGGAAAGACTATGGCCTGCAGGGTGGCTTTCATCTTACAACAACCGTTGATGCACCGGCCGGCTCTGGTCTCGGATCGTCGTCGGCACTGGTAGTGGCCATGGTAGGTGCCTTTATGGAAATGTGCGGGTTTTCACTGACCCCTTACGACCTGGCGCATTATGCCTTTCGAATTGAGCGCCATTATTTAGGTTGCCCGGGTGGCAAGCAGGACCAATACGCTGCCACCTTCGGCGGGATGAATTACATGGAATTTTTTAAAGACGATAAAGTGATCGTCAACCCGCTCCGCGTCCGCGAAAATGTGCTGCTGGAACTGGAAAATAACCTGCTGTTGTACGATACCACCACCAGCCGGCGATCGGCGGCCATTATTGAAGAACAGATAAAAAATGTGTCGGAAAATAAAACTCAGCCGGTGGAAGCTATGCACCACTTAAAAAAGCAGGCGGTGCAGATGAAAGAAGCCTTAATGAACGGCTGCCTCGACGACCTTGCCAACATTCTCGACGAGGGCCACCGGTACAAGCGGCGCATGGCCTCCTGCATCTCTAACCCAACCCTTGAGGAGATTTACGAAGCGGCAAAAAAGGCCGGCGCCACCGGCGGCAAGATATCGGGCGCCGGCGGCGGCGGATTTATGGCTTTTTATTGTCCCGGCACTACAAAATTTCAGGTTATCGAAAGTTTGCGGAAATTTGGCGGCCATTGCCGGGCGTTTCAGTTTGTGGAACAGGGACTGCGCACATGGAGCCTTTAAACTTATGGAAAAAATCAAAGCGCTGATTGCCGCTTCAATTGAAACAAAACAACAACTGCTGGCCGATGAAACCATCCTGGCTACCGTAGAAGAAATTGTAGCCCGGATTGTTGACGCCTTTCGAAACGATGGCCGCATTTATTTCTGCGGGAATGGCGGCAGCGCCGCTGACGCCCAACACTTGGCTGCCGAGTTGTCGGGCCGGTTTTACCTCGACCGGAAGGCCCTGCCGGCCGAAGCCCTCCACTGCAATACCTCTTATCTAACGGCCGTAGCTAACGATTACAGCTACGATGCCGTTTATGCCCGCCTGGTGGAGGGAATTTGCCGCAGGGGCGATGTCTTGATCGGTCTTTCTACTTCCGGCAACTCGGCCAATATTGTAAAGGCTTTCGAAAGTGCCCGGAGTATAGGACTTATCACGGTGGCTTTTACCGGCATTACCGGCGGTGTACTCAAAGGTTTGTGCAACCATTTGCTCAACGTGCCGTCGGCCGATACACCACGCATCCAGGAAGCCCATATACTTTTGGGACATATTATTTGCGAGTTGGTGGAAGAGCAGCTTTTTGCCGCCAACTCGCCCCTGGCCTGATGGCCGCAGCGGAGGGCCGGACTTTTTGACTTCCGCCTTTTCCTCATCAAAAATTTGCCGGCGGAAGAATTGTGCCGGCCGCAATTGCCATGTTACCCGCGCAACAAATGAACGAACGACAAGACGAATCAACAACCAGAGAAAAAGTAACAGAACTGATTGTACTGGCCGGTGGCTTCGGCACCCGGATACAGGCTGTGGCGGGCGGCCTTCCCAAGGTGTTGCTGCCGGTGGCCGGCCGGCCGTTCCTTGGCCACCTGATTGATCATTTCCGCATGGCCGGCATCAGCCGGTTTGTTTTTTCCCTGCATTATAAAGCCGATGTCGTTGAACAGTTTTTGCGGGAAGAATATCCAACGCTCGACTATGCCACGGTGACGGAAGAGCAGCCGCTCGGCACGGGCGGCGCCATCCGGCTGGCATTCCAAAAAACAAGGGGTGAAAAGGTGCTGATTACGAATGGCGATACCCTTTTTAAAGCCGACCTGGCCGCCCTGGTGAAGCACCACAACAACACCGGAGCTGAATGTTCGCTGGCGCTAAAACCCATGAACGATGCAGGGCGGTATGGAGCGGTGACGGTCAACCGACAGAACCAGATTATCTCATTTGCCGAAAAAGGCGTGGAGGGTCCGGGGCTGATCAACGGGGGCATTTACCTATTGGACAAAACGATGTTTTTCCAGCGGTCTTTTCCGCAGCGGTTTTCGTTCGAGACGGCTTACCTGCACGCTGCCGTGTCAACGGGCGTGATTCACGGCCTGGCGCAAGACGCCTATTTCATTGATATCGGCATACCGGCCGACTATGAAAAAGCGCAACACGACTTTTTGCGAAAGCCGCCGGACCTTCGAAAACTGACAAAAAGCTGGACGGTTTTCATAGACCGCGATGGCGTGATCAACGACGAACGGCTGGGTGAATACGTGCTGCATTGGCAGCAATTTGTATTTAGCCGCGGCGTGCTGGCTTCGTTTAAAAAGCTGAGTGAAGTGTTTGGCCGCGTTTTGATCGTGACGAATCAGAAAGGTGTTGGCCGCGGCCTCATGACTAAGGAGGCACTCGACAGCATTCATCACGAAATGCAGCGGGAGGTAGAAGCGGTGGGCGGCCGCATTGATAAAATTTATCATTGTGCCGATACCGATAACAAAAGCATCAACCGGAAGCCTAACCCCGGCATGGCCCTGCTGGCTGCACAAGATTTTCCGGATCTTTCTTTTGAGCGCAGCATCATGGTGGGCAACAAGCCCAGCGATATGCGGTTTGGTCGGTCAGCGGGGATGGTTACGGTTTTTCTTGCTACAACAAACCCCGAAGTGCCGTTTCCTCACCCGGATATAGATTTCCGTTTTGGATCGCTGGCAGAATTTGTGGCGGCGGTCTCCTTGCCTCCGGCTGTTGATGGGGTTTCGACCTGAGGACCATCTGTTGGGCGCAAGCAGCAGTATATTGAAGGTAGCCTTCTTATTACTGGACCATAGAGGCATATGAATAGCTTCCTTGCATTAAAAGCCGCCACCGGCCGGGGCCGCCTTGGGCTTTATTTTTGAATACTTAAACAGCCCGCTAACAAAATTTTCTAATTGTTTGCACGTTCTTAGCAGGTGCAACGTATGAAATTCATCCTCGCAAAAACCTTGTTTCTGCTCCTGGCCATGTTTATGGTGCTGGCCTTGCCTGCCCAAAACCCGCTTTCGCCGGCCAGCCTCAAAAGCCTGCAGCAAAAGGAAGATTCGATGAAAGTATTGGCAAAAACCTTTCTGACGGCAGAGGCAACCGCCGACCGTATGCGAAACGACAGCCTGTTTGTAAAAACACTGATCCGGAGCTTGCAAACAAAACATTCTTTCTATTATCCGTTCGATTCGTTGCGGGGCGTATCGCACCTGTATGCACCCGACAGCAGCTTTCGCATTTTTAGCTGGCAGCTCGATTTTCAGGATAGCTACGCATTTGCCAGGCAGCGGGGCGCCATTCAATTCCGCACGGCCGATGGTTCGCTCAAGCTCATCCCGTTAAAAGACTATTCCGAATTTGCCGACGATCCGCTTGACTCTGCCCGCAACCGCAATACCTGGATTGGCGCCGTGTATTACAACATTGTAAAAACAGCCCACGAAGGCAAAAATTATTACACCCTTTTTGGCTTTGACGGTAACAGCTACCGTACCAACAAAAAATGGATTGATGTGCTCACGTTTGATGCGCAAGGCCAGCCGGTTTTTGGCGCCAAACCTTTCTTCACCTTCGATAAGGATTCTGTTCGTCGCCGACCGCAGTACCGCTATGCCATTGAGTACAAAAAAGAAGCTTCTACCACGCTGAATTATGCCGATGATGAAAAGCTGATACTGATTGATCACCTCATTTCCGAAACCGACGAACCCGACCTGCCCTGGACCTTTGTGCCCGATGGCGATTATGAAGGCTTTCGCTGGGAGGCCGGCCGCTGGCAGCATGTGGACAAGGTGTATGACTTTAAGCTGAAAGACGGCGAAGCGCCGGTGCCCGATGCTTTAAAAGATCTCGAGGGAAAGTCGGACGAACTAAAGTTATCGGATCGCAGCCGCAAGAACATGGGCGAACAAACACCAGTGAGCCCGGCAAAAACGCAGAAGCCAGCGGCAAAGAAGCCGGTTAAGAAAGGCTAAGCATTTCGCTTATATTCGTGCCGTTCATCCGCACGTATGTCCCAACTCCGGAAAAAGTTTTCTTTTCAATTGCTGCATGCGTTTTCGCAGCTTCTTTTTCCGCTCGTCACCTATCCATACCTAACCCGCACCATCGGGCCAAAAGGCTTGGGCCTGGTCGGTTACGTTGATTATGTTTCCGGGCTGGTCATCACGTTGTGTGCTTTCGGCATTCCGTTCTACGGTGTTCGTGAAGTAGCAAGGTTGCAGCAGAACGATGGCGGGCGAAGGCTAGTTTTCCGGCAATTGCTTACCATTCACTTTTTCTGCTCGCTGGCCGGTGTTTGTGTTTTTTTATTACTAGCAAGAATAAACCCTGCCCAAGCGATTCCGCTCCCGCTTTTGCTAGCCGGTTGCGCAGCCATTCTTCTTCCGCCCTTTGTAGCCGAGTGGTACATGCAGGGAATGGAAGCCTTTCGTTTTACGGCGTTGCGAAGCATAGCTCTGCGCCTGCTGGGACTGGGGGCACTCTTCCTTTTCGTATCGTCGCCGGCCGATTTTACCCTCTACTTTATCATTACCGTGGCCGTGCAAGCCGCTGTGGCACTAACCAACCTTGCCAAAATCGGGTGGCAGAATATTGGCTTTACCACAAGCGGTGCAAAGGCACACCTAAAGCCGCTCTGGCATTTTTTTCTTACTACCTCGGTCATCAGCGTTTATGTCTTTTTCGATGTAATTATTTTAGGGTGGTTTGCCACCGAACAATCGGTGGGGTATTATGCCATTGCCATCCGCATTGTAAAACTGCCATTGCTGGCGGTGCTATCGCTCAATGTCATCTTGTTTCCCCGCATCAGCCATCTTTTTTCGGCCAATGACGTGGAAAGCATCAAGGCGCTGATACAAAAGGCCATACAGTTTTTGCTTTTGGTTACGCTGCCATTGGCTGCCGGCATTTATGTGCTGGCGCCACAGATCATCGGGCTGTTAGCCGGCGATGCTTTTGCGCCTGCCGTTCCGGTTTTGCGTATTCTTTGCGGTTTGCCGCTGCTGCTTGGATTCAGCAACCTGTTCGTTTACCAGGTGCTGCTGCCTTTTGGTAAAGAAAAACTGTTTCTGATGGCCGTGCTGATCACCTGTGTGGGCAGTCTTACTGCGCATGTTTTCCTTGCCCGGTCGTTTGCGGAAAAAGGCAGTGCCACCGGCACCTTGCTCACGGAGGGATGTATGACGGCCCTTACGGCTTTTTTTGCCTTCCGTACGTTTGAATTTTCTTTTCCGTACAAAACAGCGATTCAAACCCTGGTCGCTTTGCTGCCATTGATGGTTCTGGTGCTTTACTGCCAGCAGCAGTTTCACAACCATTTTCTCATTCTTGCCCTGAGTGTATTGCCAGGAATGCTGCTTTATAGCCTTATCCAGTTTTTTGTTTTTAAAAACACTTTTTTGCAAGCGGCCATGGCTGGTTTGCGGCGGCAGCAAAAAACAAGTTTTTTGAATGGCTAAAAAAATTCTGATAGCCTTCCCACACCCGTTAAGCGAAACATATGGAGGCGCCTACTCTTATCTTTTTCAGTTGAAAAAAGCCTTCGGAGAGAAAGACGTTACCCTCCATTTTCTTCACGAGATTTTAGACATCGGCGACGAACCCTCAGGAGCCATTGAAAAAAGGCCGGGATGGAAAATTTTTTTGAAGAAGCTTTTGCCTTCCACAGTAACAAATTCAATTCAGCTGACCCGCTACCTGCAAAAGAGTTTGGAAGAACCCTGGATGGCGAAATTGAAAACCGTTAATTTTTCTCAATACGATGCCATTCATTTTCACGAAACGATTGACTTGTGGCGTTTGCGTCGGTGGCTGCGCCATTACCAGGGAACAATTATTCTGACCTCGCACTCGCCTAAGCCTTATCACCTCGAACTGCTCGAAGACGTGTTTGGATTGACGAAAGAGAAGATTTCTGCCGTTACTTACCGGCGGCTCGAACGGATAGACCGCGTTGCCTTCTCGGCTGCCGATATTTTGCTGTCGCCGGCCGCCGAATCACTGCAATCTTATGCCGAACGGTGGCCGCCATTTGCTTCACTGGTAGCCGGAATACGGCAGGTATTCATCCCAACGGGTATGGCTGTGCCGGTGCCCACCACAAAGGGCGATGTGGTGCGGCGGCAATGGAAGATTCCGCCCGATGCGTTTGTCGTATGTTTTAATGGTCGCCATCTTCCGGTGAAGGGTTACGATCTGTTTGTAGCGGCAGCTTCCCGGCTGCTGGACAGTGGGTCGCCTATTTATTTCCTGGTCACTGGTGTGGCCGACGATCCGCCGCTATTGCGCCACGCCCAATGGAAAGAAACCGGTTGGACCTCCTTGCCGCAGAATATTTTGCAGGCGGCCAACCTGGTGGTTGTTCCCAACCGCGAGGCTTATTTCGATCTCAATGTACTGCAATGCCTTGCCCTTGGCCGACCGGTGCTTTTAAGCAAAAGAGGCGGCCATCTTTTTTTTCAGTTGCTGCAGGCACCCGGTATTTTATACCTGAACGAACTGACACCTGCCGCCTTTGAAAAGGCAATTGCAGAGGCCTATGCCAACCGTGTAGCCCTGGCTGCACAGGTTCCGGCTTTGCGCCAAACCTTTCAGGAGCATTTTTCGTTAAACCAATTTGCCGCGGCCTATTACCGGTTTTATCTTTCCGTTTAATTGCCTGTTCCCCTTCATATCGTTGTGCTTTGCTCTCGCCTCGACCTCCCCGGTGGCATTGAGCGGGCCGTTGTCGGCACGGCTAACCTGCTGGCTGAGCAGGGTTACCGCATTACCTTGCTGGTACTCGATCATGATTTAACCTCCTTTTACCCTGTTTCCGCGTTCGTATCGGTAACGAACCTGGCACTCGACTTTGGCATTGGTAATTCGGGCAACGCAGTTTCCCGAAAATTTCGTTTATGGCAGCACGTTAGACGCCTTCAAAAAAAACTTCTGCAACTGGCACCACAGGTTGTTCTGGCTACCGAGTATCCGTTTTCCATTGCTGCCTACCTGGCGTTGCGAAGAAGCACCGTCGCGGTTTTTGCCTGGGAACATCATCATTTTTTTCATCTGCAGCGAAGCCTTTTCTGGCAGGCGGCCTTTCGCCATATTTACCCGAAGCTGCAAGGCGTGATTTGCCTGAATGATAAAGAGAAATTGCTGTTCGGTGCTATTGGATGCAAGACCCATGTGATACCTAATTTTGTTTCCCGTCATCCTTTGCCCGCCACAACCGAAAAGAAATTGTTAACCGTTGGCTGGCTGACAAAAACGAAAGGCATTGATCTGATACCGGCAATAGCGGAACGTTTGTTTTCAAGATTTCCCGATTGGAAATGGCACCTAATCGGCACCGGTGAGGAAGAAGGTTGGCTGAAAGAAAAACTGGACAGCCAGCGGCTTAACGGACGTTTGCTGCTATCGCCGCCTCTCACAGCCGATGCCGCGGAAATTTACAAGGGCGCCGCCTTGTATGTAATGCCGTCGAGAGTGGAGTGTTTTCCGATGGTTTTGCTCGAAGCACAGGCATTTGGCATTCCAGCCGCGGCGTTCGACTGTCCTACCGGTCCGGCGGCTATTATCAAGACCAATGAAAACGGAATACTCGTTCCGCCCGGCAACATTGAAGCAATGGCCGATAGCCTTCTCCAACTTATGGGCGATGAAGAAAAAAGGGCCCGCTTCGGGGACAATGCCTATCGAAATGTACAGCGGTTTTCGCCGGAGGCGATATTTGCTTTATGGCAACATCTTTTGCAGGAGATAGCACCCCGCGGCTAAGGTTAGTCAAGCTTTAATACGGCAAGGAAAGCTTCCTGCGGCACTTCTACGTTTCCAATCTGGCGCATCCGCTTTTTCCCTTCTTTTTGTTTTTCCAACAGTTTACGTTTGCGGCTGATGTCACCGCCATAACATTTGGCCGTAACGTCTTTGCGCATGGCCGAAATGTTTTCGCGGGCCACGATCTTGGCACCAATAGCCGCCTGAATAGCAATCTGGAACTGTTGCCGCGGCAACAGTTCCTTTAATTTTTCGCAAAGCTTGCGGCCAAAGTCCTGTGCACGGCCACGGTGGATCAGAGCGCTCAGGGCATCTACTTTATCGTTGTTGAGGAGAATATCCATTTTCACAATGTCCGCCTCGCGGTAGCCAATCGGATTGTAATCGAACGATGCATAGCCGCGGGTCTGCGATTTCAGTTTATCGTAAAAATCAAAGACTATTTCCGTCAGGGGCATTTCAAAGATCAACTCTACGCGGGATGGCGTTAGGTAGCTTTGATTGATCAGGATGCCGCGTTTGCCCAGGCAAAGCGTCATGATATTGCCGATGTAATCCGGCTTGGTAATGATCTGTGCTTTAATGAAAGGTTCCTCAATTCGATCGGTCTTAACCGGGTCCGGAAACTCGGTTGGATTGTTGACAATGACCTTCTCTCCTTTTGTGGTATAGGCAATAAAGCTCACGTTCGGCACGGTGGTGATCACCGTTTGGTTAAACTCCCGCTCCAGCCGCTCCTGGATAATTTCCATGTGCAACAGGCCGAGAAATCCGCAGCGAAATCCAAAGCCAAGCGCCTGCGAGGTTTCCAGTTCAAATGTCAACGAAGCGTCATTAAGCTGGAGTTTGTCCATGCAGTCACGCAGCTCCTCAAATTCATCGGTGTTCACGGGGAAAATACCGGCGAAAACCATCGGCTTCACTTCCTGGAAACCTTTGATCATTTCCTGCGTGGGGTTGATGGCGTCGGTGATGGTATCACCCACTTTTACCTCTTTAGCATTTTTAATGCCGGTGATGATATAGCCCACGTCGCCGGTTTTTACTTCGGCCGTAGGCTGGAGGCCAAGTTTTAAGATGCCCACTTCATCGGCTTCGTATTCCTGGTCGGTGGAGACAAATTTTACCTTCTGGCCTTTTTTCAGCGAACCGTTCAGAATGCGGTAATAAACGATAATGCCGCGAAAGCTGTTGAAAACAGAATCAAAGATCAATGCCTGCAAGGGCGCCTCCGGTTCGCCTTTTGGCGCCGGAATGCGTTCAACAATAGCCGCCAGGATTTCTTCTATGCCAATTCCGGCACGTCCGCTGGCCAGCAGGATGGATTCGCGTTTGCAGCCAATGAGGTCCACAATCTGGTCTTTCACTTCTTCGATCATGGCGCCATCCATGTCAATTTTGTTAATCACCGGGATAATCTCCAGGTCATTTTCAATCGCCAGGTAAAGGTTGGAGATGGTTTGTGCCTGTATGCCCTGCGTAGCATCAACCAGCAACAATGCCCCTTCGCAAGCCGCCAGGGCACGGCTTACTTCGTAGCTGAAGTCCACGTGGCCGGGCGTGTCAATCAGGTTCAGCGTGTATGTTTCGCCCTTGAAAGGATAATTGATCTGTATCGCATGGCTTTTGATGGTGATGCCCTTTTCTCTTTCCAGGTCCATATCGTCCAGCACCTGGTCCATCATTTCCCGTTCGGAGATGGTGTTGGTGGTTTGGAGCAGGCGATCTGCCAGGGTACTTTTTCCGTGGTCAATGTGTGCAATAATGCAAAAATTCCGGATGTTCTTCATGCGACTCGTTCGGCTTTTTTGGGAAGGAGCAAAGGTAGGTGAAAGCCGCCGGATTAAGGGTATGGTGCGGCGGCCTTTAACAATGTAGCGGAACCTGCTTCGCCGGACCCACCGACGTGCGTTTTTTTGTCGAAATGTACCTAAGGCTCGCGGCCCGGAGGCGGGGCCGGCATGGCTTGCTGCGCCAGTCCAATCTTCAGCAGGGCGTACACCACTTCGCATTGTGCATTGCCGGCGGCTATGGCCACCACCCGCCGCTGCGATGCGGTGTCGGTTTCGTTCAGTCCATATTTTTTCTGTACGTCATCGCTGCACTGCTGCAGTTGCGGGTTGTTCTGAAACTGTTCAAATTCCCTCTCCAGCCGCTCCCGTTCTTCCAGGCTTTCTGCCTGCAACAGTCCGGCTGCCAGCACGGCCAGCGGATTATCGCTTTTGCCGGCATCTATGATCAGGCGTTTTACCCGAGGGTTCATATTGGCCATGGCCGAATTGAAGCAGCCGCAAAGCTCGGCCACCGCTTTTGTTTCATTATCGGCTGTTGTTGGCGCAGCGGGGGCGGGTGTACTGCCGGCTTCTGTTTTTGTTTTCGTTTCTGCCGGTTGATCTTGGGAGCCACAGCCGGCCACCAGAAAAGCCATCAGTGTAAAAAGAAAGACCAGGCCGGGCGTGAGGCGTTGTTGCCATTTCGTTATCATCGGAAGAAAGTTTTTTGCAGTAATTGCTCCCGTTCAGTTCAGGCCAAGCTCTGCCCGTTGTTTTTTGGTGAGCCGGGAGGCCACCAGGCGGTAGCTTTGCTCTACCATCGAAATCCAGCCGGCTTTCGACAGGCCGCTGCTTTTGGATATCAACACCCATTTTGCCCTCGCCAGGTAAGGCGCCGGCTCAAAGCCGGTTTGGGTGCACAATTCTTCAAATATTTCGTCGGGCACTTTTAGTGAGGCTTTAAACGGGTCGTCGAACGAAGTCACACAAAACATTTTACCGCCAACGGTGAAGACCAGGTTGGCGCCCCATTTAATCTCCTCATTCGTAGCTGGCAATTGCCGGCAAATCTCCTGCAGGGTTTCGGTGTTCATTCGCTAAAAATAAAAATCCTCCGCTTTGCACGGAGGAGTATCAATTGGCAAATTCCAATGGGCGCCGAGCAGAACATGCTCTCGCAATTTTTCCCCCATTTGCCAATTGTCAATTGCTTATTTTCTTACGCTTGCGGCTTGGGCTCGCCTTTTGGCTTTTTGCCGGTTTTTGGCGAAATGATCGCCAGCATCCGCTTTCCTTCCAGCTTCGGCATGCTTTCGAGCTGACCGATCTCCTTCAGCCGGTCGGCAAACTTCAATAGCAGCAATTCGCCACGGTCCTTGAATTGAATGGCCCGGCCTTTAAACTGCACATAGGCCTTCACTTTATTGCCTTCCTTCAAAAAGCTTTCGGCATGCTTAGACTTGAAATCAAAATCGTGATCGTCGGTATTGGGCGTAAAGCGAATCTCCTTCATCTCGGTGGTCTTCGCTTTGGCCTTCATTTCTTTTTCCTTCTTCTTCTTATCGTAAAGGAACTTGTTGTAGTCAATGATCCGGCAAACCGGCGGGTCGGCCTGCGGCGAAATTTCAACCAGGTCCAGTTCCTGCTCGCGGGCAATTTTCTGGGCCTCCTGTGTGGAGTAAACGCCAACGGTGACATTGTCGCCTACCAGGCGAACCTGCGGCACTCTGATGTGTTCGTTGATTCTGTGTTCTGCTTCTTTGCGGGGAGCAAACCGTCCCCTGAATCCACCGGGCTTAAATCCGCCCCTGTTTGGTAATGCCATTTACGTTTTTTAGATTAATGAATGCCAAGAAAAGAAAAGAGAAAACGTGTAAATGAAGTAGGCGGGATTTTTTGGAACACCTGCTTTTCACTGTTTTACAGAAAGAGAAAAATGGGACAGACACCGTTGGCGGTTTGTTTTTTTTCTCACTTTTCCTTTTTCTAACACTTGGCTCCTGTATATGGTTTTTAAATTGAAAAATTATTCGGCCTTTCGGTCTTTCACTTCGGCCACGATTTCCTGCAAAAATTCGTCCACATTGCGGGCACCCAGGTCACCTTTTCCCTGCCGCCGGATGGCGACCTTGCCTTCCGCCGCTTCTTTTTCGCCCACCACCAGCATATAAGGCACTTTCACCAACTCTGTATCACGAATTTTGCGGCCGATCTTTTCGTTGCGGTCATCTATCTCGGCACGAATATCCCATTTTTTTAACTTCAGCAAAACATCTTTTGCGTAGTCCATGAACTTGTCCGAAATAGGCAAAATCTTCACCTGAACCGGCGCCAGCCAGGTCGGCAGCTTGCCCGCATAGTGTTCCAGCAAAAAGCCAATGAAGCGTTCGTGGGTGCCCAGCGGCGCCCGGTGAATGATCAGCGGCACCTCGGTTTTGTTGTCTTCGGTGGTGTACTGAAGCTTAAAGCTGCGCCCCTGCGAAAAGTCAACCTGGTTGGTGGCCAGGGTAAACTCGCGGCCAATAACGCTGTAGATCTGCACGTCTATCTTCGGTCCGTAAAACGCCGCTTCATCCTGCACTTCCACAAACGGAATGTTCGATTCGATCAGCACGTTGCGCACCATCTCCTCGGTTTCCTTCCACAGCTCCGGCTCATTCACATACTTTACCCCCAGCTTGTCCGGCGAATGCAGCGAAAGGCGCATCACATATTTTTCGACACCAAAGATTTTAAAATACTTCAGGTACATATTGTTCACTGCCCGGAACTCTTCGTTGAATTGTTCCTTGGTGCAATAGATGTGCGCATCATTCATGTGCAGGCAGCGCACCCGCATCAGGCCAAACAATTCGCCGCTTTGTTCGTATCGGTACACCGTGCCGTATTCGGCAATCCGGTACGGAAGATCGCGATAGCTTTTTGGCAGCGCCGCATAAATCTTATGGTGATGCGGACAGTTCATGGATTTGAGGTAATACTTTTCGCCATCCATTTCCATTGGCGGGTACATACTATCGGCATAATACGGCAGGTGCCCCGACGTGATGTACATGCTTTCTTTGGCAATATGCGGTGTTACCACCCTTTTGTACCCGCCTTCAGTTTCGGTTTCTTTGGCCAGCTTCTCCAGTTCTTCAATCATCACGGTGCCGTTGGGTAGCCACATGATCAGGCCCTGACCTACATCGTCGTCCATCGTATAAATGTTCAACTCGCGGCCAAGCTTGCGGTGGTCCCGTTTTTTGGCTTCTTCCAGCAACTGCAGGTATTCGTCCAGTTGTTTGGCCGAAGGAAACGTGACACCGTATATGCGGGTGAGCTGCTTATTTTTTTCATTGCCTTTCCAGTAGGCGCCGGCGATATTGGTAAGCTTAATGGCTTTGATAAAGCCCGTGTGGGGAATATGCGGCCCGCGACAGAGATCGGTAAAGCCTCCCTGTGTGTAAAAGGTGATTTCGCCGTCCTCGAGATTTTGCAGCAGGTCCAGCTTGTACTCATCGCCTTTGCCGGAAAAATAGTCCACGGCTTCGGCTTTCGAGACTGGCTTTCGCACATAGGCATTGGCTTGTTTGGCCAGCTCCGCCATCTTGGTTTCCAGTTTGCGCAAATCCTCTTCGGACATAGAGCGGTCGCCGAGGTCCACATCGTAATAAAACCCATTGTCCACCGGTGGTCCCACCCAAAACTTCACCCCCGGAAAAAAACTCTCAATGGCTTCCGCCATCAGGTGGGCCGATGAATGCCAGAAGGTGTTTTTTCCGCCGTTATCGTCCCAGGTCAGCAATTTCAGCGACGCATCGCCTTCGATGGGCCGGGTGGCATCCCAAACTTGTCCGTTTACTTCTGCGGCCAATACTTTCCTGGCCAATCCCTCCGAAATGGCTTTAGCTATTTCCAGTGCCGATGACCCTTTCGGATAGTCGCGAACGGCGCCATCGGGCAGCGTAATTTTAATTTGTTCGTTCATAAAGAGCCGCAAAATTAACATTTTCGGGCGGAGTGCAATGCGGTTGAAGTAATGTGAAATCCTAATTTCACGCTGCTATGAAGAAAATGCCAAATCCCGGTTTCATTTTGCTTCTCATTTTCGCGGCGTCTTCTGCCGGGGCGCAAAATATAACCGGCATCTGGCGGGGTTATTTTCTCACCGACGGAGGTGAGCAATACAAGTACGAAGTACAGTTGGACCAGTCGAAAAAAAACAGTTTGTCGGGTGTCACCTACTCTTATCTCGACACCCGGTTTTACGGAAAAGCCACCTTCAGCGGCAACTATACCAAAGCATCGAATGCCGCCCTCGTGCAGGAAATTAAAACGGTGGAATTGCGCATGTCGGGCGGCTCCGTGGCCTGTATTATGAAATGCCGGCTCGTTTACTCCCGGTCGGGCCGCGAAGAATTTTTAGAAGGTTTATACAGCAGCACCTACGAAAAATCTGATCCGCTGTACGGTGTAAAAAAAGGCGGCGACTGTGGCAGCGGCAAAGTGTACCTGCGCAAGGTGGCAACCTCTGATTTTTACATTGAACCTTTCCTTCGAAACAAACTCACACGTTCGGCCCCCAAACGCGACACAGCGGCAACGGCCAAAATTGTGCGTAAACCGGCCGTGGCTACACCACGCACGGCGCCCCCGGTGGCGAAAAAAACTACGCCCCGTAAAAACCAGCCGGCAAGTAAGCCGCTGGAAAAACCGACGATTACCACCGCCGAAACAAAAAAGCCGGCGGAATCGCCCGCCGCTAAACCAGCCATTGTTCCGAAAGTGGCACCGGTACCCACCACCATCCGCGACCGAAAAAACGAACTGACCCGCACCATCACCGTGAGCAGCAAAACCGTGGAGATAAACCTTTACGATAATGGCGAAGTTGACGATGACACCATCAGCGTTTATTACAATGGTGCCCTGCTGCTGGCCAACCAGCGGTTGTCGAACAAACCGATAAAGCTTACCTTCAGCGTGAACGAGAACGAGCCGGATGCAACCCTCGTGATGGTAGCCGAAAACCTCGGCCGCATTCCGCCCAATACGTCCCTCATGATTATCCAGGATGGCGACAAGCGCCACCAGGTGAGTATCACTTCCACCGAACAGAAAAATGCAATGGTGCGGTTCCGTTTTGAGTAATGGCCGCTAAGGTTCCGGAGATTTTGCTGTTGTCAATGCCCCGTTGAGCGGCGTACGGACAACGGCAATCCATCGCCCAAAAATCGCCATTGAGCATTGATTTTCAGCAAGCGGTAAAACTTTCCCGGGTGGCCTTTAACGAATGACTTAATTTTGACATTCGAAAAACACCAAAATGAATCTGTCATGAAGAATCTGCTATTTTGCCTGGGCATTGCCCTACTCCCTTTTCTTTCGCCGGCGCAAGACACGTCGGCCAAGGATTTTAAGGTGCTGCTGAAAAAAAGCGTTTTTTTCAATTCGCCCGACGCGGTGGAAATTTCCCTGGTGAGCGATTTTAAACGCATTAAAAGCAAGCGGCTAAAAAAGGTTTACCAACCGGCCACCGCCACCGTGTCGTTGCCGGGAATGGCGCCGGTTACCGAACCCATTGAGCTGGCTGCCCGCGGCGAATTTCGCCGCACCACCTGCGTGATGCCTTCTATTATTCTCAATTTTAAAAACCCGAAGGCGCCGAAACTTAGCCCGTTGAAAAAAATGAAGATGGTATGCGGCTGTTCGCAGTCGTCGTTCGATGAGGAGCTGGTGCTGAAAGAATACCTTATCTACAAAATGTACAATATGCTTACCGACTTCAGCTTTGGCGTACGGCTGGCAAAAATCAGCTACCGGGATGTGGTGGGAAAGTCGAAAGAATACACGCAGTACGGCTTTTTAATAGAAGATGTGGATGATATGGCCAAACGAAACAACTGCCGCGAATACCCCAAGCCGGTCTTGAATGCTGCCCGTACCGACGCCTTTCAAATGAGCACGGTTTCTATGTTTCAGTACATGATTGGCAATACCGACTGGTCGCTGCCGAACAAGCATAATATTCGTTTTGTGCAGCTCCAGAACGATTCAATCTCATTTCCCTATGTTGTGCCTTACGATTTTGACTATTGCGGCCTGGTGAATGCTCCTTATGCCGTTCCGCAGCCCGAGTTCGGCATCGAAAAGGTCACCGACCGGTACTACCGCGGCGTGGCCCGTACCAAACAGGAAATTGATCCGGTAATCCAGCTGTTTAAAGAGAAAAAGGAATTTATGCTGGCGCTGGTGCAGAACTTTACCCTGCTGAAAAAATCGGTGCGTGACCAGATGGTGTATTACCTCGAATCGTTTTACAAAGACCTCGAAGACAAACGCAAGCTGAACTACGTTTTTGAAAAAGCCGTTGACCACTATTAAGGCCAACCGGCATAAAAAAAGGAAGCTCTTGGGCTTCCTTTTTTTGTTCTTTATCAGGCAACGGCATTGCTGTTGCCGGAGCTTACCCTGCTTTCGCAAAGAGTGGATGGTGGATGACAGATGACAGATGACAGCGAAAGCCTTTATTCCACAGGCTTTGTCAACTCGCAACTCCCTGCAATGAACAGTTTCAATGAGGCACCGGATTGCTGCAAACGGAATGATTAAAAACCCGTTCTGGCAGTAGCCGCTTTTGGCATCTCTTTGCGCGGCAGCTTTTCATCGCGTTGTGCGGTGTTAAAAGCAAAGGTAGCCAGGATGGTCGAAGCTTGTTTCAGGTCCTCCGGCAGCAGGTGATCGTACGTGTCCATATTGGTATGGTGGGTGCGGGTGTTGTACTCAATTTCATCCTGAATAAATTGAAAACCGGGTACGCCAACGGCATCAAACGACAGGTGGTCGGTTCCGCCGGTATTGTTGATGGTAAGCGTAGAGGCGCCCAGATCTTTTAATGCCGCCAGCCACTTGGCAAAAATGGGACGTACGGCATCGTTGCCCTGCAGGTACACGCCGCGGATTTTTCCGGTGCCGTTATCGAGGTTATAGTAGGCGGCCAATTTGCTGTGCAACGATTTTAATTCCATTGTTGCCGGGTCGCCCACATGAGCCTTTACGTAGTTGCGGGAGCCGTGGAGGCCCTGCTCTTCGCCACCCCAGAGGGCAATACGGATGGTGCGGCGTGGCTGCAGGTTCATGGCCGTGAGCAGGCGCACGGCTTCCATCATAACGGCACAGCCGGCCGCATTATCGGTGGCGCCGGTAGCACCCTGCCAAGAGTCGAGATGGGCGCCCAGCATTACTACCTCGTCTTTCAATTGCGGGTCGGTACCGGGTATATCGGCAATGACATTGTAGCCGTTCGGGTCTTTGTCGGAGAAGCTGGTTTTCACATCCGCTTCCATCATCACCGGCACGCCGGCGTCGGCCAGCCGCTGGAGTCGCAGGTAATCATCGCTTGATAGCACCACATTGGCAGGAGTTTCCGGGGCATTGAGGCGGTAGGCGCCGCCCGGTGCGCCCTGCACAAAAATGGTCCCCTCGTTTCCCCTGCTCATGGAAAGAACAAGGGCCGGCTTTTCGGTTTGCAGAAAATTTGCCAGCACCCTGGCAAATGTTTGCCTGGCCCTCATGGCTTCTGCCATGGACGGATTGCCGCCGCGGTTGCCGGTGCGTTGGGCTGGTTGGGCCTGTTCCATTCGGGCCAGCTCCTCATCGGTGCGGCGGGTAGCGTCGGGCCTAAAGCCCATGCGCACCGTATCGGGCCGCCATACCATCACCACCCTGTCTTTCACTTTGCCGGCATAAGCCATTAACCCGGCAGAGTCGGTCGCTTTAATGAGCACCACTGGGGAGTTGATTTCTTTTTTGCCGGGTGTGCTGCCGGTCCAGGCCACTGGCATGGCGATCAGTGGCAGGTAGTAAGGTTTGGTCATGGCCACATAACACCGCTGCTGTTGCCAGCTTTTACCAAACTCGCCCCACGACTCTATCTGAACATTTTTGAGGCCCCAGCTTTCAAGGGTTGTTTTGGCCCATTTGGCGGCCGTCATAAATCCCGGCGAAGCGGTGAGGCGCGGCCCGTTCACATCGGTGAGATAAAAGGCATGCTCCATTACTTTCGAACGGTTCATGCCCTCGTCCTTCAACCGGGCCATGAAGGCTTCATCGCCTTCTTTTTGTGCAATGGCCACGAAGCAAAAAAGTGGCGCCAGGGCCAGCAGGGTAAATTTTCTCATGCGTTGCATTTTGTTTTTGCAGATATAGGAAAAATCGGGGTTAATGAACCTTAAAACCGGAAGTTCCAGGTAACGGAAGGCAGCACCGGAAACAGCGACACCTGTTTGGCCTGCACGTTGAGCGTGCCGTTGAACGGATTGCCCTCCTGGGCAAAATAGATAAAATAGGGATTGGCACGGCTGTAAGCGTTGTAAACGCTGAACACCCAATAGCCCTGGATTTTTTTGCCGGGCTTTTGTTTTGGCGTTAACGTAGCCGAAAGGTCAATGCGGTGGTAGGCGGCCAGGCGGTATTGGTTAATGCGGCTGTATTCCTGCGTCAGCACACCATTAACGATGTAAAACCGTTGCGGCAGCGAGGTGGCATTGCCGGTGGCATAAACAAAAACAGCGCTGAACTTCCATTTTTTACTTTTTTCGTAGGTCGCCACCACCGAGAGGTCGTGCCGCCGGTCATACTTGGCCGGAAATTTCAGCCCTTCATTCAGGTCGGCGAAGCGCCGCCAGGTCCACGAAAGTGTGTAGCCCACCCAGCCGGTAAGCCGCCCCCGTGTCTTGTTCACAAAAAATTCCGACCCATAACTCCAACCTTTTCCAAACACAAAATCCGTTTCGGTATCGCCGAAGTTGGGTGTATAGCCTTCGCGGTATTCGATCTGGTTCTGCATTGTTTTGTAATACAACTCTACCGACGTTTCATAAGTGTTATCAGCAAAATTTTTGAATAGGCCGGCCGCATACTGCCAGCTTTTTTGCGGCTGCACCCGGTAGGTGCTGGGCACCCAAAGGTCGGTAGGCAGTGTGGTGCCCGAATTGCTCACCAGGTGTATGTATTGCAGGTTACGCGACACCGATGCCTTCACGGAGGTAGTGGCGTTCATGCTCAGCCGCGCTGTTATCCTCGGCTCCAGACCGCCATAAGTTTTCACGGGCTCCAGGCGGCCGTAAACAGTGCTGTCTTGTTTGTTTTTATTTTCGTCGAGCAGGTATTTTGTATAGGGCCCTATTTGCGTAAAGCCGCTCCAGCGCAGGCCGTAATTCAACGTCAGGCTCGGGCTCAGGTCCCAGTCGTCCTGCAGGTACAGCGCCGTTTCCACGGCCCGCTTTATATCTACATTGCTTGGGCGGAAGATGACGCTGTCCTGCCGTCCGGAGGTTACGTTCGGTACAAATTTGTGATGCGTGATTTGTCCTCCGAATTTTAGCTTGTGGCCGCCGCTTGGGTAATAATCAAAGTCCATTTTGGCCGATACATCGCGGATGCCCGATGCCAGCTTTACCTCAAAATTGTTTTGTGCGGCACCAAAGCTGAAATTGTAGTCGTTGTACACCAGCGTTGTATTGGCAAACAGCTTACGGTTGAACACATGGTTCCACCGCAAGGTGCCGGTGGAGTTTCCCCAGGGAATGTCGGCTTTGAACTGAAGTTTCTGGTTGTTAAACGCAAACACATCCCGCCCGAAATAACCGCTGAGAAACACCCGGTCTTTGTCCGAAAACCGGTAATTCAGCTTGGCGTTGAGATCGTAGAAATAATAACCGGAGCCATAAAAATTGCTTTCTTTTTTTACAAACGGTTTTGCCAGTGCATCCACATAAGTGCGGCGGGCCGAAACAATAAACGAGGCTTTGTTTTTTACCAGCGGTCCCTGGATGGAGAATCGCGAAGCCAGCAGGCCTATGCCTCCTTCGCCAATGACCTGGTTGCTGTTGCCGTCTTTCATCTGCACATCGAGCACAGATGACAGACGCCCGCCATACTGCGCCGGCATGCCTCCTTTGATAAGGGAGGTATTCTTTATCGCATCGGAGTTGAAGATGGAAAAAAAGCCGAACAGGTGGCCGGTGTTGTACACCACCGCATCGTCGAGCATGATCAGGTTTTGATCAGGCCCGCCACCCCGCACGTAAAAACCGGCATTGCCTTCACCGGCGTTGCGCACCCCCGGCAAGAGCTGAATCGCCTTCAAAATATCCACTTCGCCAAGTAGAGCCGGAACGTTTTTTATCTGGTTAATGGATAGGTCAATCTTTCCCATCTGAGCGTTGCGGACATTGATATCCCGGCGCCGGCTAAAAACTACTACCTCGTTCAGCGCAGCCGACTTCGGCAAAAGAAAAATATTCCATTGCAGGTTGGCCGTTAGCTCGATAGCCGCGGCATGGGTTTGATACGATACATGCGACGCCGACAGATCGTAACGGCCCGAGTCAAGCGTTATTGAATAAAATCCGTATTGGTTGCTGGTAACGGACCGGCCACCCACATTGATGGTGGCGCCTAAAACAGATTCACCACTGAGGCTGTCCTTCACGTATCCGTTGACAGTATTTTTCTTCTGCGCCAAAGCCGCGATTTGCACCGCCAACATCAACAGGACAATGGCTATCCGCTTCCGGTTCATTCGCTTGCTCCTGTATGGTCCAGTTTTGTTTTTGTTTCGCCGCACTTCAGCATGCCTTTACCGTATTGCGGGTCGTGAAGGCCCAGGTAGGGATTGCGGATCGCTTCTTGTTCGCTTAGCCAGTACCCGGCCTTGGTATCATCAAATGCCATGGTACATTCCTGCAGATAAAGCACTTTGCTATCGTACCGCACAGTGTTGAGCAACTGGTATAGATTATCGGTGAGATCATTGAACGCTTCGCGTTGAGAACGGATATTTTTTTCCGCGGCAATGGCCTCCGCATTGCTCCGCACATTGTCAACAAAAAGCGAGGCGGTTTCGAAGATGCCACCCGAGTCCTTTTTCAATTCTTCCAGCGGAAACAATTTGATTTTTTCCACCAGGGCGCCGGCACTGGAAGCTGCGGCAGCCGAGTCCCAACTAACGAAGTTTTCCGAAAGCCGGTTGTAGTCGGCCAGCAGTGAAGAAACGGCGGCGTTAAACGTTTCGGAGTGTTTGCTGACAGCGATGGCCTGCTGCCGCGGCGCCGAGGCTTTTGCCTGCGGCCGTGCCAAAAACAGCCAGCCGAGAATGCCCAGTCCAATCACTAGCAAAGACAAAAAAACAGGACGCATGACAAGGTTTTCGGCAAATCTAACCACAGATAAAAGTATTTGAGGAGCCGTTTGGCGGATTTGACAGAACCACAACAGGAAGTTCCGCGAAACTTTGTGACATTTGCGGCGCCGTTGCCATTTCCGTCGGTTTGCTGGTGCGTGAGGATTCATTTTTCCGGCGACCAATGTGGACGGGCGGCCCCATATAAAAAAAAAGAAAGAAAAACAATGCTCGCCGGACTACAGAATGTAACTTTTGAATTTGGTGCAAGAACGATTGTGGAAGATGCTACCTGGCATATTCATCCGGGGGAACGTATTGGCCTTGTTGGCTACAATGGCACCGGCAAATCAACACTGCTGAAGCTGCTGGTGGGCGAATACCAGCCGTCGAAGGGCACAATTGAGCGGGGCCGGTTTACCTCGATGGGCTACCTGCACCAGGACCTCCTGAGTTTCGATACCAACGAGTCTATTTTGCAAGTGGCGCTGCATGCCTTCGACAAGGCAAAAAAAGCGCAGGCGGAGCTCGATGAACTGACGAAAAAATTAGAGACCGATTCGTCGGAAGAATTACTATTGGACTACAGCCACAAACTGCATGAATTTGAAGAAGCCGGCGGCTACGAAATCGAACACAAAACAGAGGAAGTGCTGCAGGGCCTTGGCTTTGGGAACCAAGACCTCGACCGTCCCTACCGCGAGTTTAGCGGTGGCTGGCGTATGCGGGTGCTGCTGGCCAAAATGATCCTTCAGTCGCCCGACCTGCTGCTGCTCGACGAACCGACGAACCACCTGGACCTTCCGTCTATCGAATGGCTGGAAAAATATCTTTCGCACTACAAAGGGGCGGTGGTGATTGTGAGCCACGATAAATATTTTTTGAACCGGATGGTGAAAAAGGTGGTAGAGCTTTACCAACGGGAGCTGCATATCTATAACGGCAATTATGACTTTTACGAAACCGAAAAAGTGGAGCGCATTGCCATTCAGCAAAGGGCTTACGAAAACCAGCAGGACTACATTCGCCAGAACGAACGGCTGATTGAACGCTTCCGGGCCAAGGCCAGCAAGGCCGCCATGGCGCAAAGCCTGATAAAAAAGCTGGATAAGTTGGAGCGGATTGAAGACGTGGCGCTGGAGCGCCCGGATATCCGCATCAACTTCAGTGTGGACAAAACACCGGGCAAAGTGCTGGTGGAACTAAAGCAGGTATCAAAGCATTTTAAGGAAATTGAAATTCTCCGGAACACGTCGGCAGAGATTGAACGCGGCGATAAGATTGCGCTGATTGGCGCCAATGGCAAAGGCAAATCAACCTTATTGCGCATTATTGCCGGTACCGAGCCGATAGATGGCGAACGCCGTTGGGGGCATAATATTGACGCCGCCTTTTATGCGCAGCACCAGCTGGAATCACTGAACCTGAACCACACGATTATTGACGAAATGCACACCGCCCGTGCGCAGAAAACCGACCTGGAGCTGCGCACCCTGCTGGGTTGCTTTTTGTTCAGCGGCGATGACGTGGAGAAAAAGATTAAAGTGCTGAGCGGCGGTGAAAAAGCCCGGGTGGCGTTGGCGAAAACAATTGTCAGCAAAGCCAATTTCCTCCTCCTCGACGAACCCACCAACCACCTTGACCTCCATTCGACCGAATTGCTGATTGATGCCCTGAACCGGTACGAGGGTACCATCATTCTGGTAAGCCACGACCGCTACTTTATTTCGAAAATTGCCAACAAGATTTGGGAGATCAAGGACAAGGAGATTAAAGAGTTTAAAGGCAACTATGAAGAATATGTGGCCTGGAGCGAACGCATGGCCGCGAAAGAAAAAGAAGGCGGTAACCGCCAGCCTGCGGCGGCAAAAGAGGCGCTTAAAAAAGAAGAAAAAACGCCTGCCCGGCCAACTGTAGCGGCCCTGCCGAAAGCGGATAAAACGGCAGTGCAAAAAGAATTGCAGAAACAGCAAAAGGCTTTTCAAAAACTGGAAAAGGATGTCGAAACGCTGAATGCTCAGAAAGCCGAGCTGGAAGCAAAACTGGCACAACCCGGCACCTATTCCAATGCAGGCGATTTTAAAAATACTGAGGCCGCGTATAAAGACCTTTTGGAAAGGCTGGAAAAAGCGACAAAGGAATACGAGATTGTTTTTGAAAGAATGATTTCGCTCGATGCTGAATTGCTGAGTTCGTAAACAAACGGTTGAGCCACCTGGCTGCCTGCGATGGTATAAGAGTTGTATAGCTAAACAGCCAATTGATTCTTTAACCAAACGCAGCAACATGAAAAAGTATTTGTTCATTTTTGGCCTTCTGCTGGTGGTGGGCGGCACCTCTTCGTGCAAAGGAAAAAAAGACGCTAACACCACCGAAACCACTACCACCACTACCGACCCGGCACCAGGCACAACGGCACCAGTGGAAGTAGCCGGCGATGAAACCCTCCGCACGGGAGTGGAAGACGCGACAAAAGACATTAAAGGCCTCACCACCCGCGTGGAAGACGGTGTGATCTACCTCTCCGGCACTATCAGCCGCGATGACAATATGCGTATTACACCGACCCTGAATTCGCTGAACCCAAAGCGCATTGACCGCGAAAATTTAACCGTACAATAAGGAGGCAATCATGGCATTACAGGAAAAATACAAACAGCTTATCAGCACCGCTCAACAAGCCGGTGTGGCCAATCTTCAGGTGCGTGAACAAGGTGGTGTGCTTTACGTGGACGGCACGGCACCGTCGCCGTCGGTGAAGGACCAGTTGTGGGACCTTTATAACCAGATTGACCCCGATTTCAAATCGGGCGATGTGGTGCTGGACCTTAAAACAAATATCGTGTCGGGCACCCAGGCCACGGTCACCACAAAAGAATCGAACCTGAATATCCGCCGCGGGCCCGGTACCGATCAGCCCATTGTGGGCAAGGCGGCCAAGGGCGAAGTGGTCACCGTCATCAACAAAACAAACGAACAATGGTGGCTGGTGAAGTCAAAGGATGGTGAGGAAGGTTATGCCCACTCGCAATACCTTTCGCCACTGGCCTAAAAGGAAAAAAAGCGCCTGACCGGCGCTTTTTTCCTTTTAGGCCGCGGTCAATCAAGGCTGGCCATTTTCACAAAATCCGACACGAGGTAACTTATGAGCTTTCCGGTTAGCTCGTTGTGTGTGGCCTGTCCCAATTGGGTGGCGCCTTCGCAAATATGCAGGTAACAGGCTTTGGCGTGAGCGGCGCAAAGATTTATGTATTGCCGTGCATGCAGCGGCTGAATACCGGTGGGCGAACAGGCGCTGCTGAGAACATTTTGAACGGCATCCAGATCCAGCTCGATGCCGCAAAAATTGTCAGCCGTAAACTCGATGGCATGCGATACAGCCTGCCGGAAACTTCTTTTTTCGTGGATAAAAATGTCTTCGTAGGTGATCATGTCCACAAAAGGATTGTTCACAATGTCAATCCACACGTTTTGGGGAAGATAATCTTCGTGCACACCCACTACGCAATACTTCTGCAAAAAGCCGTCATCCTCGGCGTAACGAAAAGCATTGCCGCTGTGGCGGCCTTCCGCCGGGCGGTAATCGGTATGGGCATCGAGGTTGATACAATTAATTTGCGGCAGCGGAATCTGCTGCGCTGCCTGCAGGCCTTTGGCAGCGCCTTTCAGCAATGGGTAAGCGTTGTTGTGCCCGCCGCCAATCACCACCGGTATTTTTTCTTCGGCCACCAGCAGCTTGATCAGGCTTTCCACTTCGTCGTCAATCTGGTTTACGGCATGGCGGTATGCAGCGATTTTTTCCTCCTCGCCCAGAGCGTTTTTATCAATAATGTATTGCAGGTCGCCAAAATCAAAATGGCCAATAACGGCGATGTCTTCGCCGGATAAAAAATCATTGCTTTGCCCGTTCAAAAAAGCTTGCAGAAACGGTATCCAGGCCGTGCCGGCGCCCGGCTTACCGTAATTTGCCTGTACGCCAATGTCTTCCGGAATGCCAAGAATCACATACTGCGCCGGCAGGTTCTTTACCGACTGCACAATATCATCGCCATGCAATACCGACAGGTCCTCTCCCATTTTTGTTTCGAAGCGGCGTACCCTTGTCAGCGATAGCAAGTCGGGCTTTGTGTAACGCTTAAAATGCTGCAGATTCATTCGACTGGATTTATGATACGAATTACACGAATTTTTGCCGATGGACTTAAAATTCTTTTCGTCAGCCCGCCTTGGTCTGCGGATGCTGCCTTGCTATCCGGCCGTTGATAGCCCCTGCAAAAACTCTCCGTTGACCATCACCCTTTCCAGCAAATTACTGCCGAAGGCGTACGGAAGATAGGCCAATGACGGTACCGGTTTCGTTACCAGAAGGTTGGCCCGTTTGCCCACCGAGATGGAGCCCACTTCGTCAGCAAGTTCCATGGCATGCGCTCCGTTAATGGTGGCGGCATTTATCGCTTCTTCGGGCAGCATGCGCATTTGAATGCAGCTCAGTGCCACCACAAAATTCATGTTGCCCGATGGCGAAGATCCGGGGTTAAAGTCGGACGCCAGGGCCACTGCACAATTGGCATCAATCAGCTTTCGGGCCGGCTGCAGCGGCATACGCAAAAAGAAGGCGGCCGTCGGTAGCAGTGTACCGATGGTGGTTGCCGAAGATAAGAGTGCGATGTCGCTCTCCGTCATTATTTCCAGATGGTCGAGCGAAAGGGCGCCGGCCCGCACACCCGCTTCCACGCCGCCGGTGCTGCTTAGTTGGTTCACGTGTAGTTTTGGCTTTAGTCCTACGGCCCTGCCGGCCAGGCATAACCGTTCCATCTCCGCCGGCGAAAAAAATCCGTTCTCACAAAAAACGTCTATGAAGTCGGCCAGGCCTTCGGCAGCAATCAGGGGCAACAATTCGTGTGTCAGCAGGCGCAGGTAACCTTCGTGGTCGTCTTTGAAGGGCGGCGGGTAGGCGTGCGCACCAAGAAAGGTTGCCTTCACCGGTATGGGAGCAGTTTGTTTTAATTTCTTTATGACCCTTAGCATTTTCAGTTCGCCTTCCACCGATAGTCCGTAGCCGCTTTTGATTTCCACTGCGCCGGTGCCGGCTTGCATCAGCTCCTGCAATCGTAGCCACGCTTCGCGGAACAAGGTGTCTTCATCACAGTCGTTGAGCCGCCTGGCCGAAGCGAGAATGCCGCCGCCTCTTGCGGCAATTTCGGCATAGGTCAAACCCTTGATCTTGTCAACAAATTCGGCCTCACGGCTGCCGGCGAATACCAGGTGCGTATGGCTATCGCACCAGGAAGGCAACACCAGGCGGCTTTCGGCATTGTAATGGTGGGTAAAATCGGCGGGTGAGTACGCCAGGTCTTTCATCTCCCCAAAGCCGGCAATGCGGCCGTCTTCAATGAGCAAATAAGCATTATGGATGCCGGGCAGGTGCAACAGTGCGGCGCCACGTAAAATGGGCCATTGATGCCGCACATTCACCAGCTGCCGTATGTTGGAGATCAGCGTTGTCATGCCGCACTAAGTTAGCCTGAAACCGGCGGCTAACGGCCAACAGTTGGAGGCGGCAGGCAGGCGCCATCAGGCCGTAAACATGATGAATCGGCTTTCATCTGTCAGCCAGCTACACCTTCCGTTACCGGGCCGGCCAGTCGTCGAAGAAAAGGAAACACATCGTTTTGCGAAAGGATCGTAAAGGCGGCTGCCGTATTGCCCCGGCCTACCTTGACGGTATGACCCTTGCCCTGCAGCGCCCGAAACATATCTTCATCGGTGGTGTCATCGCCAATGCAAAAAACAAAATCGGGTTCAATCAGCTTCAGCATGTTCAGTGCCGTGGCTCCTTTGTCAACGCCAATCATGCGCAGCTCCAGCACTTTGTTGCCGTCAACAATTTGCAGGGAGGTATTGGCCGTTAGTTGCAGAAGGCTGTTTCGGAGCTCCCGCGACCGGCTAAAACCCAGTTCGGGATGGGTGTTGCGGTAATGCCAGGCAAGGGTGCTTTTCTTTTCTTCGATAAACGACCCGGCGCACCGGTTTACATACAGCTGCATCAACGGCCTCACCCGGTCTTTCCATTCGGCCGACATGGTAGCCTGTTCTTTCCACTCTTCGCCTTTTCGTTTTACTGCCGCGCCATGTTCGGCCACAAGGCTGATGGGTAAACCGCCTAACCAGTTGTCGAGCGTTTGCGCATCGCGGCCGCTAATAACCACCACCTCGTTGCCCGCATCGGCTGTCAGGTCGTTCAGGAGTTTCAACAGCGCCTGGTCAGGCGCCGCCATCGCCGGCATTTTCTGCAAGGGCGACAGGGTGCCGTCATAATCCAGCAGGATGAGCCGCTTTTTTGCCTTTTTGTATTCGAACAGGATCTGCTGTTTGTTTTCTTCTTTCAGCAGCGTGGTCTTCAGGGCCTCCTGCTCTGCTTTGGTTTCCATCATACAACTTAGAAAATCATTAATCCATTTAAATACATCGTATTCGGCTATTCGCCGCTGCATGCTGGATAGCCGCGAACGCTGTTCAATCAGGTGCATATTCAGGGCCGTGTCAATGGCATCGGCCACTTCTTCCACATCGGTTGGGTTTACCAGTACAGCTTCGCTCAACTCATTGGCGGCGCCGGTCAGCTCGCTCAGTATCAGCACACCTTTGTCAATGCAGCTTGCGATGTATTCTTTCGCCACCAGGTTCATGCCGTCGCGGAGGGGTGTAATGAGCGCCGCATCGGCCACCTGGTAAAGGGCGCAGAGCTCCGGAAAATCCAGGTGGTTATACCGGTAAATGACCGGTTGCCAATGCAGGCTCGAAAACTTACCGTTGATGGTACTCACTTTTTCTTCAATGCGTGCCTTTCGATTCATGTAGGCCGGTATCACATCGCGGGAGGGAACGATGTTCAGGATAAACACAACCTTTCCCTTCCACTCGGGGTATTTGTTCAGAAATTCCTCGTAGCCGTCGAGGCGGAAATCAAGGCCTTTTGTATAATCGAGACGGTCAACAGAAAAAATGAGCTTTTGGTTAAAAAAATGTTCTTCAAGCTTCGTTGCAATAGCTACCGTCGTTTCATCGGTGATGGCATCGCGGAATTTTTGGTAGTTGATGCCGATCGGGAACAATTCACATTTCAATTGCCGGTCGCGGTAAAGAATAGTGGTGAACTGGTTCTCGATCTTCAGGATCATTTTGCACGACTGAATAAAATGCTGCACATAATCGTGGGTGTGAAAACCCACCATATCGGCCCCAAGCATGCCATGCAGAATGGCCCGCTTCCATTTGGTGGGAAGCAGGCGAAAAATTTCGTAAGACGGAAAAGGGATGTGCAGAAAAAAACCAATCACGGCATCGGGCAAACGATCCCGCAACAAATGCGGCAGCAACATCAACTGGTAGTCATGTACCCAAATAACATCGCCGGGTTGGTAAAGCGCAATGATCTTTTCGGCAAACGCCTCGTTTATCGTTCGGTAAGCCTCAAACTGATCTTTTTTATAGTAGGTAAGGGAAGGGAAATAATGAAAAAGCGGCCAGATGGTAGAATTGGAAAAACCATTGTAGTAATCGTTGTATAATGCCTTATCGGGCAGGATGCCTTCAATGGTGAATCCACCGGGGAATAGGCCCGATGCCTGCGCCTGCAGCCAAAGATCTTCGCTGGCATCCACGCTTCCCACCCAAATTTTTTCTGTAAAGTTTTCTGCCTGTACGTCGGGCCGCTCGAAATAACCTTTAATGGCCGACACCAGTCCTCCCGAGCTTTGGCGCACCACCAGTTCGTCATCATTTTTTTCAATGCTGACGGGCAAGCGATTGGATACGACAAATAATCTGCTCATGCGGAAATTTCTTTGTTTACCGTTGCGGCGGCCGGCGTTCTGTGCAGCCACCATTTTTCAACGGCCGGGTCACTTAAATAGCGGGGTATCTTCATCAAAAAACAGACCAGCGGCAAAAAAGATTTATCCGCCAAATCATCTAACGATTTTAAGGTGAAGGGCTTGTACGAAAGATTGTTCAAACTGATTAGAAAAATTCTAATCTGCGCTGTGCTGTTTTAAACGTCGCCAGGCATTGTTTGCACCGCAGGTTTGGCCGAAAAACAACCGCCCGTTACAGCCGCTGCCGGAAATCAAGGCCGTGTTCAATCAGGGCATTCCGGGCCACCTCATAGCCGGCATCGGCGTGGCGTATCACCCCCATGCCGGGGTCATTGCGCAGCACACGGCTAAGCCGGGCGGCGGCTTCGGCGGTGCCGTCGGCAACAATCACCATTCCCGCGTGAATACTGTAGCCCATGCCAACGCCGCCGCCATGGTGCAGGCTTACCCAACTGGCGCCGCCGGCGGTGTTCACCAGCGCATTCAGGATGGGCCAATCGGCCACCGCATCGCTACCATCTGCCATGGCCTCCGTTTCGCGGTTGGGAGAGGCCACCGATCCGGTATCAAGGTGATCGCGGCCTATTACCAGCGGCGCTTTTACTCTTCCGGTGCGTACCAGTTCGTTGAAGGCAAGGCCGGCTTTTTCCCGTTCGCCCTGGCCCAGCCAGCAGATGCGTGCCGGCAGACCCTGAAACTGAATTTTTTCGCGGGCCAGGCGCAGCCAGCGATGCAGTGATGCATTGTCGGGGAACAGGCGTTCGATGACGTCATCGGTAACGGCTATATCCTCCGGATCGCCGCTCAGCGCCGCCCACCGGAACGGGCCCTTGCCCTGGCAAAACAACGGGCGTATGTACGCCGGCACAAAGCCGGGGAAATCAAAGGGTGAGTGATGATTGGTGAGGGCCGTTTGCGGCGAGCGTTGAAGGTGTTCCTGCGCTCTTGCCCGCAGGTTGTTGCCATAGTCGAATGTAATGGCGCCGCGGTCCATCAGTTGCAGCATGAGGTCCACGTGGCGGCACATGGACTCCGATGCAAACGCCAGATACTGGTCTTTGTTGTCGGCCCTTAGCACCTTTGCCTGCTCCAGCGTAACCTGGTGCGGCCAATAGCCTGTCAACGGGTCGTGTGCCGAGGTTTGGTCAGTAAGCGTATCCGGCACCACGCCTCGCTCCAGGAGTCTTTGAAGGAGGTGTACCGCATTGGCCAACACGCCGATGGAAAGCGCTTCGCCCTTTGCTTTTGCTGCTAGCGCACGGTCAATGGCAGCGTCCATATCTTCTATCTTGCTATCGAGGTAGCGTGTGCCAATACGTTTGTCTATCCGCCACTTCTCTACCTCTGCCACCAGCGCCACACCGCCATTCATGGTAATGGCAAGCGGTTGGGCGCCGCCCATCCCGCCAAGTCCTGCCGTTACGTTCAACGTGCCTTTCAGGCTGCCGCCAAAATGTTTTTCCGCCACGGCGGCATATGTTTCGTAAGTGCCCTGCACAATGCCCTGCGAACCGATGTAGATCCAGCTTCCGGCCGTCATTTGGCCGTACATCATCAGCCCTTTTTGTTCCAGCTCGTCAAAATGCTGCCAGTTGGCCCAGTTGGGCACCAACTGCGAAATCGACAGCAGGACTCTCGGCGCGTCTTGGTGGGTTCGCAAAATCCCTACAGCCTTGCCGCTTTGAATCAGCAGCGTTTCGTCGTTTTCCAACACTTTCAGTGCTGCTATGATCTCATCGAGGGCGGCAATATTCCGGGCGGCTTTTCCACGGCCGCCATATACAATCAGTTCTTCGGGACGTTCGGCCACGGCAGGGTCCAGGTTATTGAGCAGCATGCGCAGGGCAGCTTCTTGGATCCAGCCTTTGCATGAAAGCCTGGTGCCAGTAGGTGTTTTGTAGTTGCGGGCATCATAGGCCACAGCATTTTCGGTAAGCATAACAATCGTTTGCTACGAATTTAGTGAGGACGTTTTAAATGGTGAGAAGTTGACAGCTGGCAGCGTTGGCAGGTTATTAAATCCGGAAGAACAACCCGCCTGAAAACGATGTAGTCATTGATTGGGTGCGGAAGTTTGCCTTGCCGCCCGGTGAGTGGTTAATGCCTACTTTTGCGCCAAAAGCTTGCACTGAATGGACATTAAAAACAACATACTCGAAACCATTGGAAAAACGCCGCTGGTGCGTTTAAATAAGATCATCAAAGATTTTCCCTGCGAGGTTTATGCAAAAGTGGAATACTTCAATCCGGGCAATTCCATTAAAGACCGGATGGCACTGAAGATGGTGGAAGTAGCGGAGCAGGAAGGAAGGCTAAAGCCCGGTGGAACGCTCATTGAATGTACTTCCGGCAACACCGGTATGGGGCTGGCGTTGGCGGCGGTGGTAAAGGGATACAAATGCATTTTTGCCACTACCGACAAACAGTCGCAGGCAAAAGTGGACATCCTGCGTGCACTGGGCGCCGAGGTGATTGTTTGCCCAACCAATGTTGACCCCGAAGACCCCCGAAGCTATTATTCTGTTGCGGCCAGGCTAAGCCGAGAGATACCTAATTCTTTTTTCTTTAACCAGTATGACAACCTGGCCAACAGGTTGGCCCACTATGAAACAACGGGCCCCGAACTTTGGGAGCAAACCGATGGAGGCATTACGCATTTTGTGTCAACGGCGGGAACAGGTGGCACGGTTACCGGAACGGCGCAGTACCTGAAAGAAAAAAATAAAGACATCCAGGTTTGGGCCATTGATGTTTATGGCTCGCTGCTCACAAAATATTTTCGCACCGGCGAGATAGATATGAACGAAGTGCGCCCCTACATTTCCGAAGGCTTCGGCGAAGACTTTGTTCCGCAGAATTATGATATGAGCGTGATAGACCATTTTGAGCAGGTGACCGATAAAGACGGCGCCGTCATGACACGCCGGCTGGCGAAAGAAGAAGGCCTTTTTTGCGGGTATAGTTCCGGGTCGGTTTTGGCAGGGCTGTTTCAGTTAAAAGACCGGTTGAAAAAAGGCGATGTTGTGGTGGTGCTGCTTTGCGACCATGGGAGCCGGTATGTATCGAAAGTGTACAATGATCAATGGATGGCCGAACGCGGATTTTTTGATGTCAAGTCGTTTAAAGATGTGGTGAATGCCAGGGGCAAGCAACGGCTTATTACTATCGAACCGACACAGTCTGTTTCGGAAGCGGTAGAATTAATGCGGAAGTACGATATCGAGCATATACCAGTAGTTAATGCCGGCGGCGAAATGGTTGGCTCCATCAGTGAAAGCGGTTTGTTTCAAAATGTATTTACGAACCCCGATATAAAAACGGAACGGATTGAGCGGATCATGGAAAAATCGTTTCCGCTGGTGGCTTTCGATACCGCCATCGAGCGCCTCCGGGTTTTAATCAACAAAGAGAACGGGGCCGTGCTGGCCAAAGACGACAGCGGCAATTTTCACATTGTGACCAAATATGACATCATTCAGGCGCTGGCCTGACCGGCCATCCGGATTTTTACGCAGTTAGCCGAAAGCCCTCGCCTATGGGGCTTTCGCTGCTTTTGCAGAAGCCGCCCGTTCCATTTTTCCCGTAATTCTACGCAGCCACGCTTCGTTGATACACGCAGCCTGCGTACGAACCGATACAGCCGGTTGCGTAAATACCATAGCCTTGAAAAGGAGCGAATCTGCCCTTGACCAGTGAAGGTGGCCGGGCTACTTTTGTGGCAGAAGTTGATTGACAGAAAGCAATCCAATATCATTGAAATAACCATCATTATCCAATATCCGAACCGTCCAGTAAAGATTTGCCCGAATCCTATGTAAGCCAAAGGTTCAAATGCCATGTCAATCAACTTCGCCTTTCGAGGCTGCCTTTCATAAAGCAATAAACATCTCTGTGTAAAATCACCACTTATCCTTTCGAAAACACCTGTGCGGACAGCACCCGCTTTGGGGTACATCCCGGCGCTTTAAAGGTAAATCCTTCTGTGGCCTATGGCGCAGAGGGATTTTTACTTTTCACATGGCGGCGCTTCCGCTTATGCCTGAACTTTTGCTTTCCCTAACCGGCAGGAACCATCCGGCCGGCTTTTTTTGTTTTTATCATGTACTCTTAACACTAACCCTCAATCCCTTATTTTTGATCTTTCAAAGACCCACCAATCAATTGTAATGGAAAAAAAAGTAAGCAAGATTGGCGTGCTGACATCGGGTGGCGACTCACCCGGCATGAACGCCGCCATTCGTGCCGTTGTACGTGCAGGAAATTATCACAAGCTCGAAGTTTATGGGATCATGCGGGGGTATCAGGGATTGCTGGAAGATGACATTTTTCGGATGGAGAACCGCTCGGTTGCCAATATTATACAACGTGGTGGTACGGTTCTCAAAACAGCCCGCTGCAAAGACTTCCACACACCGGAAGGACGAAAAAAAGCCTACGAAATTTTAAAGAACCGGGGCATAGATGGACTTGTCATCATCGGTGGTGACGGTTCCTTTCGCGGAGCCGTGCAGTTCAGTGCCGAATATGACATTCCCTGCATTGGCCTGGCGGGTACAATTGATAAAGATATTGCCGGCACCGACTTCACGATAGGTTTTGACACAGCGGTAAATACCGCCGTTGAGGCAATTGATAAAATTCGCGATACCGCCGATGCACACGACCGCCTTTTTATTATTGAAGTCATGGGCAGGGATGCCGGGTATATTGCCCTGCACAGCGGCATTGCCTGTGGCGCCGAAAACATATTGATTCCCGAACAGTCCACCGACATCGAAACCTTGATTACTTCGCTGAAGGAGCGAGAACGTAGAAGGAAGCTCGTGAACATTATTGTGGTAGCGGAAGGCTACAAATTCGGCGGCGGGAACGACGTGGCCAAAATCGTGAAAGAACGCATGCCGAATATTGACGTGCGTGTGGCGATCTTAGGCCATATTCAGCGGGGCGGCGCCCCTACCTGCCTCGACCGGCTCATTGCCAGTCGCATGGGCTACCATGCCGTAGAGTCGTTGTTGGAAGGCAGGCATAACGTTTTTGTTGGTATTCTGAATAACAAGATGAATTACGTTCCGCTTGACCAGGTGCATAAAAAGAAAGGAACCATCAGCGGCGAGTGGATGAAGATTGTAAAGATTCTGGCGAGCTGATTCTTTTTCGGACCGGCAAAAATTTAAAAAAGTTCTTTAACAGAGATTAAGATGATAGGCGAAAGCCGATCATTGAAAACAAACAGATTTTTAAACCTTCAAACTTTCCGTCGCTATTGTTTCTTTCGGTATAATTGAAAGTAGAGCAGAGCGGCGGATCTTAGTCTCCCCTTCAGGGGGAAAGGGCGAAATTATGAGCACGAACCTTGATAAGTATCTACACAGGGAAATGGACAAATCGGCGGGTATCGAGCATACCCATCACCGCACCAAGATTGTGGCAACGGTGGGGCCGGCCTGCGACACGTACGACAAACTGCTGGAACTGGTAAAATGCGGTGTCAACGTGTTTCGCCTGAACTTTTCGCATGGTGCCCATGCCGACAAATTGCGGATCATTGAAGATATTCGCAAGATTAACAGCACAGAGCCTTACAACATCGCTATCCTCGGCGACCTGCAGGGGCCCAAGCTTCGGGTGGGCGAGATTCAGGAAGGTGGCCTGGATGTGAAAAAAGGCGACCGGCTCACGTTTACCAACGAAAAAGTGTTGGGAACGATGGAGCGTATTTATGTGTCGTATCCCGATTTGCACAACGACGTTCGCATCGGCAACAAGATCATGATAGACGATGGCAAGATAGAGGTCATTGTCAAACAAATTTTGCCCAACAATGATGTGGAAGTGGAGGTGTTCCTGGGGGGTAAGATCACCTCGAAGAAAGGAATCAACCTGCCGGATACAAAAATTTCGCTTCCGGCCCTTACCGAAAAAGATTACACCGATCTGCAGTTTATTATTGAGCAAAAGCTCGATTGGGTGGCGCTGTCGTTTGTGCGCCGCGTAGAAGATCTTACCATCTTGCGCAATAAGCTGAAAGAGGCGGACAGCAAAACAAAGGTCATTGCCAAAATAGAAATGCCGGAAGCGCTGACGAACATCCGCGACATTATTGTGGAAAGCGATGGTATTATGATTGCCCGCGGCGACCTTGGCGTGGAGCTGCCGGTGGAGCAGATTCCGCTGATTCAGCGCAACATTATTCGCAAATGCCTGCACCGTGCCAAGCCCGTGATTGTGGCCACGCAAATGATGGAGAGCATGATTGACCGCAATAAACCCAACCGCAGCGAAATTACCGATGTGGCCAACGCGGTGTTGGAAGGCACCGATGCCGTGATGCTGAGCGGCGAAACCGCCACGGGTCAAAATCCGCGGCTGGTGGTGGAAACCATGCGCAAGATTATTATGGAGGTGGAGCGCACCGAATACCGATACAACCTGGAAGAAGTGCTCACCCCACAGCCCCACTCTCCTTCGTTGCTTAGCGATGCCATTTGCTACAATGCCTGCAAACTGGCCGACGACGTGCAAGCCGATGCGTTGATCGGCATGACGCAGAGTGGTTACACCGGTTTTATGATCAGCAGCTACCGGCCCAAATCGCCGCTGTACATTTTTACAAAAGAACGTTCGCTCGTTAATCAGTTGAGCCTGAGTTGGGGCGTACGGGCTTTCTTTTACAGAGAAGAGGAAGGACTGGACAAGATCATCACCGACCAGATCAACATTTTGAAAGAACGCGGTTTCTTAAAGCCCGGCCACATTGTGGTGAATACCGGTAGCACACCGGTGGCTTTGCACCTGCCCACAAACGTGATAAAAGTGACCAAAGTAGAGTAAACATCATGGTTTAATGGTCGGTTGTAACGGCCTTCCATCCTTCGGGATACTGAACGTAATTATGAGCAAAAAATAACCCCGCGATTTGCGGGGTTATTTTTGGGCCTGCTTGGATATGAGGATGATGCCACAATTCATTTTTAATGGTTTACGGTTTGCAACAATCCGGTGCGGTTGGTAACCGTTTCTTTGCTGCGTATTTTCATTTAGACAAAGCCACTGGAACGAAGCTCTTCACTGTCTTCTGTCGTCCGACTTCCGTCATCTGTCATCCGCCATACCGCCTTCCTTTTGTCAAACCGTTACTCCATTTACTGCCATACGCAGAGGATAATGGCGGCCAGTACATTGCCGCCCACATGATAAAGGCCGTCAATCAGATAAAGGCCAAAAGGTTTTTTGGTGTAGAGGTAACCAATGCTCACGGCAGTGGCAGCAATACCTACGCCGGTGATCAATCCTAATTTTACACCGGATAGGGCTTCGGTAAGACCTAAGCGGCTCACCAGCATTGCCAGGCAAAACACGGCGACAAACATGAGAAAAAACGAGGAAAGCATGGTGGCGGCCACGCCTTTTTTCATTTCCGGATCTTCCACATTGATGTTGTGGTAAGCGACCCATTTTTTTCCGAATAGGGCTGAGTACCAGATGGCGCCAAGGCCGAAGTAAGCAATAGCGGCAACGATGATGGCCAGCCAGTTGAGGTTGGCGAAAAGAGCTGTGTTCATAAAAAGGATGGTTTGGTTTGTACCGGTAAGATAAGATAAACCCAACGCCTTGTCAAGAGCCGCTTCGAATGGCGCCTGGTGGAAGAATATTGGATAAAAATCCTGATCGGCTGACCTTTCGGGCAGTTTTCGATACAGCCGCCGATAAGGAAAATACCCCGTTTGTTGAATGGTCATACGGCGAGCCGCTGGTTAAAACCGCACAGTTGTTTTTCCAAGCGATTCCCTTCCCTACTTTTGCCCACAAATTTTGCTTGCAATGGACTTTCAGTTAAGTGAAGAACACCTTATGATTCAACAGGCAGCCCGCGATTTTGCGCAAAACGACTGCCTGCCGGGCGTTATCGAACGCGACGAAAAAATGCAGTTGCCCCGTGAGCAACTGGAAAAACTGGCCGACCTTGGTTTTTTGGGCATGATGGTGAGCCCCGATTATGGTGGCGCCGGCCTTGATACGGTGAGCTATGTACTGGCCATGGAAGAAATCAGCAAGGTGGATGCCTCCGTCAGCGTTTGCATGAGTGTCAACAACAGCCTTGTTTGTTATGGACTGGAGGCCTATGGAACCGAAGAACAAAAACAAAAATACCTGGTGCCGCTGGCGCAGGGAAAAAAAGACGGCGCCCTGTACACCGGCGCTTTTTTGCTGAGCGAACCCGAAGCCGGAAGCGATGCCACCTCGCAACGCACCACCGCCGAAGACAAAGGCGATCATTACGTGCTGAACGGCACTAAAAACTGGATCACCAACGGAGGCAGTGCCTCGGTTTACCTGGTAATTGCCCAAACCGACCCGTCGAAGGGTCACAAGGGCATTTCGGTGTTTATTGTAGAGAAAAGCTGGCCGGGCGTGGTCGTTAGCGGCAAAGAAAACAAGCTTGGTATCCGCGCCTCAGATACACATACCATCCTGTTTAACGACGTAAAAGTGCCGAAGGAGAACAGGATCGGCGAGGCGGGATTTGGTTTCAAGTTCGCCATGAAAACCCTGTCGGGCGGCCGCATTGGCATTGCTGCGCAGGCGCTGGGCATTGCCAGTGGCGCTTACGAATTGTCGCTGAAATATTCAAAAGAACGCAAGGCCTTTGGCACGGAGATCGCCAACCACCAGGCCATCGCCTTTAAGCTGGCGGATATGGCTACCCGCATAGAAGCCTCCCGCCTGCTCTGCATGAAAGCTGCTGTGGAAAAAGACCTGAAAAAAGATTATACTCTAAGCGCCTCCATGGCAAAAGTTTATTCGTCGGAAACCGCCATGTGGACCACCGTGGAAGCCGTGCAAATTCACGGGGGCTATGGTTATGTAAAAGAATATCACGTAGAGCGACTCATGAGGGACGCGAAGATTACGCAGATCTACGAGGGCACGAGCGAAGTTCAACGGATCGTTATTAGCCGTTCGATCTTGCAGGGATAAACTAGTTTGTAGTTGGTGGTTTGTCGTTTGTGGTTAGCGGTTCTTATTTGAATGTTGTTGTAAAGCGTTAGCTGTATTACTTCGCAAAAGTGGCGGGCTTGCTAGTTCAGGTCAGCCTCTTGCCTTATAACCGTTACGTTTTTGCTCTTCGATGCCATTTAACAACAAACCACAAACCACAAACCCCAAACCACAAACCCTCACCTCTTCGCTTCTTCCCCACATTCGTTGTATTCTTCTATAATCCGCAGCAGCACATCGGCCCTTTTTTCCCTTACCAGGCTAACCTGCGCATAAAAATAGCCGGGCTTTTTATCGGAAATCTTTTTTGCCAGCGTAGGGCAATCGTGCACCATGCGGCTGACTTTTTCTTCAAAGTGGGGTACAAAGGTGTTACTGTTGGCGGCATACACCATGTTATCGGTATCGTTCGGAAGCTGAATAAAAAACTCCGGTTCGTGGCGGACCGAAGTTTTATTCACCATCTCTTTTTTTGAAAACTCAAACAGGTGAATCCGAGACGATTCAGGCGTCAGGCGCTTCATAAAATAAAGGCGGCGGCCGATGCTGATGCCTTCCCGCATTTCTTTCAATTCATACAGGTCATTACCAATGCGAAACGCTTTTACGTCCTGCAGCCGAAACTGCATGGGCTTGCGGTCTTCGTCGGCAAACAGGCGTACGGGTGCACTGAACACATTCTCGGTTTCGATAATGAGCTTGCCCGCATAAGTTTTGCCGTTGCGCAGAAAAAGTGTCCCGTTTATGTTTCGCAGGTTGTTCGGCGATTCGAAATACGACAGGGTGCGGCACGCTGGGAGAAACATCATAGCTAGCAAAAGCATCGAAAAAAATATCCTCATGTCAATGTTCTGTTCTACAAAATTAGCTTACAACTACTTTTGCGAAGACAGAACTCTTTATAAAATGTACACCAACCAGGAAGTTTACCGGCAGATCGTGGAAGAATTGAAACCCTATAATGCCACCCTTGTGGCTGTTAGCAAAACAAAGCCGGTAGCAGCCATCAAAGAGCTTTACGACCTGGGCCACCGTGATTTTGGAGAAAATTATGTGCAGGAGTTGTTGGAAAAACAAGCGGCGCTACCCGCCGATATCCGGTGGCATTTCATCGGCCACCTGCAGTCGAACAAAGTAAAATACATTGCTCCATTTGTGCACCTGGTGCACGGCATAGACAGCCTGAAGCTGTTGCGGGAAGTTGAAAAGCAAGGCCGGAATTTGCAACGCACCATCGGTGTGCTGCTACAGGTGCATATTGCCCGCGAAGAAACCAAATTTGGCCTCGACGCCACCGAATTGCTCGGCGCTGATTTAGATGCCGCCGTGGCGGACCTGAAGCATGTTTGCATCAGAGGGTTGATGGGAATGGCTTCATTTTCGGACGATGAAAAACAGGTAAGGGCCGAGTTTCAGCAGTTGAAAAGCCTGTTCGACCAATTGGCCGCAAAAACATTTCCGTCATTCAGCTTTTCAATTCTTTCTATGGGTATGAGCGGCGATTACAAAATGGCTTTAGCAGAGGGCTCCACGATGGTGCGCATTGGAAGTTCGATCTTTGGCCGGCGTTAAATTTTTGCCCTTAAATAATCAAACATGAAAAAAATCGTCTTCTCCTTCGGATCAATCGTCACCGGCGCTACCCTTTGGGCACAGGATGAGGCGGTTGAAAACGATGCCGTACAGCCTGTAAATGAAGCCTGGTATGGATCGCCCTGGCTTTGGATCGTTGGCGCCGCAATGTTTATTATTTTGCTGGTGGCGCTGACGAAGCGAAAGCGTGACTGAACCTTTTGTCCCGCTTTGTTTACTGTGCGAATTTAAAAATTGTTTAAGGGGATGATGGGTGGGCTCACCGCCACCGGCAGGTTGGTCGGCGGCTATAACGCCGTCTGCCAGCGAACTATTATTTTCTTCAGGGTGCTTTTACCCCGGTTGCCTCCGGCCGCTCCTGCAAGCTCAATGGAAGCCGCTTCGACTGATTTTTGCTCATTAGCAAAATATCTTTTTCTGTTGTACGGGTAATGTATAGGAGGTAGCAGACGGCACCGATCAGTATCACAAAAAACCACACTGGAAACATAACGGCATTTTCCCTTCGTCATCCAAAGACTGTTCCAGTTGCTGAAAATCCGCAACGCTTTTACACCTGTCAGGAGTATGGTGGATAATCCGGCCAAATGCGGGGAAAACTAGCAGGCTTTTCCGCTGCGAGCGGTCTAAATTAGTCGCGGCCGAAGGTGCTTTTCATCACCCGAAGCATGCCCTCTGCCGACCAGGTTGGCGCAACAATCATACGGCGTACCGTAAACAGCGGCTCGGTAGTATCGCGTTTTGTCGAAAGCTGAAAAGCCATCCGGTAACCTTGTTTTTTTATCTCGGGAATCGCTTCGGGGCTCCAGATTCCGAAGGGATAAGCAAAGTCCTGAACCGGTTTTCCGGTTATCGCTTCGATGGTTTTTTTGGTCTTGCCCAATTGTTGCTCGTAATCGTTCACCACTTTTTTCACACCCCGTTCTTCAATGGTGTTTTCATATTTGTACCGGTCCACGCGGTGGTGGTCCCAGGTGTGCGACGCAATCGCATGTCCTTCATCGGCCAGTTGTTTAATCTGCTCCTTGTTCATATAGCGCGGCCGGCCAATCGAAATCGTCATTAAAAAATACACTCCCTTAAAACCGTATTTGTCCATTTCCGGTTTGGCTATCGAGAATTGTTCTTCGTCCGTGTCGTCGAAGGTGATCATCACCGGGTTGGACGGAAGCGGCTCACCTAAAGCCAGGTAGTTGTAAAGCTGGTCGGGCAGGATGGTATGGTAACCGCTGTCGTGCAGGATCTTCATTTGCTTTTTAAACTCATTTACCGTGACGTCATATTCGCGGGTTGCTTTCGGGATATCGTAAATATGGTGATAGCAGAGCACCGGCACTTGCTTGCGGGCCATGATAGTGGCGGCATTGGCTACGGTGCGGATAGCTGGTTTGGCCGAACCGTCCGGCTCTTTTTTAGCGGTTGTTTCTGTTTGGTCAGGGCTTTGCTCTTTGCCTGGAGAAACGGCTGATTCGTTGGAGCAACTAAAAAGGAATAGAAGGGCTGCAGCCAGCGGAAAGGTGTTTTTCATAAAATTGGTTCGGCTGCAAAATAGGGTGCAAAGGCGATTTGCAGAAACATATTTTCGGCAGCGTGTTAATTAGCGATGTTTAGTCACCCCTACCTGCCGGCAATAGGCCAGCACCGGACAAATGGAACAATACGGGGCATGCGACACACAGATATGTTTGCCAAAAGGCATCAGCAGGCGGTTAATGTCAATCCATTGCTGTTGCGGCACCTGTGCTTCCAGGGCAACCATGGTGGCTTCGGGTGTTTTTGTTTGCACCAGGCCCCAGCGGTTCACCACGCGGTGCACATGCACATCCACGCTTACACCGGGCAATCCGGTGGCTACACCAAGCGCCAGTTTGGCGCATTTGGGCCCCACGCCTTTCAAGGCAATCAGGCTGTCATAATCGGCCGGCAGGCTACCGCCATATTGCTCTACGGCAATTTGCGCAATCCCCAGCAGGGTGTGTGCTTTTTGGCCGGGATACTGCGTACCCGTCAGCAATTTTTCCAATGCCTGCGGCGATAGCTTCAGCAATTCGGCGGGAGTACGGGCCCGGGCAAACAGTTTTTCCGAAACCGGTATAGTTGTTTCATCGAGGGTGCGGATAGAAATAATGCAGGAAATCAGCTGCTCAAACAAGGATGTATGACCTTTCTCGAAAAGGTCAAACATGGCCGCTTTCGGATAGTCTTTGATGCAACTTTCAACCCGTTGCAGCATCTCGTTCAGGTCAAAACGTTTTTTCATTGGCAAGCTTTCCCAATAATTCATCAAGCAGCGCTGCCTGTGCAGGATTGATGGCCTTCCGGCCTGCGGCCATATCAAACCAGGCAGCTTTGTCCACCTCAGGCACGGTTATCCATTTTCCCGACTTATAAGGAAACTCCTGCCGAAAGGTGTTGGAAATAATGGAGTTGGCGTCAATGTCGCCCTCCAGGGCAAAAGCAAAAACCTGTTTGCCGCTTTTCTGCCGTACCGGCTGCAGTTCCCAAAAAATTCCGTCAACCTGTTTACCGGTTTCCTCAAAAAATTCACGGCGGGCTGCCGTCAGCGGTTCTTCGCCTTCGGCAAATTCGCCCTTGGGAATGCTCCAGGCGCCATCTTCCCGACCTTTCCAGTAGGGTCCGCCGGGATGAACCAGAAAAACTTCAGGCCCACCATGGCGCCATCGGTACAGCAAGATGCCGGCACTTTTTCGCATTCAGGCCCTCTATCACTGATCAATGGGCTGATCGCTTTCCTTCGACGGATCGCCATCCACCTTATTTTTCCCTTTTTGTGTATCGGCCACTACGTTTTCGATAGGGCCTTCCCGCTGCTCTTCGCCCGGTGCTTTGTCAATGCCCTGCCGGTCGCGATGGCTGCCAGCCATGCCGGCCGGATTATTCAGGTTTTGTTTGTTTTCTTCCGTGTGCATAATTGAATTTTTTAAGTCACTGACAATTTTGTGCCATGTTGCCAGGCTTGCCCAAAAGCGGCGGCGTGGAATCCCAGGCAGCGCTTCCGGCCCCTTATCTTTGGCGAAAATCCTTTCATGAGCGCCATCACTCAGGACGTTAAACGCATCACCACCAATACGCTGCAGCGGATGAAGTCGGCCGGTACCAAAATTTCCATGCTGACGGCCTACGACTATTCGTTTGCCTCGCTTTTTGATGCGGCAGGAATTGATGTGATACTGGTGGGCGACTCGGCATCGAACGTGATGGCCGGCCATGAAACCACATTGCCAATCACCCTTGACCAGATGATCTACCATGCGTCATCGGTCATTCGGGGCGCCCGGCGCTGCCTGGTGGTGGTTGACCTGCCTTTTGGTTCTTATCAAAGCAATGGCGACATTGCCCTGGCCTCGGCCATTCGCATTATGAAGGAAACCGGCGCCCACGCCATTAAGCTCGAAGGTGGCGAAGAAGTAGTGGAATCGGTGAAGCGGATTATCAGCGCCGGCATTCCGGTAATGGGCCATCTCGGCCTTACGCCGCAGTCCATCTACAAATTCGGCACTTACAGCGTAAGGGCAAAAGAAGAGGCAGAGGCCGACAAACTTCGCGAAGATGCCCGGCGCCTGCAGGACGCCGGCTGTTTTGCGCTGGTGCTGGAAAAAATTCCGGCGGTGTTGGCCAAAGAGGTGTCGGCATCGCTGCAGATACCCACCATCGGCATTGGCGCCGGCCCGCACTGCGACGGGCAGGTGCTGGTGATGCACGATATGCTCGGGATTAATACCGAGTTCAAGCCACGCTTTTTACGCCAGTACCTGAACCTGCACGAGCAGATCACCGGCGCCGTTCGAAGTTACATTGGCGATGTCCGGTCGGCCGATTTTCCCAATGGCAAAGAATCATACTGAGCCCACACTGTTGGCAGCCATACAAATCTGAGAATGCAAAAGCTACTAACAACCACTTTCCTTTGCTTTATTCTGGCATCAGTCTTCGGGCAGACAGAGCGTAAAACCGCTTTGTACCTTGAAGGACAATACAACCAAACCATTTCTGATGTGACCAAGGGTAACAATCCTTGGGGCATGGGCTTGGGCTTGCAGATGTTCTTCCGGCAAACTGCAGTAATTGGACCGGCTGTTGAATTGACCGCCGACGCCTATCTGATGGACGACAAGGTGTATAGAATGTATTTGGACGGTACACCGATTGGAACAGTACGGGCAATGATCAATGTTTTTGCCGGAGCTTCGGTGCGGCCCTTACGAAATGTTTACGTGTCTTTTTTAGCCGGCCCAAGCTTCGTAGGCGGACAGACAGTTTTAGGACTGAAACCGTCTTTGGGCTTCTATTTTTCCTCCAATCAAAAGGTGACAGGCAAAATATCTTACATCAATGTTTTGAAACGAGAAGAACGGGCAAAGCAAAACTTTAGGTCTGTCAGTTTTGCTTTAGGAGTAAGACTGTATTGACGTGTATAAAGAGCCAAGGGTGCATTGGCGCAGCGGCTGAAAACTGACCCCTTGCGTTTTGCCGATTGTCTCTTGCTCTAACTGCCCTTCCCTATTTTTGCGCCCAATTTTGGTTATGAGAAAAAAGCTTGTTTTACTGGCCGGCGGTTTTTTTTCTTCTGCCTCGTTCCTTTACGCCCAACCGGGCGAGCTGGACCCGGTGACGGTTTCGGCTTCGCTGAACCCGGTGAGGGCGTCGCAAACCGGGCGCAACCTGTTTGTGATCAAGGGCGAAAAGCTAACGGCATTGCCGGTGCATTCAATTGACGAATTGCTGCGTTACCTGCCCGGACTGGAAGTACAGGCCCGTGGCCCATTTGGCTCGCAAAGCGACCTGACACTGCGCGGCGGCACCTTTCAGCAAGTGCTGGTGATAGTGGACGGTATGCGGGTGAATGATCCTAACACCGGTCATTTTTCTACTTACATCCCAATAGCACCCGGTGAAATTGACCGCATTGAAATCTTGAAAGGCGCCGGCTCGGCACTTTATGGTTCCGATGCCGTGGGCGGCGTGGTGAACATTGTTACCAAAAGCTTTGCGGCAAAGGGTGCACAGAAGCTACAAGCGGCGGCCCAGCTCACCGGTGGCGAATATGATTTCCGGGGCGCACAAGCCGGGGCTTTTTATTCCACCGGCAAAACCAGTATTGGCGGCGGCCTGCTTGCGAATAAAACCGACGGGCAGCGCCATCGCGGCCTCCGCGGCTTTGTGGATGCCACTACCGTTTCGGCCTCGGTGGGTCATCGTTTTTCGGACAAATGGTCGGCGGCGCTGCGCACCGCCTACGACACCCGGACCTTTGCCGCGCAAAATTTTTACACATCGGCGCTAAGCGATTCGGCGCAGGAGACGGTTAAGACTTTTTGGAATCAGATGCAATTGGTCCGCACCGCGGAAAACAATACGCTGCGCCTGCAGGTTGGTTACAAGAATCTGAAAGACAGTTTTGCCTTCAACCGCCTGACACCGTCAAATCAAAACCGCACGGAGTTGTGGCAGGCGCTTGTCACCAACGAGCGCCGGCTGGCTGCAAACACAACCCTTACGCCGGGTGTTCAATTCGTCAACAAAAAGATCCGCTCCAACGATCGCGGCAATCACCAGGTGCAACAAGCCGCGGCTTTCGCGGTGCTCAACCACCAGATCGGTTCGTCGCTGTTTGTGGCGCCGGCCCTCCGCCTCGAATGGAACAGCCGCACCGGTTATGAAGTCATTCCCCAAGCGGCCCTTTCCTACCGTGCCGGCAACTTAACCCTTCGCGGCAGCGCCGGCAAAACCATCCGAGATGCGGACTTTACCGAGCGATTCAATAATTACAACAAAACCTTTGTGCCTTCCGGGCAAAGCCTCGGCAACCCTGATTTAACGGAGGAACGTTCGATCTCATACGAAGCGGGCGCCGATTATTTTGTTGGCGCCGCACTGAAACTGTCTGGAACGTTTTTTCAACGCCGCCACCAGGATTTGATAGATTATGTGCGAACGCCCTATGCGGCCATTCCCCGCAAGGTCAACCTTTCGCCTGCCGGCACTTACCCCCTGGCCAAAAACATTGCGGATGTAACGACCACCGGTTGGGAAACCGATGTGCAATACAACAAAACACTGCCGAACAAAGCCACGCTGTTGGCGACGCTTGGTTTGGTGTGGCTGAAGAGCCGCAGCTCCGACACCGTGCCCTCGTTTTACCTCTCCTCGCATGCCCGCTTTCTCACCAACTTCAACGTGCAATACAGCAGCGGACGGCTGCTGCTTTCGGTAAACGGTTTGTATAAAAGCCGGCAGCCACGGGCCGTTGCGTCGCCGGATATCACCAAAGTATCGGCCGACTATTGGGTGATCAACACACGGGCCGAAGGGGCCCTGGTGAAAAATAAACTTTACCTGTTTGCGCAGGTGGACAATATACTCGACCGCAGCTACACCGATTTGATCGGCTCCCGAATGCCGGGACGATGGGCTTTTGGTGGGGTTAGAATTTCATTCGATGGCAAGGGCAGTAATGAATAATTTTTGACTGTCCGGTAAACGTTCAATCTTACATTTAAAAACTTAAACTCCCCCATGCTCGATCTTCTTAAACAACTCGGAATAGAAGCCACCAACGCTGGCGCTTCCACCGGAAAGACCTGGATCAAAAGCGGCGGCAAAACCATTGATTCGTTTTCGCCGGTGAATGGTAAAAAGATTGCTTCCGTAACCGCTGCCGATGAAGCGGGCTACGAGCAGGTGGTGCAGACCGCCCAAATCGCTTTTGCCGAATGGCGCCTGTGGCCATCGCCCAAACGTGGCGAGGTGGTGCGGCAGTTTGGCGAGGCTCTGCGTAAATACAAAGAGCCACTGGGCAAGCTGGTATCGTACGAAATGGGCAAAAGCCTCCAGGAAGGGTACGGTGAAGTGCAGGAGATGATTGACATCTGCGATTTTGCCGTCGGACTTTCGCGGCAGTTGCACGGGCTTACGATGCACAGCGAGCGGCCGGGCCACCGCATGTATGAGCAGTGGCACCCGCTTGGCATTGTGGGCATTATCTCAGCCTTCAACTTTCCGGTAGCAGTATGGAGTTGGAACACTGCCCTGGCCCTTGTTTGCGGCGATGTTTGTGTGTGGAAGCCTTCGGAAAAAACACCCCTTTGCGCCGTGGCCTGTCAAAAAATTATTGCCGATGTATTTGCCGCTAACGAAGTACCCGAAGGTGTTTGCAACCTGCTGGTGGGCGAACGGGACCTGGGCGAACGCCTGGCCGCCGACGGTCGCATACCACTGGTATCGGCCACCGGCTCTACCCGCATGGGCAAAGCGGTGGGTGCAGCAGTGGGTGCCCGACTGGGAAGGTCACTGCTGGAACTGGGCGGCAACAACGCCATCATTATTTCGAAAGATGCAGATTTGGAAACCTCGTTGGTGGGTTGTGTGTTTGGCGCCGTGGGCACCGCCGGCCAACGCTGCACCACCACCAGGCGACTGATCATTCACGAATCGGTGTACGATTCCTTCCGCGACAAGCTGGTAAATGCCTACAAACAATTGCGCATTGGCAACCCGTTGGACGAAAAAAACCATGTGGGTCCGGTGATTGATAAAGATGCGGTGCAAATGTACCTCGACGCGATTGAACGCTGCAAAAAGGAAGGCGGGAAGTTTGTGTCCGAAGGCGGCGTGCTGGAAGGCGAAGGCTACGAAAGCGGCTGCTATGTGCGGCCGGCCATTGCTGAAGTGCAACCGCATTTTGATGTGGTACAGCACGAAACCTTTGCGCCCATTTTGTACCTGATGAAATACCAAACGCTCGACGAAGCTATTGCCATCCAGAACGGCGTACCGCAGGGTCTCTCCTCGTCCATTATGACGCTCAACCTCCGCGAAGCAGAAACGTTTTTGTCGGCGGCCGGCAGCGACTGCGGCATTGCCAACGTCAACATCGGCACCTCAGGCGCGGAAATCGGCGGTGCATTCGGCGGCGAAAAAGAAACCGGTGGTGGACGCGAAAGCGGCTCCGATGCCTGGCGCATTTATATGCGGCGCCAAACGAATACGATTAATTACAGCACAAAGCTGCCGTTGGCGCAGGGAATAAAATTTGATTTGTAAAAAAAGAAAACCCTCCACAATCCGGAGGGTTTTCTTTTGAAATTTCCGAAATGATCAGCATTTCAGGCGGCTGTATTCTTTTATCATTTTTCTTCCGTCGGGCCATGCGATTGTCTGCTTGTACCTATCCTACCCGGCCAACGAAATTTTCAGTTTCGCAGTCGTTCCCACTAATTCGCGGCCAAATGTAGAACTGATGTTTGGTTCGGAAAATTCATCCGGCGCTGTGCTGTCAAACATTCCGTTTCCATAAGCGGAATTCGGTTTGTCAGTTCCTGCCTCTTTCCATGCACTGGCCCATATATATTGCCCTGAATTGAAAATTGATACTGCCTGGCCGTTTCGCTGCTTTCCAAAGTATTGGTCTTTCCGTTTTTATCCACCACGGCTCTTGTGAGAATGCTTTAGGCGCCGTCAAGGGGCGAATTTATTTTCAATCCGGCCGTTTGTATTCTTCAAAGAGTATTTAATGTTTGTTAGTGGCGGGCATGGTGAGAGATGCCGCGTTTTTCACTGGTTATAACTGATGGGCGTTTGCCGGCGTAAACGACAGAAGCAGAAAGGCTGCTGCCTTAGCAATTGTTTTAGGTTTCATGTTTACTGTTTTAAATCTATATGCAATCCTTGGTCGTTTTCAATAAATACAGCAAGGAATTTTGTAGGGAAAAAAGTGCCTTCGTTAATTTCCAGTAGATATTTTTTACATGAAAGCTCTGTCGCAAAATGTCTTGCCGGCATAATGTGACCGCAAAGTTGTCTCCGCTTGTCGAGGCGGTGATCTGACTTATCTCTTAACAGTTCCTTTTTACCCTTCTTCCATTTTTCACAACTCCTAAAAACCCTTTGGGCTAACTTTACGGACCTTAATAATCTTGTGAATGAACAATGTATTGAAACGTGCCCTGCTCCCGCTCCTGTTTGCAGGCCTCGCCTTAACCGCAGTCTCTCAGAAATCAGTTGCGCCCAATGGCTGGCATCTTTCGGACCCCGCCACCAGTGGTTGGTATGGAATCAGCCTCGACAAAGCCAATGCGTTTTTAAAAGGTAAAAAAAGCAGCGAGGTGATCGTGGCCGTGATTGACTCCGGCATAGATACCCTGCACGAAGACCTGAGGCCGGTGTTGTGGACCAACCCGAAAGAAATTCCCGGCAACGGCATTGATGACGACAAGAATGGTTATGTGGACGACGTGCATGGCTGGAATTTTTTAGGCGGACCGGGCGGCCGGAACGTGAACAAAGATTCGTACGAAGCAGCGCGGGTGTACCACCGGTACAAAGCCAAATTTGAAGGAGTGAAAGACCCAGGCTCCCTGAGCGCGGAAGACCAGGATTTGTATCGTATGTGGTGGAAGGCTGCCGGCGATCTGAAGGTTGACCCAAACAGTTCAATGACGCTGATGCTGTTAAGCAATGCTTACAAATCGGCATCATCGGCCGATACTACGCTGCAGCGCCTGATGGGCAAAGCCGTTTACACGGCAACCGACCTGGAAAGCTTTACGCCACCCACAGAAGCCGGCCGGCAGGCCAAGCGGAGGTATCTGGCACTGGTGCAGACGCTTCAAATAGAATCTTCCCTGACAAATAAAGAAGTTCTGACCGATATCGGCGACTATGTGTCGGCCGAAGAGATGAAGGCCAATGCGATGAACATGCCGCCGCGTAACTACCGCGGTGAGGTGGTGAAAGACAATGAAGCCGACATAAACGACCGTAGTTATGGCAACAACGACCTGATGACCGAAACCTCGCGGCACGGTACCCACGTTTCGGGAATCATTGCCGCAGCCCGCAACAATAGCAAAGGAATGGACGGCATTGCCGATAACGTGCGGATCATGACGATTCGTGCCGTACCCGACGGTGACGAGCATGATAAAGATGTGGCCCTGGCTATTCGCTATGCCGTGGATAATGGCGCCAAAGTCATTAATATGAGCTTTGGCAAAGGGGTGTCGCCCGAAAAACAGTGGGTGGACGATGCGGTGGCTTATGCCGAAAAGAAAGGCGTGCTGCTGGTGCATGCGGCCGGTAATGAGGGCGCCAATATTGATACGTCCTGGAATTTTCCCACACCGGTGTATAAAGACGGTGTCACCCGTGCTACCAACTGGATCACCGTAGGCGCCTCGGCAGCAGGAAAAAATACGCTGGTGGCTACGTTCTCGAACGTGGGCAAAGAAGAGGTGGATGTGTTTGCGCCGGGTGTTGAAATTTACTCCTCGGTTCCGGGCGGCAATACCTATGGCAATCTTTCCGGCACTTCCATGGCTTCGCCGGTGGTGGCAGGTGTGGCGGCTTTGATTCTGCAATACTACCCGCAATTTAACGCTCAGCAGGTAAAAGCCATTATTGAGCAAAGTGCCGTACCTTTTAGCGACCCGGTTACGAATCCTTCTACCGGCGAAAAAGCCCAGCTTTCGGACATTAGCCGCACTGGCGGTGTTGTCAATGCTTATGCTGCCGTTTTGTTGGCGGACGAGCTGGCACGCACTGGCAAGTTTAAAACAGACGGAAAGAAGATCAAGGTGGGAGCGGATGAGTTAAAGATCAAAACAAAATCACCGGCCGGCAAAACCAAAGAAAAAGTAAAGTCGGCTTAATGGTGGCAACTATTTGATTTTCAATTTCCTTCAAGGAATGTCTGAGAAATATTGAAAGGCGGCCGTAGTGGCCGCCTTTCTGATTGGTAGTGTTGGCGCCACGTGCTTTATTTTACTCCGTTGGTTATCATTTAAGGTTAAGGGAACCGACTTCGAGACGAGCATAGTGTGTTACCCCACCGTATTGCAACACCTTCCTGCATACAGAACAGGCGCTCTGAAGTTGGACAATGCTCCTGACAGCTATTTTATTAATACGCTGCTCCTTCGGCTGCACCATAACACACGTAACCTTTAATTGAATAACTCAAAATGCAATTAGTCTGATCTTCAGCAACCCCCGATTCAGTTGACGCTGCCATCTGTTGAAAAATCAGGGACAAGCCATCTAAACATTTGATTATGTGAACAAAAAAGAGCTGCAACGGCAGCTCTTTTTCATTGAAAATGGCAAGAAGCGATGTGAAATTAAGCAGTTACATTCAGTTCTTCCAAAATCGCTTTCGATTCTACTTCGGCCGACTTAACGGTTTTGATGATGCGGGCTGCCACTTTGTAAGGATCGGCGGCACTATTCGGGCGACGATCTTCGAGCCAGCCTTTCCAGCCTCTTTCCACGGTGCCGATGGGGATACGGATAGAAGCCCCACGGTCGGACACGCCAAATTTGAATTCGTTGATAGCCGCTGTTTCATGCTTACCAGTCAGGCGCAGGTGATTGTCGGCGCCATAAACATCAATATGCTCTTTAATGACGGGGCGGAACGCTTCACAAACCGCTTCGTACACCTCGCGGCTGCCACAGGTGCGCAGCAGGGTGTTGGAGAAATTGGCGTGCATGCCGCTTCCGTTCCAGTCAAGGTTGCCGAGTGGTTTGCAATGCCAGTTGATGGCAACATTGTATTTTTCACCAATTCTTTCCAGCAGATAGCGGGCAATCCAGATTTGGTCGCCGGCTTCTTTTGCGCCTTTGGCAAAAATCTGGAACTCCCACTGGCCGGTGGCCACCTCGGCGTTGATGCCTTCCACGTTCAGGCCGGCTTCCAGGCAGGCATCCAGGTGTTCTTCCACAATATGACGGCCGAAAGCGTTGCGGGCACCAACCGAGCAATAGTAAGGTCCTTGCGGAGCGGGATAACCACCCTCGGGAAAACCAAGCGGCTTTTCTATCTCGGAGTTCCAAAGGAAGTACTCCTGCTCAAATCCAAACCAAAAATCGTTGTCATCGTCTTCTATCAGCGCACGGCCGTTGCTCACGTGGGCAGTACCGTCTGGATTCAACACCTCGCACATCACAAGAAAACCGTTTTTGCGCTGGGGATCAGCAACAATGTAAACCGGCTTCAGAATACAATCCGACGAGCCGCCCGGAGCCTGCTCGGTGGACGAGCCGTCGAAGCTCCACATAGGACAGTCTTCGAGTTTGCCCGAGAAATCTTTTTCAATTTTGGTTTTGCTACGAAGGCTTTGTGTGGGCTTGTAGCCATCAAGCCAGATGTACTCCAGTTTTGCTGCTGACATAGTTGTTTGTTTAATGTTTGCGTTCGATGATTTGTTCCGGTTCCGGCAGGCTCTGAAAAAAGACTGCTGAGATTTGGTTTGTCACCAGAATTGTGGATTCTAAAATAAAAAAGGTATTGCTTCAAAAAACACAGGAAAAGGACCTATGAAATGGCAAGCAATACCTTTCGACAGAGCTAAAATAGAAAAACTGTTGGGAAAATTAAAAATATTATTTTTTATAATTTGAAAATTTGGAGGTTGCTGGCATGTTTTGCTGCGATGTGGTGCAGAAAAAATCGCCGGTCTTGCCTATTTTCAAGGGATTCTAAGGCAACATGCCGCGAAGATACCTGCCGGAGGCGGATGGAATTAAACTTGTCAACTTAAACGCTTTTGCCGACTTCTTCATTGCAAATCAGGCGAAGCGTTCGTCTTTAAATTCTTTGGCGCCAAATAAAAAAGCCGCCATCCTGGGTCGTTGACCACAGAATGGCGGCTGAAAACCGGTCTTTACCGCAAAGTGAATGCAGCTTCCTTTACCTCAGCCGAGCTACCACCGATAAATAGTTTAAAATCTCCCGGCTCAGCTACCCACTTTAAATACGAATTGTAAAATTTCAGCTCTTCGGGTGAAATCGTAAACGAAACTTCCCGGCTTTCGCCTTTTTTAAGCATGAGTTTTTGGAAACCCTTCAACTTTTTTACGGGCTGCGTCACAGAGGCGTAAATGTCCTGGATATACAGTTGCACCACCTCCTCGCCATCGTATTGCCCCGTATTGGTCACCGTCACCGTTGCCACAATATTTTGCCCGGCTGTCAAGGCGTTCCGGCTCAACTGGATATCGCTGTACCGGAACGTCGTATAGCTCAGTCCAAATCCAAACGGGAACAGCGGGCTGTTGGCCACATCAAGATAATTGGAGCGGAACTTTTGTGTCGGCGATCCGTCGGCCTGCGGCCGGCCGGTGCGTTTGTAGTTGTAGTAGATAGGAATTTGGCCAACGTTTCGCGGAAAGGTCATACTCAGCTTGCCCGCCGGATTGTAATTGCCAAACAGCACATCGGCGAAGCCCGGGCCTGCCTCATGGCCGCCGAACCAACCTTGCACCATCGCCGTTGCCTGTGCGGCTTCTTCGCTGATGGTGAGCGGCCGGCCGCTTAAAAGCAGCACAACCACCGGCTTGCCCGTTTTTACCAATGCGGACAAAAGTGCCTTTTGGCTGGCCGGCAAACCAATATCCGACCGGCTGGCAGCCTCGCCGCTGAATTCCGACGCCTCTCCTAAAACAGCCACCACCACATCGGCCCGGTTTGCCGTGTTCACGGCCTCTTCTATCATTTGCTGCGGCGTTCGGGCATCAATCGAAACCCGTTCGCCAAAAACGTTTGCCATTTTCGCCAAAGCGCTATCATCGGTAATATTGGCGCCCCTGGCGTACAAAATCTGCACATTGCTTCCGCCAACCGCTTTCATTCCATCAAGAATTGACACAGCCGTTTGCGCATCGCCACTCACCGCCCAGGTACCCAACATATTGCTCCGGTCATTGGCCAGCGGACCAACCAACGCAATTGTTCCCGATTTGCGAAGCGGCAAGGTATTGTTTGCATTTTTCAGCAACACGCAGGATCTGGCGGCAAACTCCCGGGCGGCTGCCCGCTTACTGGCGCTCAGCACTTCTGCCGCCGCCCGTTGCGGGTTGATATAACGGTAAGGATCGTCGAAAAGTCCCAACTTGTATTTTGCCTCCAGCACCCGCCGGCAAGCCAGTTCAATTTCGGCGACTGTAATCTTTTTTTCCTGTAACGATTTTTTTAAAGTCGTCAGAAAGCCCTCTCCCACCATGTCCATATCTGTACCGGCTTTTACGGCCAGGGCCGAAACGGTTTGCAAATTGCCAAAGCCATGGTCCACCATTTCGTTCACACCGGTATAGTCAGAAACCACAAACCCGTTGAATCCCCATTGCTTGCGAAGCAGATCAGTGAGCAGCCAGCGGTTAGCCGTGGCGGGCACTCCGTCAATTTCGTTGAACGAGGCCATCACGCTACCCACGCCGGCATCTACGGCGGCTTTGTAGGGAGGCAGGTAATATTCATACATCCTGACCCGGCTCATATCGGTGGTATTGTAATCGCGGCCACCTTCGGCAGCACCGTAAAGCGCAAAATGTTTTACGCAGGCCATGATCGTGTTGTTAGCCGAAAGGTCATTGCCCTGATAGCCGCGAACCATGGCCCTGGCAATCTGGCTGCCGAGGTAGGGATCTTCACCGGCGCCTTCGGCCACGCGGCCCCACCGCGGGTCGCGGGCAATATCCACCATGGGCGAAAAAGCCCAGCACAAGCCATCGGCCGATGCTTCTTCGGCGGCAATGCGGGCCGACCGCTCCAGCAAACCCATGTCCCAGGTGCAGGAAAGGCCCAGCGGAATCGGGAAGGTGGTTTTGTAGCCATGAATGATATCCGACCCAAACATCAGCGGAATTTTCAGCCGGCTGCCGTTCACGGCAAGGTCCTGTGCCTGTTTGATTTTTTCGTAACCGATGACGCCGAAAAGGCCACCGACATTTCCGGCTTTGATCTTTGCTTCTACATCGGTGCTCACCACCGCGCCGGTGGGAATGCCGCCGCCCGGCGTCACAAGATTTAACTGTCCGATTTTTTCTTCCAGTGTCATGCGCTTCATCAGACCGGCGATGAAGGTGTTCATTTTTGCCTTGTTGTTTTGTGCATTCGCCGCCAGGGCTAGCACCAGCACGCTAACGAAAAAAAATAGCCTCATGATAAACTTGATTTTATTGATAACGATCAGTATGGGATCATCCCGATAACCGGGAATTCCTGGCCTGAAAAAGATAGGCAAAGTGCCTGGTTGAAGAAACCCCTTGCCACCGGCTTGTCCGGCTTTATTCCGCTTTCATTACTGCCGTCCGTTCCGACACACCGTTTTCGTTCACCGCTTCGATCTGATAGTAATAAGGCGCCTGGCTGTCCATGGCTTTCATCCAGTATTCGTTATTGCTATGCACCATGATGCAGTTGTATAATTTTTCGGGATGGGTGCCATAGTAAATATTGTAAGCAAATGCATTGTCAACCGGTCGCCATTTCAGAAAGGCGCTCCGTTTATCCTTTTCAGTGCGAAGCACGATAAAATTTTGCACCTTGTCCGGCTTTGGCCCATTGCCAAACCCAAACACCCGGAAGCCGCTCAAGGCAAATTTGCCGATCGGCATCCGGATATTTTCCATACGAATGTAACGGGCTTGCACCGGTGTGGTGAACTCTACATAATCGTGCGGAACATCCCTGGTGTTTTTGCTTTTATCAACCAGCAGGTTCCATTTCCTGCCATCGGCCGACCAAAGCAGCCGATATTGATGATACTGCCCGGCGATCTTCCCCAACCGGTCGTCGGCCACATCCTGGTCGGCATAATTGATTTGAACCGCATTCACCCGCGATACCGTTCCCAGGTCGGTTTGAAACCACTCACCGGCATTACCCGTGGCGGCACTCCAGTAAGTTTTCATTAGTTCATCTACGGCATGGTTGGGCACATAACTGCCAAGGGTAGAAGAAACCTGCACTGGCTTGTTGTAATTCAGCAGCATCCACCCGGTAAAAAATTTCGACGGCGCATATTCGTTCAGGCTGTTTTTATCAACGGCGGTTGGAACATAATGCGGATAGTCGCCAAATGCCGTATTACACCACATGCGGCCATCTTTGTCAAAACCGGTCGGCCACATGCCCAGCCTTCTTTCAAAGGTATTTTTTACAGAAATGACGGTGGTGGATATATGCCAGAAGTCGCCATTGTTGTCCTGGAACGTAGCGCCGTGACCGGCTCCCCTTACATAGCCGCCCAGCTTCAGGCTCAGCGGGTCAGAGGCCGGGGTCCAGGGGCCTAACGGACCATCACCAATGAGAAGGCCATCCGCATAACCACTGAATTCGGTACCGGGAGCGCCGTATTGAAGGTAGTATTTGCCCTTGTGCTTTGTCAGATGAGAGCCTTCAATAAACGGGTCGAGAAACGTATTGTCCATGTGCTCACCAAAACGCTGCCAGCCATAGCGCCAGGGTTCCAGCACATACATCTCCTGCCGGGTACCGATGGGTTGAAAAGTTTTGCGGTTTAGCTCAATGCCGTACATGGGCCATTTGTTGCTGCTGCCATTATACATGTACAAGCGTCCGTCATTATCGGTGAAAAACGAAGGGTCCCACCCGCCAATGGCAAATGAATCCACCAATGGCTTCCACTCATTTTCCTTCGGATTCGTACTCATCCAAATGGAAAAATTATTGGTGTAGGTAGAGCCGAACACGATCATCGTATCGCCGATAATTCCCACACCCGGCGCACAAAGCTCGTCGTACACCGGCCGGCCGTTCAGCACCTCGTTCCAGGGACGCAAAAAGCGGCGGGAAATATAGTTCCAGTTCAGCAGGTCGGGGCTCCACCAATAACCCCATTGATTGGTGCTGAACAGGTAATAGTCGCCTTTATAGTTCACCACAACCGGGTCGGCCGTGGACCGGTGGCGTCCCCAATCGCTGAAGTTGGGAATGGGTGTGTAGCCATAGTCAATATTGATGGGATTGCAATAAGTTTTACCGGTGGCGGCGCCCCTTTCGTTTTGCGCCGAACCAACGAGGGATAGCAGGAACACGAAGAAAAAAAGCAAAAGAGATTTCATGCCGTTCAATTTAGGAAAAGGGATTTCGCTGCCCGAAAATAAGTCCATCGAGGCTCCACTTGCCGGCGCCGGTGAAGAAAAAAAGCGCAGCCAGCAAAAAGAATAAAAACGGGTGCTGATCATCGGTAAAAATGCGGCCGTGACCCATAAAAAAACAAACAACCAGCATGGTTATGGCAATTGCCAAGGCGGCAAGCCGGGTAAAAAGCCCGGCCATCAGCAGCAGGCCGCCAACAAACTCAGCGCCCTTTCCGGCAAAGGCCATCAACTTCGGCACCGGAAATTTAATATCGGACAGCCATTGCCGGTAGCCTTCTATTTTATCTGCATCAAAAACTTCCCATCCGTGATAAACCATCAGCAGGCCGGTGATGATGCGGACCGCCGCAAAGCCGAGCGACAGAACGGTTGGCGAAAATGAAAGAGGGCGTTTGGTCATGTTGAAACGATTACAGCATAGGCCAGGTAAAACTGCTTTTTAACGAAATGCGCATGCCGGTGGCCGAAGACCGGCGGGCCGCTTCAATGATTTCCAGCACATGGAGCGCATGTTCGGCATTGATAAGAGGCTCGGTGTTCTTTACAAGCGACTCGCCAATTTTCGTGGCACCCTCCTGCCATTGATACCCTTCATCGTCTTTTTGATGAAGCTCGGCAGGCCCCGACCACGAGTTATCGAGCACCACGCCTTTGGGTTCCCAATCGTAGCCGATCAATCGCATATTACCGGCATCGCCAAAAATTTGGATGGAATGGAGCGTTTGATTGGTGGCCTCGTGGCCATGCGGGTCGAAATAATTAAAGCCGCACATTACATGGCTGATCACGCCATTGCCATGATCCAGCAGCACCTGTGCATTGTCTTCTGCCTCCACCGCAATCGTTCCCCTGTCGTCAATTGTGCGTTCTTTCTTTACAATTGACGTCATGGCCATAACCGCTTTGGCCGGGCCCAGCAAGCCGGTAAGGGTGGCCATGTTGTACACGCCCAAATCGGGCATGCTGCCGCCACCTTTTTCGTAAAAAAAGGCTGACCAACCCGGGCCGGTGTGTCCGTACTGCCCATGCGCCGCAGCTAGTTTTCCCAACTTTCCATCCTGGATGGCCTTTGCCATAAACCGGAACTGCGGACTGTTGACCACCGCCGGCGCCCCCCAAATCCGCAGTTTGCGGGCCTTGGCCAAATCCACCAGGGCTTTGCCTTCGGCATAGGTATTGGCCATTGGCTTTTCGCTCCAAACGTGTTTGCCCGCCAGCAGCGCCTGGCGGTTAAGGCGTCCATGCTCCTGCATATCGGTCAGGTTGACCAGCAGGTCAAACGGAACACCTTTGAGCAGGGCGTCAATTGACGGATAGGTAGCTGCCGCCACTTTATACTGCTTGTTCTGCTCCACGGCCCGCTCATACTTTTTATCGCAAAGGCTTACCAGTTGCAGGTGCGGTGAGGTTAACAAGTGCGGTATATACCGGTTGCTCACGCTACCGCAGCCGATCACGGCTACGCGTAACTTTTTGTCTGGCGGGGCCGGCGCAAAACCTTCGATGGACGAAAGCAAAGCCGCTGCACCGGCGGCTGCCATGTATTGTAAAAATTGCTGGCGGGAAATCGGTTCAGGCATAAGCAAATCGTTTTATCGTATCGGCGATATAAAAAACTCAACTGTCAAACGGCTGGGTAACCTTTTGAACAATGCACTATTTATTTTAGACGGCCGCTCTTTGCAGGCCTCTTTTTTTGCGCAAATAGCCACGGTAACAGATCTTTTTCGGCAAAGGCCGCGTCCCAGCTATTGTGGTTGGCTTCGGGATAAAATGTGGCCTTTACATTCGCACCGGCTTTTTTAAGGGCAGTCGCCATGCTGCGACTAAAATGCGGCGGCACCACATCGTCTTTTTCGCCATGGAAGATCCACCACCTGGTGCTGTTCAGCGCCGCCGCGGTAGCCGGATGGGCGCCACCGCAGATAGCAACGGCGGCGGCAAACATCCCGGGCTTTCGCCTGGCCAGTTCAAAGGTACCCATTGCTCCCATTGATAAACCACCAAGGTATAACCGGTCTTTATCTACCGGATATTCTTCCAAAATAAAACCAACGAGCAACTGCAGCAGCTCCATGCTGCGGGTGGCGTTGCCGTCTGGGAGAAAAAAGAAGCTACGGTTGTTTATGTCATCGTGATGGCGAAGAACATGGCTCCAGTAGTCGTTGCGGGAACACTGCGGAAAAACCACGATAGCCGGGAACTGCTCCCGTACATCAGTACGCAGAAACAGCCTGGCTCCATGCGTTAGTTGTTTTTCATTATCGTTTCCCCGTTCGCCGGCACCATGCAAGAACATCATCAACGGATAGGCTTTGGCGGAATCGAAGTTTACGGGCAACAACACCCGGTAAGGCAAGGTATCACCACCCTGCACCAGCCAGCGTTTTTGATACAGCGAAAAGTCTTGTGCCACCCCGGCCAGTGGCAGCAAATACAAAAGAATGGCAAGAAACCTGAATCGTTTTTTCATCATGGCGAAAGGTGGATCGGCGGCTGGCCGATAGCTTTTTAATAGGTTCCGCGGTAGCGATTATCATTCCGGTTGTTGATCGTTGGCTTCAGCGGAATTTGCAGGCCGTTGGTTTCTTTCAACCAATTGAAAAGGTCATCTTTTAATTGCAGGCCCAACTTTCGGTAACTGCTGTCGCGGATAAGATTATTCATTTCCCAGGGATCTTTCTCCAGGTCGAACAACTCGTTAATGTCCCAGGTGCCATTGTAATAAATGTATTTGTACCGATTGCTGCGCACGGCAAATGTGGTGGGTGTTTGCGGAAAAGCGGCTTCCCAATAGTATTCATAAAAAACCTTATCCCGCTGCCAGTTTGAAGAACTGCCGCTCAATAAATCGGCAAATGAATACCCCTGCATCTGCGGCGCCTTCGGCAGGCCCGCCAGTTGCAAAAAGGTGGGCGCCAGGTCCACGTTCATAATCACCTGCTCCACCACCGACGACGGCTTTACAAACCCAGGCGCCCAAACAAGCAACGGCACCCGCATGGATTCTTCGTAGGCATGGCGCTTGTCAATGAGCCCGTGTTCGCCAAACGAAAAGCCGTTGTCGCCCATATAAACCACCATCGTATTGTTTTGCAGCCCTTCGGCTTTCACCCATTCAATTACTTTTTCTACACTTTCATCAACGGCCTGCAGTGTTTCCAGGTAGCGCCGGTAAAAATCGTCGAAGGCAATGGCGCCGTGGTACATGTAGTCCACGCCATGCCAGCTATAACGCTGCCGGCGCACCCATTCCGGTATATCGCGGTAGTTGACGGGCGTTTTTGGCGCTGTAGCAATACCATACGTTTTACTGCTATCGGTAGCTGTAAGATACATGGACGGCGGGCATATGACCGGCGTTGCTGCGTACCGGCCCTGGTGGCGTTTGGCAGGCATAAACTCCGCATGCACGCCTTTGTGCGACAGATAAACGAAAAAAGGTTTGGCCTTGTTTCTGTTCGTAAGCCAGTTGATGGCATACCCGGTCAGTTGGTCGCTCACATACCCATCCTCCGGTTGTTTCAACCTTTTGCCATTGATATTGAAGGTTGAGTTATAGTACGTGCCCTGACCCTGGAAACTAAGCCAATAGTCAAACCCGGGTTGTGGTGCATCGCCGGTATTGCCCATATGCCATTTGCCGAGAAACGCCGTTTGGTAACCGGCTTTTTGCAGGTATTGTGGAAAAAATGAAAGATTGTCGGGTAAGGGCGCATCGTTGTCAACCACGGTATGCGTGTGGGCATACTGGCCGGTAAGAATGGAAGCCCGGCTGGGCGAACAAAGCGCCGTGGAAACAAAGGCATTTTTTAAGTGAGCGCCTTCCCTTGCCATACGGTCCAGTCCGGGCGTTTGCAAACCTTCTATTTTTTTCATAAAGCCCATGGCATCGTAGCGATGGTCATCGGCCAAAATGTAAATAATGTTCATGCGCTTTGGCTGCGCCTCCACCATTGTTCCGCAAAACCACGAAAGAAAAAAAAGAAATTGTTTCATACTGGCGGTTCAAAAAACAATCAATGAAACTAACCAACCGTCGTCCTTTTCCATTTATTTCAGGTGCGGACTGTCAAACCCTAATTTCCGCAGTCCGTCTTTTACCTCGGGGCAGCTCATGAACAAATTCCATAGCAACCCGCTCCGGTGATTTTCCATCATCACCACGGCAGGCCCCTGGTCAATGGCCAGGTATTTTTGCGGGTACCAGTTGTGGTGAATGCTAAAGGCATCGTAAAAACCAAACTGGCCATAAGTGCTGTCGCGAAGATTGGTGTACCAGTTGCGAAGGGCCCGCATAGACTGCTCAGGTGTGTACGGCATGGATGAAAGCGCCGCCGTGGGCGAAATAACGCCCCGGTCTTCGTCGCCTGGAGCATGCGCCGCGTAAAAACGTACCGAGTAACTTGCCGTCAATCCCCAGTTGTCGGGGCCATACCCCTTGTAGCCTTTCGGGTTGTTCACGCACCAGTCATGGTTTATTAGTGTTTGCGCTTTATTGTGCTGCCAATAATCGGCATAACGGTCCTTTAGACCGCGGGGATCCAGACCAAGGTATGAGTAATGTGCCCAGAAGAGCGGCCCGCCGTACTTCGGCGCACCGTTGTGCGATAGGGTCAGCGTATGGCCGAAGGCCGAAACGGTATCCCTGATTGCCCCGCTCCTGGCCCAGCCCTCATGATACACTTCGGCCGGTACGCCATGTGTCGGCGATGCAGCGGCGAGTACGTACATAATGAGGCATTCGTTATAGCCTTTCACGGCAAAGTTCATATCCCAGGCAAAGTTGGGGCTCCAGTGCCAGTAAAGAACATTCTGTCCACCACGGCGGTACCAGTCAAATTCCACTTCCCGCCACAGTTTATCAATTCGGGCTGCCAGTGCTTTTTCTTTATCGGACCCTTTTTGAAAATACTGCCGCACGCAAAGAAGGCCTTGCAGCATAAATGATGTTTCCACCAGGTCGCCGCCATCATCCTTACGGCCAAATGGTTTTACCTTGCCGGTTTCGCCATTCCACCAATGCGGCCAGGCGCCATGAAAACGGTCGGCCGTTTCCAGGAACTTTACTATCCGCTCCATCCGCTCCACACCCTGTTCCCGGGTGATAAAGCCTCTTTCAATCCCCACCAAAATGGCCATGACGCCAAAACCACCACCACCGCTGGTGATGATCATTTTGTCGTTTTGCGGATACACATTGTCCATGTGAAAACGCTCCCGTGCCAACCCGCTGTTTGGTTCGGCGCCGGTCCAGAAGTAGTCGAACGTACGCCGTTGCACGTCCGTCAACATGGCTTCGTCATCGGTTGAAAGCGTGGCTTCCGATTGGTTGCTTTTACGGGAAGAGCCACATCCGAAACAAAACAAGATAAAAAAAAGTGTTGCGCTTAAAACTCCCTTCATGAGATAAGGTTTAAAGGTGTGGACTGCTGAAGCCGAGTGCTTTCATGCCTGCCTTCACTTCCGGGGCACTCATAAACAAATTCCATAACAAACTACTGCGGTGATTCTCTATCATAACAATAATTGGCCCCTGGTCAATGGCTAAAAACGAATTGGCAAACCATAAATCCTTTAAGGAAAAGGCATCTACAAAACCGTATTCTTTCCAGATCTTATCGCCCAAAACATAATAAAAAAACCGGAGTGCCTTCATGGATTGCTCCGGCGTGTACGGAAAAGACGATAGGGCGGCCGTGGGCGCAATCACTCCCACATCATTGGTAGGCGACGAAGCGGTATAACCATTGTTTGGGATGTCGCTTGCCGTTAGTCCCCAGGTAGAATCGCTGTAGCCATAGATGCCTTTTGGATTGGCAACAGCATATTGATGATTGATCAGGGAATGATTCCGGTTTTGCACGGAATAATCGGCATAAGCATCGGTAAGTCCATTGGGATTAATGCCCAGGAAAGAATAATGCGACAAGAAAAGCGGCCCCCCATAATCCGGCCCAAGCGGCAGCGGCAGGTTGTAGAATGTCTTGCCGTTGCGCATAGCACCGTTTCTGGCCCAGCCTTCGTCGTACACCGCTTTGGGAATGCTGTGGGTGGGCGACGATGCGGCTAATACATACGTCACCAGCGCTTCGTGCCAGCCTCGTATCGGTACATTCATCGCCCATTGGTTAGAAGGGCTCCAATGCCAGTACAACACATTTTCGCCGCCTTTGCGGAAGAAATCCCATTCCACCTTGTTCCAGATGGTATTGATGTCGTTTCGGAGCGTGGCTTCTGCAGCATCGGCGCCGGTGAAATATTGCCGGGCGGTAAGAAGACCCTGCATTAAAAAGGCCGTCTCCACCAGGTCGGCGCCGTTGTCGGTTGGGCTGAATGGTATCACTACGCCGGTGGCGCCATTGAACCAGTGCGGATAAGCGCCGTGAAAGGTTTGTACCGTGTTTTTTAGAAAGCTCACCATCGTTTGCAGCCTGCCCAGAGCCTGGGCACGGGTAATGAAGCCGCGATGGACGGCCGCCACAATGGCCATTATGCCAAACCCTGAACCTCCGGATGTAACGAGGTCGCCCGAGGTGTTGCGTTCGCGGGCCAGGCCACTGACCGGGTGGCCAAAATCCCAGAAATAACGGAAGGTTTGTTTTTGTACCAGTGTCAGCAAACTATCATCGGAGATTAATGGAAATTTCCGCGAAGAGTCCATTGACGTTTGAAACCGGAAGGTTTGATTGCTGGTAAGGTTGCCGCCTGCCGGTGACTTTAACCCGGCAGAAACTGACAGCGTATATTTTTTCAGGTAATCCAGCCGGCTGGCCGGTGTCAGCGCCACCACGCTATCGCCATTGGAATAGGCAGCCGACACGCTCACCGGTGCGCCATTGCCTTCGGCCAAGGTAATATTGCTTGCTACCGTACTCCGGTTGACCGGAGCACCAAAGGCAAACTGCAGGAGTGGCTGCACCGGCACATCGAACACATCGTTGCCGGAAAGTTGGCGGCCGATATACCAATAGGACAGCGAAAAATTTGGTGGTGGTGTTGGCGGCAGAGGCGGTTCGGGCGCATCGTTGGTTTTGCTGCACATAGCGAAACCGCAGCCCATAGCCAAAAAAGCAACAGGCCGTACAACTTTCTTGTAGAAGGAAGGAGGGGTTGAAAGTGGTTGGGCCGTATGGGTAAAGAATGTTTCCGTCATGGTTTCGATGGTTGGTAGAACAATAAAGGGCCCCGGTTGCAGGCGACGGCGAAAATCGTTTTTCCGTTAGCCATGCGCACCGGTTTAATGTCCCGGACCTGCTGGCGCAAAGCTGTTAAATCCGGCAGGTTAATTGTTTCCGCATCGCCGGTTGGCGAGGTCCGAAAAACCGCAAGGGGCTGTGCATCATACCGGCCTTCGTACGGAATTACATCAAAAAAATTGCCACCGCTCAAGTACTCGCCAACGCCTGTTTTAGCAAAGGCAAACACCGGTGCTAATTGCAGGGATGCCGAAAGGGTTTTCCGTACAAAGTTTCCTTTGCCATCGCCCAGCAATACGGCCGAACCAAGGCTTTCGGCCTGGAGAGGGGTTACCTTTTCAGCGTAACCATAATAAGCGTCTTTCATTTCAAGCCCGGCAAAATCAGCATACTTCAGGTAGTGCTTGCGCAATTCCGGTAATGCCCTTTCGGCTTCATCTTTTGCCAAAAAGGGGAATTCTTTCCCACCTACGGTGTAGGACAGCAGTTGGTCGGTGCTACCGTTTCGGTCGAAATCGGACACGTAAAGTTTCACCGGTCCGTTGCGGGCTCCGTTGAACTTGTTATTCCACCCCCAGTTGCCGGCCAGCATGTCGGTAAAACCGTCGCCGTTTACGTCATCGGCGTAAAGGCTCTGCCACCAGCCCGTTGACGATGCCACCGCTTGTTTAGTAAAGGTCCCTCGTTGATTCATGAAAACGGTGATCGGCATCCATTCGCCGGCAATAACAAGGTCTGGCCAGGTGTCTTTATTCAGGTCGGCAAATAACGCCGAAGTCACCATACCAAGTTCGGCCAGGTTTAGCCGGTCTTTTGGTGCTGACGCAAAACTTCCTTTACCATCGTTCAGGAGAAGGTAAGATGTTTGCGGAAGGCCGTAGGCTTTAGCATCGGCCAACGTACCCACCAACAAATCCTGGTCGCCGTCTTTGTCAATATCCGCCGACGCCACACAGGATTTATTGCCAAAGAATGCCGGTATTGGTGCTTTCGCCATCCGGCCACGGCCATCGTTCAGATAAAGACGGTCGAGCAAGGCTGGGTGATTGCCGGTAAGTTGGTTGCCTCCACTTACTACATACAGGTCTTTGTGGCCATCGCCGTTGGCATCAAAAAACAGGGCGTCCACATCTTCGCAGGCAGCATCAGGTAAAAATATGTCCTGGCTTGCCTGGGTAAATTGTCCGTTTGCGGTCTGTAAAAACAAAGCCCCCGGCTGACCGGCAGCGCCACCAACATAAAAGTCGTCGAGCTTATCGCCGTTAATGTCGCCAACCGCCAGCTTCGGGCCCCGCGTTGATTGCGCATGCGGAATCAGGTATTGCACATTAAAATCCAGAAAGTCGTTTTCTGTATGGGTCCAGTTCACCCCAATGGAAGAATCTCTCTGAAAAAGCGCCGGCTTTTTAGGAAAAAAATTAGTGTAGTTAAACGGGGCGCCGCTTCCCTTTTTTTGCAGGCGCAGCAATTGATTTGACTTTGGGTTCCGCACCACCTGGTATTGTTGATCGGGCCACACAATTAACAGGCTGTCTATGGCAGCATTTGCTCCTAAACCAAAATGCAAACGCGTATCGGAGGCCGACTGAAAGCCGCGGGTGGCCATTACCTGCTGGTATTGCATCCTGCCTTTCTGAAAAAGGTAAACCTTCGTGCCGATACCCAGGCGGTTTGCCTTTTCGCCTTCCATTGTTACGGAGAGGTAGTTGCTCTTCTCCGTTTGGTTCTGCAAAACCACGGCTTCTGCGTTGAGCGCATTTATGACCATATCAAGGTCGCCATCATTATCCAAATCAGCATACGCAGCACCATTAAAATAGCCGTTCAGTTCTGCCGTTCCCCAGGTGTGGCTAACCTCCTGAAACTGCAGCCCGCCATCGCCCTTAAAAACAAAGGGATGAACGGCACCGTCGGGCATTGTTTCCAGCGCTTCATCATCAAACTTGTCGGTGCGGTCCATGCCGCGGCGCATTTGCAGGTCCGAAACAAACCGCACATAGTCGAGATCAACCGGCCGCTTTACAATTCCGCTGGAAATAAAAAGGTCTTTGTTGCCGTCATTATCAAAATCGGCAAATAGCGGGCACCAGCTCCAGTCGGTTGCCGCCACACCGCTGAGCAAGGCTATTTCGCTAAAGCTGCTGCCATCGCCATTGTTTCGCTGCAGGGCGTTGCGGGAATATTGAAACTGGTAGCCGTTGGCTTGCAGTTTTACTTTGTAGATGTCCGGATTTTCATCGCTGCCATACGTCTTCAGCACCCTTTCGTCCGGCGGTAGCATGTCCACCGTTATCAGGTCCATTTGCCCGTCGTTGTTGAAGTCGGCCGCATCGTTTCCCATGCTAAACCTGCTGTAATGGCCAAAATGGTTGGCCCCGGACTCGGTAAAGCCTCCCCTGCCATTGTTGATGTAATAGTAATCGTTCTCGTGAAAGTCATTGCCAACATACACATCTTCCCAACCATCGTTATTAAAATCGGCAACGGCCAGGCCCAAACCATAACCCAGGTTGCTTTGGTAAATGCCGGCCTGCGCCGAAACATCTGTGAAAGTTTCAGCGCCGGTATTTATTTCATTTCGGTACAGTACATCGCCCGACTGCGCACTTTTTTTCCGCCGGTTGATGGTGTCGGTAATGTTGGCGTTGGGATGTTGCGAATGATTTAAAAGGTAACAATCCAGGTCACCATCATGATCATAGTCGAAAAAAGCAGCTTGGGTTGAAAGACCCTGGAAGGCCAGGCCGTAAGCCGCCGATTTTTCGGTAAAGGCAGGTTTCCCTTCTTTCAGGCCGTTGTTGATGTACAGCAAATTATGGCCTTTTAAGCCAAAAGCGTTGCTGACTGTGGCGACATAAATGTCCAGGAGCCCATCGCCGTTTACATCGGCCATGGTAGCCCCGCTGCACCAGTCGGCGGTGCCGGCCACGCCGGCGGCTTCGGTCACGTCTTCAAACGAAAAATTCCCCTTGTTCAGGTATAGCTTGTTGCCACCATTTCTGTTTGCGGTGAAATAAATATCCGGCAACCCGTCGTTGTTCACATCGCCGGTGGCCACGCCGCCGCCATTGTAATAATAGAGGTAATAAAGAATATTAAGAAGCGGCTTTTTTTCCAGCTTGTTGGCAAAGAAAATACCTGTTTTTGACGATGAAAGGGCAGTGAACAACGTATCCTTTTGGCCGCAGGAAAAAAGTATATGGATGGTGGTAACAATCAGAAAAAGAAAACGGGTGGCAATCAGCATGCGAGATTATTTTCCGGCGGTAAGGCAAAAGGGCTGAAACAACTCAGCCCTTTTGCTTTTTGATGATCAGCAATTGTACCTGGTTTACATTTTACGGTTATAAAGATTGGCTACTTCAGCGGCCGAAATAGCGGTGCTGTAAAGCCGCAATTGGTCAATAGATCCTTTAAAGGTGGACGAAAGCCAATCATCGGAATTGATGTTGTTTTGCGGGCCCGATCCAACACGGAACTCAGTGATCTTGGAATTATCCAGGTTAATGTCGCCATGCGTGCCCCAGGGACGGGTTACCGAATTTGCAGCGCCGTCTTTGTAAAGCGTCATGGTGCTGTTGGCGGCACTATAAACGAGCGCAATGTGGTGCCAGTTATTGTCGAGCAGGCCGGCGATGGTGTTGCCACCTTCCCAGGTAAACCAATTGTCGGCATTTGTTTTATCAGCCACCATCACTTTTACGGCACAGGCGGCGTTGCTGCCTTCCAGAAATACCATCATGGCTGCGCCCGACCAATGGCCGGCGCTGGACGGCAGGCTGAAGATATATTCAGGGCCGTTGGTGCCATTGTTGTTTTTCGTTTGTCCATTCCCTTTAAACCAAAACGAGGTACTAAAGCTTTTTGCTTTAATGGCCCAGTCGTTCGGCTTTCCGTATTTGATGAATTTTTTGTTTTCGCCCTGAACCGCCTTGCCGCTGACACCGGCAACCGAGGCCAATGGATTGCTGGACGGAAAATTGGCTTTAATGCTGTCAACAGCGTTCACGGCCGGATCGGCAGAGCTGCCGTCGAAGGCCGCATAAAAATTCAGCGTTCCACCGGGATTGTCGGGGTCGCGGGTGTAATCGCCCACTCCGGGACGATCCATTTTCTGGCAGGAAGTTGCTGCCAGCGCCAGCGCCATACTGCAGGTGATGGCCTTTATTGAAAAATTAAACTTTGTCATACTATACAGTTTTTTATATGAACAAAAAATAGCCGGACGGGCAGTTTACTGCCAGTCCGGGTTTTGAGTAATTTTATTGAAACGGTCGAGAACCGGTTGCGGTATGGGATAATACCTGTTGCGCGGCTGATAGCCAAGCGGTCCTAAAACAGATGGTGCCAATCCCCAGCGAACAAGGTCGTAAAAACGTTCGTATTCCATCCCAAATTCCACCCTCCGTTCGTTTTGAATAGCGGTTCGAAGTTCGGCTTGCACAGTGGTGGTAACACGGGGAAGAAGCGTATTGTTTCCACCCCTTGCCCTTGCCCGGACCAACTCGAGCCAATTTAATGCTTTGGTAATGTTGGCGGCACCGCCCACTTCGTTGGCCGCTTCGGCTGCAATCAACACAAGATCGGCATACCGCAACAGGCGAATGTTGAGCCAATAGGCAAAACGGGCATCGCCGCCGGTCGTAATAGAATTACGGCGGGCAGGATCCGGATACACTTTCTTATTCCAATACGGCTGCGCTAAACCACCCGGCAGGGTGCGGCCATAGCCACCGGTGGCGCTGCCGCCGTCGGACTGTCCTGTCATCAGTATGGTGGCGTCTTTACGCGGATCGCCGGTTTCGTACGCATTTACCAGGTTAGTTGTTGGCGTATGGAAACCCCAGCCAAGGTCCCAATCGCCGGAGCCGCGTACGCCTTGCACCTGATTGTGGTTATTGCCCACGAAGACGGTCCCGCCATTATTGACATACATCTGTGCCTCTAAGATAGATTCACTGGAGTTTTCGCCCTTTTCCTTAAAAAACTCCGAGTAATTCGGATAGAGCGAGTATTGGCCGGAGTTGATTACTTCTTCGGCTTTGGCCAGCGCAGCCCCCCACTTTTCCTGGTAGAGCAGCACTTTTGCCATCAGTGAATTCGCGGTGCCTTTTGTAAGGCGACCGGGGAACTGGTTGCCCCATGAAAGAGGCAGATTAGCTGCCGCAAAATTCAGGTCGGCTTCAACGAAAGCATAAACCTCGGCAACCGACGACTTCGCAACATTCAGGTCACCGGGTTGGTTTACTTTTTTGGTGAGAATAGGCACAGCGCCGTAGTCTCTTACCATGTCGAAATAAGCATAGGCTCTGAAGAACCGGGCCTCTGCTGCATTGATGACGCTACCAGGGTCGGTCAGCTTCAATGAATCAATATCGTGCAGCACATCATTTGCGGCGCTGATGAAATTCATATGCCCATCCCAATAGCCGTTCAGCAGCCAATGGTCTTTGGTGTATTGAAAAGCATCCATCGCCTGTCCGGCATCAGCCAGGTCACCGGGAGTGCTGCCTTTCTGTGCATCATCCGAACGAATGCCTTTGAACCAAAGCATGGCAAAATTGGTCAGGCCATCAGTATTGACCAGGCCACCATAAAGTCCGAAAACCTTACCGGTAACACCGCCTTGCGAAAGATCGCCTTCTACCGCGGTACCCAGCGGTTTCCGGTCGAGAAACTTTTTGCAACCGGCGATACCAGCCACCAGTGGCAACAGGATCATCAGGTTCCAAAAAATCCGTTTGTACTTTATCATGATACGTCAGTTTTATTTTAGAAAGTTAAGTTGATGCCAATCGAGGTGATAGCCGGAATAGGGTATCCGCCATTGTCTATGCCAAAGCTGGTAGCCGAACCGCCGGCTTCAGGCGTGAAGCCCGAGTTGCGTTTCCAGGTTTTCAGGTTTTGCCCGTTGAGGAATACCCGCAAAGTGCGGATATGTGCCGCCGACAAAAAGCCCGGGCTGAAATTGTAACCGATCTGAAGGTTCCGGATGCGGAAGTAGCTGCCGTCTTCGATCATGTAGGTTGAGTTTTCGCGGTTGATGCTTGGAAGATCATTTACCTGCGGCTCCCAGTTGGAGGTCCCGGGACCGTTCCATCGGCCCAGCCTTGCTGCACGATAATTGAACTGGGCAAAAGAGTTGCCATTGCCCCAGGAACGCCAGATTTCATTTCCATAAACACCCTGCAGGTCAACCGACACTTCAAACCCTTTATAATTGCCGCTAAGCGAAAAACCGTAGATAAAATCAGGCGTCGGGTTGCCGATGATTGTCCGGTCGTTGACGTCAATTTTATTATCGCCGTTCACATCGCGGAACCGCAGATCGCCGGGACCGTAAGTGCCCAGGGCGCCAGCATTGGGAAATTTCAGTTTATCGGCAAACGACTGGTAAACGCCGTCAACGATGTAACCAAAAAAATGCCCGATGGGATAACCGGCCAGCGTTCTTGATTGCCCTTCCAGAATGGTAAATCCGTCGGTGTAAACTTCTCTCACTTTGTTATTGAGCGTTGTGATGTTGGCGCCGATAGAGTAGCCAAAACCACCTTTCTGATCGGACCAGTTGGCGGAAGCTTCCACGCCTTTGTTTTCGATCTTGCCGGCGTTGACATAAAACCTTTGCAGGTTGCCGCTTCCGGCTTCAACAAACGTCAGCAGGTCGTTCGTCATTTTATGGAAGTAGTTCACCTCAGCCCGCAATTTGCCTTTCAACATCGAAAACTCCACGCCTCCTTCTTTTGAGAGGACATACTCCCAACGCAGGTTTGGATTGTTGCGGTAGGCCAGCACATAAGCGGGCAGAATTCTATCGCCGAACACGGCTGTCTGACCCGGTACATAGTTGGGATAATACGGGTAATTGACGCCACTGTACTGGTTGCCCAGCTTGCCGATGGACGCTTTTACGCGGACGTTCGATACAATGTTTTGGTTTTGCATAAACGATTCGCGGGAAAGTTCCCAGGCGCCACCCACAGCCCAAAAATTATCAAAGCGTTCGGTTGGCGAAATTTCAGATGAGCCATCCCGACGGAACGAACCGTTCAACAAGTATTTGCCGCGGAAACTGTAAAGCACCCGGAAAAGGCCGGACACTGTTGTTCTATCCCACTGGTTGGAATTGCTCACCCTCGAAGCCGGATCCCCAAACGGAAAAACATTCAGGTACCACCACCGTGGATCGTTTGGTATAGGGTCACGATCGGTGTACTGGTTTACCACACCTGTTTGCTCGGTAAAACCCTGGTAGTAGGTGGTAAAGCCGCCGAGCAACGTCAGGTTATGTTCGCCGAATTTGTTCTTGTAAGTCAGCAGATAGTCTTGCTGAAATTTAGACACTTGCTGACTTCCTTGCCCCACCGCCGTAGTGGTAAACCCACTCTGCGGTGCCACCTGGTTGATCTCCGCCGCATACACGTTAATGATGGGTGTGTAACGACGGGAATTGTTGAAGCCCATGTCGCCAAGCAAATTGGCGCGGAAGGTAAAGTTGCGCAGGAAGTTCAGTTCGGCAAAAAGGCTGCCCACCAGGCGATGTTCACGGCCAATGAACGTATTGCGGGTGCCTTCCACACCGAGGAGCGGGTTACCAATCTGCGGTCCGCCAATCAGCTCTGGCAGCTTGTTGTAGGTATTCGCCGTGGTGTTAAATGGCTCCACAATGGGTGTTGCGATGAGGGCGCCGCTGAAACTTTTCAGAAGTGGTAACTCGGAACGGTAAGCATTGATGTTGACGCCAATCTTCAACGGCTTGAAGACTTGCAATTCATTCGTAAGATTCAGCGTCAGCTTGCGCAGCGTTTCGTACTTTATCAGGCCTTCCTCATGAATATAACCAAGGCCCATGTAAAACTTATTCTTCTCAGTGCCACTGGTAATGCTCACGTTGTTCTGGCTGATGACGGCGTTGCGTTGGGCAATCAGGTCCACCCAATCGGTATTGCCGCGAAACAGGTTGTAGTCACCATAAGGCACATCGCCCTGGTTAGCCCGCTGCTCGTCGTACAGGGCCTTAAAGCCGGCCGCATCGGTCAGTTCGGGTTTGCCCACGATATTCTTCACGCCGTAAGTCGTGTTAAAGGTGATCGTGGTTTGTCCGGTTCGGGCTTTTTTGGTGGAAACGATAATAACGCCATTGGCGCCGCGTACACCGAAAATGGCCAGCGAAGACGGGTCTTTTAAAACCTCGATAGACTCAATGTCGTTCGGGTTAAGAAAATTGATATTGTCGTTGAAGATACCGTCAACCACGTACAGCGGTTTGGTTTGGTAACGGCTGATTGTTCCGCGAATCCGGATATCGGGTTCCTGCCCGGGTTGGCCGGAATTTACAATAGAAACACCTGCCACTTTGCCCTGTAAAGAAGCCACCGGGTTGGTGTTTGGTTTGTCGGCCACTTCTTTACCGGAAATTTTTACGATAGACCCGGTGAGGTCGCGTTTGGCGGCTGTACCGTAACCTATCACCACTATTTCGTTGAGTGCAGCAGTGGACGCCGGCGCCAGGCTCAGGTTGACCGTTGTATTGCTTCCCAACCGTTGCTCTATGGTGCCATAGCCCACATAGCTGATCACCAGCACACTGTTAGCGCCGGGAACATTCAGCGTAAATGCGCCATCGGCATTGGTGGTGGTCCCATTGCTGGTGCCTTTTACCAACACCGAAACACCCTGCAGCGGTTTTTGGGTTTCATCGGTTATGCGGCCGGTTACCAGCACCTGCGCCATCAGCGGGAGGCCCGCAAACAGGCATAAGGCCATCGTCAGCAGAAGGCGTGTCGTCTTCACCTGTCCGAAAAAATAGAAAATTGAGGGTTGATTTTTTTTCATAAATAAACAGCAATTGAATATTGATTTGAAGCTTTCTTTTTTTTGCTCGTGGAGTGACAAAAAATCAGGATGAGTTATTGGTCTTAGGCAACAGGTTTATAAAGAAAGTTAGTACTGTAGGCAAAAAAGAATAGCGGGAAGGCTGCGCCGCCAACAAAGTTGGACTATTGGGCAGTGGCGTTAAAATCCGGTTTGGAGAAAGCCTTTTACTGAATCCCGCAAATGGGGAATCAAAGGGGACTATCCACGGATCTTTCAGTTTCGCAATCATTTGACAGCAGCCAACCGTTCGCACAATCGTTTAAATTACTGTAAAGTAAACACTTCGGCCAGAAAAAGAAAAATGATTTTTATGAACCCAATATCAACCTTTTGCTGCGCAGGGTAACAGTTATTTTCGTTTTCTTCGGCACCACCCCCGCGTTGACGATAACGCCGCTTTGATTTAAAAATCAGATTTGAATAGAAAATCAGTGGACACCCGCTAATGATTCCTATCATACTACAAGGGTGGCTTTTCTTCGTTCTGCGCATTGTTTATATGACCTGGTGAAGGTTTCACAGGCATAGCGATTCAACGCCAACCTGCAAAAGCCGTTATTCGATCATTGGAAGCCTTGCGGAAACCGCCCGTTTCTACCTGTCATTCTTGTTTTGAATTCTGACGGTGTTCTTTGACACACAACTGTTTGAAAGCCCATTTGCGGGCATTTCCGGCTTGCCCGTGTGAAGAAAAATGACTAACCTTGTACCAATCGTCTATCACTGCTTTCCCTGCTATTGAACGTTTTCAATTCGGAAAACACCGGTGGAGAAAACCCTGGTATTTTTCGCTCGATTTTCTTAACGATTGCTTTACGGAACAGGCCGTACCATTTGTCTGATAAATAAGACATTTGCCGGAGCGCCGAATTACCCGGAAAACCTGTTGTGCAGCAGAACGGAAAAACAAAAAAGATGTCGAAACGGTCAACAGATATATTATTTCAACTGATCCACTCGCTGGAAAAAGCGGAAAAGCGGCATTTCAAGCTTTTTATCAAACGCAATTCGTCCAATGAAGATCTGAAGATTGTGCAGCTTTTTGATGCGCTGGATAAAATGGATGAATACGACGATCAAAAGCTGCTGAAAAAGCTTCCCTCCATTCAAAAAACCCAGCTTTCTAACCTGAAGGCTCACCTGTATAAGCAGGTGCTGGCATCGCTACGGTTGTTGAAAAGTGCCGACAGCATAGATCTGCAATTGCACGAGCAGTTTGATTATGCCCATATCCTTTATAAAAAAGGTTTGTTTTTGCAAAGCCTGAAGCTGCTGGAAAAAGCAAAAGAAACGGCCAAAGCCAATCAGAAGAATAATTTTCTCATCCAGATCATCACGTTGGAAAAACGGATTGAATCGCTGCACATTACCCGTAGTATGCAGGACAGGGCCGAACAGTTATCCGAAGAGGCCATTGAGGTGATCAGGCACATGGACAAAGTGGCCCGGCTGTCGAACCTGGCCATCCGCCTGTACAGCTATTACATTAAACACGGCCATACCAGCACCATCGAAGACGAGCAGCGAATCAAGGATTTTCTTACCCAACACCTGCCGGCCGATGCCTGGCAACTGACAGGATTTTACGAAAAGCTTTACCTCTATCAAAGCCTTTGCTGGTATGCCTTTATCCGCCAGGACTTTTTAATGTATTACCGGTATGCCCAGAAATGGGTGAACCTGTTTGAAGAACAACCCCTGATGAAGCGGGTGGAAACGGGGCATTACATCAAGGGGCTTCACAATTTGATCAATGCACATTTCGATCTGCGCAACCACGACCGGTTTGACGAAGTGCTGGTTCGTTTTGAAGCGTTTGCTCAAACCGAAAGAGTGCAGCAAAACGAGAATTTCCGTATCCAGTCCTTCCTTTATATTTCGCAGGCAAAGATCAACCGCCATTTTTTAAACGGTAGCTTCCGCGAAGGCTTGCGGATTATACCGCAAATAGAAGAAAAGCTAAAGGAATATGCGCTGTTTATTGATCCGCATCGCACCATGGTGCTCAATTATAAGATCGCCGTTATGTACTTCGGCAGCGGCGATCATGATACCTGTATTGACTACCTGCAGCGAATACTCAACGAAAACTCGGGGCTCCGGTACGACCTGCAATGTTATGCCCGCCTGCTGCACCTGCTGGCGCATTATGAGCTGGGCAATTTTGAGCTGGTGGAATACCTTTCGCGTTCGGTGTACCGCTTTATGGCCAAAATGCAAAACATGACCGAGTTTGAGGAAGAAATTTTGCGTTTTCTGCGCCGTTCCTTCCATGTGTCGCCCGATAAAACAAGGGAAGAATTAGAGAAGTTTTTACAACGTATTAAGAAGTTTGAAAAAAACCGCCTTCAGACAAGAGTGTTTGTTTACATTGACATGATCTCGTGGGTGGAGAGTAAAGTGTACCGCAAAGATCTCAGCACCATTATATCGGAGAAATACCGCAAAAGCGCACCGCGGAAGAAACTGCAGCAGGCCTGAGTTCAACCTATTTTCGGGCTTAAAAGCGGTGCAGAATGATAGCCGCACTCGTCAGGGCCGAACCGACTCCTGGTGCTGCATCAGCAAATGCCGCAATAGTTTGGCCGAATCTTCTTCGCGGCAAACAAGATCGTGCAGCGTTACTTTGTCGAGCAACTGATCAACCGTAAATTGTATCATCTGCCACAGCGACCGCGACGAACAGTCAACCGAGTGGGTGCACAGCTTCAGCGCCCCTGCATGCGAGCCGCAAAAGGCCTGATCGAAAAGCGAACCGCCCAGCGCCTTCAGCACTTTGTTGATGTTGATTTCGGTGGCCGGCATGGAAAGCACATAGCCGCCTTTATAACCAGGTGTACTATTAATAAAACCGCCAATCCGCAAAATCCGCGTCAGCTTGGCTACATAGTGCGGACTGATGCCCTCCGCGTCGCTAAGCTGCGGTATGCTCATGCCGTCGGTATCGCGGCAAGAGGCAATCCGAATCAACAATCGCAAGCCGTATTCTTCCTGTGCGGTTATTTTCATTTGTGGTTACTTGTGTTTTCAGATAGCAATTTGCATAAATCGTGAAATGTGTTGCCTAGTGAAGAGCCTCTTCTCTCCTGCCGGCCTCATCGTGCCGGTTATAGCCATCCCAGCTCCAATTGAGCGGCCTCCGACATCATTGATTTGTCCCATGGCGGATCCCAGGTGACTACCACGTGTACGTCATTCACGCCTTCAATCTGCCGCAGCTTTTGGTCCACCTCCACCGGAATGGTTTGTGCGGCCGGGCAGCTTGGCGCCGTCAGGGTCATGGTCACCTGCACATTGTTGATGGGCAGAATATCAATCCGGTAAATGAGGCCCAATTCATAGATACTGACCGGGATTTCCGGGTCGAAGATTGTTTGCAGGCTCTCCACCACTTTTTCTCGTAAAACATCTGGTTCCATCATAACTGAATTTCTTATCAGGCAAACACTTTGAAATTTGCGGCGCAAGATTGCCGGCCTCTTACGGTTTTGCGCTTAACTGTTTTCCGCAGCCTGCCGCAACTGAAAGGCCAGCGCATAATTTTTCATGTTCTTAACCATGGCCAGCAAGCCGTTCGAACGGGTTTGCGCCAGGTGGCTGGTCATACCAATCTGGTTAATAAAATCGAGCCTGGCCGCCACAATATCTTCCGGCTTCTGGCCCGACAGTACTCTTATCAGCATGCTGATTAAGCCTTTCACAATCACAGCGTCGCTGTCGGCCTTGTAATAGACGCGGCCATCAGTATAATCGGCTGCCAGCCATACGCTCGATTGGCAACCCTTCACTTTGTTGTCGTCGGTTTTAAACCGCGGATCAAGCGGTGGCAGCTTTTTACCCAGGTCAATGATGTATTCGTATTTATCATCCCAACTGTCGAACAGAGAAAATTCTTCCACAATCTCTTTTTCCTGTTCTGCTATCGTTACCGGAGTCGTCATCAGGCAAGCAGTTTTACAGCTTTGTGAAGGCCGGCAACCAGCGCATCCACTTCGTCTTTTGTATTATACATGGCGAATGACGCCCTTGTGGTGCCGGGTATCTTATAACATTCCATCAGCGGTTGGGCGCAATGGTGACCGGTGCGTACGGCAATACCGCGGTTGTCGAGCAAAATGCCCAGGTCCTGCGGATGCACGTTTTCAATAACAAAAGAAATAACACTGATCTTTTGAGGTGCGGTGCCGATGATGCGCAGGCCGGGAACCTCCAGCAAATGGCCGGTGGCGTAAGAAAGCAGCCCGTTTTCGTGCTGGCGGATAGCTTCTTTGCCAATACGCCCGGTAAATTCCAGCGCGGCTTTAAAAGCAATGGTATCAGCAATATTGGGCGTACCGGCTTCAAATTTATACGGCAGGTCGTTGTAGGTAATGTGGTGGAAATAGACGTCTTTTATCATCTCCCCGCCACCCTGGTACGGTGGCATGCTTTCGAGCAGTTCCCGCTTTCCGTACAACGCACCCACGCCGGTGGGCCCGTAAACTTTGTGCGACGAAAAAACAAAAAAGTCCACATCCATGTCCTGTACATCTATATCCAAATGCACTGAGGATTGTGCGCCATCCACCAACACTTTCGCCCCTACGGCATGGGCTTTCTCTACAATCGTTTTTACCGGGTTGATGGTGCCCAGGGCATTGGAAACATGAAGCACCGAAACAAACTTTGTTTTTTCCGTCAACATGCCCTCAAAAGCGTCCATCATCAACTCGCCCTTATCATTGATGGGAATCACCTTTAGCGTAGCACCCTTTTCCTGGCAAATCATAAACCAGGGGACAATGTTGGAGTGATGCTCCATATTCGATACGATCACCTCATCGCCGGCCGAAATATTCTGCCGTCCCCAGGTTTGCGCCACCAGGTTGATCCCCTCGGTGCAACCGCTGGTGAAAACCACCTCTTCCCGCGATGGCGCATTGATAAAGTCTTTCACCGCATCGCGGGTGGCTTCAAAAGCGGCTGTTGCCTCTTCGGCCAGCGTATGAATGCCGCGGTGGATATTAGCGTTGTAACTGCTGTAGTAATTCACCAAAGCATCCACCACAACCTGCGGCTTTTGCGTGGTGGCGGCATTGTCAAGGTAAACAAGCGGCTTGCCCTTCACCTCGCGGGTTAGCGCCGGAAAATGGCGGCGCACCGCCTGTACATCGTAGGCCGTTTTTATGGTTGCGGTTTCTGTCATGTCACATTTCCCCCCTTCTTTTCAACAAATACTTTTTCCGAATGAAGTTTTGAATTAGTCCGCCGCTTTTCTCCGCCTATCGTTCCAGCCTTTTCGAAACGAGTTCGTCAACATGCCGGCGGATGGCCTCTGGTTTAATGCGTTCCAGGATATCCAGGGCGAACGCATGAACCAACAAGGATTTGGCTGCGCTTTCGCTAATGCCCCTCGACCGCAGGTAGAAAAAAGCCTCTTCGTCCAACTGCCCTACCGTGCAACCGTGCGAACATTTTACATCGTCGGCAAAAATTTCCAGTTGGGGCTTTGTATTCACCGTGGCATTATCGGACAGCAGAATGTTTTTATTGCTCTGAAAAGCATTGGTCTTTTGCGCATCTTTTTGCACAAAAATTTTACCATTGAAAACAGCGGTGGCATTGCCGTCAACCACACCCTTGTATAATTCATTGCTTTCGCAATGCGGCTTTACATTGTCCACCACGGTATGATTATCCACCAGCGAATCGCCTTTCAAAAAATAAAGCCCATAAAAATGCGATTCGGAATGCTCGGCTTCCATTGCGATATTCAGGTTATTGCGAACAATGGCGCCATCGAGAGTGATGGTGACCGTATTCACCAGGCTTTTGCCAACCTGCCGGATATGGGTCGTGTTGACCTGGGCCGCATGCGGCACATCGTTTTGGATTTTGTAGTACTCTAAAACGGCATCCTGCTCCACCACCACTTCCGTCACCTGGTTGGTAAAGCTTTCCTGCCTGCCGATAGTTGTATAAGTTTCCGTGAGCACAGCCTGCGCATTCTGGCCAATATAAACAAGGCACCGGGGCTGGGCCAGGATGTTTGCGGTTCGGGCGTCGCTCAGGTGATATATGTAAACGGGGTGCTCAACAACAGCGCCCTTTTTTACATGGAGAAAAATGCCTACCGCGGCAAATGCCGTATTCAGGGCATTGAGGCCATCATTAATGTATTTGCTGCTTTGCCCAAGGTGCTGCAGGACCAGGTCGCGGTATTCGCCGCGACCGGCTTCTTCCAGCGACAGCACGGTCAGCGAAGCAGAACGGATGGTGGAAAATTGCGGCGCATACAGGCCGTTGATGAACACTACTTCATTGGCTTTGTCCGAACCAGGCAGCCGCACGGCGTCGAGGTCGGATGAGGCAACGGACGCCGAAAAATTTTCGGGATTAAAGGCGTAGTCTTTATTAAAAAGGCCACTGACGCGGGTGTACTTCCATTCTTCGTGCTTTACTGTTGGTATGCCCAGCGTGGTAAAGGTGTTGAAAGCTTCGCGTTCGATGGGTGTCAGCACACTCGTGCCGTTGCCCGACTGCAATTTCTGGTACCGTTCCTTTATCAAATCAATTGTGCTCATGTATCGTTTGTTTAGGCGCTTTGCTCCACTTCCGCCTTAATAAAATCGTATCCTTTCTCTTCCAGTTCAAATGCCAGCTCTTTGGTGCCGGATTTTACAATACGCCCTTTGTACAGGACATGCACAAAATCCGGAACGATATAATCGAGAAGACGCTGGTAGTGCGTTACCAGCAGCACCGCGTTTTCGCCGGTACGAAGCTCGTTGACGCCGTTTGCCACAATGCGGATGGCGTCAATGTCCAGGCCCGAGTCGGTTTCATCAAGAATGGCCAGCTTCGGCTCGAGCATCGCCATCTGGAAAATTTCATTGCGTTTTTTTTCCCCACCGGAAAAACCTTCATTCAGCGACCGGCTCAGGAGCGACTGATCAATGTTCACCAGCTTCATTTTTTCCTTCATCTTCTTCAGGAACTGCACCGCGTCGAGCGTTTCTTCGCCACGGTATTTCCGGATTTCGTTCACGGCGGTTTTAATAAAGTTGGTGGTGGTAAGGCCCGGAATCTCAACCGGATACTGAAACGACATGAAGATGCCTTCTCCGGCTCTTTCTTCCGGCGAAAGGTCCAGCAGGTTGCGGCCTTCAAACTCTACCTCGCCCTCTGTGACTTCGTATTGTTCGCGGCCGGCAATAACCGATGCCAGCGTACTTTTTCCGGAGCCGTTGGGCCCCATGATCGCATGCACCTCGCCAGGCCTGATATCAAGATTAATGCCTCTGAGAATTTCTTTTCCTTCAACGTTTGCGTGCAGATTCCGGATAGATAACATTGTGCTTTTTAATTTGTAGTTAGATGTCTTTGTCTGGCGAAGAAGCTTTCCGTCGGTCCGATGCGGACTTTTTTTACCCCACGCTGCCTTCCAGCGAAATGGCCAGCAGCTTTTGTGCTTCCACGGCAAACTCCATTGGCAAATGGGCCATCACTTCCTTGGCAAAACCGTTAACGATCAGCGCCACCGCGGTTTCGGTATCAATGCCTCGCTGGTTGCAATAAAAGATTTGGTCTTCGCCAATTTTGGAGGTGGTAGCTTCATGTTCCACCACCCCGGTTTTATTTTTTACTTCGATATAAGGAAAGGTATGGGCGCCGCATTTGTCGCCAAGCAGTAGCGAATCGCACTGCGAAAAATTCCGGGCACCGTGGGCGTTTTTACCTACATGCACCAGTCCGCGATAGCTGTTCTGACTAAAGCCGGCCGAAATGCCTTTGGAAACAATGCGGCTGCGGGTGTTTTTGCCCAGGTGCATCATCTTGGTGCCCGTATCAGCCTGCTGGTAATTATTGGTGACCGCCACAGAATAAAACTCACCAACAGAATTGTCGCCCTTTAAGATAACACTGGGATATTTCCAGGTGATGGACGAACCAGTTTCTACCTGCGTCCAGGAGATTTTTGAATTGACGCCTTTGCAGATTCCCCGCTTGGTCACGAAATTGTAAATGCCGCCGTTGCCTTCTTTGTCGCCGGGGTACCAGTTCTGCACCGTTGAATATTTGATTTCCGCATTATCCATCGCCACCAATTCCACTACGGCTGCGTGCAATTGGTTTTCGTCACGCATGGGTGCAGTGCAGCCTTCCAGGTAGCTCACGAAGCTGCCTTCATCCGCCACGATCAGGGTCCGTTCAAACTGGCCGGTGTTTTCGGCATTAATACGGAAGTAAGTGGAAAGCTCCATCGGGCAACGTACGCCCTTGGGGATATATACAAAAGAACCGTCGCTGAAAACAGCAGCATTCAGCGCCGCGAAAAAGTTGTCCGTCACGGGCACTACCGAGCTCAGGTATTGGCGCACAAGGTCGGGGTGGTGTTTAATGGCTTCGCTCATGGAGCAGAAAATAATGCCTAATTCCCCGAGTTGTTCTTTGAACGTGGTGGCAATGGAAACAGAATCAATAACCGCGTCCACAGCCACACCGGTCAGGCGCTTTTGCTCGTCCAGCGAAATGCCAAGCTTTTCAAAAGTGCGGCGAAGCTCCGGGTCAATCTCATCAAGGCTTTTGCGATTTTCTTTCTGTTTGGGTGCCGAATAATAAATAACGTCCTGATAGTTTATGGGTTTGTACTGAAGATTAGCCCAATGCGGCTCGGTCATTTTTTGCCATTGACGAAAAGCTTTCAGGCGCCATTCCAGCATCCATTCCGGCTCTTCTTTTTTGGCCGAGATAAAACGAATCGTGCTTTCATCCAATCCTTTCGGGGCAGCATCCGCTTCAATGTCGGTAACAAAGCCATACTTATACTCATTTCTCACCGTTTGTTCCAGGATATCCAGGCTTTCGTCAACAGCAACATTCTCCGGTTGAATCAGGTCTGTTTTCATTCGGCAAATTTACTGCTATTTGTACTAAAAAGTATAAACAATCTTTCCCCGGCGGCGCAGTTTTTCCGTTCAGTTGGAGCATTTAACATTATAAAAACCGGCCGGAAAAAACATCTTAGCAGGTGGAACAAAAAAACGGGAATTTAGTTCGAAGTGAGGCGGACGAGGCGCTGAAGGGCCCTTTGTCCAACCTTGCTTTTGGCCCACCACTGGATAAGAAAGATGCCGACAACAGCGCTGAAAATTCCTGCGAAAACGTCGAGCAGGTAGTGGTGAGCCGTATAAACGGCCGAAAACCAGATGCCGGCCATCACGGTGGCAAATAAAATATTCCAGCCCTTCAGCCGGTACTTGACACCGTAAAAAAGCACAATCAATACAAATGCCGAATGCATGGACGGCATCGCCGCAAACACGTTGGAACTTTTTGCATACATCTCCTTAAAGATGGTGACGTTGAAGTAGTTGTCGAACCGCACCAAACCACCCATATTGCCCGGCGTTTCCGGAATAAACTGAAATCCGTGTTGCGCCACGTACCACGGCGGCGCTGCCGGGTACAGGTAATACCCGATAAAGCCGATAATGTTCACGAGGAAAAACGTGAGCGCAAACTGGAAAAAAGCCGCCCGGTTTTTAAAAAACATGATGGCGGCGAACGAAAGAGGCACAGGTATCCAGCAGAGGTAAAATATGCCCGACAGGATATCCAATGGAACAGACGTATGGCGGGCAAAGTATTCATTGGGTGTCAGCACGGCCGTGCCATCGGTTATGCCAAAAAGCGCCTTCTCGGCCCGGTACAACGACTCGATGTGCACATCGTTGTACAGGTAATTTGGAAAGGCCTTCATGTAATCAAAGATGATCCAATAAACAATAAAGATGGAAAAGCCGGTAATAAACTGCCGGGTGAGGCGACTGGCAAAAAAACAAAAATTGAAAATGCCCACGAGAATAAACTGATCGCTCCGGCTGCCAATCAGCATCCGCGATAAAAGAAGATAAACAAGGGAACCAAGGAGGCAGAACACCAGGCTTTTTGCTGTGAACAGCGATGTTTTTTTCGGTTCCGGCCTGGCTTTTTTTCGAACACCCACCGATCCCCCGGACGCAGTTTCTGAATACATTCCTGTGCAGTCGTTTTAGCGGTAAAGGTAAAGGAAAGCCAGGTTTGTACAGGCTTCTTACCCGTTCGATTTGTCTTTGGCATCCAACGCTGCCTTGGCTTCCATGACACGGTGATAGGCGGTAAGATTTGTTAAAATGGCCAGCACGGTCAGCGGAATGGTAAAGATGGACATCGTTTCGAAAAGGTGAAACGGTAAACCGGCAACCCGCCATTTAAAATCGCTGCCAATGTAAGGGGCCAGCAATCCGCAAAGGACCGCGGACGTACCCACCAACACTACTCTTTCCGGCCGCTGCATCAAGCCGCCTTTGCATTGTACGCCTAAGCCCTCGGCACGGGCACGGGTGTAGCTCACCATCATGGAGCCGATAAGACCTATAAACGCAAAAAGCGACGACACAAAATAATGGTGGGAAACAAGATAATAGCAAATGCCGAGAAACATAAAAAGCTCGCTGTACCGGTCAAGGACGGAGTCGAGAAAAGCGCCAAACGAGGAGCTCATCTTCCCCAGGCGGGCCACCTGGCCGTCCAGCATATCAAAAAGGCCGGCAAATAAAAGGAGGCCGCCAGCCCACCCTACATACGAAAAGTCGCCACGGTTGCTTCTTTCGGCACCAATGACAAAGATGGCCGCCACACCCAGGTTCAAAAAAAAGCCGATTACAGTAATCAGGTTCGGTGTAAAACCGATTCGAAGCAACACCCTTACAAAAGGATCAATGATTTTGTAAATGCCATATTGCAACTTTACCCGCAGCGGCTTCGATTCCATAATCAGACTTGTTTAAGTGTTTTTGGTGCTGCATTCCCGGAAAAACCGGGCCGGATTTCGGCGCCGCCGGTCTTTTCGCCAAAGCATACACGTAGTTGCCACTGGTTAAATTAAAATTATTTTACCTGAACACAAATCTTTTTTGCAACGGGTAATTGTAGGCAACGGCCAAAAAAAGGCTGACCGAAACCTTGGCAACCAGGTAGTTGAACCGGCCAAAATGCGTGAGCAGGTAAACCCCGGCGGTAGCCAGCGCCAGGTAGCCCGACCATACAAGCGCATATCGCAGGAGCTGTATATGCCGTTCACGTTCGCCTCCCTTAAACACCCATTGGCGGCCAATGGTAAAATTGGTGATACCGCCAATAACGGTACCGGTAGTGCTACCGGCCAGGTACCAGAAACCCAGCAGTTCAACCAAAAAAACGGTGGTCAGGTAGTCAGCGGCCGACGCAATAAAAGCGGCGACTTGTGCTTTCGCAAATCGAATCATGTGATCAGGTGGCTGGTGATGACTAGCTGCAAAATTACGTTGGAAACAATTCCTGCCATCAGGTCGTCGAGCATCACCCCCCATCCGCCCTTTACCGCTTCCAACCGGCGAATACCCAACGGCTTGGCAATATCGAAAAAACGGAACAGTACAAAGGCGGCGAGCAGGTACTGCCAGTTGGCCGGCAGCAAAAACAAGGCGGTCATCATGCCTTGCACTTCATCTATCACCACCCGGTTGCTGTCGTGGCCCCACTCCTTTTCCACTTCGGCGGCAGCGGCGGCGCCAACGAAAAAGATACCGGTAATGCAGAGCAGCTGGGCCCACCAGGGAAAAGCGGCCGTGCCGGTGGCATGCCAAACGGCGCAACAAAAAAGTGCAGCCACTGTGCCTGCACCTTTTTGTATGTAGCCAACGCCAAACGAACTGGCAATGATTTTTGCGCCCGACATTAGAGCACTTCTACCAGGTCCTGGTAATAATCCAGGCCCAGGTGGGTGATCAGGTCTTCGCCCATCATATGGCGCAGTGTATTCTGCATTTTAATGAGCTGCTTGAAGATGTCGTGCTCCGGACGAAGGCCCGGCGCCGTTTGCGGCGATTTAAAGTAAAACGAAAGCCATTCCTGGATACCGCTCATATTGGCCCGCTTTGCCAGGTCCATAAAGAGCGCCAGGTCCAGCACAATGGGGGCGGCAAGAATGGAGTCGCGGCAGAGGAAGTTAATCTTGATCTGCATCTGGTATCCCAGCCAGCCAAAGATGTCAATGTTATCCCAGCTTTCTTTATTATCGCCGTGGGGCGGATAATAGTTAATGCGCACTTTGTGATAGATATCGCCGTACAGCTCCTCGTTATGCTCTGGCTGCAGGATATCCTCCAGCACACTGAGCTTCGATACTTCTTTGGTTTTAAAGTTATCCGGATGATCCAGCACATAGCCGTCGCGGTTGCCAAGAATGTTGCTCGAAAACCAGCCTTTAATACCCAGCGCACGGGCTGCCAAACCAGGTGCCAGGATCGTTTTCATCAGCGTTTGGCCGGTTTTGAAATCCTTACCTCCTATGGGCGTGCCGGTGCGTTTTGCCAGCTCCACCAGGGCCGGTATATCGCAGGTGAGGTTAGGAGCGCCATTGGCAAAAGGCACACCCAGCGTCAGCGCAGCATAAGCATAGATCATCGAGGGCGAAATGGCCGGATCGTTGTTTTTCAACCCTGCTTCAAAGCTCTCCAGTGTTTCGTGCACGGCCGAGGTTTCAATATACTTTTCGGTGGAACCGCACCAAACAATGACAACACGGGAACAGTCGTTGGCATCGCGAAAGTTCTCAATATCGTCCATCACCATTTTGGCCAGGTCGGCTTTGGTTGGGCCTTCCTTTACATGCTCGCCATCGAGGTTGGAGATATAGGCCTTGTCAAATACTGCCTTCATTGGTTTAATGGCTTCCAACTCGGGCTTCACGGCGTGCAGGAGCATGGGCTCCAGTACCTTGGCTTTGCTGGCTGCTTCAAACACGTTGTCGCTGTACACGTCCCAACCACCGAACACCAGATCGTTGAGGCCGGCCAGCGGCACAAATTCATTAATCTTGGGATAGCGGTTTTCCGTGCGCTTTCCCAAACGGATATTACCCATTTGCGTAAGAGAACCAACCGGCTGCGCCAGTCCCTTCTTGACGGCTTCCACACCAGCGATAAATGTAGTGGCAACAGCGCCAAGGCCCGGCATCAGAACGCCCAGCTTGCCGCTTGCTTTTTCAATTGTATTCTGCATGTTCGTCTATTTGCGTTTTTAGATGAAGAACGTTCGATTGGTGGCTTCCAACCGGATTGTGCTGGCAAAATAAAGGATAAATGATGAATCAAACTCGGGTTTGCCATCCTTCGCTGTGCTGAATGCCGGATTTAACATCGGCTGCAAAACAGGGCAACGAACGTTTTTTAGGCGCGGCCTTACTTTTGTTCTGATTCAAAAAAACCAGTTTCCGATGAATGTTAAGATCGAGGAATCGTGGAAAGAGGTCCTGCACGATGAATTCAGCAAACCTTATTTTAAGCAGATTGCCGAACACCTAAAGACGGAAAAAGAACAGGGAAAGACGATTTATCCACCCGGCCCGCTGATTTTTAACGCCTTTGCACAAACGCCGTTTCGCCAGGTAAAGGTTGTGCTGCTTGGGCAAGATCCCTACCACGGGCCCGGGCAGGCGATGGGGCTTAGCTTTTCGGTAAACAACGGCGTGCCGCCACCGCCTTCGCTCATCAACATTTTTAAAGAATTGCACGAAGACGTGGGCGTTCCGTTGCCCCGTACAGGAAATCTTACCAAATGGGCCCAACAGGGTGTTTTGCTGCTCAATGCCTCCCTTACCGTGCGGGCCGGCGAACCCATGAGCCACGCAAAGATCGGCTGGCACCATTTCACCGATACGGTTATACGCACTTTGTCGGAGCAAAGAGCCAACCTTGTTTTTTTGTTATGGGGCCGTTTTGCGCAGGAAAAAGTGGCGCTGATTGATGTAAAAAAGCACCAGGTGCTAAAGGCGGCCCACCCCTCGCCGCTGGCGGCTCACAACGGGTTTTTCGGCTGCCGCCATTTTTCCATAACAAACGACTACCTCGCAAAAAATGCCATTGATCCCATAGATTGGGCGTTGCATTGACAAAACTTTCAGGACCCTGTCCGTTGCCGCATAACTTGCAGGCAATTTCATTTATAATCTGAAAAGGTGAATAGTTTAAAAAAAATCCTGGGCCGTGTTTTTGCCGTTTGGGCCATGCTGATGTTTGTTGTTACACTTTTGATTTTTCTGGCGCCCATCGGCCTTGCCGTGTTGTGGCCCGAACCCAAACGGTCGCGGATCGCTTACTTTTTCTGGCATATCTGGATGAATACCTTCATCCCGCTGTCGGGGGTGCGGTTGGTAAAAAAAGGAAGAGAAAATTTTCAGCAGGGGAAAAATTACGTGGTGATCTGCAACCACAACTCGCTCTTCGACCCGCCGGTATCGGCCGGTTCCGTACCCGGTCCGCACAAGACCATTGCCAAAGTAGAAATGGCCCGCATACCGGTATTTGGCATTATCTACCGCAGGGGATCGGTGTTGGTTGACCGCAAAAGCGAGGAAAGCCGCCGCAGCAGCTACCTGCGTATGAAGGAAGTGCTGGACCATGGCCTGCATATGTGCATTTATCCCGAAGGCACACGAAACAAAACAAAAGAGCCGCTGCAGCGCTTTCACGATGGAGCCTTCCGCCTGGCGTCGGATATGAAAAAAGAAATTATCCCTTCCCTCATCTTCCACTCAGGCAAGGTGATGCCACGCCGTCCGTCGTTTTTCTTTTGGCCCCACAAAGTGGAAATGCATTTTCTGCCGCCGATATCGGTCGAAGGCAAAACGGTGCAGGCGCTGAAAGAAGAAGCGTTTCAGGTCATGCAGGCCTATTACGTGGCCCATCGCCGGTAGGCAAATGCACCGGCGCCGCTGCCGCCATCAATAATTGTAAAAGAACCGGGTGCGGTTGATGCGAAGGTCGCGGAGAATACCTGATTTTGGACTGATGGCAATATTGAAAAAGCGCACATTGCCGATAGGCGTAATGCCAATTGACATTTGCCAGCAATGCATTTCGCGGGCAATGTTCATGGTAAACATCGTTACCTGGTTTGTTTTAAAATCGTAGAAACCCTGGGTGCTGAAGTTCCATTTCGGCGTCAGGTTAAAGCTGTTGTTAAACGATATGCTGGAAAAAACTTCCGACTCAAATCCGCTGTAATCGGGCTTCAGGCGCCGGGTCAGCGTAAGCGAATACGAAAGATTCACCGACCAGTTTACATTGAAATCCACAAACTCTGCCGGGTTGCGCTGCATGTAATCGGCAAGCGCCTGTTGATCGGCCATCAGCCGCGGATCGTTGATGGTCTGGCCTGGCTGTTGTGTCACTTTCCCACCGTCTTTCGGTTTGCTTTGAAAGGAAGTGGAAGCGGATATATTTCCGCCGGTGAAACGCCCCAGCGTAAAGCGTCCTTCCTGCCACACAAAACGGTTTAGCCGGAGCCCGTTGTTTCCAATCTGGTAGGGATCCAATTGCCCGCCCGCCGAGATACTTAGTTTTTCGAACAAAGTTGTGCGCAGATTCATGGCGATGGGCTGCAGTTTAAAAGCCGTATCCAGAAAGTTGTAGCCGCTGCTAAAGGTCAGGCCGTCTATCAGCTTGATCTTGCGGTCAACCGTGTCTTTTTTACCCCGCACTTTTGCCTCAAAGTTGTTGTCTATCGAAAACGTGAGGCCACCAAAACGGCCGTATGAATACGCAGGGAAAAGGTTGCCTTCGAATTGTGGCAGCGGCAGCACCGTACCGTCCTTACGCACCTGCACCAGATCGTAATTGCGCCGCGAAATGTTTGGTTTGTAGCTAAAGCCGATGGTGGGTCGAATAACGTGCCGGATAGCCCGCAGCTTTGAATTTTTCCCAAAGGTCACCAGGCCGAAGATGTTGGTGTTGAGGCCAAGGCCAAAGCTAACCTGGCGGTCGGTGAAGAAACCTTTGCGAAGCGAAAACGTATCCACCTTCTCGGTTTGATCGTTCCACCGGCGGCTGAAGCGCTGGGTGTACCAGGTTTCTTCGTAGCTGATGGACGGGCTGACAAAAAACGGTCCCAATGCCGGCAATTGCAGCGTGATGGGAAAGCGGTGCTGCGCACCCCACTGCAGGGTGTCTATGATCTTTGCCAGGCTCACCCGCCCTGTATCATAAAACGAAAGCTGGTTACGGGCCACGGCGTTGTAGCCGATGCCAATCTTTTCATACCACCTTGGCGTACCGGCCATTTCTTTTCGCTGGAAAGGGTACTGTGTGGTTACCATAAAGCCGGCATCGGGTAAAATCAGGTTCACCAGCCGGTTTACGCTGTTTTGGTTGTGGTTGGCACTGAGCGTAAGCGAAAAAGGTTTACCCTGCCATTGCTTGGAGTAGGCAATGGATGAGTAAAGATTGTTTTGAAAGTTCCGGTAAGGATTGTTTGGGATAAACTCGTTGTGGCGGGTGGAGCCTGCATTGACCGAAGCGCTGAACGTGGTACCGGGTTTGGCCCGCGAGTCCACGCTGTGGCTCCAGTTGACCTGAAACGTTTTTACGAGGCTATAATCGGGGTCTCCCTTGAACGCAAACTTATTGCGGTTAATGGCCAGATTAAAGGTGCCGCTGTACCGGTACCGTTTCCGGTACGATGGGGTGATGTTCAGGTTCCAGCCGCCATACGAATAAATATTTCCCCGTGTGGTCACATCCAGGTAATCGTTGATGACATGATAATAGCCTAAACCCTCAAGCCCCAGTCCAAACTGCTGGTTATTGGTGAACTGCGGAAAAAGTATCCCCGAGTGCCGCACCGTGGATAAAGGATAAATGCCAAAAGGCAGGTAAATCGGTAAAGGTATGCCTTCAATTTCGGGGTGTGTAGGGCCCGACACCGCAATCTTGTTGCTGATGACTTTTATTTTATTGGCCTTGAAAGCAAAATGCGGATCATCGAGATTGCAGGTAGTAAAATACCCCTCTTTTACATAAACCGTACTGGCGTCAATCTTTTTCGACACATTCGCCTTGATAAACATTTCACCTTCCTTGGTGTAGGTGTTTTTCGTAAGGCCTTTTTGGGTCTTAAAGTTGTATTCGAATGATTCGCTTTCGAAGTTTTGCTGGCCCTGCTGAAAGGTAGCCCGGGTAATAATGTTGCCAAGGCTATCCTTTTCGCCGAGGGCTGTCAGCACATTTCGTTCCTGGTCCACCACGGTGGTGGGCGCATTGATTGAAACGTCTTTGTAAGTTGTTTTGGTTTTGCCGTACAAAATAAATTTCTGCTCTTTTACAAAAAGCACGGCACTGTCTTCGGCCTGGTAGTTTACCTCGGCATCCAGTGTGTCTTTCGACAGCCGAAGATTAAATGTGTCTATCTGCGCTACGGCCGGCACCGTGTCGCGGGCGCCCCGCAGCAACATGGTATCGGTGGTTTTTCGTGGCAGGGTGTCTGGCAATGGAGCCGGTACAGTCCGCTGCAGCCGTGTAGGTTCACGGGGTAAAGTATCGGTTCCAACAGCCGCCTGGCGCCATTCGTCCAAGCCGCTTGCATTCAGCTTATTTGTGCTGTAAATTTCCCGTTCCGTTTTATGGTTGGCAGTTGCCCGGTACGTTAGGATAGTGCAAAATATGAGTGCCGTTAAAAGGACACAATATTTTTTGAAATTACATTTGTGCAGTCCGGACATAAGGTGCAAACAAAAGTAACCTATTGCTACTGATGCCAATTGTGAAGAAATTACTAAACCGCTTGTAATCGTCTGATATGCTGAGAAGAACATTTTTTCTGTTACCCTTTTTGTTTTCCTGCCTGTTGTCAGCTTCTTTATTTGCACAAAAACCCGCGTCGGTAAAAACCATCATCATTGACCCGGGGCATGGCGGGGCCGACCAGGGTGCGGCCGGCACCTTCACCACCGAAGCACAGTTAACCCTTGCCATTAGTAAAAAGCTGGGCGAAAAGATAGCGGCCGAATTACCGGGTATCAATGTTCTTTTTACCCGTACAGCCGACATTTTTCCGGGAAATAGTTTAACCAAAAAAGACGGCGACCGGTACCGGGCCACCTTTGCCAATCAGTCGAAGGCCGATTTGTTCATTAGTGTTCACTGCAATTCGTCGGGGCGGTCGCCTGGCGGATGGAACGAACGGCGGGTGGCCAGTTATACCGAAGAACAACGAGTGGTGGGCCGTGGCAAAAAAAAGCGAACGGTGACGGTGAAAACGCCGGTGTACGAAACAGTGTTTGTGCCCAACGAAGCCAGGGGCACGGAAACGTTTATCTGGACGGCGGGCGAAAATTCGCACAAGGAGGAAATGGTGGCCGGCAACGTGGAGTTTGCTGCCGCCGCCGACGATGAAGGCGGCAGCACCCCACCGGAAAACGACCCTGTATTCAATGCATTGAAACTGATTTATACACAGAAGTTTTTTAGAAAAAGCCTGCGCCTGGCCGAGCTGGTGCAGCAGGAGTTTGAAAAACGCGGCCGCATCAACCGTGGTGTAAAGCAACGGAATGAAAAAGGCATTTGGGTGTTGCACGCCACCGGTATGCCAAGCATCCTGGTGGAAGCAGGCTTTATCTCCAACAAAGAAGAAGAGCAGTATATGCACAGCGACCAGGGCCAGGAGGAGATTGTGGCAGATATTGTAAATGCCATCAAAACCTACATGGCATCGCTCGAAACGCCGCGGATAGCCGAAACTACTAACGCCGCAGGCAATTAAACCATGGGTGTTGCCGTTTGGTGAAGGTACCAGGGCGGCCAGCCTTACCGGCGACAAACGCCTCCTAATTGAAAAACTATGTTGAACACGGTGAAAAAATCAGGTTTCTTTTTTCTGCTGATGGCAGTGTCGGGCGTGCTTACCTCTTTTCGTCCCGGGCCGAAACAAAACGTATTACGTACCATCATTATTGACGCGGGCCATGGCCTTATGGCCAACGGAAATCACAACGGCGCCAAAGGTTCGTTTTCCTATGAGGACGAAATCTGTTTTGCCGTTTCTAAAAAGCTGGTAGCGCAACTCCGGCAGGAGTTTCCGGAGGTAAAGGTCATTGAAACCCGTCCAAGCGAAAACATTGTTGATCTCCGGGAACGGGCCAACATTGCCAACCGCAACCGCGGCGATTTGTTTATCTCTATTCATGTGAACGCTATGCCACCCCTGCAACGCCGCGAACTAGTGGGGCACCGCACCGAAGTGTATTATACCGGCAAGGGCAAAAAAAGGAAAAAACATACCCGCAAGGTGCCGCAGTACAGGTACTACGAGGTGCCTAACGCCAACGCAAAAGGTACGCAAACCTACATCTGGGGGGCACACAAAGCCGAGGATAAGGAAACGGCCATCCGCGAAAATGCACCCATGCTGGCAGAAGATAATTACAAGGAGAAATACGGGGAAATAGACCCCAATTCGCCGGAGTTCATTGCGCTTTCGCTGGTGAAAACAAAACAATTTGGCCAGCGCAGCGCTATGCTCTCGCAGATGGTGGAGGAACAGTTTGCCAAAGTTGGCCGCATCAGTGGCGGCTCGCGGCAGCGGCAGGTTGGCATTTGGGTATTGCAGGCCACGGCCATGCCAAGCATATTGGTAGAAACGGGTTTTATCACCAACCGCCAGGAGGAGGACTACTTGAACAGCCAGCAGGGTCAGCAGGAGATTTCGAACTGTATTACAAAAGCGGTACAAAACTATACGGACTGGTTGTCGAAAAAACAGAGCCCGCTGAAAGCCGCATTTTATCCGGCTGAAAAAGCAGTGCCGGTATTGGATGAAAAAATGTTGGCGGCTTTTGAGCAGCACCATCATGCTGGCCATTCCAGATAGCTGCAACTGGCGGGCGTTTTCTTTTCCGCCACAATTATTGAACAGATCGAAACCGGGACTATCCTCCCGGTTTTTTTTTGCGCACCCCAAGTGGTATGATTTTTTAGCCCTTCCGTTGTGCCTGTTTACAGTCAAACTGAAATCAGCTAATAATTCTTTACTTTAGGCTCCGACAGGTGATCTACTATAGACGAAAACATTTGATGCATGAAGTTTTCTAACGAAGTGAAAGTTGGCATTTTAGCGATAGTCGCCATTATTATCCTTGTTCTTGGCTTTAATTTTTTAAAAGGCCAAAGCGTTTTTAATAAGCCCTTTGTTCTTTATGCCCGTTTCCCGGACATCGGTTCGCTGGAAAAGTCAAACCAGGTACGGATTAATGGATTGTCGGTTGGCACGGTCCGCGAGTTCAAGCCTGCCGACCGCGAAGTGAACAGCATTATCGTAGAGTTGCAGGTGGATAAAGACATCCTGATCCCGCGTAACTCCATTGCCCTGATTGATGGCTCCGTATTGGGGTCTGCTTACATCAGTATTCAAAAAGGCACCATCAACAGCTACCTGCAAAGCGGCGACACCATCACCACCCGTCTTGACATGAGCCTGCTCAGCGACCTGAAAGCACAGGTGGCGCCAACACTCGCCCGGTTAAACGAAACCTTCGATTCGCTGAAGGTGACCATTGGCGGGTTAAACAGCATTTTTGATCCGAATACAAAAAACAACCTCCGCGACCTGATCTCGAATCTTACGCTGACATCTTCGGAGTTGGCCCAATTGCTCGATGTGCAGCAAGGAGCCATGGCGCAGGCTCTACAAAACATCAACGCTATAACGGGCAACCTTGCCCGAAACAATGATGTCATTAACTCCTCCCTTCGCAATGTGGAGGTGACAACCTCCCGGCTGGCAAACGCCAACATCGAGGGCGTAGTGTCGGCGCTGCAATCCACCATCGGTGAGTTGCGCACCACCGTATCGCGGTTTAATACAAATGACGGCACGCTTGGTTTGCTCATGAACGACCGCCAGTTGTACGATAAATTAAACGGCGTGTCCAACCGCCTCGATAAAGTGGCGCTAAGTGCCGAAATCCTTTTCGACGACATCAGAGTACACCCGAAACGCTACGTTAATATTTCGGTGTTTGGCGGCAAAAAAGGAGCTGAACCAATAACTTCGCCGGCACCCAAGGATACCATTCCGCGGTGATGATTCATGAACCGTAAGCAGGCGCTCCTATTCTTTTTGTTTCTTCTGCAGGCCGCATTTTCCGTTGCACAGGTCACGGGCGGCGATAGCTTGTCTTCGGTGGAAATTCTCAATGCCCGCAACCTGCAGTTTCGCCGGCTGGGCGATGGCACCGAACTGCAAATATTGGTGGGAAATGTGCGCCTGAAGCAGGGCACTACCCTCTTCACCACCGATAGCTGCGTGTTGAACTCCACGGCAAATACATTCTCGGCCTTTGGCAATGTGTATATCAACGACAGCGACACGGCGAAGATTTGGGCCAACACCATGCGTTACCACTACGACAGGAAGTATGCCTACCTGAACGGAAACGTGCGGCTCACCGACGGGCAGGGAACGCTCACCACTCCATCGCTGGAATACGATGCTGCCCGCCGCATTGGCACTTACAACAACGGCGGCAAAGTGGTGAACCGGCGCACGACCGTCACCAGCCAGGCTGGCGTTTATTATGCCGATATCCATGATATTTATTTTAAGAGAAATGTGGTGATGAAAGATCCGGGCTACACGGTTACATCCGACTCCATTCTCTACAACACCGAATCGCGACTGGCCCGTTTTATTGCCGCCACGGTGATAAAGGACAGCAGTGGACGTGTGATACGGACAAGCGAAGGTTATTACGACCTGCAGGCCAGCAAAGCAGAGTTTACACAGCGCACCACCATCGTTGACAAGTCATTGACCGTGGTGGGCGATTACATTGCCGATGACGGTGATATTGTTCGCATCCAGGGCCGGGGCGTGCTGATAGATACCGCCAAGGGTATCAACATCCTGGCGGACCGGATCTTCGCCAATAAAAAATCCGAGGCTTTTTTGGCCACCAATAAACCGCTGATGATCATCAAGCAGGAAAACGATTCGATTTATGTGGCGGCCGACACGCTTTTTTCCGCCCGCCTTTCCGACCTGTTTGTGGACACCTCGAAAAATGCAAAAAAGCCAAAGGCTAACGACAGCACCAACCGTTACTTTGAAGCCTACCGCAATGTGCGGGTTTTTTCCGACTCGGTGCAGTCGGTGAGCGATAGCCTGTTTTACTCATTTAAAGACTCTGTGTTCCAGCTCTTTCACGACCCGGTGGTTTGGAGCCGGAATAGCCAGATCACGGGCGATACGATCTACATGTACACCCGCAACAAAAAGCCACAGTATGTAAAGGCGTGGGAACGCAGCTTTATGGTGTCGCAGGTTCAGCCGGGTGTTTATAACCAAATCAAAAGCACCCGCATGGACGGTTATTTTCTTGACGGCATGTTGGATTCGATAAGGGCGAAGGGTGCCGCAGAATCGGTGTATTTTATCCAGGACAGGGACAGCGCTTTTACCAGCGCCAATCAAACGCAGAGCGATGTGATTGATTTGTTTTTTACGAAGGGCGATTTGCACAAAGTGGTGCTTCGAAGTTCTGTGAAGGGTACCGTGTATCCCATCAAACAAAAACCGCCGTCGCAGTTGCGGCTTGGCAATTTTCAATGGCGGGAGGCAAGGCGGCCAAAAACAAAATACGAGCTGTTCGAATAATCTTAGCCTTATTGCCGCAGCGGCAGTGGCTTGTTGCCGTTTTAAAGGGCTTCGCCTACCCTCCCCATTTTTCTAAGCAATAACAAACTGTACCAGACGTTTTGCCAAAAAACGTGTTTATGAAGAAGATCGTTGTTTGCACCCTCCTGCTATCGCTTCAATTTTGGGCCACCAAAGGATTTGCACAAAACACCACACCTGAAGTTATTGGTAATAACAGGCTGGGCATCCGCATCAGCAGCAGCGATGCCGTTGTCAATCATTCGCTCACGTACAAACGTTTTTTTACTTCCACTTTCGCCCTGGAAGGACTCCTTTCCTTTACCGACCCGGGCGCCATTGGCTTGTTGTTCGAAAAACATACGTTCTTCGGCCCTTCCGGCTTGTCGTGGTTTTGGGGCGCCGGTGCCTATGGTGCATTCAGCAGCAGCCGCCGGTTTGGCGCACAGGGTGCTGTGGGCCTCGATTATGTTTTGCCTTCGCTGCCGCTAAACCTCAGTGTGGACTGGAAGCCGGAACTAAATTTTACAAAGGTTTTTTCGTTTGAGCCGGCGGCGGTTGGGGTTAGTGTTAGGTATGTATTTTAACCAAATTGCACGCAGAAACCTTGCGGTATTTTGCGGCATTTGTAAAGTTTTGTAAAAAAAATGCGTTTTTGTGCAGCAATTTATCCTACATTCGCTGTAATTGATTGCTATGTTGAAACGCGAACGACAGGCCTACATCCTGCACCAGGTCAACGTGCACAATAAAGTGCTGTCGGCAGATTTAAGCCAACACATGCAGGTGTCGGACGATACCATCCGGCGCGACCTGCAGGAATTGGCCGATGCCGGTAAAGTGATTAAAGTACACGGTGGCGCCCTGTCTCCTTCCTTTCATCATGGTATCGCGTCTTCCAGCGAAATTTATTCCTATTCTAAAAAACAAATCATAGCCCGGAAAGCAGTTTCATTGGTGCGCAACGGCATGTATGTGATGACCGGCGGCGGCACCACCATCATGGAACTGGCCCGCAGTCTGCCCGACGACCTCGATGCGACCTTTATTTCCGGCAGTATCCCGGTGTTGCTCGAGTACATGAATCATCCCCGTATCCATGTCATTGCCATCGGCGACAAAGTGTCGAAAGAGGCGAAGGTGACGGTAGGGCCGGAAGCAATCAGCCGGATTAAAGAATTTAAGGTGGACCTGTGTTTTTTGGGTATCAATTCTATTAATGCCGAAAATGGCGTATCGGATAACGATTGGGATGTGGTGCAGTTAAAAAAGGCCATGATTGCGGCGGCGCAAAAGCTGGTTTGCCTTACTATTTCCGAAAAAATCAATACCCGGCAGCCGGTGCAGGTTTGCCCGCTTAGTGGCATTGATATGCTGATCACCGAACTGCCGCCCGACGATCCGCTCCTGAAACCGTATAAAGACGCCGGGGTAGAAGTGCTTTAATATCCGGCGCCTGTTGTAACGTCCAATTATCCTTTTTGCAAGACCGCCTTTTGCGTTTAAAACTCTAAAACAAAATCGAATGAGAAGATTTTTACAATCAGCTCTCTCGCTGCTGTGCTTTTTCCTGTTGGCAGTTCCCTCTATCGCCCAGCAGGCACAAACCATTACCGGTACGGTGACTTCCGCAGCCGATAATACGCCGCTGGCCGGCGTGTCGGTGCGGGTAAAAGGAACCAGCCGCGCAGCCGTTACCAATGCCTCGGGAATTTTTACCGTTCAGGCCAGCCGCGGCGAAGTGCTGGAAATTTCCTATGTGGGCCACCGCAACACAGAGCTGCGGGTGGGCGACAGAACGGACATATTTGTACAGTTACAGGCAAGCCAGCAGGCCATGCAGGAAGTGGTGGTGACGGCTATGGACATCCGCCGCAATCCACGGGAGTTGGGCTACGCCACACAGGGAGTGAAAGGCGCTGAACTGGCCGAGACCCAACGCGAAAATTTCGTCAATAGCCTGCAGGGCCGAATTGCCGGCCTCACGGTTACGCCTACCAGCGGTTTAGCCGGCGCTTCGTCGCAGATTGTTCTGCGGGGTTTCAACTCCATGGCACTCGACAACTCGCCGCTGTTTGTCATTGACGGGATCATTGCCGATAATTCTTCGGTCAGCGAAAACAATCCCAATGTGGGTTTCGGTTCGCGGCCCAATACCGCGCCGGGAACCGAAAACCGTAATAATGATTACACCAACCGGATCGCCGACATCAACCCCAATGATATTGAATCCATCACGGTGTTGAAGGGTCCGGAAGCAACGGCGCTTTACGGTAGCCAGGCCAGTTCCGGCGCCATTATCATTACCACCAAGCGGGCCAGCGGCGGCCGGGTGTCGGTATCGTACGACAACAGCTTCCGCGCCAGCGCCGTCACTCGTTTTACGAAGTTTCAAACACGGTTTCGTGGCGGCGCCAACGGTGTAGCGCAGGAAATTTTTTCGTTCTTTGGTCCCGAATACCAGCCGTTTGATTTCCCCTACCTGTATTACAATGGCTTTGAGGATTTTTTGCAAACCGCGTTCACGCAAACACATAACCTGAGTGCCGACTTCGGGTCGAAAAAATCGGCCTTCCGTTTTTCCGGGTCGTTTCTCGACCAAAGCGGGTCGGTGCCAACCAACACCTACCAGCGCTACAACCTCCGTCTTTCGAACAATACCCGCATTGGAAATTTCCTGGAAATCATTCCCTCAATTTCTTACATCCGGAGCGAAAATGCCCGCCCTCTTCGCGGCGCCGGTGGTTATATGTTAAGCTTTTTTAGCTGGCCGGCCGAAAACGACATTAAAGACTGGAAGGACGATGCCGGCTTGAAAAAGCCCCTGTACAATGCCAACCCCAATGCGGAAGTGGATAACCCTTATTACAGCATTTACCGCAACCGCAGCCAGGACTGGACCGACCGCCTCATTGGTACGCTGGGCATCAACCTCACACCTTTTAGCTGGCTATCGGTTAACGGCCGATTTGGCTACGACACCTACAAGACCGACGGCTACACCCGGTACGACTCCATGTCGTCTATTCTCACCCGGCCACTGCAGGGTGCACAAACCAATTTTTATCGCCGTTATTATGGTTACAATCACACCATCACGGCAACGGCGCGCCACACCCTAGGCGATTTTGGTGGCCGGTTGATGGTGGGCAATATGTGGCAGGACTATGAAACACAAATGACCACTGTTTACGGCACCAATTTAAAAAGCTTTACCAGCCGTGATTCCACGGTGAGCGACCCGGCCACGAGGTTCCGCAACCTGAACATGGTGCGCAATGGGTTACCTAACTACAGCATCAACCGGCAGGCAGCGTATTTTGGCGAAGCGCAGTTGAGCTGGCGCAATGCGATCTTCCTGACCTATTCGCACCGTTTTGAAGAGTCGTCCATTTTCCCGAAGCAATTCCGCAGCTATAACTACCCGGCGGGAAGCGTGAGTATTATGCTATCGGAACTGCTGCCGTTTGTAAAAGACAGCCGCACCATCGGTTACTGGAAACTGCGCGGCTCACTCGCCAGTACGGCCCGGTCGGGAGCCCCGTATGCCAACCAGTCTATTTTTGAGCAGAACATCGGCAGCGGTGGCGGCTGGCGTTATGGTTTTACCAATGCAAACGAGTTTCTGCGCCCGGAGAAACAAAAGACCTATGAATTTGGTACCGAAGTGCGCCTTTTCGGTAGCCGCCTGACGGTGGATGCAACCTATTACAATACGGAGAACAAGGACCTGATTGTAGAGAACTTCCGCGCCAGCTACGGAACCGGTTTTATATTGAATACGCTGAATGTGGGTTCGAACCGCAACACCGGTATCGAGGTTGCGCTGGATGCCGTTCCGGTGCAGGGCCGCGAGTTCCGGTGGAACTCCCGCATGAACTTCAACCGGATGCGCAACGAAGTCACATCGCTGCCGGCGAACGTTCCGGAATTTTATATCTCCGACACCTGGCTGATTGCCAACGCCAATGTGCGTGGCGGATTGGTGGTAGGCGGACCAACCACCAGTATTACCGGCTATGGTTATTCCCGCAACAATGCCGGCCAGATCCTGATCAATCCCACCACCGGCTTGCCGGTGATTGACCAGAACTTCCGCATTCGCGGCGACCGCAACCCCGATTTTACGCTCGGTTTTCTGAACAATTTTTCCTATCGTAACCTGCGCCTTTCGGTCCTTTGGGATTTTAAAGTGGGCGGCGATATCGTCAATGGCAACGATTATTTTCTCACCCGCAATGGCCGCAGCTGGCGTACCGCCGACCGCCTGACGCCCCGGGTGATAGAAGGTGTTTTGAACGATGGGCTGCAAAACACAGCTACCCCCACCAAAAACAACATCACCATTGTGCCCTACTATAATCAATTGTATTATACCACCATGCCCGAAGAAGAGTTTATTGAGCGTGACGTTCATTGGGCCCGGCTCCGCGATCTTAGCCTCAACTACACCTTCACCGGCAGCGTTATCAAAAAGCTGCGGTATTTCCGATCGCTGAGCGCTTTTGTTACCGCTAACGACCTGGTGCTGATTACCAACTATACCGGCGCCGATCCTGCCGTGAGCGGGGTATCGGCGGGTAGCCGCGGTGTAGGTGCCTTTGGATTTGACTATGGCAACGTAGCCACACCCGTGAGTGTAAACGTAGGCATCAGAGCGAACTTTTAAAAAAAATGCAGATGAAAAATAAACAGATAAAAGCAGGCCTGCTGGGGCTCCTCATCATTGCCGGTTTTTCCTGCTCCAAAAAAATTGACGAGGCCTACCAGAACCCGAACGCCGATGTGCGGGTAGCACCGGAAACGCTGCTGCCGCAGATTATCCAGACCATGGCAGCCAACTATGCCGGACATGGCGTAATGGCCGACATCCGGTACTTTGGGCAATATATCCAAAACTGGCAGTTTGTCAATACGCTGAGCAACTTCGACCGCATGGGCTACACCAACAGCGCCGCCGATGTGGCGCAGTCGTGGTGGCGGGCACATTATTACGACCTTGGCCAGAACAACCAGAAGATGATCCGCTGGGCCATTGAAGAAAAGAAATGGGATTATGCGGGCGTGGGCAGGGCCATTGAAGCCTGGAGCTGGCTGCTGCTCACCGACATTCATTCGGACGTGATACTGAAGGAAGCCTATAACACCAGCCTTGTGACGTTTAAATACGACACGCAGGAGGAAGTTTATGCGCACGTGAAATACCTGGCCTATGAAGCCATCGGTTACCTGAACAACACCGGCGATAATGCCAGCCAGGCCAATCTGGCCAAAGGCGATGCGTTTTTGTATAACGGCGATGTAAACAAGTGGAAAAAATTTGCTTATGGTGTGCTGGCCCGTGTGCACAACCGGTACTCCAATAAAACGGCGCAGTACAAGCCCGATTCGGTCATTTACTACGCCAATTTGGCCATGACCGCCGATGCCGACAATGCCTTGGTTCGTTTTGCTGCCACTGCCGTTAGCGCCACCAACAATTTTTTTGGCCCGCTGCGGGGCAATCTTTCGGGTACGGGCGTCACCTCTCCTACCGCCATTCGGCAGGGCGCCTACAGTGTAAAGTTGCTGACTGGCGGAAACTCAGCATTTGCCGGCATTCGGGATCCAAGAGCAATTTATCTTTTGCGCAAAAACGCCAATGGCACATTCGTGGGTGTGGAGCCTAACAAAGGCCAGGCTGCCATCACTGGCAAAGACCGTCCGGAGAACTTTTGGGGCATCAGCCAGGAAACCGCTGTAAACAACACAGCCGGCACCACGGGGCAAGGGATCAACCCACGTTTTATTTTTCGGAACGATGCACCCTTCCCGGTGATGACGGCCTCGGAAATGCAATTCTTAAAAGCCGAAGCCCATTTTCGAAAGGGCGAAAAACCGGCGGCGCTGCAGGCTTATCTGCAAGGCATTAACCTGCATTTTGATATGCTGACGACCACCTATAGCGTCAATGTACCGCCGGCCGAAGCCATCACGGCTGCATCGAAAACACAATACATCGAATCGGTGACGCCGGTTACTGCCGAAGCCTTAACTCTTTCGAAGATTATGCTTCAAAAATACATTTCACTTTGGGGACATGGCATTCTGGAGACCTGGGTGGACATGCGCCGTTTCCGCTATGTTGGTCCCGACCCTTCAGGTACGGGCCAGGTGTATGCCGACTTTACACCGCCGTCAGGATCTGACCTTTTCCCCGACAACAATAACAAGCTGGTGTACCGTTACCAGCCGCGGTTTAATTCGGAATACGTGTGGAACATCCTCGAACTGCAGCGCATTGGCGCCACAACGCTCGATTATCACACCATGGAGCCCTGGTTCGTCACCAATTAAAATTTCGGAAATGAAAAAAAGCAAAGCGATATTTTCTATACTGGCTGCAGTTACCCTTGCATTCGGTTGCAAAAAGCAGGTGGCGGAGCCGATTGCCGTTTATGCCATTCCCGATGGCTCTAAGGCCGGGCTGAAGGTGAACTACGCTTCGGTTTACCGCGCCAATCCCAACGTGCAAATAAAAGTAAACAGCGAACGGGTAAGCAATTTACTGACGGCGCGGACGCCTTTCCCCGGCGGCGGCTACAACACCAACGGTGATAACCGCCCCGACTACCTGGTGGTGACACCCGGACCCGCCACGGTAGGCGTATCCATACCAAAAGCCGGCAGCAATGCCGACTCGGTGGCCATTGCCAACGCCGCCGTGACCTTGCAGGCCGGCAAGTTTTACACTCTTCATACGGCCGACACGGCGGCCAACCTGAAAACCGTGCTGGTGGAAGACGATGCCACCAATGCAGCGGCAGGCTTCAGCAAGTACCGGTTCATTAATTTAATGCCGGATGCGCCGGCGATAGATCTTTATTTTGGCTCCACCCGCGTGGTCTCCAACATTGCTTACCTGGCCACCTCGCCGGCATTCACTTTGCAGTCGCTGGCTACCGCCGAGCCCTGGACGGTAAGGCTGGCTGGTGCGGATCCAAGCAGTACGGCAATAGCAACCTACAGCAGTGCGAATACCACGCTGTCAACCCGGTCTTATACGATTTTTGCCATGGGGTACCGGAGTATCACATCCACCTCGGATGCAAGGCGTCCGTTTGTATCCTTTTTCTTAAATCGCTAATGGTTGTGGCTATCTGATAAAAGAGGCTGTATCAAAAGGCAATTTGATACAGCCTTTTTTGTGTTATGCGG